>JBBSEV010000028.1:0-50703 GCA_038239385.1 Chitinophagales bacterium
TGGCAATAACCATCCTTTTTCTGCAACGAGACCTTGCAGCAAAAAAAGATAGGATACAATGCTTATGAAGAATGCAGCAAACGAAAGTGAAAATTTGTATTTGGCCCGGAGCAGCAGGGGAGCAAGCGTTGACCAAATGATTATTAATCCGCCAATGGGGTATAATGACCAATTGATGGAGCGGCTAACTGCAAAATTTATTATCAGGCAAAGTAGCAAAGTAAACAACATAAAAGAAGTCAGGAAAATAAATGACCGGCTGTGATGATTACTTCGTGTATGGGTGCTATTGATGTTCATAATTTTCTAAGTGTGTACTCTTTACCATCAAAATGATGCCATCATCCTGATGCAGTGGTAATCAATAGCATGTGTTTGGAGCAGCCTCCGGGTTTGTTTGTTGCTGATACAGTTTGTGTACGGTTTTAGTACATAAGGCCACAAGGCTTAACTGCCTCTGACAGTTGTAAAATCTATTTATTTAGACTTAGATCATTTTCTAAGCCCTTATTTAAAAACAATATACCTCGATTCGGCCTTGAACTATGTTGCTGAAGAATTTTTTAAATTCATCATAATCTTCCGGTGCAATATCTTTCCTGTTTAAGTTCGCTTTTCTTATAATCTTTATTTCATTTTTACCTTTCACAAATTTTAATAAGTAGGTGCTTTCTTTAAAATTAAATTTTGCGTCAAGAGGGACATCCAATAAATGTTTTCAGACAGGCACTTTAATATTTATCGCCGTTTCATATTCATAAATTCCAGTATTCAATGGGATAAATTCTTTTGTCAGCAGAAATGATTGAAATCATTTTGCTATTAAGTCTTTACAAGTAATGTAAAAAAACAAGGTAATAGGTGCGCTGATAGATTGATTAAGATCCAAAAGAATGTCAGGAAAAATGTTTTTTATTTATAAGATGGATCACTTTCTCTTTATAATTAATGCCCACAGGAATCGTTATGTTCTCCACTTCAATACTGTTTCCATAAATGCTTTTAATATAAGCTATGGCGACTATATAAGATTTATGGACTCTCATAAATTGCTTACCAGTTAATATTTTCTCCATATCATTCATCGTTTGAAGCGTTACGAGGGTGTGTTCCCTGGTATGAATTTTAAGATAATCTTTCATACTTTCGATATAGGTAATTTCAGAAAAATTTACTTTAAAAAATTTACCATTGCTCTTTATAAAAATGTGATCCGCATGTAGAATATCATTGTCTTTTGTTCCCTTAATAAGTTGACGGCTATCAACTACTTTGTTAATTGCTTTGCAAAAGCGGTCGAATGAAACAGGCTTCAATAAATAATCTATTATATTAAATTCATAACTCTCGACAGCATACTCCGCATAAGCTGTATTAAGCACAACAAGCGGCGGGGCCATTAATGTTCTTAAAAAATTTAGACCAGTCATGCCGGGCAATTGAATGTCAAGAAACATAAGATCAACATCCTGGCTATTTAAAGCTTCTCTTGCCTCCAGTGCATTATTGCAAATGGCTATCAGCTCAAACCTTTCTACCTTTTGCAAATGGCTTTGAAGAACGTTTTGAGCAAGCACTTCATCTTCAACTATGATGCATTTTATCAAGTGTGCCTTGTTTTATAATCAATGATACAGTGTAAGCATTCCTGCTTAAAATTACATCAAGCGTATGAGAATCGGGATACAGCGCTTCGAGGCGTTGTTTTGCGTTTATCATTCGTAATTCACTTTTTCTTTTCTCTTCTTTATCTGTTTGAATAATATCAAGAGCATAAGATTCAGGATACGCCAGCTCAAGCAAGCTCTTGCTATTCTTAATACCTGTGCCGAATATTTTTTTTGACTGTGTTTCCAAATCAATATCGGTATTGTTAATCACATTCAAAACAATTTGCCCCGAATGTACTTTTATAGTGATATAAATAAATGCGTCATTATATGAATTATTTAATGCGTGTTTAAAACCGTTTTCAATAAAGGAGATAAACAAAAAAGGCTCAATCATTATTCCGTCAGTTTCTCCTTCAACAGAAAAACGCACATCTGCCTGGTACCGTATTTTTTCGATGTCTACATAATTCCTGATGAATTCTATTTCTTTTTTCAAGCTGATTTTTTCTTCATCACAGTCATAGATCATATACCGCATCAGGCCAGCCAGTTTTATAATTACTTCAGGAATTTTATCTGATTTCTGGAGACTTAGGGAATAAATACTGTTTAATGTATTGAATAAAAAATGCGGGTTTAATTGAGAGCGCAAATATTTCAGTTTATAATTTGCATTATCTTTTTCAAGCGTTGCTATAAGATCTTTTTCATTATAATTTTTCCTAAGAAATGCAATACTTGTTGCGAATAGTATGTTTACAAAAACCCATAAACTTTCACGTACAACTGTAGCCGCAGAAAAGGTAAAATATGACTGAAGGGGGTGAAGCAGTTGTAAATGGCTATGGTCGGGGTGTATAAAAGAATAAATAAGCACTAAGAAAGCAATGATAATTATATAAATAGTAAAGGTGATAAGACTAACCCATATCCAGCGCTTCTTAAAAGCGAACAAGGGGATAATGGCTTTCGCATAAAAAAGATAAAAAGGAAATATCAGCAGACCAATGGAAAGCAGGACAGGGAGAAATATTATATGCCTGTAAAAAAAAGTAAAGAAATTTATAAAAGGATAAAAAAAGAAAACAATTATCCAGTAAAATATTTCAGTTTTAAAAATAGGTTTTATTGGCCGGTCGTTGTCATATTCCATTTTGAGAAAATTTTGAAATACTAATCTAATACCTGCAAATCAAACAGCTAAATCATTTCGACAAATACCGTATTACTATCGATAAAATTTTTAATAATATCCTGGTTTAATAACATCCTTCAATCTTTATCTTTCATTTCGGCTCCTATTTATTTTTGCAGTCAGTTTGTAGAGTTTGCCGGGTATAACATTTCATATTCTCATCTTCAATTATTTATCTTCGTTAAATTAAATGTTGAACAAACTTAAACTGCTGTATGGCTAACGATATAGTTACGCTTATTGCAAATCTTGCACTCACACTATCGTTTGTAGTGGCGGTTATTTTGGTGTTGCGCAGGTGAAGGCTGCAGCACGTGACCGGCGTGAACGACTTACTCTTGAAACACTGCGTAACTTTCAAACACAAGAATTTGCAGAACTCATGTTTATATCATCAGCAAGAACATGCCGGGGAATCAAAAGGAAATTAGAGAGCTTCCTGCGAAAGAACAGGTTATCATTATCTAGTTTGCGCAGCAAATGGAATCTATCGGTATTCCGGTAGCGGAGAAACTAATAAATATTATCCTCGTTGATAAAACCCTTGGCTCTTTGGTAACAACAGCCTGGGAGAAATATAACCCGATGTTTCTTGACGTTCGTGAGAATTCACCGGATCCTTTTCTTGGCGAATATTTTCAATGGCTTGCTGAACAAATTGATAAGCGTATGAAAGAAAGCCCTCGAAAACCATTTTTTAGAACAGGTGCTGATATCACGAAGGGATAAAATTTTGCCAGTGATAAATCAATTTGAATTATTTACACAAATAATTAAACTAATAAAAAATGCGACTATAAACCTGGTGAAAGTGTAAAAATTTAAAGATTGCGTTTATCATAATCCAAATTGAAAGTGAACCTCTAGTTTTAAAAGGAATAACATTAATTTTCCTTGCGTATGAAGACTGATTTATCCAACGCTCCCGCCCTGTCGTTGCAGGCATCTTTTACCATAAGCAAATTTAAATTATTATCTTTTAAAGCAAACTTATAAACGCCTTCTTCTTCGCCGCAACTGCTTAGGCCGGAAATCCTGTGCAAACTAAATGTACTATCCTCAACTTTAAACACAGAAACATCAAGTAATGTATTATCATCATTGTTATAAAAAAATGAAGTATCGGATGCAAGCTTCCAGAGTATGTTCATATTATTACCACCTGCATTTATAGTTCCTGTCCATATTGTATTTGCCAACTGAGCTTTTGCAGTGAAGCAAAAACAAATAATTATTAAGCCTGCTAATATTCTTTTCATTTTATAAATTTTAAATTAAAAATATTTTTAAACATACATTTAAATTTCAAGCATGCAAAAAATGTTTGGGTTATTTGTATGGGTCAAAATAAAGCTGTTGGTGAATTCTGCGGAGATGATCTCACCATTGAATTGTTTATTGCGGATTAGCACCACCATCGCCAGTTAATCGTTTCACACAATTAGACAAAGCCCGGAAATTATGATAAGTCCCTTTCCAGATATGCCCTTTTAGTGCGGTCTTTCGTTGGGGCTCTTTATCAAGCCCTTCTTCATACCAATCGCCATTTTCATGATCTATCAAATAGGTTTGTATATAATTCCATTGTTGTTTAAACCTGTCGTAGTAATGCATAGAGTCATTGGGAAAATGATCTGCCATCAATAACAGGGTATTCATTCCTTCCGCCTGTGCCCACCAGTTCTTACTGTCAAAAATGATAGTAATTGCCTGCCTGTTTTTAAAATAATATCCTTCATCATAAAAGCCACCTAATACACTATCCCATCCATTCCTTAATGCATGATCCACCATTCTTTTGCCAACGGTCATTGTTTTTGCATCATTCTTTAAGCCTAGTGCATGCGATGCTTCCAGCATCAGGTAAGCAGTTTCTATATCATGCCCAAAAGAAACATGATCTAAATTTTTATGCTGCAATATAAATTCATTAGAAGAATCTCTAAAAGAAACCGGAGTCCAGTCTGGCTTAAAATAAAGAATTAAATAACCCTTTTTTGTAGTGATTTTATCTCTTATTAAATAAAGCATCTCCTGCAAACGTTCCCTTACTAAAGGGTGAGGCCATACGCCAAATAATTCTGTAAATGCTTCCAGCAAATGAATAGAAGAATTTTGATCTTTATAACCAAGATCAGCATTTGAGGGAACAGTATCATCTCTTACAACGGGTGTGCCATCTCTTTTTAAATGTTGAAAGTATCCTTTGTAAACCGGATCATGACTATATTTTTCAAGCCATAAAAATCCTTTCTTAGCGAGGTTAAGCGCCCCTGTATCATGTGAGGCTTTATAATATGCCGCAAGGCCGTAAATAGCAAACGCATTTCCATATGCTTCTTTTGGGCTTTTCAAATTGCTTTTATCATTCCCCTGCCGGTCAACAAGATTATAAAAACCTCCATACGTTTTATCCCACATCACATCACGCAGAAACTCAAAACCGTGTTTGGAGCATTCAATATAATAGGGCACACGAGGATATAACTCAGCCGCTTTTGCAGTAGACCATATATGGCGTGCCTGGGTCACAATAAATTTATCCTGTGGACCGGTTGGTCTAAAATCGTACGTATACGTGCTGAGAAAGCCGCCATACAGGCTATCTATTGATTGAGGGTACCATTTATTTAACAGTTCGGTTTTAATAGATTTATCCATCTCAGCCGCTATTTGCAATCGCTCAGGCTTATTGTTGGAGGCCCGTTTTGTTTGAGCAAATAAAAAAACCGGAATCATTAATGAAAAAATAAAAATATTTATTTTCATCCTTAAAATTATTGAGTAATCTTATACGAATCTCCGAAAAAAATTATCAGGAGCCTTATGTTGCGCAAAGTATAAGGTAAAGGAAAATAAAAAATATTTCATCATCCAATCTTTTTGTCTGGTAATTCAATAATAAACTCCGAGCCTTCTCCTTCTTTTGTTTTTAATTTTATTTCTCCGCCATGTGTTTTTATAATATCATAACTTAAACTTAAACCTAATCCTGTTCCTTCACCTGCAGGCTTAGTTGTATAAAACGGTTGAAAGATTTTATCCAAAATTTTTTGCGGTATGCCGTTACCATTATCTTTTATATGTATTTCAATTTTATCTTCAGCATTTTTTGTAAAAATTAAAACGGTAGGCTCATAAGTTTCTTCTGCCGTTTTTTTCTTTTCCTGCACAGCATAAAACGCATTATTATATATATTAAGCAGCACTCTCCCGATATCCTGCGATACAATATTTATTTTTTCAATCCCGGGATCGAAAACTGTTTGTATCGTTGCTTTAAAATATTTATCTTTTGCCCTTATACCCTGGTAACTCAATCGTATATATTGTTCGGCCAGGGCATTGATGTCTGTTAGTTCTTTCTGGCCAGTGCTCATGCGTGAATGCTGCAACATGCCTTTTACTATGGCATCTGCACGTTTGCCGTGATGGCTTATTTTTTCTTCGTTTTCTTCAATATGATTGGCAATAGAAATAGCTTCTTCATTATTATTTGAAAGCAATTCATTTTTCATTTCTGCAATCAGTTCGGTATTTACTTCAGAAAAATTATTTATAAAATTCAAAGGGTTCTGTATCTCATGTGCAATACCGGCAGTGAGTTCTCCAAGTGAAGCCATTTTTTCTGATTGGATAAGTTGGGCTTGTGTGGATTTCAATTCAGTCAATGTGCTTTCTACTTTCTCTTTTTGGTTTCGTAGTAATGCATTTACTTTTTGTTTTTGCTTACTGTTCCGGAATTGTATTAAAGCAATAATTACAGCAGCTAATACAACAATGCCCAGTGCAGCAATTATAAAATATTGAATATTCTTAACGCGTTTTGCTTCCGTATTTTTCTTTCCCTGCTCGGATGCCTGTAATGCATTTTCCTTATTGAGCAATTGGATCTCTTTATCTTTTACTTCGGTAAGCCTCTGGTTTTCAAGAGCAGCAATTTTTGTTTTGTTATCATCATTAAAAATGGAATCTTTATACTGGGTAGATTGCTTATAAGAATTTAGTGCAGCTTTGTAATTGCCTTGTAAAGTTTCCGTTTCTGATAAGAAGCCTGTATACTCCATCATTAAAGAGAGGTCACCTGCTTTTTTACTAAATTCCAATGCCCTGGAAAAATAATCGTGTGCTTTTTGTAAAAGCATGGTTCTGCTCATCTTTAAAGAATCCGGTATACTATATTTGCCCGCCCTGTTTTTTGCCAGGTTAAAATAAACTTCGCCTATACCACCGTTACCAAAAGCAAGAGTGGTTTTTACACCCAGTTTCTGCGCAATTTTAATGGCTTTTTTATAAAAAATAAGTGCTGAATCAAAATTCGTTCGGTCTTTTAAAAAATTACCACGATTAATGTATATCCTTCCCATCGCAGGCTCGTCATCGATTTCTTCAAAGAGTTTTATTGCCTGCAAATTATAGTCATTCACTTGTTTAAATTCTCCCTGTTCCTCATAAACACTTGCTATGTTATCAAGTGCTGAGGCAATACCATATTTATTGTTTGTTTTTTTAAAGAACTTAAGCGACTTATTATAATTTTCAATTGCTTTCGGATAATCGGAAAGACGGTAATAATCAACGCCAATATTATTATAAATCCATGCAATATTTATATCAAGGCCCAACCCTTCATAAATGCCAAGAGCCTTAAAATTATTCTCAATTGCTTTGGAATAGTTCGCAAGCCTTTCATAATGGTTCGATGTTTCACTTAATGCATCGGCCATTCCCGGCTTCCAGTTTAATGAATCAAAAACCTCGTAAGCTTTACCTGCATTTTCGAGACCTGCTGCATAGTCTGAAGTAACCCTGTATATCCTGGACTTGCTCATGTAAGCAAGGCCAATTCCCTTTTTCCATTTGCGCTGCGTCGATAACTGTATACCACTATCAGCATAATGCATTGCTGCAGCCGGATCTATTTGTGACAGCGCCCTGGCTGCCTTTACTATAAGTTTAACCTGGTCAGTATCGTTCTTTGTTTTTGGGAGTTCTTGTATTAAAGAGTCTGCAAGAGCACGGCCTTCCAGAGCCTGTGCACATAACGGTTGTGTCCTTATGCAGGTAAAGATTAACGCAGTAAACGACAGGTAGAAACATTTGATTATTTTCATATTCTTTCCAGTCAGTTTAAAAGTGTAAAGGTATAGCTTTGAAATTGTCGTTTTATTGTTTTAAGTGATTTGAATTTTATATCTCTCGATTAATAACGGCAGTTATTTTTACTCCTAAGCCATTTTCACAATAAGTGAATTGTAAAAATTCTATCTCTCCCTCTCAACTCATTTTTACCCAGTGTTTTGAAGCCGCAAACATTCATCAGAAAAGGAAAGCATTATTCATTGTCTGAGCTTTGGTTGATGGAAATTATTAGCAAAGTTTTATTGTCTTTTGTTCCCTTGAAAAATTTTTCTAAAACTAATTGAAACACAGGATTGGTGTTGTGCAATGAAGAAAATAATGTCATTGAGGATTTTAATTTTAAATCGTCCGGGCTTCCAAATATTTTGTTGGCATCATTACAGTCAAGCTTAAGTAATTCATTGCAAATAATATTTAACCTATTGCCTAATATGGGATGCTTTAAAAATTCTTCTGCTTCAGTAATGTCTTTAATAGCATAAATTTTTGAAGTCCAGCTAGAACCTAAACCTTGTATTTGAGGAAAAATATACCACATCCAATGACTTTGTTTTTTTCCATTTTTAATTTCTGATAAAGCAATAGAGAAGTTTACTTGTTGGGCATCAATAAATCTTTTTAAATTGTTTTCTGTCGTCATGTTATTTTTGAAATGATTTGAATTAAATCGGCAATAAAATAAATAGCGTTTTTAATGTACAACTTTACAAAAAAGAACAACAGCCTCTTGTGCAAATAGCAACAAATTTTTTATCGGGTTGCATGTATTTAATAATTTTATTTTGCAAAAAGGTTATTTATTCAAACCGATGAAAAGTATAGTGAATGAAACAGATATTCAAATCCTTATTAAAACGGATAATATAATCGCTGATATTTACAGTCAGTATAATTCACTGCCAAACTGGTCAAGGCCACCCGGATTTGTTACTTTGTCTAAATTAATTTTAGAACAGCAGGTGAGCCTTGCTTCTGCTAATGCTCATTTTTTAAAACTCAATAGTTACATAAAAGAATTTACACCGGATGAAATTTTGAAACTGACCGATGAGGAAATGCGAAATTGTCAAATAAGCCGTCAAAAATCAAAATATCTCCGGGAATTATCAGCAGCAATACTTAATAACCATATTGATCTTGAAAGATTGTCTGACTTAAACGAGGTGGACATCAGGAAGCAATTAACGAACATTAAAGGAATCGGAACCTGGACAACTGATGTTTACCTGATGTTTGGTTTGCAGGCAAAAGATATTTTTCCAATTGGCGATATTGCCATTGTTAATACGATGAAAGAATTGACTGGTCCAAAAACAAAAGAAGAAATTATTTCCTTTGCCAAAAGATGGAAACCTTTGAGATCTCTTGCAACCTATTTTTTGTGGCATTATTATTTGGAAAAGCGTAAAAGGAAAAAATAGTAAACAGGCACAGCATACTTGTATTGCACCATCATTCATTGCCAGCCTTTGATTGTTGGTCAAAGACTAACGTGTTGGGTAATTTATAGGGAGCTTGTGCTTTTTTTAAATTAGCGAGCACAAGGCCTGTGATAACTAAGGCACCGCTGATGATGTGAAGCCAGGTAATAGTTTCGCCTAACAGCCATACAGCTTCCAGCGTGCTGAATATGGGAATAAGGTTTCCAAATAAAGCTGTACGAACAGCACCTATTCTTACAATCGCAGCATTCCAGCAAAAGAAAGAAATAACAGAAGCGCCAATGCCGAGATAAATAATGCTTCCAAATAAATGTTTGTCCCAAATTACAGTCGGCGAGATTAATGTTTCTCCAATAAATAAAGGAAGTAACAGTAATGTGCCACCAATGAATATTGTAAAAAGAAAAGTAATGGGAGAAATAGTTGCAGGTTTTCTTTTTACAAGGACAGTGTAGATAGCAAATACAAAAGCACTTAATAGTATCCACACATCGCCGGCAGAAAATCTAAATGCAAGGAGAATGGCAATACTTCCCTTTGATAACAGCACAATTACACCTGCAATGCAAAACAATAAGCCTGCCATGCGCAATGGTGTAATAGGCTCTTTTAAAAAAACTGCAGAAATGATGATAGCAAAAACAGGCGACGAAGTAGTCCCTATCAAAGCAAGATTTATAGCAGAAGTAGAATGCCCGGCGATATAAATAAATGTGTTGAATAAAGTAATTCCCATTAGTGCTACCCAGAATAAATATTTCCGATTTTTAAGAACAAAAGCCTTTTCTGCAACAAACTTTTTATAACCAACAAAGAAAATAATTATAGAAGCCAATGACCAGCGATAAAATGCAAGACTTATGGGAGGAATCTGTTTGTAAACACCACGTGCAATTATAAAGTTGCCCGACCAGATGATTGTAGTAAGAATGGCGAGTGATATTCCTGTATAAGTATTCTTTGTGGTGGTTGTGGCATTCATTAAAAAAAGTTAATCGCAAAGATGCAAAGTAAAGTTGAAGAAGATATCAATTAATGATGTTCAAAACCATTTCAAAATTCATTTTTTTATACCTGAACAACAATGTGAATATTTTTTTGTGTCCTTTAAAGCTGCTTTAAGTGCGGTGTTGCTTATAAAAAAATTAAACATATACTTTTGTTATTTACAATTAAAACTTTATAGCAATGACAACAAAGGAACTAGCAACGCTTTTGGTAGATATGTGTCGCAACGGCGAAGTGGAAGAAGTCAAAGAAAAATTATTTGCTGAAGATATTATCAGTATTGAGCCGGAAGAGGGCATACTGCCTAAAGAAACCAAAGGCATGGATGCTATAAAAAAGAAAGCTGAATTGTTTATTTCAATGGTAGAAAATTTTTATAGTAATACCATTTCTGATCCTATGGTTGCAGGCAATTACTTTTGCATTACGTGGGATACCGATTTACAAATGAAGGGGGAAGCCCGTAAAACAAACCGCGAATTATGTGTATATAAAACAAGGGCAGGCAAAATAATTTCTGAGGAATTTTTTTATTAAAAGAGATGCGCAAAAATCAATTCAAAATCACTTTTTATTAAGCGAAGACAACAATTATTTTATCTTTTATAGTACGCCGGTCTTTTAACAAGTGGATCGTGTAAATTAGTATGTTTTTTTAGTAACCGATACCCTGTGCCATTCAAATTACATCTAACCAAAATGTTTATTTCTGCTTTTTTATAAAATCAATATTTGTCTATCCAATAAAATTTTGTTGATCAATAGTATTATTCTTTCGGCACACTTCACTACCCTGCACTTACAGAATTATGATGGATGTATTGCAGTCTTTATATAAGTAAAGTGGGTTAAATTTCATTTGAAGGATATTCGTTAAGAAGTTGCAGATATATAAATCAAAAGATTCGGAAGGCTATGGTGTTCCGCCATACCCGAGACTTGTAGGAAACACATGGTGTGTTAATTATATTTAAAATAAAGATCATATTCAAAAGTTTATCCTACTTTAGAAGTAAAGTGTCTATAGGAATGGGCACTTAATGTAAAATGAAAAAGCAAGGTGCCAAATGTTGATAATCATTTTCTGATATTTATTAACCTAAAGAAAATTGCTTAAGTGAATATCGTTTTCATAATGATTTTTTTAGTTGTTGCAATGGCTGTGTTGCCTTTTATAAGAAACGTAAAAAAAAGACATTACAACGAAAATATTCTTCAAAGATTTACCTGGTCCGGTTATTTGATTATTTTATTTTCAACTGCTTTAATAATTCTAAGTATATCACAATACCAGGATACCATTTACTCAAAGGCTGCGGGTAACTTAAAAACAGTAACAACTCCTGCAAAAGATAATTCTGCAGTCCCGGCGAAACTGAACTTTAATTCCGCAACTGCCTCTGATATTAAAAATCCACCCGTTAATACTATTACCCCGGGCACAGAAAAGCCTTTACTGGAAGTTGAAGAGAATCCCAATTATGTCAAAGACGGTGACTCTACTGCTATCGCCTTAAATATTAAAAATTATTCCCGGGGTGATGCAAGGAATATAGATGCGAAGGAATTCATTTTGGAGAGTGCCAGGGATACTTTCAAGATTTTAAAAACGTTTGACCCTTTAGAAGAACGTGAGTTTTTAGCAGAACACCAAACCTACCTATACCTGATTAACGATAATTTCCACAATAATAAACAGGATACTTTACATAATTTTTATGTCTATTTTAAAGTTAACTACACTGATGAAAATGGAATCGAACAAAGTCCCTTAAGAAAAATTTATCCTATTCCTTACCCGCGTCCGGGAGTTTATATACAAAACTTAAAGGATATAGATTTTTACCGGGTGGAATCTTTCCTCGTTAAAGATAAAGACTGGTAGTATTAGAAAATTTAAACTTATTTGATGCAGGGTTTTTAGATGAGCATTTCTATTTACAAAAAATTTATAAATAAAAAATGCCACCCGGTATCCGTGATGGCATTAAGCTCTATTAACCCCTATTAGATGTATTAATATTTCTGTACTACCTGGTATACATGTCTTTTCACTTCTCCCACCACCCCTGATTCAGTTCTTCTTTGTTTTAGCATGTCTGACTTCCAGTATGCATGTGCTTTCGCCGTATCATTTATAGCAACCACTAATGTCACTTTATGATTATCATCTGCATCATATCCATAAGCCCTGTCTGTTAAACCATTATCTGCTCTCTCCTGCCTGCTGCTTTCAAATGATTTTTTCCAGGCATCCCAGTCTTTCACCATGAAGTTGGTCATGGAACGGAAGTCAGACATATTTTTAGCCATATCCTGGTATACTACCGTAATAAACGCAATAGAAGGTGCACCCATTACACCGCCTTTTTGCATAGCAGCTTTTAGGCCGGGGTCTTTTGCAAATGCTTTTGCCTTGGCCACATCATCTGCTTTAAGGGCTACCAATACCATATTGGAATCGTCCACGCCGCGGCCTATCACATAATTGTGTACGCCATTGGCTAAACGGGCTGAGTCATGTCCATCATAAGCTGGTTTCCATTTTCCATAATTAGCTACCTTCTGCCAGATAATCACCATGTTTTCCGGCGTAGTGTTAACGGTTGATTCAGCAGTAGTGGTAGTTGCAGATGTGTCGGTAGTCGCAGTGGTGGTTGTGCTATCGGTTGTAGTTGTATCTGTTTTTTCATCGCTGCCGCTACTACAGGATGAAAAAAATAAAACTAACGCAATACCGAGGGCTGATAAAAATTTTAATTGCTTCACGATTTGAAAGTTTTAAATGGTTAATAAAAAAAGTATGAGGCGTCAGAAGGTATCGCAGCAAGGTGTAAGCAATAGGTGAGTTATCAAATAATAAATGTAGCATATTTATTTGTAGTGGCTGAAAAAATAAATGCACAGAAATATATTACGGCAGTACCTGGAACAGTTAACTAAATCCTTGTTTATTGATAAAGAGTATTGGTCTCCTCTTTTTCTTTTGTAATGTTTTTTAAAATTGTCACATATTTATTCTTTTTGCTATAGCTTTTAAAAAGCCTAACTATTCCACCTACAATAAATAATAAACCATACAAGACAAAAGTTTCTCTAAATGACCCATTTATTACCAGAAACACTAAAAGAATTCCTGCAAAAAGAAAAACCCAGCCTAAAATTATTTCAGTATCAAATTCTTCAGACATTTCTTTCGATTTAGATTCGAGGCTTTCAATTAAAATATAAGCATACGAATCATCAACACCTTTCTTAACTAAATTTTTAAATATTTCAGAATCTTTACTGCCTTTTTCCTTTTCGTCAAAAGCAAACTTCCAAATCATTTCTGTATATTCAATTGCTGTGGATTTTTCAAAGGCTGATTGTTTATTCAGATCTGATAAAGCTTTGTCTATTTCTACACTTTCAAGAACTCCAATATCGAGATTTCTTAATTCAAATTCCGATACCAATAAATGAAATGATTCAATCGTCAAATGCTGAGATTCATTCTTTGCAAAAAGAATTAATTCTTCATCTGGCATTCGTTTATATTGTTCCTTAACAATGTCAAGTTCAATCATATTTTTAAAATACTTGGCATATAAGTAACCTAATAGTATGGCAAGGTACGCACGGGAAGCATTGCTTCTTACTTCGGTGCTCCTGCCAGGTTAAACAATTCTTTATCCATTTGCGGTTTTACTTCACATTTATTATCAAAATGCATAGTTGCCGTATTGACTGAATTATATGCGCTCCAGTTGGGAAGACTTTTACAATTTGGATTTCCGTTCCGGGCAAAGTTTATCCATGCATCACTTATTTTACTGGCAAGTGCATACGCTTCTTTAGTGCCCCCGGTCATTTCTTCGCAACGCTGAATATTATTAAATACAAAAGGCAATTCCATACAATGAACTGCTTTATACTTACCATCCATAACTGGTGATTGCCATGTAAAAAGATATACATATACAGGAGCAGCATTTAAAGCTGATTTTTGATTGGCTTGTGATATAGCTCCGGGCCGAAATAATACATCTACATCCATGAGGTCCGAAGATTTTGTATCAGCAGGATAAGCTTTTTTTACTGCAGCTATGTAAGCATCTGCTTTATCTCCGCGTTGATTTTTTATAAATGCTCTTACCTGGTCAGGTGATGCATTGCTCATGCCTGCAAATAGTGAAGGCATAAACTCATTTTTAACCGTGCCGATTAGGAGCGGAACATCTTTCGACAACTCAAATGCTTCTTTAGAAAAAAGCTGGTAAGGCAAGTCTTCTCCGTCAACACTCGGACCCCAGCTTAATCCAAACCCCGGTGCAGGCTTGCCGGCTGCCTTCATTTGCTCTGCTATAGTGCCGAGTGCTTTTTTACCTGCTGCGCTTAACTGTGTAAAGGGTATCGTTTGTAAACTGTCAACCTGGTCAGGTTGCAGGTTCAATGCTTTTAGCACTTCTGCAGCAATCGACTGCGTAGCTACTTTATCCAGCATGTCCGTTCTAAATGAACCACTCTCATTAACCGCTTTTTGAAAAAGGCCTTTGGCAGATGGCATTGCCATAAGGGTGTTTACTTTTGCTCCTCCACCTGACTGGCCAAAAATGGTAATATTGTTTGGATCACCACCAAAATTTGAAATATTTGTTTTCACCCATTCCAATGCAGCTTTAATATCAAGTATGCTTATATTGGCCGAATGCTTATACTTATCGCCATAAGCAGAAAGATCTAAAAATCCAAGTATGTTTAAACGATGATTAATAGAAACAACTATTACATCTCCTTTTTTTGAAAGATTTTCTCCATCATAAGATGGAAGTTCTTCAGAGGAACCAGCAGTGAAACCTCCTCCATGAATCCAGAACATAACAGGTCTCTTTTTCCCATCATTAATACCCGGAGTCCAGATATTTAAACGCATACAATCTTCACTTGTATAACCCCAGTCGTGATGATATACAAATTCACTTTCATCCTGAACAGAAGTGGTAGGATCCATTAATGGCGCCACCGGGCCATAAGACATTGAGCTACGTATACCCTGCCATGGTTTTGGCTTTTGAGGTACCTCAAATCTTTTTGCCTGCGCATAAGGAATGCCTTTATAGGTGTAAATCGTATTGTGGATATAGCCACGTACTTTACCGGCATCGGTATTGGCAACAGCTACATTTTCTCCCGTTTGTAATTGAGCTGAGACAGCATAATAAATATTAAGGCATAGTAAAAAGCAAGGAATAATTTTTTTCATAATTTTTATTATTGGTGATTTTGAAATCATGTTGAAAGATAAATGCATTAGAAAAAACCGAAACAATATTTGAGACAAAACCCATTTATATCGATACAAAACACCCTTTAACTGCGACATCCTGGCTATGAAATTCATATTTCTTTCTTTAATTAAATTTACAACTACTTTTTAGAAACAGTCCCAAGCAAGCTTTCGTGCCAACAGCCGGTAATCATAAAAAACACGTTGCCAATTATAAATAGTCGGGAAAAAGAATTGTCGGAAAATTCTTGTGAATGAAGATTTCTCATCATTGAAGGCCCAAACGAACGCTACCTGTACTCTGCTGTACATCTGTGGAGTAAGTGAAACTCAGGATAGCTAAAAAGTAAACAAATTGTCAGAAATAAAAAGGCACAATACCTGTATGGTATGGTGCCTTAATTAATCAATTAAAATATTTTAAGCAGATAATTCAGCTAGGGCTACTTCGTAATCAATGTATCCTTTTTCTCCTGGAGTGTAGAAGGTATTTTGATCTGGCAAGGAAAGAGGAATGGCTTCCTTAAAACGCTCCACCAAATCAGGATTTGAAATAAACGGACGGCCGAATGCAACCAGTTCTCCTTTACCTTCTGCAAGATCGGCTTCAGCTTTGTCTGCATCATATCCACCCGACATAATAATTGTTCCCCCGAATGCATTCCTTATTTCATCTTTCACTAATTGCGGAAATGCAGGTGCACCCATGGATGTATGATCTACTAAATGAATATAAACAATTCCTAAAGCTTTTAATCCTTCAGCAAGTTTCACAAACTGTGTTTCGGTGGTATCGTCCCATATTATGTCGTTAAATGCACCGAAAGGCGATAGTCTAATACCTACTTTATCTTTTCCTATTGCCGCTGCCACCGCTTCAGCAACTTCCAACACAAACCTGTTCCTGTTTTCAGGGCTGCCACCATATTCATCGTTCCGTTGATTGGATGCAGCATTTAAAAATTGTTCAAGCAGGTATCCATTGGCTCCATGTAATTCAACGCCATCAAAGCCGGCTTCTATGGCGGCTCTTGCGCTGTTAGCATATTCTTCAATTGTTGCCTTTATACCGTCATTCGTCAGCGCTTCAGGAACGGGTAATGGCTGCATACCTTCTGCATCAGTATACATTTGCGTGTTGGCAGCGTCAATTGCGGAAGGCGCTACTACCTTTGCAACCTTTGGTAAATTCAACGGATGTGTTATTCTTCCCGTGTGCATCAGTTGTACAAATATTTTACCTCCATTTGCATGTACTGCATCTGTCACTAATTTCCATGCCTGCATTTGTTGGGAATTATACAATCCCGGTATACGAGCATAGCCAAGGCCATTTGGAGAAGGCGATGTTCCTTCAGTAATTATAAGCCCTGCAGAAGATCTTTCGCTATAATATTTTACCATCAGGTCATTCGGCACGTTACCTATTGCCCTGCTACGGGTCATGGGTGCCATTACTATACGATTATCCAGTTGAAGCTTGCCCAAAGTATATGGGCTAAAAAGATGGGGATGTTGTTTATTCATAAATATATTTAAAAATGATACTAACGGCAACGGTAACCTTTTAAGCAATTATTACTTTAAGAACATTGCCATTAAAAAAAATTATTTTAATTTTACTTGCATATTGCAAGTGCAAAAATAACGATTACTTTCAAATTGCAAGTGAAATATGAAAAAAAATATTACAGGTACAGGCAGGCGGTCTCATTGTGCCATTAGTATGGCACTGGATACCGTGGGAGATAAATGGTCTTTACTCATACTACGCGACCTTATGTTTACCGGTAAACGCTCTTATGGAGAATTACAATCTTCTGATGAAAAAATTGCGACCAATATTCTCGCCACAAGGCTGGTAACCTTAGAAGAAAATAATATCATTTATAAACAGCCGGATGCTGCAGATAGCAGGCGTTACCTGTATTACCTTACCGAAAAAGGAATAGATTTATTACCTGTAGTTATAGAGTTGATGCATTGGATGTCAAAGTACAACCCTGGGGCCTCTGCATGTACCGCTAATACCACTGCTTATAAAAAAGACCGTGTACTGCTTTACAAAGAAATCACCAAACAATTAAGGAAATTGCATTTACAACAAGGATAAGCTGACTTTACCATCGCTGGGTTTAAATATAAAATTATAAGATCGAAACTAAAGGCTGTCCTGATGATAGCATGATAATTTTGCTTGAAATTGCTTACTGAATTATAATTAATTTCTTTAATTTTTTAAAATGCATAAAATAATCTAAAGAGAATGGTTCAACCTTATACTACTTTAAACAATGGAATTACCATGCCGCTGCTCGGCTTAGGTGTTTATGACATGTATAAAAAAGAAGCTGAGCAGGCAGTTTCAGACGCTTTAGAGATTGGCTACCGGCTAATTGATACAGCAGCTTTATATAATAATGAAACAGAAATCGGCAATGCGGTAAAAATATCTGAGGTACCCAGGAATGAAATTTTTATAACAACAAAAGTGGGGAACAATGATCAGGGTTATGATTCAACACTAAGGGCTTTTGAGGTAAGTATGCAAAAACTTAAAATGGATTATGTTGATTTATACCTTGTGCATTGGCCCATTAAAGGCAAACGCAAAAGTACCTGGCTTGCGTTGGAAAAACTATACACTGAAAAAAGGGTAAGGGCTATTGGTGTAGCTAATTATTTAATACCTTTTTTAGAGGAACTTTTTACCTATTCAAATATAACACCCGTGCTTGACCAGGTAGAATTGACGCCATGGCTGTTTCAAAAAAACCTGCTGGAATATTGCAGCAGCAGAAATATCGTCATGCAATCTTATTCCCCTATTACAAGAGGGATAAAATTAAACGATCCGCGTTTGCTGAAGTTGTGTACTAAATATGAAAAAACACCCGCACAAATTGTTTTAAGATGGAATATTGATCATGGAATTTCAACCATCCCAAAGTCATCAAAGAAAGTGAGGCTGCAGGAAAACTTTGACGTATTTGATTTTGAATTATCAAAAGAAGACATCCTAACGATAGATAATTTTAATGAAGATTTTCGTATCTGCGAAAATCCTATGGATATGCTTTAATCAATTATTTCAACGAAGGCTTTACGCATTGCATTATGCTGACTTTTCTTTAGAAAAAGATCTGATAAACTAAACCTAACTTTGAATATATAAAAAATCACACCTCATAAATCAAAATAATGGTGCATGGCAAAAGAAATGATTATTGAAAAGAATGTTACAATTAATAGGAATATCAACGAGGTATTTAGTTATTTAAAGCAAACAAAAAACCAGGACCAGTTTAGCGTATGGAACATGAAAGATCCGGGAATGAAGAGGAATTATTCGGGAGTTGATGGCACTAAAGGATTTGTTTATTCCTGGGACAGTACAAACAAAAACGTGGGCGCAGGCTCACAGGAAATTACAAATATATCTGAAGGAAGCAGGATTGATTATCAATTGAGATTTTTACGGCCTATGCAAAACATCGCTGCTTCAAGCTTTGTTTTAAATAAGATTGATGAAAAAAATACTTCAGTGACGTGGACATTTCAAAGTCCTACCAAATTCCCGATGTCTTTATTTGCACCTATTTTCAAAAACATGTTAGGGAAACAGATAAATGAAAGCCTGCAAAATCTTAAAGCCTTATTGGAAAAAAATAATTAACCGGCTGTCGCATTGACTACAACGGTACAGCTTTGCGCAGGCGGGATAATAGATACTTGTCTGCTGGAACTGTAGACAAATTTATAAATAAAAGCTCATTGTTATTACTATCGCTCAACAGAGTTACGTCAGATGAAACTATGGCTGAAATATTTACCAATGCTGATTGTTAGCAGGTCAGCCCCGCTTGTGCAAAGCTGCCTGTTGTACGTAGCAAAGCTTAATTGAATACTCTAAATCCTCTTCCAACAGTCAAGGTAACAAAATAGGTCATTTGATTTTTCATTGTTCCTTTTATGAAAGAAGCGTTTGTGTTATTAAAAGCATTCCATTTGCCATTCGTTAAAGGAAATGAACTTCCGAAATTGATATCTAAATTATTAAACACGCCATGTAAATCATTATTCAAAAATTGTCGTAAGCCTACTCCCGCCAAAAAGTCAAATAAAGTTTTTTCTGCAGATAATTTATTTCCAAAGGTTGTCTTACCAAAAATTGTCCAATTAAATAACCTAAAACCTGCAAAAGGATAAAGAAAGGTTTTTTTTGCTTGAGGCAAAAGGTCATAGCCATACTGAAAAGAGATTGAAGCTGACTGGTTTGTCATTTCTTGAACTTTTTTAGAAGTAAAAATTGAAGTTCCACGAAATTGGGCTTTACCAATCGCTTTTTTTCCGATTACAGAAAATTCAATTCCGAATGTCAATGGCGAATTATTTAGTTTACTAAAGTTATTGGATGTAAGTTTTGCATCAATGTCTTTCTGGGCTGGAAAAGATTGAAAACCTACTAAAAGATTAAAAGACATTTCCTCTGTCTGCTTATAATTAGTTTGTGCCAATGAAATGAAATATGTCAGCAAGGATATTGTCAGAATGTAAAATCGAAGCATAGAGTTAGTAATTGTTACGTACAACTCATAAATATACGAAGCTTTTACCCGGAAAATTACCGGCAGTTTTTATGTTGTCCTAAAACCAACGTATAGAAAAACAAACGAAGTTAACCCGTGCCTCACTTTATTATTTAGCCTTGTGAGCTTCCATATCTATTTCAATCAATTGCCCATTTACCGCCAATCCTTTTACTTCAAGCCAGGTACCTGTCGGGAATTGTTTTTTATAAATAGAATTACGGAAGCCAGATACTTTGATAAAGTCAGCCATATTTGTCGTATAAACATTTTCGGCAACTACATCATCAAAAGTGTAGCCATAATGTTTTAATATTTTCTCCAGATCGCTGTAACAATTTTTCATCTGTTGTTCCATGTTACCTGGAGCAACAATAATTCCCGAATCGTTCATACTCACCGCTCCTGAAATTTTAAGATCGTCACCAATTTTTACTGCATGTGAATAGCCATAGTCTTTTTCAAGTTTTGGCCGCAGATTAAAATACTCAGCAGTATCGGTTTGTATTGCCTTTGTTTCTTCTTCTACTGCCGATTTGGAATTATCGGCGTTGTTACAGCTACTAAGAATTGAGAAGCCAATTATAAGGGCTGAAGCAAATAAAGAAATCTTTGTCATTGGTTTTAGATTTTGGTTATTAGTAAAGGGTGTTTACGTCTCAGGATTTCAATTGACCCGGCATTTAGTTGAGTATAAAATTCCGATGTTGTTATGTACATCAGGTACATGACAATTAAACTTTTTGTTTATCAACTCTTTGAGAGTATTGGGATTGTCGGGTAAAATATTCTTCAAACAGAAAGGAACACTTTATACTTTGCCAATAAGAAAATGAAAACCACCGGTTGCAAAATTTGGTATATCACCTGCCGCGGCCTGGCCTTCAGTTGAACCAAGTGACTCCATCATTATGTTATCCGAAGCAAAGTATAACTCTGCCATTCGGTAGAAAGCTGCGTCGCTTCCATCAGGACCGGGAACGAATTTTGTAAATTCCACATGATCCACATTTGGAATTTTTGCTGCAAGCGGAATATGAGTTTCACTATAATATTTTTCAAATGCAACGGCATCCAGTGGATGCTTATAGATGACAGTTACCTTGTTCATAAAGCAAATTTATTTTAGCAAACAAGATAGTATTTGAATACCGATTATCAGAATATTTTATAAATGTTATTATGATCTTTCTTTTTGCTGTTGGCCAGAAAACAATCGAAGGCTCCTGAAGGGTAAGTGGCTTGGCTTGTTTGGGAAGATGGAATACTCACGATGGTGGAAATGATTAAAAAATCCAGGTGCGCAGAAGTAAAATATGAATCCATATATTTGGATAAAGACCATTTTGAAAGTATATTTTTTTGACAACATTTTTATTTATCAATACTTTGTTTGTTCAAACTACTGTCGTATTTAAAGCCAATGGTGTATTAGAATTTATAGAGTTAGATCATGGACTTGCCGAAGTAGTTGACAAGATGATGTATACTAAAACTTTTTATCTATATTAAATTTTTCCTCCTGTACTTTAAAACTAGTTGTATGAAAAAGGCAGCTCTTCTTTTCTTTACTGTTGCGTATTTATTTACAGCTTGTAAATCACATCAAACTTTAAAAGAAAAACAGTTAGAAGTTGAGACTGGTAAAATTGATGAAAGCTTTAAATACACCTGCAACGAAGTTGGCTGGCAAACTTATCTGCCTAAAGATTGGAACCTGATTACTAAAGAAGAAAATAAAAAGTTGAATGATAAAGGCAAAGAGGCAATAAAAAAATCTTTAGGTACCGAGGTGGACATGTCTGGAGTCAAAGATCTTGTGAATCTTAAAAAAGATATATACAATTCCTTTTTATCTACAATAGAAAAATATGATGTAACGGGAATGGGTAATTATTATGATCATAACCTTTATGTAGATAAAGTTTTACATGATGCATATAATGCAAAGAAAATTAAAACTGAAATTAAACAAGGCAGTGAAAAAATTTATGGCATTAACTTTCACACGATGGAAATAAAAATTTACCGTCCAAACAGTGATGAAATTTTACTAACCCAAAAAATGTATAGCACGCTCTTAAAAGGGTACGATTTTGCTATGCTTATTAATTACAATAATGAAAACGACAGGCAAATACTTTTGAAAATAATAAATTGCTCCAAATTTTTATAGAATCAAAGATATTGTATACAGCGGGCTGTCTCTATTCAATTAATTCTTTCAGTAAATTCATTGCAAAGTAAGTATTAGCGCTTCTATTGTGAACCAATTTTACAAGACATCTTTGTTTGATTAAACAGGACTATTGAAGTCTATAGGCATTATTGATCCCGGCTGTTTACAGTTTTATTCCAAAGTAATTCCACAACTCCTCTTGAATTTGCTGGTCATTGCTTAATTGCGTTTCTGTTACTTTTCCATTTTCAGTTATTTTTAAGATATCTCCCGTTAGAGTTATTCTTCCATTTTCTGTCGGAAGCGAGCAAATCCTTTTTTTCATAAAATGAGATTCGTTGCTTGTCTGGTGATAATTACACCTGTCGTAAAATTCTTCCAATTGCCGTTCTTTTTCCGAAAATATATATTCAGGCATAAACATGCCGTTTTCATTTTTCTTTTTAATTATTTTATAACCATTATCAAAAGTTTCAATTTTGAAAATTCCTCCCGGATCATTGGTCTCTTTATTCAGCGCTACTTCAATTGGATAAAATGAAAATTCGCCAAATCCAACATCAACAAGGTAATTGTTATGTTCTATTTCTACTATTAATGTCATATGATCAAATTCCGGGCTGTAGACTTTTTTGTTATCGTAAACTCTTGCTGAAACCCTTTTAACTGTAAAGCCAATTTCTTTTAGCAATTGATAAAACAAGCCATTTAATTCGTAACAAAAACCACCTCTTTTCCTGGTTATAATTTTATCAAATAAATTCGTTAGGTCGATTGTTCTGTGGTTATGAATATCTAAGTTTTCGAAAGGGATGTGAAGTAAATGCATGATCTGAAGTTTTGAAAGCACTTCAAATGTGGGCTTTACCTGACCAACATAGTTAATTCTTTCCAGGTACTTTTTAATATTCATTGAAGCTTCTATTTCTGATTACTAGCAACACTGTGTTCACGCCACATACAGGCTACCAAAACTGTTGGTCGGAAACCAATCGGTGGTCCTCAAAATTATGGAATAAGGCTTATTAATGATTGAGCTGATATCCGCAGAAGCATGAAAGCACCAACCCTTATCGCCTGGTTCGCCTTATCAAAATATAAATTTCAAAAAAGGTTACTTTTAGATAAACATTTCTTAAGTTTTGGGCAATTTCCAATGCTTATAAAAAATCATGAACAAAATAAAATTACATGGGGGGAGTACTTCATCTCTATAATAACATTGCAGTTAATACGCTGCTGTCAATTGCCTGAATAAATATTTAACATGAAAAATAGTTGCTTCCTTTTGTTACTACTTACAACTGCATTGTTTGTTTGTGGACAAGATGCCAGGCTATCTGACAGCCAGCGAAAAGATATTTCCATGCTGATAGATCAATATTCGCTGGCCCGTGAATCAGGAGATACTATACTTCTCAAAAGGATACTTACAACAGATATAGATCAACTGGTTTCCAGCGGGGAATGGAGACCAGGTATTGCCGCTGCAGTGGAAGGTATGCTTAAAAGCTCAACCACTAATCCGGGAAGCAGAACATTCACTGTTGATAAGATACGCCTGGTGGCACCGCTTTGTGCAATTGTAGATTGCCGTTATGAAATAACAAATGCAAATAGTGATGTCAGGAAAATGTGGAGTTCGTTTATCGTTGTTGCCAATAAGGGTGTTTGGAAAATATCCGCTATCAGGAATATGTTGCCAGCAGCACGTTAATTGAGAAGAACACATAAAGCGCTTAGCATAAAAGACCTGCGCAAAGACACGAATACCAGCGAAATTACCAGTACAGATGAGGACAATAAGCATTCTTTAAACAATAAGTATCTCACCAGGTCTTTATCCAGCATTAATATCAGTGATTGTGGGGGCAACACTGGTATGAGCTGACCAATGATTTCTTTGCGCCATTACAGCATTCAATAATGTGCATGACAAAAAAACGAGTAACAGTTTCTTCATAATATATTTTTAATTAGTTTTGGTTAAAAACATATTTTTAATTTATACTTAATTTTTTTTATTTCTCAAACTGTGGTCTGATTTATTTTGCTTTGTTGATAATTTATGGAACAGATGTATTCATCTCTAAACAAAAGGTCATCAGGTAAGAGGTTATGTTATTATGTCAAATCATTTACATGTTCTGATTGATTTTAGTTGATTAACTAAATCGAAATCTATAACAGCTCGTGAGGGTATGCGTCTTATTTCTTCCTTTACAGGTTTTCAATTTTTCTTTGAATTGTCTGCTTATCAGTTTGCGTTTTAGCTATTAAAAGCGCCTTTTGAAAATTGATATTTGCTTTGGCATTATCAATGTCTTTATAAAGTTCGCCAAGTAATGTAAAGTAAAAATGGTTGCCCGTTAAGTTTAATTTTTCAGCCTCAATTATCGCTTCAGCTTTACTGTTAGCTTTTGAAAGTGCATACGTTCTGTTGAGTGCGGCAATTGATGAATATTCTATTTGTAATAATTGATTAAAGAGTTGCAAAATATTTTCCCACTTTTCCTTTGTGTCCGCCTTTATGGTATGCCAATAAGCAATACTTGCTTCTATATGATATTTTGAAATTTTGTTTCCCTTTGATGATTCGTTAAGAAAATATCCTCCTTTTAAAATCAACTCCTGATCCCAATGACTTTCATCCTGATCATGGTATAAAATCATTTCGCCGTTATCATTTTTCCTGGCTTCAAATCTTGAAGAATGAAAACACATCAATGAAAGCAAAGCATTTACAGAGGGGCGGTTTGTTTGTTCATTTTCAATAAGCAGGTTAGTCAATCGCATTGCTTCCAGGCAAAGCTCACTACGAATTATTGAATCCTTACTTTCAGAATAATAACCCTCATTGAAAAGCAAATATAATGTTGTCAAAACAGTTTCCACTCGCTCATTGATTTCAGTTTCGCCTGGTAAAGAAATGGCTACCTCTTCTTTTCTTAATTTTTCTTTGGCTCTAAAAAGGCGCTTGTTAATGGTTTCTTTATTCGTTAAGAATGCGTTTGCGATTTCATCAATGCCAAACCCGCAAAGAATACGAAGGGATAAGCCTATTTGTGCTTCTGCCGGTATGATCGGGTGGCATATGGCAAATAACATTTGTAGCTGGCTGTCTGTAATATTTTTTTCTGACAAATCAATTTCTATATCATCACTTTCTTTTAAGGAATATTTTAGCTGAGGGAAAATTTTATCAGTAAAAACTTTATGGCGGATCATATAATTTTTAGCTTTATTTTTTGCAACAGAATAAAGCCAGGCTGAGGGGTTTGCGGGAATGCCATTGTACGTCCAGGTTTCCAGCGCCGATAAAAAAGTTTCGCTTGCCAGGTCTTCGGCAATTTCGATGTGTTCTATACCAAATAGTTTACATAGTACAGCAGTTATTTTTCTGAATTCTGTTCTGAATAAATGAGGTATTAATTCCTGTTGTTTCATAAATAAAGAAGCCTCCCGGCAACGCCGGAAGGCTTTGGTGGCTTTAGTGGACCCTGTCGTTCTTTGCAATCTTTCTTACTTCTACACTATTCCCTTCTCCCTGCAAAACAGGACAGCCTTTTGCAAATTCAACCGCTTCTTCTACAGAATCTGCCTTAACAGTTATGAACCCGCCAAGCGTTTCTTTTATATCACCAAATGGTCCGTTGGTAACAACGTTATTTGGTCTTACAACCCTGGCATCGTCAAAAGGTAAACCCGTGCCTCCAACAAATTTATTTTGGGCGGCAATGTTACCAATCCAGTCCATAGTTTGCTTCATCCATATTTCCATTTGCTCAGGCGAAGCTATTTTTTTGCCATCCTGGTGTCTCATAATTAATGCATACTCTTCCATGTTTTTTAAGTTTTAATTGCCTCTATACCAGCCGGCATGTTATTTAATAAGGTTTTATATTTAAATAACAAACGAGTTTGAGCAAGTTGGACAACCCCACAAAATATTTTTTAAGATTACTAGTTGTAAGCAAATAAACAAGATCTGTTTACAATAAGCTATCGCTTACTTATTATAGTTTCATTGATTGAAGTGGATTGGAGAACAACCTCAATTGAAATAGGATTTTTATCCATCTTCAGATCCATATTTAAGCTTGTTTCATTTTTAACAGGAAACTGATTCACTCTGTCATAAACCATAGTTCCATTTCCTTCGCCTGATCCGGAAGCATTGGAGTTATCAGCATTCATATCCATTGTAAATTTCATGGCAATATCGAAGTTGGCAAGGCTGTCATTGAGATTCACAAGTTTATAAATAGTTTCAATATTCATTTTAAAATTGATTGATCCAATTGGCATATTGAACGGAGTTATTTGGGTATACATATCACCTAAAGCCATTTTTTTATTTGGTAATTCAAATTGCGAAAGGAAATTTTTGAACGTCTTTAGAAAGGTATCTTTAAATTCTTCATCCATATTATCAGAAATTATGGAATCAAATACCGGAATTTGACTATTTAGCGCAGAACCAATTAATCTAGTACCTGACGGAATGATTGAATTCCCATCGAGATCTTCAGCGTTGGAGAATTCCAATTCAACAGGCATTTTATTTTTGCCATCAAATATGCCTGTAGTTATAGTGGATTTAATAATACTTCCAACATTTTTCTTTTCAGGATTCTGAATTCCTTTTTGTTTTAAAACAGTAAGGATAGAATCACTTCCCCTGTAAGAAACTACTGTTTGAGTTTTTTGCGACACATTTTGATTATAAACATGGGTTGGTAAATAAGTAATGTGTAGTTGTACGCTGTCTTGTGAATAACAATTACCAAACAGCACCAGTGTAATTAAAAGTGTATAGATATGTTTATTCATTATTTTTTGTAGACCTGCATGAGTTAGTCAAATCAATATTTCAAATTAGGATTTTATTTTTTAAATCCAATACTTTGGAATGTTTAGCTAAAAATCTTCATAGTTGAGTTGTTGCTAAACACAACATATTCCATTAACAATCTCATAACTTTTTGTTTACTCTTCTTACACAATACGGTAACATTCGAGGGATAGTTTTGCCGTTAATTAAAAAAATGTTTATGAAGAAATTTGACCCTCAGCTTTTAAAAAACTTATTTTTTGCAATTTCCTTTTTCTTTTCCTTTAATTTTCTCTTTGCTCAGAATAAAATTGAAGGCCGCATAATTGATGCTGTGAGCCATACACCGCTTGAAGGTGTAAGCATATCAGTTAAAAATTCAAGAACAGGAACTTCAACAAATGCTAATGGTGATTTTAGTTTGGAAGCTCCCAAAAGCAGCAAATTATCAATAACCTTTGTGGGCTATGAATCTAAGGATATAACAGCCTCACAAAATAATATAACTATTGAGCTTACTTCTGCGGCAACTCAACTCACTGATGTAGTAGTAACTGCACTGGGCATTAGAAAAGAAACAAAAAGATTAGGATATTCCGTTCAGGAAGTTAAAGGCAGCGATTTAATAAAAGCCCGTGAATCGAACCCTATTAACGGGCTTGCAGGTAAAGTGGCAGGATTAAATGTAGGTATCAACCAGGAAATACTTGCTTCACCCGTAGTTTTATTAAGAGGTTCTCCTCTTAACTTTTATGTGGTAGATGGTATTCCTGTCAACTCCGATACTTGGAATATAAGCCCGGACGATATTGAAACCTATACTGTTCTTAAAGGCCCTACTGCTGCTGCGTTATATGGCAGCCGGGGTATTAATGGCGCTATTTTAATTACTACAAAAAGAGGTAAGAAAAATGATAAAGGTTTTACTGTAGAATATAATGGCAGCATACAGGTTAATAAAGGATTTATTGCTATTCCAAAAGTTCAGAATGAATATGGCGGAGGCGATAATCTACAGTATGCTTTTGGTGATTATAACAGTAATGGTACCGGCTCAGGTGTAAACGACAAAGATTATGATGTATGGGGCCCTAAGTTGAATGCAGGATTATTACTTCCCCAATACGATGGCGCTTATGACCCCACAAAAAATTATACCACCACTTTTGCTAATGGCAAAACTTACACAGGCCATATAGAACCAACACCATGGGTAGCAAGAGGAAAAAATAATCTTCAGAATTTTTTGCAAGCTGGTTTGTTAAACACTAACAACTTAAGTTTTTCTGCAGCAACTGATAGAGCAAGTATTCGCATGTCAGTATCAGAAACACACCAAACAGGTATCACTCCTAATACTAAACTGAACTCAGTTAATTTCAACATAATTACGAGTTATAATATTACTGACAAATTTAAAGTAGAAGGTAACTTAAATTATAACCGCCAGTTTACTCCTAACATTCCTGATGCCGTATATGGACCTAACAGTATCATTTATAATATAGATATATGGACTGGCGCAGACTGGAATGTATTAGACCCAAATATTGTAAATTATTGGCAACCGGGTAAGGTAGGTATTCAATCAAATTTCGTTGAATATAAGCGTTATCATAATCCTTATTTCAGTAGTTACGAATGGTTGAGAAGCCATTATAAAAATGATTTGTATGGTTGGGCAGCCTTTACTTATAAGTTTAATAGAGACCTTAGCGTAATGTTGCGTTCCAACATTACTTCATATAATCTATTAAGAACTGAAAAAGAACCTTTCTCTGCTCATCCTTATGGCGATGAACACAATCATGGTAATTACAGGGAAGACCGCCGCGACCTGTGGGAGAATAACACAGACTTATTGATAAACTATAATAAAGAAAATATAGCTAACACCGGTTTATCATTAAGCGCTTTTGTGGGTGGTTCTGCCCGTAACATGAAATATACTTCGAGTTATACAAGTACAGACCAGCTTATAATACCAAATGTGTACACCTTTGCCAATACATTAAAACCAATAAGATCTTATTCTTATGGCAGTAACCTTTTATTATTGAGTGCATACTATTCTGTAGACCTCACTTATAAAAATTATTTTACTGTATCTACTACAGGCCGTGTTGATAAAACATCTGCATTGAATGTAGATAATAATTCAGGATTTTATCCTTCAGTGAGTTTAAGTACTGCTATATCAGATTATGTTCATTTGCCCAAAGCAATTACCTTCCTAAAACTAAGAGGCAGTTATGCAAATGTAAAAGGTGGCGGTACAGATGCTTATGTAGGCACATCATTTCAAAGCCTTGGAGTGGGAAGCCCTGTTGGCTATGGAAATAATTATTACACGCCTTACGATGGCCCTAATTACCAGGTTTCTTCTCCTCCTTATTCTACAACACCTGGATATAATAATGAAACAAAAGCAAATGCTCCTAACTACAGCGTTCAAAAAGACATTAAAACTTTTAGCCGGAGCAACTCCGAAGCAGGATTGGATATAAGATTTTTACATAATCGTTTAGGGTTAAGTGCCACTTACTTTCAATATAAAGATGGACCAAACATTAATCCGCAATATTTTTCTGAAACCAGCGGTCTTAATTACCAACGTGTAAATGGAGGTGCCACTAAAAGAACCGGTTCAGAGTTTTCAGTAACGGGTACACCCATTCAAAGCGAAAGAGGATTTCGCTGGGATGTAGTGGCAAACTGGTCTTCATATAAAGAAGTATATGATGCTTTTGCCGGAGGAGGAAAGACATTAAAGAATGATGTTAACCCTGGCGAACCATTTAAAATTGGTGACCGTGTAGATAAATTATATGGCAGTTATGAAGCCCTTACTTCCGATGGAAAAGTAATACATGATGAATCAGGCTTACCTATTTATCTTCCCAAGTCACAATATCTTGGTCATGCCGATCCTGACTGGTCATGGGGTATTAATAATAAATTTTCCTATAAATCATTCAGCTTTTCATTCCAGTTTGATGGAATGGTTGGTGGAAAAATTCAGGACAGGGTATTGCGTAAACTAACAGAGGGAGGCCGCGGAGAAAATACAAACGAAGGCATAATTGGTGAAGCACGTGCTTATGAAGCTGCACATTGGGGCGATCTCGGCTATTTTGGTTCCGATGCTTCTCATAAACATGACGGAGGTGCCCGTGATGCTAACGGTAATCCGATTCTTGGTGGTGATGGTGTGCAGGTTGTTGGCGGTGCAGGACAAATTCAATATGATCCTTTAACAGGAAGAATTACCAATTTTAAAGACCTGCAATTTGTAGCAAATGATTCTACAACCAACTGGATACAAGATTATGTAAGTAGTTTTTATAACGATCCGCAACATACGGTAGTTAATAAAACTTATGCTAAACTTCGTGAAGTAGTTATCACATATTCTCTGCCATCTAAATTTTTTAAGAAATCATTTGTAAGTAAAATAGATGTTTCTGTCGTTGGAAGAAACCTGTTATACTTTTTTCCAAAAGCTTTTCATGATATAGATGTAGATCAATATCCGGGGCGTAACCAATTTGGGGCTTTCAGCAGGGAATACGATTTACAAACCCCTACAACAAGAAGCTATGGCTTTAATGTAAACATTGTTTTTTAATTACAAATTCAACATTAAATAATTACTTAAAAATAATATTATGAAGTTTTTGAAACTCCCTCTCTTTGCAACTATAATACTTTTTGTATTAGCAACAGGTTGTAAAAAGAAATTTGAAGATTATTCTCAAAATAAAAACCTGCCTTTGGAAGTTCCACCCGGCCTGGTATTAAAAAGTATTTTAAATGACATGTATATCTCTCCAGGCGGAGATGAAGATAAAGCAGACCAGTTTATCGTATCTAATTATACTTATTACGGGCTTAATCAATACAGTACCGGAAGCGCTACCCTTAATTTTGGTACACTCAGAAATGTACTATCTATGGAAAAAGAAGCCAGAAGATTAGCAGGATCCGATAATAATCCATATCATGCTTTAGGACTATTTTTCAGGGCATTCTATTATGTAAAAATGACCGAAAGGGTCGGAGATTTGCCTCTGTCAGAAGCGCTGGAAGGTGCTAATAATCCTGCACCTAAATACGATACACAAAAAGATATATTCAAACAATCCCTTTTGTGGCTTGATTCCGCTAACACTTTGCTCTCAGGTTTTTTATCCAATGGCTTTCTTGAATTTTCAGGAGACTTTTATTACAAAGAAAGATTGGATAAACCTGTAAGCGGATCAAACGGAAGAGATGCCTTGATACAATGGCAAAAAGTAGTAAATAGTTACAAATTGCGTGTATTGATAGAGTTGAGTAAACGCACTGATAATACAGACTTAAATATAGAATCACAGTTTACTACAATAGTAAATGACCCTGATCATTACCCTATTTTTACCAGTAATGCTGATAACCTTCAATATGTGTATAACAGCGCTTACAATTATTATCCTGATAATCCTAATAATTATGGTAATAATGCAGGCCGTTTGAATGTTGCATCCACAACAGAAACCACATTAGGCCAATTACATGATATAAGAGCAATGATTTTTGGCGAGCCTGCAAGGGGATTAGGTTTTAGTGATACTGATTTTGCATCATTTGTTGGTGGTTTATCAGGAGAAGATGTAAGTTCATTAGCTACTGAATCCGGTGCAGGAAAAATTTCCTTGTATAACTACAAACATTATTACACCACCTACACTGCAGAACCTACTCTAATTTTAAGTTATGGTGAAACGTGTTACAATATTGCTGAAGCAATAAACAGGGGATGGTTAACAAATGATGCAGGAGCAGAATCGTGGTACGTGAAAGGTACTGAAGCGATGTTTGATTTTTATGGAATTGTTGATGGCAACAATACTGTTACTTTTCGCAATGTTGCCGGAACAGGTGATGCTACTTATACTATACCATTTAGTTTTAATAGTTATTTTAATCAACCACTTGTAAAATATAAAGGCGATAATCCAGGTGGCCTTGCACAGATACTTACAGAAAAATATTTGGGCTATTTCCGTAATTCAGGATTGCAGGCTTACTTTCAATGGCGCAGAACAGGGATCCCTGCTTTTAGTGTTGGTACAGGAACTGGTAATGGCGGAAAAATTCCTTTGAGATTACAATACCCTACCAATGAAGGAACAGCTAATGGGACAAATCTAAGTGCGGCATTGCAAAGCCAGTATGGTGGCAATGATAATATAAACGCTCAAATGTGGCTGGTGAAATAAAATTAAACACGGGCTTTGGGTTTCATATATTGGAGTGGGGCAATTTTAAATCCCACTTCATCTTTTTTAAAAAATTCAAATGAATAAATGTATTTGTTTTCGGATATTATTTTATATCAGCAACAGCTTGCGGCAACATTTGCAAAATTGCTTGGCTTTACGTTTACAGCCAACATACTGTTGCATCTCCCATTGAAAGTATTTATAAAAAGGAAGTAATGAATCCATCGGGTAAATAATTTTTTAAGAATGAAAATTTAATAATCCATATTTCTCCTGAAAAATTGGGAAGGATTGGAATAAGGTTATGAGCGAGACAGAAGCTATAAAAATTGCTGATGAAATACTATCTCTTTATCAGCAATATGGTGATCAGGATTATATTGGTGAGCCTGTATCACAAACTGAACACATGTGTCAATGTGCTCAATTGGCTGAAAAAGAAAATTATGATGAAGAAGTAATCCTGGCTGCATTGTTTCATGATATCGGCCATTTGTGCGAGCATATTATGAAAGTGAAATACATGGATGATTATGGAATTGTGGATCATGAAAAAATTGGCGCTGAGTACTTAAAGAGTAAAGGATTTTCAAAGAAAATTATCAGCCTTATTGCTTCGCATGTTGAGGCAAAGCGTTATCTCACTTTAGTGTACCCCGAATATTATGATAAGCTTTCTGAGGCGAGTAAAAGCACATTGAATTTTCAGGGTGGCCCTATGAATGAAAAGGAAGCAAAGAATTTTGAAAAAGATAATTGGTTTCCATTGTACCTGACATTGAGAGGCTGGGATGAGAAAGCCAAAGAAGAAAATGTTCTGTTACCTGGCCTGGGATATTATCGTACAATGATGATAAATCATTTAATAAGTAAAAAATTCAGCAATGAGTATTAAACTGGTTGTATTTGATATTGCAGGCACAACTGTATCCGACAAAGGAAATATAAATGAGTTTTTCAGGGATGCATTTTTAAATGCCGGCATGACTGTAGATGCAGCCGATGTAAATACAGTTATGGGATACAGAAAAAAGGAAGCTATAGAAATAATAGTTAAAAAGTATAAGCCAGGTTTTGAAAAAGATGCTGATTTCATTGATGCTATTCACGAAGATTTTACTAAACAAATGGTGAATTTTTATGAAAATGATGAAGCCCTTTCTGCATTACCTTATGCCGAAAAAGTTTTTAAGGAATTACATAGCAACAAAATAAAAGTTGCGCTCAATACCGGGTTTACAAGAGCAATCACTACGCCTATATTAAGGCGATTAGGGTGGGATAAAGCCTCTTTTATTGATGAAATTATTTGCAGCGATGAGGTTCCTGAGGGCCGTCCCCACCCATATATGATTCAACAATTAATGCGGAAGCTAAATATCAGCAATGCAGAAGATGTGGTGAAAGTTGGTGATACAACTGTTGATATTCTGGAAGGAAAAAATGCCGGCTGTTGGATTGTTGTAGCTGTTACAACCGGTGCCTACTCAAAAGAAAATCTTCTAAGATACCAGCCCGATTACATTCTTGATTCACTTGAGCGATTGCCTTATTTAATTATGTAACAGTGCAGGCTATCCCAATTAATTTCCGAAAAATTAAATACTGCGACACCCATGTTGCCCTGTTTTCGGCAATCATTACTTTCTTAACATACGCATCTGTATACGCATTCAGGAAACCTTTTACTATTGGTAATTTCAGCAATGCTCCCCTTATTTTTGGAATGGATTATAAAGAGGCCCTGGTTATAAGTCAGGTGCTGGGTTACATGTTGAGTAAATTTTATGGAATAAAATTTATTGCTGAATTAAAACGAATAAGCCGGGGCAAAATCATTTTATTGCTGGTAGGTATTTCATGGATTGCGTTATTATTATTTGCTGTGGTACCTCCGCCATTCAATATTATTTTTTTATTTATTAACGGTTTCCCTTTAGGCCTTCTCTGGGGAATCGTTTTTACTTTTGTTGAAGGTAGAAAAGCAACCGATTTTATCGGGGCTGCTCTTGCAGTAAGTTTTATTTTTTCTTCTGGCTTTGTAAAGTCTGTTGCCAAATACCTGCAGGTTGATTTCCATGTTACTGACTGGTGGCTGCCTTTTCTTACAGGACTGGTATTTATTTTGCCATTGCTGATTTTTGTTTATTTACTTGAAAAAATTCCTGCTCCATCTGAGGAGGATATGGAAAGCCGCATCTTGCGTTTACCGATGACAAAACAGGAGCGTAAAAATTTCTTTTCTGAATTTCGCTATGGCCTGGTGGTGCTTATTATTCTATATGGTTTTTTAACCATCTTTCGGGACATCCGTGATAATTTTGCTGCTGATATCTGGAGAGAGCTGGGCTTTGGAAATCAGCCATCAGTGTTTACTGCAACTGAAATACCTATAACGTTAATTGTTTTAATCTTAATTGGCAGTATGATACTTATCCGCAATAATCGTAATGCTCTATTGATAACACACATAATAATTGCTGCAGGATTTTTAATGGCGGGCATCAGTTCATGGATGTTCATAAACCATTACTTGTCTCCATTTTTATGGATGACACTGGTTGGCCTTGGATTGTATGTGGGCTATATTCCTTTCAATTGTATATTATTTGAGAGGCTTATCGCCACATTTAAAATGGGAGGAAATGTTGGTTTCCTCATGTACATTTCTGATTCATTTGGTTATCTCGGTAGCGTTGCTGTTATCATCAGCAAAACCATATTTAGTAATAAATTGCAATGGGCAACGGTATATTCTAATGGCGTAATGTATTTATCAATAATAGGTATAGCTGGAACTTTATTAGCGTTGAAATATTTTAATAAGAAATATAAAAATAACAATCCCAATATTAAGGAAAGAAAAAAATCAGAAATTGTATCTAATAACTTTTTAAAAGAAATTCCCATCTAAGTTTAGTTCTCCCGATTCATCAGGAGGTTGGGATGAGGCAATGAAATCAGCAATTATAATAGGCGCAGGGATAGTAGGGCTGGCAACCGCACGGGCACTTGCTTTAAAGGGATTTGATGTTACGGTTATTGAAAGATCCGGAAAAGCAGTTGGTGCATCGGTAAGAAATTTTGGAATGATATGGCCCATTGGCCAGCCAGATGGAATAATGTACAACCGCGCAATTCGCAGCAAAAATATATGGAAGGAGATTGCCGATGAAGCAGGCTTCTGGAATGATGAATGTGGGAGCATTCACCTGGCATATCATGAGGATGAATGGCGAGTATTAGAGGAATTAAATGAAGTATTCACCACAAGCGGCAGGCCCGTTAGTTTAAAAAGTGCCGAGGAGATTACCAAAAGATTTCAAGGAATAAATCCAAAAAATTTGATGGGTGGATTGGTTAGTGAAACGGAATTAATTATTGATCCCCGAGAAGCTATTGCATCATTGCCCGATTATTTATCAGAAAAATATAGTGTTCATTTTACCTGGAATAGAAATGTGAATGCTGTGGAAAAAAATAAGGTATGGATGGGAGAAGATTTTATGCAAGCAGATATAATTTGTATTTGTTCCGGTGCCGACTTTGAAACATTGTTTCCCGAAAAATTTTCTGAATTGAAAATCAAAAAATGCAAATTACAAATGATGCGGTTTGTAAACAATAATGCTGATTTCAGGATTGGATCTGCACTGTGTGGCGGCCTTTCCCTCATTCATTATGAAAGTTTTAAAGCTGCGCCTTCTCTGCATCTGCTGAAAGAAAGATATCAGCGTGAATTAAGTGAATATTTGAAATTAGGTATCCACGTAATGGTATCACAGAACGGTAAAGGAGAACTTACAGTTGGCGATTCACATGAATATGGATTAACTTTTTCACCTTTCGATGAAGCTTATATTAATCACCTTATTTTAAAGTATCTTAAAACATTTGCTCTTACAGAGAATTGGAATTTAGTTCAATCATGGCATGGCATATACCCCAAAATGCCCAATGGTAAAACCGATGTTTTTCTAAAAGCAGAAGATGGGGTCTATATTATTAATGGGCTTGGTGGTGCAGGTATGACATTATCATTTGGTTTTGCCGAAGAAGTGCTGGAAAGTATATAACTCTTGTATAACCGTTACTATAAACTTAAGTTCACAGCTATAGAATTTTACACAAGTGGCTATAAAGCTAACTGCTGTTCAAGCCAAGCTATAAAGAGAGTTGAACCTTTTTTTAACCATTGGTTGCTTATACAACAGCATTCTTATCATAGTAAAACAGCCAGTCTTTTTTATACTTATCGGTTACAACTCCAATTTTTGCACCGTCGGCCATATCTCCCAATGGTTCTTTAATGGAACCTCCTGCAGAAAGATTGTTGTAAAATTTTGTGAGCTCTTCTTCACTTTCACAATTAAGACACAGTGTAACAGTATCACCATCGGTCAATGGTTTTTTTCTCATGTCAGAACCCATAAGCATGTTACTACCAATAGTAAGGGAAGAATGTAAGATCGAGTCTTTGTAAGAAGCAGGCATCATTGATGCCATTGGAGATTCACCTACGGTTATAAATGTAAGTTCGCCACCCAGGCAATCTTTGTAAAAATTCATTGCTTCGCGGCAATTATCATTAAAAGTTAAATAGGAATTTAGTCGTGCCATGATTGTAAGATTTAATTGCGTGATAAATTTATTTCCACAAAAATCGTTTGATTCATTAACATACAGCGGGTATCAATCTGACAACTTAGGGGGCGATTGCGACTTTTTTCTTTATAAGCGTACTAATCAGTCCCGAAGCCTTATAAAAAAAGCCAAAAGGCGTTTAGTCTTTTGGCTTATACAATTGTTTTGTTAAATCCACTTCGTGGTTAGATGTCTGAAACTATATTTCAGCACTTATAAATTTTTGGATTTTTTATAATGGCTCAATTCTTCTATAGAACCATTTTCCACTGCTACAGTTATAAAACTATTGGCATCATCAAGGTTTACTATCCAAACATCCCTGTTATCTTCATGCGCCTCTACTGCCTGGGTAATATCGTAATCAATATATTCCCTTTTTACTTCTCTTCTAATGTCGCGTGGTAAGTCTTTTTCTGACCCATAAGAAAGAGAGTAAATTAAATTTCCTTTAAGGTTGTACAGGCATCTGTGGAGTTTTTCGTTTTTAATAAAATCAACCCCGTACTTTTTTCCAACCCTGCTCCATTTGGCATTGGTTGCATCGGGGAACGATTTGGAAAATGCGATTAATGCCTTTTCGCTTACACGTGATTCTGCAAAAGAAGCATTGTTTGCAGGATTTGCTAATTTATCGCCATATTCAAACCGTGCGGCTGTGATTGATTTCTTTACCCATGGCTGGCCGAATGTATTGCCAATGCATAAAGTTGTTGCCAGGCAGGCAATTAATAAATAATTGAATTGAGTTTTCATTGTTTCGATATTTAAAATGATAAATAGTTTTTACAATATCAAAACTAATAGTTGCAAAAGGCTGGCATTAGCCAAACTGAGTAAGTTATCATTATGACTAACCGGTGATCAATATGAGTGAGTGGCTCTAATTTTGTTTCAATACCTGTTAGGATACAAAGTATTCAGAAGATTGTCTTTCCTGCTTTTTGATACATTGATAGAAGTACCATCGCTTAATACCAGGTAGCCACCTTCACCCCGGATATATTTTATTACTTCATTAAGATTTACAATGTGAGAGTGGTGTACCCGGATGAAAAATTTGAAATCCTTTAACTGTTCTTCAATTTGTTTTAATGTGCGGCAGGCAATAATTTTATTTTTATCCTTCATGTAAAAGCAGGTATAATTATCGTTAGCGTTACAACGCATTAATTGATCGGTTGGTATCAATTCAAAACCTTCTAACGTGGGCACCGCAAGTTTATTAAAATCATGGTCTTTATGCCGGATTTGATTAAGGAGAATTTCAAATTGCCCGGATATAGGAAAATGCTGTTTCTCTTCTATTTTTTTAACAGCACCCAAAAGTTCTTTGGGATCAACCGGTTTTAATAAATAATCCAATGCGCTAAGATGTATTGCTTTTATCGCATATTTATCATAACAGGTGGTAAAAATAACAGCAAAGGAAATTTCAGTAAACTGTTCCAGCAATTCAAAGCCATTCATGCCCGGCATTTCAATATCCAGAAATACAAGATCAGGCTTTAGTTTCTTAATTGCCACCAGCCCTTCTTTAGATGAACGGCATTGTTCGAGGACAATTACATCAGGGCAATATTCTTTCAACTGGAATTTCAGTTCTTCAATCCAATGAATTTGATCATCTATAATAATTGCCCTAATCATGTTGAGCTTTCTAATATATTTAAGTACAAGCCCATCAATATGACTTCATCATAATTTTTTATAAAATTAATTCTGCTAAATTTGAAAAATTAGTTAAATGTTTTAAAAGGCTGATTTTTGTAATGAAAAGGTTAAACGATACAAATTCAATCATCAGTTTTTGTAAACCGGAAGGAATAAACAAAAGGCTCCAGCACCAATCCATGTGTAAGCTCAGTAGCATTACGTTGCTGCACTTTTATTACCGCAGTTTTATTATTAATGAGAGATAATGTTACAGATGCATGGATTGATTTATTAGCCCCGGCAGTTAATACGGTATCATTATTTTTTCCGCCGTGGGACTGGCTTCCTTTTGAGATCTTATAGAATTGAGAACCAATAGCAATATCTTCCGCCGTAATTTTCATTTCTTTTTCCAATATACAAGAGGAACAGCCGGCGAAAGCATTAAATATACTTAAGAAAGAAGTGTCATTAGTTTTGAAATAATAAAATTGAACGTAGCTTTTTATGGTAACCTTTTTTTCATCTATTCCTTCAATATTCAGGTATCCATTTGATGATTCTGCCTTTGGTTCAACATCAGCCAGTTTCCATTTACCGGTAAAACTTTCGGGTAAGTTACCTATTCCGTTATTTGGTTTGTTTACTATTTCATCCCCGGTTTTACTTACTTTTTTATTTCTGTTTTCATCCGTAACTTTTTTTTCATCTGTTCCTTCAATGCCATCATCCTCTTTTTTTGAAGTTATATTGGGATCAATATCTACTAATTTCCTATCACCAGTAGTAGTATCGGTTATGGTTACTTGTTTTTCATTCACGTTACCTATTCCCTTATTTTTCCCGGTATAAATTATAACCCCAGCAATAATAATTATAAGAAGAATAATTATTAATAAAGGCCCCTTATATTTTGTAAAGAATGGCTTATCAACTTTAGGTAATGGCTTTACGTCTTCCGGGGGAAATGGTTCAGTGACTGTATTGCCTTTGAGTTCATTAACTAAAAGAGATAATCCCGAATTATAATTTTTAGTAAAATCTATGTGTTGCAGCCTTTGCAGGCGGAAAGGCATTTTACTGTCGACAAGAATAAGTGGTATTACTTTTTTATGTTGTTCGAGTGCATAATACACTTCGTCGAGTACATTGTTAGAACTTACTGATTTTTCTGTTTCTATAAACAATACACAATCACAGGTTTCCAGGGCTTTTTCAATTTCTATATCCCAATCCAATCCCGCCCTGATATCCTCCTGGTCAAGCCATACATTAAAACCCTGCTTTTTAAGATCGAGTGCAAGCCTTAATGCAAAATCAGCAGCATCAGCTCTTGAATAACTAAAGAAGATTTTTTCTAAAATCATGAAAGGATATAGTTACATGGATGTAAAGTTAAAAAGTGAAAAATTAAAAATGGAATAAACTATTACGTTACCCTTCTATGATTTCAAACCCAATTTTTACTAAAAGAGCAACGATTTTTTTCATCCGGGATATTTATGGGCGTGCAATTCAAAAGCTATTGCTACGAATTGCGGCAACAGCTCCAGTGTTCTTTTTAAGGTTTATAGGTAAGTAAATATTCTTTAAAAATTGTGCCGGGCCTTGTTTAAAACGGTTGCTGATGTAATTTCAATCTAATACTTTTACCAGGTAATTTGTAAAACAAATGCTTATGAATAAATATGGAGTATTGCAATACATGAGATTACCATGTGCGGTAGGTTTCTTTTTTATCATGGCTTGCACAAATAAAAATGTTTCAGTAAATAATGAACAATATTCATTAAAAGATAGCGTGAAAGTTTTTGCTGCAACAATTGAAAAAGATATTTCCCATAATGGCCCGAAAGCATGGCTTACCTATTTTGCAACAACACCGGATTTTTTTATGGCTTCTAATGGTAAGTTGGTTTTTCCTGATAATAAGCACGCTACAGATTTCATCAATGATACCCTTTCTGCCAGCATAAAAAATATTTCATTAAAATGGAATGATATCCGCATTGATTCAATAACTCCGTCTATAGCTATGATGGCAGCATCTTTCAATGAAGTGCTTACCGATATATCAAATAAACAAATGCCTTTTAATGGGTATTTTACGGGAGTGGTGCAGCATACCGGTAAAGGGTGGCAACTAAGGAATGCACATTGGTCTGTTGAAAAAAAATAATCCTGTGTAATCTTCAATTTAATTTTGCAGCAATATATTCAACCAGGTTTTCATCGCTCATTTTATTAGCTGTGCTTTCATGCGTAACCGTATTTTTAAATTGCGGTGTTCCTGCCATGTAATGCATGAATTGTTCCTGCGAAGTTCCGGTACCGGTTAGGTGTACCTCTTCAGCGTTTTGCATGTGGCTTAGTATCTCTTTAAAATATTTATGCTGTAGCGTTTTTTCATCATTGTGTGCATTTTTTTCACTGGTGTTAAAATCAGCGCCGGCATTTTCCGCATAGCCAAGTACACTAAAACTCTCAACTTCTGCATCCAATCTTCCAATTACAATAGCATGATGAGTATCCATCCATACACCAAATTGTTTTTTGTTTTTTTGAGACATAATATTTGTTTTGTTGCAAGGTAGCCAAAACCATACCTCAAATACAGGGAAAATATTTCTGGCTCTTCTCATTTTGTAAGGGCTTGAAATACTTCATTAGCAGTTTCGGGCATTGTAATAGATTTTAGTACCCTGATGTATTCATTTTTTTATTTTTATAATAATGACGAAATTTTAATAACCGCACAGATTTTACAATTTATTTTAAAAAAGGTATTTCCAGCAGAAATGGATAACGCGTTATTATGGCAAAGAAATAAAATACTTTTAATGAAATTTAATAGTAATGAAGCGATTATTATTTGCAATACTTTCATTGTGTATGGTTGCCTGCATGCCCCGCTATATATCAAAAACATATTATGGCAAGCCATGGAAGTTGCAGAATATCCCCGGTAAAATAGAATGCGAATTTTATGACAAAGGTGGTGAAGCCGTTGCATACCATGATGCAGACAGCATCAATAATGGGAGCGGCAAACTCAACCCTGCCAACGGAAATTACCTGAATGAATTCAGGATGAAAGAAGGGGTGGATATTTCCTACACAAAAACAAATAACGTTGATAATAATCCATTCAATAAACGTGAGCCCGCGCTGAATCAATTGTATGTGGGCTGGACACAGCCGGGTGAATGGATCCGCTATACGGTAAAAGTAAAAGAGGCCGGTAATTACCGCGTAGCATTAATGTACACAGCCAATGGCGACGGCGCCATTTCAATTGATGCAGATAATATGCAGGCAGCAGGAACATTGAAAATTTCCTCAACTCATAATGATGCGGATACAGTTGCATGGCGCCAGTGGCATCACTGGAACAAGGTTGATTCATTAACCACCATCCACCTGCAAAAAGGATTGCATCTTCTTACATTGCATGTTATTGAAAATGGAAATATGAATTTTGATTATTTAGAATTTGTGAAGGAGTAATTATATTAACTCGACCTACGGCACAAGCGAGAGACGCTTGCGCCATGAACTTTTTTTAAATTGATAGATAGAGAAAAGAACCTTGCGCCACAAGAGGGGGTAGAGCTTCACTCAACTGAGAATGATGATGGCATTTTCACTCGCCTGAATTAATTATAAAGATTTTTATTTTAAAGGAGCCATCTTTTACAGTCATTATTTTCCCAGTATTGGTTCTCAGCGTTCCTTCAAATGTTCCTTCTATTACATTATCAACAAAGCTTGTGACCGTTAGTTTCATCCCGGTATTGGTACTAGCCTGGTATGTATAATCATCAGACGCATCATTCTCTACACCATGACGATGCCAGCTATCGTAGAATTGAAATTGAGTAAACTCACATTGTTCAAGGATTGCACGTGGAAGCACATACGGAATCGGTCTGGTAAGCATGTGAGACACTCCGAAATACATTTGCATTTCCGCGCTTCCTTCATTATTCGATCGTATTAAATTTAACTGGTCAAGTCCTATTTTTTCATCCAGGTAGTAAGCATTGGAAAAAGTATCACGCGGTGGGAGAGCAGGCGATAAGCTGATTTTTTTTCCATTAAATGTAGCTTGTATATAATACTGTCCCACACTATCGGTATGAACATAATTTGGAAATATTGTATTTGGATCGACAGCGGGTGTTAGTTGTGGAGGTGAAGCGTTTTCTTTTTTACATGCTGCAAAAAATAAAACAAATCCAAACAGAAAGATTACATATTTCATAAACATTTTTTTTGTCTGACAATTAAATGTACAATATCGTTGCTTATTTAAGGCTTATACTTTATTAAAAAGAGCTGCTTCAAATTTTGAAGTGGCTTTTTTGATTTATATCCTCGTGTATTCGAAAACAGCCCTTGCCTTTGTTGAATAAGCACATGAATAAGTTTATCTCTCCAAGGAACTTTGGCAACAAATATGTATTGCAATAACAAATGTCAAACGCCTTTAATTTCCTGCCGCTTGTTTCTGTTGTGATCACTACCTATAACTATGCTGCTTATTTACCCCGGGCAATTAATAGTGTTTTACTGCAAACCTATCCGAATGTTGAGGTGATTGTTATTGATGACGGTTCCACAGACGATGCGGCATCAGTTATCCCAAACCATGCATCAGTAAAATATTTTTACCAGGAAAACCGCGGCATCTCAGCGGCGCGGAATTGTGGAATTAAAAGATCAAAAGGAGAATACGTTGTCTTTTTGGATGCTGACGATTGGCTGGAACCGGATGCCATTCAAAATAATTTAGCCGTGCTTATTAATCACCCGACTGTTGCATTTATTTCAGGCAATTATTATTTTTTTCATGTGGAAACAGGATTGGTTGATGAGATAAAAGTTTCTGTAAACGATAACCATTACATCAATTTTCTAAAAAGCAATTATATCGGGATGATTGCGGCAGTTTTATTTCAAAGATGGGTGTTGGACGAAATTCAGTTTGATGAATACCTTGAAGCTTGTGAAGATTATGATCTCTATTTAACCATAACAAGAAAATACGAGGTACTGCATCATGAAAAATTTATTGCCACTTATTATTTTCACAACAAAGGGCTATCGCATAACTACCAATCAATGATAAACTCCATTGCTGTAGTAATGCATAAGCAAGTTGCCAACTTACATTTGGTTGAAGAAAAACAAGCTTATGAAATTGGTGTGCAGCAATGGAAAGATTATCATTCATTGCTTATTGAAAACATGCCAAAAGATATTATATAACATCAAAACTTTTTTTATTTTATCCTGTTATAAATCCTGCTGAAAAGCTTACAAACGTTTGTATAGTTGCTAATGAAACAAAATCTCCACCTGCAAAATACGCCAGCCGGCGTAATAACCCTGATGTATCACCGGGTTGAAAAGGTTAATACCAATCCATGGGGTATCTGTGTTTCACCGCAAAACTTTGAAAAACAGGTCTGTTTCCTGAAAGAAAATTTTAATGTTATTAGTGTTGATGAATTAGTAGTGGCGATTGCGTCAGGTAAATTTACAGACAATAGCGTCTGTATTACTTTTGACGATGGTTATGGAGACAATTATATTCATGCAAAACCCATTCTTAAAAAATATAACTGTGCAGCGGCTTTTTTTATCACGACTGCTTTTATCAATCAACCAAAGCCTTTTTGGTGGGATGAACTGGAGATGATTTTTCTTCATTCAAAAAAATTACCTGCGGAATTAAATCTACATATCGGTAAAGAAAAACTGCATTATCAATTGAATGATAATCGGCTTACCGAGCAACAATGGCTGCAACATAAAAAATGGAAATGGCACCAGCTACCGCCAACTGACCGGTGTAAAATATTTTTATCCATCTGGGGGAAATTAACAGCGCTAACTTCTAAAAAAATAGAGATGGTAATAAATGAATTAAAACAATGGTCTTGCTTTGATGCCCGGGAACATCCGTCACGCCTGCCGATGAATGCTCAACAATTGTGTGAGCTCTCCAAAAATGATTTATTCACCCTTGCGATACATACACACAACCATTACGATTTAGGTCAGCAGAAAAAACAATTTCAGCGTAAAGAAATTGCAACGTGTAAAAACGTTTTACATAAAAAATTTAATGTTGAAAGCAATTATTTCTCGTATCCTTTCGGCAGGTATAACCTTGATACAATTGAGCTCGCAAAAGAATTACAACTCAAAGCATGTTTTACTACCGACACAATGCCTGTCAAGAAAGGATCAAACAAATTTTTATTGGGAAGATACCAGCCTTTCAACTGGAACGAAATCATATTTAAGAAACACCTGGATAAATGGATTACCGCAGCAGCCAATAATTTGATATAGAAAGTTCAACCAATGATCGAAGAAATTCTTCTGAAAAATAAACCATCGTTCCTACTTAAAACACCTGTGTTAAGTGAAAGCCCTTACCTGCGTTATTTCACCTTTTTTTATTTGTACGTTATGCAGGGTATTCCTGCGGGCTTTGCCATAACGGCACTGGCAAATTATCTTATTGGTAAAAATGTTTCTTCCGAAAGAGTAGGAACTTTTATTGCCCTTGTTGGCTTGCCATGGATATTGCAATTCGTTTGGGGTCCGCTCATTGACCGCTTTCAGTATTCAAGCATGGGCAACCGCAAACACTGGATCGTGTTCTCGCAATGGTCAACTATTTTAGTAACGACAGGTTTGTATGTTATTCAAAAACCTGAAGCCAGCCTGCCTTTGTTAAGCGGAATATTTTTTACAAACAGCATATTTGCTTCCATACAGGTTGCCAGTGTTGATGCTATGGCTATCACGATTGCGCCACCTGATGAACGCGGCCGGATGAACGGTTACATGCGTGGTGGTTTATTATTGGGCATTGCGTTTAGCTCCACCGTTTTTTCAATCATGTTACACAGCTATTCATTTCAAACAACAGCAATTGTACAAACTATTACACTTGGTTTTTTTTCAGTGTTATTCTTTTTTACAAGACTTGAAAGAAGTAACACCCTGTTGCCTTCTGCAAAAAAGATGGATGATCGCACAACAAACATCGAAGAAAATCCATCTTTTAAAACAGTATTTAAAAATGTGTATAGAGGAATAGTTGCAAAAAAAAGTTTGCAATATCTTTTTCTTATTGCGCTTATTTATTTCTGTTCAAGTGTATTCCTTCGTTCTTACACATATCATCTCATCAATGTGATGAAATGGCCTGATAAACAAGTATCGTTGCTGCAGGGTGGTTGGGGCAGCATAGTAACTTTTATTGCAATTATTTTGGCGGGGCGTACCTCAGACAAAGTCGGCCATAAACCTATGCAGGTAATTGTGATGTGGTGCGTCTGTATTTTTTTATTGGTGTTGAATGCAACTAATTTTTTATGGATGTATCAATATTATTCGGGTACGGCATTGGTTCTTTGGAACCTTGCAGATCCTTTACTAAGCGTTGCTATCTTCCCAATTTTAATGGGCTTATGTGTGAAAAAAGTTGAAGGTTCGCAATTCACTACCTATCTCGCTTTGATCAATCTTTGCGATGTGTTGGGTGCTTATGTTACCGGCTGGAGCCTGACGGTGATAACTGCGCCGACGCTCGGTTTGATTTGCGGTTTGAGCTTACTTACCGTTTTAATCATTATAAAATTTCGCAAACATTATGGCGTGATCCCTTCTATATAATTTGATAGAATTTAGGTAGAATAGTCGCTAAGAATGTAACTGGAAGGCTTACAAGACAAACACAAACGAGACGTCTTTGCGAAAAGTCTTCAAGCAGAGAGTTTGTAATTTGAAAAGGTCTTTCAGAAAACTTTGTGGCAATCTCCTTGATATAGCAATACTGCCTATTCCAGGGAGATTGCCACGCCGCCACAAGTTTCATTAGAATTGTTACTTTATTCTGGCCGCTCGCAAAGACGTGACGTGGGCGGGTTGTCTTGCCTTGAATATTATAGTTTGCGACTATTTTACCTAATTAAATAATTTGCTTACGAGGACTGCAGCTTTGCTTTAAAATCTTTAATCAACTTTTTTATGTCTTGATTTACATTGATTGATCGTAAAAAATATTCTTCCAAAAATTCAAGATAAAACAAACGCACTTTTTTATAAAGCTCTTTATCATTCGCCGCAGATGCCATGGAATCCGGGCGTTTACGATATAGATTATTTGCAGTCGCAGAGATGTAAATAATTTCTTTTGAATAGACTTTGCTTAAGAAAGCCTGGTCTTCATATAATTGATAAATGCCGGAAAATCTTTCTTCGAAACCACCACTGCGCTTCAACGCTTCATTGCTGATAATAATACCGGAAGGACAAGGAGGCTGGCCCACACCCAGCGGATATAACCGTTTCATTAATTCAACTGGTTGGTAAATACCCTGTGGCGCACCTATTTCCACCAACTCGTTTTTTGCACCCGCATCTTTCCAGCTGTACCAAAAGCAGGAAGCTTCGCAAATCATTGTCACTTCGGGAAAGCGATAAAAAATATCCAATTGATGCTGCAACTTTTCCGGTAGCCAAAAATCATCTGCATCCAAAAAAGCAATCATTTCACCGTGCGCATGTTGAATGCCTGTATTCCGGCTAACTGTCAGCCCCCTGTTCACACGGCCTTCATGCTGTACATAAAAAATACGCTCCGGAAATTTTGAAGCGTACGATTTTGCAATGGCAGTATCTTCTTTCATTGAGCCGTCATCAATTAAAATAATCTCCCAATTGGTGTACGTTTGATACAGCACACTTTTAATTGCTTCATCAAGCCACGCGCCTGCATTGTAAAACGGAATGATGACAGAAACTAATGGTGTATTGTTCATAACAAATCAGCAAGCTTATATAACAAGAAACGTGCAAAACTGTTTAACACCAGGTCAGGTTGATGGCGGGATCAAAGGATTAGTTGATTTAAGTTACAGTTAGTATTCAATGGCACAAGTACGCCCGGCGAAGGCTGGACTGCATACTTGCGCCAAGCAAGGGCATCACCAACATAAGTTTGAAGCCATAGCACAATTTATTTTACGCCATCCAATGTTTTAAAAAACCAAATTCGTCAATTCCGCTTTCATAAAATTTTGCTGATGAATATTTATATTCTTCCGGATAATGACATAACCATGCTTATACCGGATTATAATGAATGTATTCCCAAGCCCGGGCCGGTGTCATCACCGGACATTCTCCCACCTTAATTCCTGAACCTGCTTCCAGCACAGACCGCCGCTAAGTTTCATTTTCGCCGATTTTAAATTAAATTACGCTGTTCAATTTTTTCTTGCTTTGTATTTTTCTTTGGCCTGGTTCTTTTACTTATTTTATATTTTGCAGCTATTGAAAAAGAATATTAAAAATATATTTTCGGGCAACAAGAAAACCCTCATCGTTATTGCCGTTATTGTGATCAGCATGATGGTGTACAACGGCTTTGCTGAAACCGTTTCCACTAAAGCCTCCGCTTCGGATATGTTTTGGTTCTGGAGATTCCTGGGCAGGCTTCATCCCCTGGCGGTTCATTTTCCCGTGTGCCTAATACTGGTTGCGGCAATTATGGAACTCTTTACTTTAAAAAAATTTTCCTCCTCCCTTCGCCCGGGAATAAATCTATTAGTAGCGGTCGGTGCCATCTCTGCTGTTTGTTCCGTGATATTTGGGCTGTTGCTTGCCCGCGAGGGAGACTATGGCAAAGATCTTTTGGATGTACACAAATGGTCGGGAATTGCTACGGCGTCCTTTGCAATTGTTGCGTGGATTTTATTAAGAAAAATAAAGGACAGTAATCAACCGAACCTCGTAAAATTGTATCGCGGCATTTTATTTTTTAGTGCTGTTGGTGTATCCGTTGCGGGGCATTTCGGAGCAACGATCACACATGGTAAAGACTACCTCACCGCAACGCTGCCCTGGAGCGAGGATTATACGGGACCGAGAAAAAGCAATTTTAATTTAACTTCTTTTGACAATGATACCGCACAGTTAACAAAGAAGCAGGTAGCCGAATTAAATGTAGAGGTGAGAGCCATATTAGCCCACAATTGTTATAAGTGTCACGGCCCCGATAAGATCAAAGGTGATTTACGGCTCGACAGAAAGGATATGATTTTTAAAGGTGGCAAAGACGGGCCTGTGGTAGTACCCGGTAATCTAAATGAAAGTGAAATATTCCGCCGGATTTCATTGCCATCAGGTGACGAAGACGCTATGCCATCTAAAGGAAAGAAATTACATGACAATGATATTGCTATTATAAAATTCTGGATACAGAAAGGCGCTCCATGGCCCGAAGGAAATGAAAAAAGTATTTACAGAGTGGCGGCATTGGAACCGAGAAATCCTCCATTGCCCGCAGCTCCCGCAAATCTTGTAAATCCCATAGACCGTTGGACGAACAAGTATTTTGCTAAACATAAAATTGCGTGGCCAAAGATTGTTGACGACAGAACTTTTTTAAGGCGTGTAACCATGGATATCATTGGCCTGCTGCCGACTCCGGAAGAGTTTGACACATTCATGAAAGACAACCGCCCGAATAAGCGATCATTGTGGATACGGCAGCTTTTAAATCGCAACGATGATTATGCGATGCATTGGTTTACATTCTGGAATGATGCACTGCGAAATGATTATACGGGAACTGGCTATATCACCCAGGGACGGTACAGTATAAGTGACTGGCTTTATAAATCTATCAGATCAAATAAACCTTATGACCACTTTGTGAAAGAACTCGTAAGCCCCTCTGAAGAATCGAAAGGATTTGTTGAAGGTATCAAATGGCGGGGTGTGGTGAACGCAAGTCAAAAGACAGAACTACAGGCCGCGCAGAATGTATCGCAGGTACTTTTTGGATTAAACTTAAAATGTACTTCCTGCCACAACAGTTTTATTAGCGACTGGAAATTGGAGGATGCCTACGCCCTCGCCAATGTTTTTGCCGATACCTCCCTTGAAATAAATCGCTGTGATAAACCTACCGGTAAATATACAAATGCGAGAATGCTTTGGAAAGAATTGGGAAGTATTGATAGTGCTGCTCCCAGGAAAGTGAAGATGGAACAACTCGCTGAAAATATTGTAAAGCCGCAGGACGGGCGATTGTATCGAACACTGGTAAACCGTGTGTGGGCACAGCTTATGGGCCGCGGGCTTGTAGAGCCTGTTGACCTGATGGATAACGAGCCGTGGAGCCAGGATCTGCTGGATTGGTTGGCTTATAATTTTCAAAATAATGGATCTGATATAAAGGAGTTAATCTACCTTATCGCCACGTCCAATACTTACCAGCTTCCTTCGATTGGGTTTAAAGAGCCTGATAAAATTGTGTCGGCAGATTATCAATTTACCGGCATACTTAGAAAGAGAATGTCTGCAGAACAATTTTCAGATGCCGTGGGAGCGGTCATTGGCCCGCTCTTCCCCGATTCGCTGGAAGGATACAATCCAAAGGGCCAGCCTGGTTACGATCAGCTAAGCCATCTTTTCGTACGTGCTTCACTGGTAGTCAATAATCCCTTTCTCACCGCCCTTGGCAGGCCGAACCGGGAAACCGTTGCCACCAGCCGTGAGTCGCAGGCTAACCTGCTGCAAGCGCTGGAGCTGACTAATGGAGACAGGTTTAATTCAACACTAATGAAAGGTGCGGAAAACTGGAAGCGAAAGTTTAATAGCAGTGACGTTATCATTAAAGAAATTTACAGGCGGGCATTCAACAGGGAAGTGCAACCAAAAGAATATGCGGTTGCCAAAAAACTATTGGGAAATAACCCGGATGCAAATTCCATCCAGGATTTATTCTGGGCTATCGTGCTGCTGCCGGAGTTTCAAATTATTTATTAATGCAAA
>JBBSEV010000029.1:0-50083 GCA_038239385.1 Chitinophagales bacterium
ATTATTATTTTTATTGTCAATACAAAATTGTACAATTCCAATTGGGAATAGTAATGATCAAAGTCTGACTGAAAATTCTTTAGTTGGAACCTGGAGGCTTTTTGATTTGTTAAATAATGATTCTGCCCAAAATTACAAGGATGACGGACTTTTAAAAGATGCGAAAAATAAAGAAATTATTAAAGAGGGAATGGTGATCTCTTTTTTTAAAGATGGAACTTATACGGAAATCAGAGGTTCAGGGATGTATAAATCAGGAAAATGGAAATATGATCTTATAAAAAAAGAAATACATTTTTCGGATTCTAATAAATACAGAATTGTTTTCGTAGAAGAAGAAATTATAAATAATCAACCTACAATTACCCTTATTAATTCTAATAAAAGTGGTTTAAAGTTTATTCAATTTAATACACCACTTAATGATTATAAAGAAGATCCTTTCTATTATAAAAATAATTTTTGGAGAATAAAGCCAATGGCACAGGAAACAACAGAACAATTGCACCAAAGGCTTGCAAATTACTTTAAGCATCTTGCCTATATACTCAAGTCAGCTATAGAAAGAAAACAGACTATTGTATCATTTGCATTTTCATTAGGCATTGTACAAATATATAATGGTGGCATTGGTATTTACCCAATTAATATAATTCCAAAATCATGGATAAAAACTTTCTATAATGAAGCAGATGCCATTTCCGCATATAATATGTTCAAAAAATATTTGATTACAAGTTCGTACAGGGGTGCTGGGATTGGAGATTGGATTCAGGATGACTACAATATTTTATTAAGTATTTACGGTGACGCAACAGAAGGAAAATTTCCCGTTATTTAATTTTATTTTGTATTTGATTGGTTTAATTATAGAAAATGGTTGCATTATAAGAATTCCTTCTACTCTATCTATCCTACATTTGCCAAAAAAATTGAATGGCCGATTTTGCCAACATATCGAGTAAGGAATTCATCACCATAACCTTCACATTATTTGCAGTAATAGATATTCTTGGTTCAATTCCTATTTTAATTTCACTAAAGGAAAAAATGGGAGGCACTATTCGTTCAACACAGGCTACTATCGCATCAGGTGCTTTTATGATTTTATTTTTATTTGTAGGGCAACCCTTTCTTAATTTGTTGGGTCTTGATGTGCAGTCATTTGCAGTTGCTGGAAGTATTGTAATTTTTATTATTGGGCTGGAGATGGTATTAGGGCTTGATTTTTTTAAAACAGACAGTAATCCAAAAAGCGGCAGCGTAGTGCCCATAGCATTCCCTTTAATCGCAGGCTCTGGCACACTCACCACAATTATGTCACTTAAAGCAAACTATCATGATATAAATATTTTATTTGGAATAATAATTAATTGTATTGTAATCTTTGTTGTTCTCAAATCATTAAAGTGGATTGAAAAAGCTTTAGGGCCAAATGGCCTGATCGTGGTAAGAAAATTTTTTGGCGTTATTTTGCTTGCAATTGCAGTTAAAATATTTGGTAGCAACATTGCACAATTTGGGAAGTAGTTAATTGGTTAAGAGCTGATAAATTTCTAATTTTTTGTTTAACTAATCACCAATTAACTAATGAACCCTACCCGGCCTCGTCGTACAATGGATAGTATAAGAGTTTCCGAAGCTCCAGATACAGGTTCGATTCCTGTCGAGGCTACACTTTCCATTCGCCAAGCCCCTGGCGGATAACTGCCCAATCATCTGTTGTACAATCAACAACAGTCGAAGGAGTAACTCCACCGGGTCCACCATCTATTACGAAATCAACCATCTTTCCAAATTTTTCATAAATAATTTCAGGGTCAGTATATTCTTCTACCATTTCTCCAGGCAACGAGGTACTTAGAATAGGATTACCTAAAGTTCGAAGAATTTCACTGCATATAACATTATCGGGTACCCGTAACCCTATAGTATCTTTTTTACTCTTAAGAATTTTGGGAACCTGCTTGCTCGCAGGTAATATAAAAGTATACGGACCCGGAAGGTGATTTTTCAACATCCTGTATAAAGGCGTGTCAATGCTCTTTGTGTAATCACTAAGATGGCTAAGATCCTGGCATATAAAAGATAGCTGAGCTTTAGAAGGATCTATATTTTTAATCCTGCAAATTCGTTCAATTGCTTTTGGATGAAAAATATCGCACCCAAACCCATAGATTGTATCAGTAGGGTAGATAATTATACTTCCGTTTTTAAGGCTATCAGTAACCTGCTTCAATAATCTTTCCTGGGGGTTTTTAGGATGTATAGCTAACAGCATCTTGCAAAGTTAATGAGTTTACAATTTAGATTTTTTACTTCGAACAGAAGCCTCTTTTTAAAATATAAGATTTGAAAAAAATAAAATCATAGAAACTGGATTTAATCAAGGGGTTTCAATCTCTTGTAGCTTCGGGATTAATCCTATAAGCAATTTCTCTTTTTATCTTTTACATTTGCAGCGATTGTTTTCAAATTAAAACTTATTAAAAATACTATGGCGATTATTACGCTTGGCAGTATGGCCTTCGATGCCATCGAAACACCTTTTGGAAAAATTGATAAGATTGTTGGAGGATCTGCTACATATGTCGCTTATGCAGCCAGTCACTTCACAAAACCCATTCAACAAATTTCTATTGTCGGCAATGATTTTCCTGAAGATGAAATGAATGAATTAAAAAAACGAGGTGTGGAATTATCGGGTGTTGAAATAGTACCCGATAAAAAATCATTTTTCTGGAGTGGAAAATATCACCTGGATATGAATACTCGTGATACATTGGTCACTGACCTGAATGTGCTTGCAGATTTCGATCCAAAAGTTCCTGAAGAATACCAGGGAGCAGAATTTTTAATGCTTGGTAATCTAATGCCAGCCCTGCAGATAGGTGTAATTAATCAATTGAGAAAAAGGCCAAAATTGATTGTGCTTGATACTATGAATTTTTGGATCGAAAGCGCTTTAGAAGATTTAAAAAAAGTGTTGATGATGATTGATGTTCTCATGATTAATGATAGTGAGGCAAGGCAACTTAGCGGAGAATATTCTATAGTGAAGGCCGCAAAAAAAGTGATGGATATGGGGCCAAAATATCTTATCATAAAAAAAGGCGAACATGGTGCTTTATTGTTTCATCAAAATCATGTGTTCTTTGCCCCGGCCTTGCCACTGGAAGATGTGTTCGATCCAACGGGTGCTGGTGATGCTTTCGCAGGTGGCTTTATAGGCCATATAGCCCGCACTTCAGATATAAGCTTTGAAAATATGAAGACTGCTATAATTGTTGGATCTGCAATGGCAAGTTTTTGTGTTGAAAAATTCGGCCCTCAGCGTTTAAAGGAAATTACTAAAAAAGAAATTGATATTCGTTTGAAGGAGTTTGTTCAATTAGTAAATTTTGATATTGATCTTGTTTGATTTTTTTCAATATTAATGTTCAACTCTTTTTATTTATTTAAAAATTAAGATTGTGCTCGATCTGATTTTGCTATTCTTTCTCACAAGGGAGATAGGAAGGCTCGCTTACAAAAAAGGGCTTAAACCTCTGACATGGAAAATTTATAATATTGCCGGGTGGCTTGGTGCTGAATTGATCGGTATAGTTATTGGGATTCTGGCTTTTGGTTTAAAGAACCTGGTTTCTGTTCAGCTTATTGCCTTTGCCTTCGCTATTACCAGTTATTTTATTATAAAAGCACAACTGAATAAATTACCGGACCAGGATTTTGATGATGATATTAATAGAATTGGGAATAATTGAAAACTAATATCTTCTCGCAAGCACAATAGAATTTTTAAATTGTTTTTTCTTTCCTTCTGTGTTAAAAATTTCCGTGTAAATAATGTAGATGCCCTGGGGAAGCTGCCTGCCCTTATCATCCAGCCCATCCCAGCGATAATAACCATTAATCCCGCTTAATGAATTGCGCTGAAGATAACGAACTGGCCTACCTGAGGCATCAAAAATTGTAATATTTGCCACATACCCGGGTGATGGGAAATTATAATCTATGGTAGCAAAATCATCAATACCGTCATTATCGGGAGAAAAAATATCCGGAGTAATTTTTATTTCTCCCTGCAACAATTCGTTTAGCCTGTACTGTGAGTTCTTGTAGCCCGGTGTGCCATAACCCGCAGATGTCGCAGCAGAATGAAAGTTGCTTTGCACAGATCGCCCATCATAATCTATTCTTTCAAGGGAAACCCCTTCGGTATTTGAGATCAATGGAAAATGCCATTTATCGGAATAGGCTACTTCATCTATTATTGCGCCCTGGCTATTTAATATTATTACGTTACCTGCATCATCAGGATAAGAAGGCATACTTTGTACCACTACAAAAGCGTCGGAATTGGTTGTAATATATTGCGCCTTTATTGCAGCAGGATCAGAAGTGAGAACGATAAAATCTCCCGGAAATAATAAAATACTTTCAGCAGTTATTTGCTGAATGCTACTTATAGAATTGTTGCTGCTCCGGTTGGCTATATAAGTATGGCTAAGGTCAATAATTTTTTGTGATCGGTTATATAATTCCACATAGTCTGTTCCAAAAGGCTTTGGATTAAATAAAATTTCATTAATTACAATATCAAAGCTATCAGCTTCCTGCGATAACCCAAACTTTGCGATATTTTTTGAACCGATTAAATTGCCTTTGCAATCCGTAATATTCGATGAAGTAATTGTATAAACGGTTCCTGAATTTATGGAAGTGCTTAGCGCTATGTTTACTTTGTCAAAAACCGGCAAAACTCCGGTAGCGCTTATGGCAGCAATTCCATTATCTATCATGTAGTTGCTTACTGTAGCGGCTTTCAGGCTGTCCAATGGCTCATCAAATACTAAAGTAATCGTGTTACTATTTATTGCAAAAGCTCTTAAAAGTTTGGGAGGAGAGTCATCATTATTCACGCCATCCGTCGAATTCTTTTGGCCGGGTGTGCCACCACTTACGTTATTGGAAGCTTTCCAATTAGTAATTCCGCTGCAAGGGTTTTTTGTATCTATCATTTCAAGTGTCCATCCGCCATTCTTTTTAAGTTCGTTCTGGTACCATTCAGAAGTATATCGAACAGCATGAATAGTTTTTCCTGTTGTCGAAAAAAGAGAAATAAGATCCCCATCATTGTCTAATGAAGGAAAGTTTGTAACGCTGATCACTTTTCCAAAGGGAGCAAGTTCTGTGACTGCAGAGCCGGTACAAACAATTACAAAACTATCCGGTTGCAAAATAAAATTTGACATCGCTCCCGATTGGCCCGATATATCAGCTATTGTCCAGCCCTGCAGATTGATTGCAAAAGAAGATGTGTTTCTTAACTCTAACCATTCATTATTTGGTAACCCTACCTGCGGCGTTGGGTCAGCCATTATTTCATCAATTACTATATCGTATTGCATTGGTGTGTAAAAGCTAAAGGCTGCGGTAGCATTACTGATCGCATTTCCAACCAGGTCTTTTACATCATTTACATTTAGCGAATAGATTACAGCGTTAGTAAAGGAAGTCGCGAAAGTGAGGTGAACCAAAGCAGGATTAATCAAATCAATAGTAGCTGTGACAGGATTGCCTAAATTATTGTTTCCTGAATAATTTGATATAAGCTGGGCGCTTGCTATTTCTACGGGTTCGTTATAAAGCACATCTGTCATAGTTTGCGAAATGGCAGTAGCCGATAAAATTATAGGCGGTGTAATATCTGGCACATAATTTTTTATTTCTATATCGTCAAAAAAATGTTTTTGAAAAAAGCTTGCAGTACTTTGTTTTACAAAAAATCCAAAAAAAGCGGAAGTAATATAAGTAGCATCGGTAACAAATCCTTCACTTGTAAATGAATTCCCTGTACCACTAAGATCCCTGGAAAGAGCCCATTGATTATTAGCATCTCTTGTTACTTTTATCTTCATTACATTATTACTGTTATTTAATATTCCATCTGTACCGTCAATAATTTTTGCGATAGCACCTCCTGCATCTTTACGATAAAGGCTTATTTCATCATCAGTATTTCCAATTCGTACAAAGTATCCTGTATTTCCCGCAATTGTTAAGTCGCTGTTGGAGGAAATTAAATAGGCATCAATATAATTTGCAGAAGATGGGTTAAAATTAATCTGGATATACATTTCCCATTCTGCGATAATGGCAAGCGTATTTGGTGTACTCAAAAAATAATTGCTATTTGCGGTTGTATTATTACTTTGCAATTGTGAAGATGCATTTACCGTAAAATCAGCAGTATTTCCTGACCATGAAGGGTTATTACTAAAATCCCCGTCATTAAAGTTTTCTGTGAGTTGTGCATTTGAACCAATACTTAATAATAGTAGTATTAAAAAACAGGAAAAAAAATTCCTTATCATAAACAGTAGCTTTGTTTTAAAGATAGTTACTTTATATAATCGGGATTTGGGAAAAGTTTAGTTTTAATGAAAATAATAATGAAATGAGAATTGCTATAGTAGGCGCTACCGGCCTTGTTGGGACCAAAATGTTGCAGATACTTGAAGAAAGAAACTTTCCGGTGACAGAAATTATACCTGTTGCTTCTGAAAAATCAATAGGTAAAGAAATTACTTTCAAGAATAAAAAGTACAAGGTTGTTTCTGCGGCTGACGCTATTGCCGCGGAACCTGATCTTGCCTTGTTTTCTGCAGGGGGGAGCACCTCACTTTCTTTAGCTCCGCAATTTGCTGAAGCAGGTATTATTGTTATTGATAATTCTTCTGCCTGGAGAATGGATCCTGGGAAAAAATTAATAGTACCGGAAGTAAATGCTCACGTCCTGACCGAAGAAGATAAAATAATTGCGAATCCAAATTGCTCGACCATACAAATGGTATTGGTATTAAATCCACTGCATAAAAAATATAAAATAAAAAGAGTGGTAGTTTCCACTTATCAAAGTGTAACAGGCACCGGGGTAAAAGCTGTTCAGCAAATGATGAATGAGCGTGAAAATATTAAAGGAGAAATGGCATATAAATATCCTATTGATAAAAATGCAATACCTCAAATAGATGTATTTACAGATAATGGTTATACTAAGGAAGAAATGAAAATGGTGAATGAAACTAGGAAGATCATGGGAGACAATACTATTCAGTTAACAGCAACCTGTGTGCGTATCCCTGTAATGGGAGGTCACAGTGAAAGCGTAAATATTGAATTTGAAAATGACTTTGATCTTAATGAAGTAAAAAAACTTTTATCAGATACTCCCGGCGTTATTTTGCAGGATGATATTGACAACTTCGTTTATCCTATGCCGTTGACTGCGCATGAAAAAGACGAAACTTTTGTTGGCAGGCTTCGCAGGGATGAATCTCAACCAAATACCTTAAACTGCTGGATAGTAAGTGATAATCTTCGTAAAGGAGCAGCAACTAATGCAATTCAAATAGCTGAATATTTATTAAAAGAAGGCGTGATCGGGGTAAAGCTTGAGGAGATGAAAAGTTAATAGTTTAGAGGTTAAATAATTGATTGGCTATGGAAGTTTAATGTTTACACATTAATCAAAGTCAATAAGTTTACTATATCAATTTATCTAAAGCCCTCTTCAGTTTTTCAAGCATTTCGGGAATTTCTTCTTTTTTGCATGTGCCTACACTTAGCCGGTACCAGCTTGAACTTTTAGATGCCCCAAATGCATAGAAAGGAACCACGGCGAGTTTTGCTTCATCTAAAATATAAGAGGTTACTTCGGATTGTGCTGTAAGTAGATTATCGCCTGTTGTTGTTTTACCAACAAGATTTATTTGAATAGTAAGATATATAGCCGCCTGGGGAGCACACGCGTCCACCGGAAAACCTTCAGATTTTAATTTTTGAAAACCCTTGTAAATGAGCTGCAATCTTTCTTCAAGTTCCTTTTTAAAATGAACCATATATTCATCAATTGCCGTAGCCTGCAACAAATATTTTGATGTTGCATTCTGCTCTGCCATCGGGCTCCATGCTCCTACATGACTGTTGATCGCACGCATTTTAGCAAGCACATGCTGAGGCCCTAATGCCCAGCCCACACGTACACCGGTTGCTGCAAACGCTTTACTGATGCCATCAATAAAAATCGTATAATCTTTCATTGCAGGTCTTAAGCTTACGGGATTATAATGCTTCGAATCACCATAGGTAAGTATCCAATACATCTGGTCGTACATTACATACAATTTTTTTTCTTCCTCACCCCTTCTCATATTCTCTTCGAGAACCAAATCACATATTGCCTCCAGGTCTTCTTTTTCAAATATCGTACCTGTAGGATTTAATGGAGAGCATAGTGCAATCAATACCGCATCTTTTATGTGCGGCTCTATATCTTTTGCAGAAGGCATAAAATTATTTTCCGCGGTCGTTTCAATTACTTTATGCCGGCCTTCAACAAAATGTACATAATGATTATTATTCCAACTCGGGACAGAATAGATTACGGTATCATCTTTATCAACAATTGCACGGTACAATGCATAGATAAGAGGACGGCCTCCGGCAGCGATTAAAATTTCGCTTACTTCGTAATCTAGAAATTCTCTTTCTTTAATAAATTTTGAAACTGACTCCCTAAGGGCCAGGATACCTTCTGCCAATGGGTAGGTTGTATGTTTGTTTTTATAAGCTTCAATTATTTCCTCTTCCAGTTTTTTAGGAATCGGAAAAATAGAAGAATCAAAATCACCAATAGTAAAGTTGTAAATTTTATCCCCGCTTTTTATTTTTTCTTTTATATCAGCACCTAGACGGACAATCTCGCTGCCAATAAGCGTTTCGGCAAGCCTGCTTAATTTTCCAAAAGTTCTTTTTATTATATTGTAAATATTATTAGGCACTGCTGATATAGGTTTAAAATAAATATACTTATAAATTTTTAAAAAAAATCTTCAGTATCCACTACTATTCTTTAGGCGGAAATTGGCAGGTGTGGTTTATAAATTGATTGATCATTTTTTTATAAAAAAGCCACATAAAAAGTTTTCATTAATATCTTTCTATATCTTTCAAAAGAAGTCTTTATAAGAATATTACGAAACTTGTAAAAAATCATTTCATGAAAAATCTGATCATATCTTTTGCTTTTATTATAACTGCAGTCTCATTTATAAACTGTAATACAAATGAACAAAAATACAATACAACAAAAGCTGAACGGGATAGTTCTTATAGTAAATTAACTGATGACCAAAAACGTTTGGCTAAAAATGCTTTGGCTGGACTTGAAGTAGCCGATGGATTGCAGGCATCACTTTTTGCATCCGAACCCATGATGGGAAATCCTACAAATATAGATATTGATTCAAAGGGTCGTATTTGGGTTTGCGAAGCTTTTAACTACAGGCCACAACTCAATCCTGGTAATCCACAACGTGAAGAAGGAGACCGCATTCTTATTTTAGAAGATACAAATGGTGATGGCATCGCCGATACAGCAAAAGTATTTTATCAGGGTACTGATGTAAATGCAGCCCTTGGTATTGCAGTCCTTGGCAACAAAGTAATTGTTTCCTGTAGCCCCAATGTATTTTTATTTACAGATGCCAATGGGGATGATAAACCAGATACAAAAGAAGTGTTATTTACGCATGTTGGAGGCGAGCAACATGACCATGCTGTACATGCATTTACATTCGGTCCAGACGGAAAATTGTATTTCAATTTTGGGAATGCGGGGGAGCAATTAATGGATAAAAATGGAAAAATTATCATTGATAAAGATAGTAATGAAGTAACCAATAAGGGAAAGCCATACCGCCAGGGAATGGTATTTCGGATGAATGAAGATGGATCAGATTTCGAAGTGCTTGCGCATAATTTCAGGAATAATTATGAAGCCGCAGTTGATGCTTATGGCACAATATGGCAAAGCGATAATGATGATGACGGGAACCAGGGCACGCGAATAAATTATGTAATGGAGTTTGGAAATTATGGATATACTGATGAGATGACGGGCGCAGGCTGGCGGTCAAGGCGGACCAACATGGAGCCTGAAATTCCAAAACGACATTGGCACCAAAACGATCCTGGTTCAATACCCAATTTATTATTTACCGGTGCAGGATCTCCCGCAGGAATGTGCTTTTATGAAGGAACATTATTACCCGCAGTATTTCAAAATCAAATGATTCATTGCGAGGCAGGGAATAACATTGTAAGATCTTATACGGTTGAAAAAGATGGAGCAGGCTACAAGGCAAAGATCCAGCCTATACTAGAGGGCACAAGAGATCAATGGTTCAGGCCGGTAGATGTAAGTACTGCACCTGATGGTTCTATATTTATAGCCGACTGGTACGATCCGGGAGTAGGAGGCCATCAAATGGTTGATATGAACCGTGGACGCATTTTTAGAATTGCCCCATCACTTAAAAGTTATAAAATACCTGAAATGGATCTATCTTCTGCTGATGGAGCGGCAGAAGCTTTGAAAAGTCCAAACGGTGCAACACGTTACCTCGCCTGGAAAAAATTAAACAGCATGGGAGCGCAGGCTGAAACAGTTTTGCAAAAATTATGGTCATCCGATAACCAGGTTTACAGGGCAAGGGCTTTATGGCTTTTAGCCAGGATTCCAGGTAAAGAAGATACCTACATTCAAAAAGCATTGGAAGATAAAAATCCTGATATACGTATTACAGGATTACGTGCTGCAAGAGAGATAAAACCTGATATAATACCTTATGCAAAAAAACTTGTAAGAGATACTGATCCGCAGGTTAGAAGGGAAGTGGCCATTGCTTTGCATCATAATAAATCAAAGGAAGCTCCGGATTTATGGGCTGAGCTTGCCATGCAATACGATGGGAGTGACAGGTGGTATCTTGAGGCTTTGGGAATTGGAGCTGATAAACAATGGGATGCCTTTTTAAATGCTTATAAAAATAAAGCAGGCGAAAAAATAAATGGTAAAAACGGGCGTGATATTGTGTGGCGCTCACGCACAAGTATTGCATTGCCTTTACTTGCAAAAAATATAGAGGATAATACAGTTGGCGATTCGGAACGCCTGAAATATTTCAGGGCATTTGATTTTATTGATGCATCTGAAAAAGAAGGAGTCTTACTTGGATTATTAAATTACACAGGGCCAAACCAACAGGAAATATTTTTTAATACATTAAATGAATTGAATCCATCAGCTCTGTCTAATTCTGCTAAAATGCGATCCGTTCTTAAAGTAACACTTGATTCAATAAAAGGCACTCAGGAATTTGTAACGCTCTTAGGTAAATACAAACTTAAAGATTACAACAACGATCTTTTGCAAATTACTTTATCAATGCCCGATAGCAGTTTGGGTAGTGAAGCAGCCAATTTACTGGTAAATTCAGGCGGTTCATCACTGTTAAAAAGTGCCATAAAAAGTAATGATGAAAATACAGCTAAAGCTGCATTAAAAGCATTAGGCAGTACAGGCAGCAATGAAGGAATTGAAATGGTAAAATCTATTATTAAAGATCCGTCTGTAAGTCTTCAATTGCGTGAGGATGCAGTAAAAATGCTGGCCGCCGGCTGGAATGAATCTGAAAAATTATTGGATATGGTGAAAGATGGACAATTGCCTAAAGAACTTAAATCTACTGCCGCAATTGCTTTATCTGCAACTTATAGAAAAGACATAAGACAAGAATCTTTAAAATATTTAGCGATAAATGAAAGTGCAGGTGGCAAGCCCTTACCAACCATAAATGAACTGGCTAAACTAAATGGTAATGCAGCTTTAGGTAAACAGGTATTTTCAGCAACTTGTGCTACGTGTCATAAAATTGATAATGATGGTGAAAATGTAGGGCCTGCGCTTTCAAAAATCGGGAGCAAGCTTACAAAAGATGCTCTATATATTGCTATCATTCATCCTGATGAAGGGATAAGTTTTGGATATGAGGGCTATGTTTTTAAAATGAAAGATGGAAATGTCGTTGCAGGAATTATTACCAGCGAAACGGAAGAGGTTGTTGAGATCGTAATGCAGGGTGGAATAAAAAAGAAGTTTGAAAAATCAGCTATCGCTTCCAGAACGGAAATGAAAAATTCTTTGATGCCTGCAACTTTATATCAGACTTTGACTCAGCAACAGTTGGTTGATTTAGTGGAATATTTGCATAGCAAAACAGATAAGCCTATGGCTGTGAAATAAATAAAAAGGGCTTTGGGTATTAATCCAAAGCCTCTTTTTAAATAATCATTTGTTACAAAGAATATCTGCCATCACCAATCAATTTATCGGCAACCAATCGCCTGGCATCTTTGCTGTTAAAAGGCTCTGATTTTGTAAAACGTTTTAACCCAAGCAACATCATTTTTTGCTCATCTCCATCGGCAAAAGAGTTAATAGCTTCTTTACCACATTTTGCAACTTTATCAATGGCGTCATTAAGATAGCATCTCATCATTGTAGCCTGAACTTTTACATTATCTTCTCCCTGCTTATCGGTTAATTTCATAACTCTCAATAAGGTACTTTCTGCAACAAAAGTCTCAATGGCCATATCCGCAATATTCATAATAATTTCCTGTTCTTGCTGCAGGCTTTCTTTCAATTTCATAGTTGCTGCCCCCGCTACCATTAAAATACATTTTTTCATGTTTTGAATTTCCTTTTGCTCACTAGCAAAAATTCCTTCTTCTTCATTTCCAAATTCAGGAATACTCATAAGTTCTTTTTGTACGTTCATAGCAGGGCCCATAAGATCCAGCCTTCCTTTCATCGCACGTTTCAACATCATATCAACTGTGAGCAGGCGGTTTATTTCATTAGTTCCTTCATAAATTCGATTGATCCTGCTATCGCGGTATGCTTTGCTTATTAAATATTCATCGCTGTAACCGTTACCTCCATGAATCTGTACGCCTTCATCAACTATAAAATCAAGCACCTCACTTCCATGAACTTTTAACATGGCACACTCAATAGCATATTCTTCCGCCGCACCCAGCATCGCTTCATTAAAAGGCTTACCCAAACCTGTAAGTTCCGCTTCCTTCTCATCTATCCATTTAGCTGTACGGTACAAGGCACTTTCATCAGCATAAATTTTTATAGCCATCTCTGCCAACTTATGCTTGATAGCTCCAAAATTTGCTATAGGTGTTTTGAATTGCTCCCGTGTTTTGGCGTACTCAATAGTTTCACTCAGGTGAAGTTTCGCTCCTCCAATGGCTGCTGATCCTAATTTAAGCCTTCCGATATTTAAAATATTAAATGCAATGATATGCCCCTTGCCTGGTTCCCCTAAAAGATTTTCAACTGGTACCTTACAATCCTGGAAATATAATTGCACGGTAGAAGATCCCTTGATACCCATTTTATGTTCTTCAGGCCCTACGCTAAATCCTTCAAAGCCACGCTCGACAATAAATGCGGAAAATTTATCTCCATCAATTTTTGCAAATACAGTGTAGATATCTGCAAACCCTCCATTAGTGATCCAGCATTTTTGCCCGTTTAATAAATAAAATTTCCCATCTTCTGAAAGCGTTGCTGTAGTTTTAGCACCCAATGCGTCGCTGCCACTACCCGGTTCCGTTAGCCCGTAAGAACCTTTCCAAACACCAGTGGCAAGTTTAGGTACGTACTTCTTTTTTTGCTCTTCAGTACCAAAATATAAAATGGGCAATGTGCCAATACCTGCATGAGCGCTCATAGCCACGCTAAAAGAAAAGCCGGCACCAAGGCCTTCGCTTACCAATGTAGAAGTGACAAAATCTTTACCAAGCCCATCGAACTCTTCAGGAACCGAAGCGCCTAACAATCCTTGCTCTCCTGCTTTCTCCATAAGCTGGGGCATTAAGCCGGGCTCCATTTTATCTATCCTGTCTATCACTGGGAGTACTTCAGTTTTTAAAAACTGAAGGCACATATCCCGAACCATGATCTGTTCCTCAGTATAATCTTCAGGGGTAAATGTTTCAAAAGCATTACTTTGCTTAATTAGCCATTCGCCTCCTTTTAAAAGTGAATGAGAAGTTGTGGTGTTCATAATTTTAATTTTGTAATTAAAGAGTTTTGTTTAGATATGGTTTGCAAATCAATGACCGGAGAAGCTGAGAGGTTATCGTAAACTTGTTGTAAAACCTCTTTAGCAATTTCTATTTGTCCATTTGTAACGCCGGCTAATGCCTCATTCAACGTTTGATTTGCAATTTCCATTGTCTTCTCCTGCAGGTTTTGTGCTTCTTTGGTAAGATATATAAGATTGATGCGGCGGTCATTCTTGGAAGCAACCCTTTTTACAAGTTTAAGCTTCTCAAGATTATCCACAAGCCTTGTAATACTTGGCTTATCCCGGAAAGTTGCCTCACACAGTTGTTGCTGGCTTTGTCCTTCTTCTTTCCACAAATGATAAAGTACACTCCATTGCTCAATAGTAATATCCATGCCGGCCTGCTTGAAATTTTTCTGCAACCGGCGGGCAATCGCTGTAGAAGCCTTGCCTGTTATAAAGCTGTAAAGCTCTCCTTTTTTAAATTGGTTGTTTGGCATATAGTTGTTTATGCAACTACTACAAATATACTAATTCGATTGAATTCTAAAAATTTATTTTTGCAAATTCGTTTTTGCTTAAGATTTAAAACTTTGCATGATTGTTTACCTGATTTCTTTTTTATTGCTGTTTTTCTATTCAGGAATTATTTTATTCTATCGCCAAAGCTGGTTACAAATTAAAGACTTCAGTTCTACCTCAAACATAAAAGTTTCTAATCCTGTTTTCATAAGTGTAATTATCGCAGCAAGAAATGAAGAGAAAAGTATTGAAGGATGCCTTAGTTCTATAATTAAGCAAACCTACCCGGAAAATTTATTTGAAATAATAATCGTGAATGACCATTCTTCTGATGCAACTGTTTCTATAGCGCATTCATTCAAAAAAGATAATATCAAAATTATAAACCTTGAAAATTTTGTCGGAACGACCATTGTAAACTCTTATAAAAAGTTAGCGATTGAAATAGCGATTAATAGTGCAAGAGGAAATTTAATTGTAACTACTGACGCTGATTGTATAGTAACAAAAGAGTGGCTGGAAACAATTGCTGCTTTTTATTCACAGTATGATCCGGTATTTATCGCTGCCCCAGTCGTTTACAGCGATCCTCTTTCAACCGATTCCAAATTTATAAAATTTTTGAAAATTTTTCAGTCACTTGATTTTTTATCTCTACAGGGCATAACGGGCGCATCGGTAAATAAAAAATTTCATAACATGTGTAATGGTGCTAACCTGGCCTATGCCAAAAAAGCATTTGCCGAAGTTTCAGGATTCGAAGGTATAAGTAATATTGCAAGTGGTGATGATATGTTGCTAATGCATAAAATTCAAAAGTTATACCTAAATAAAGTAGGATATATTAAATCAAATAAGGTAATTGTAGAAACACAGCCTGCGAATTCGTTAAGAGAGTTTATGAATCAACGTATAAGGTGGGCAAGCAAGGCGGATAAATACACTGATTCAAAAATTACGTCGGTTCTTTTGCTGGTATATTTTTTCAATCTTTGGGTTTTAATTGTTGGAATATGTGCCTTTTTTTCGCTTAGCTATTTTTACCTGTTTATTGTTTTATTAATTGTGAAAACAATTGTAGAATTATTTTTTCTTTTCCCTGTAGCAATATTTTTTGGCAAGAAGAAATTGTTGTGGTGGTTTTTTCCGGCTCAACCGTTTCACATATTTTATATTGTAATGGCAGGCTGGCTAGGTAAATTTGGTTCTTATACATGGAAAGAAAGGAATGTAAAATAATCCAATACGCTTACCAGGAAGTAAAGAGAATAAAACGGATATATGAATCAATCATTTTCTTTTTCAGAAAACGCATGGAGGCGCCTTAAAAAAAATATAGGGGCTATGGTCGGTCTTTCCGTAATTTTTCTATCCATTCTCACAGCCATTTTTGCGTATTATATTTCGACGGATTCTACACCTAATGCGGACAGGCAAATAGTGGAAATACAAGCAAAGAAACCTGGTTTCAGCCAACTATTTATTAAAGAGAAAAAATCAAAGATTACTCCAGCATCAGGTTTTTTGAACCGGCTGCTTTATGGGGCAGAAGATAAAAATTTATATATCCCAATTAATGGTTATTATACTACAAATGATTCTGTGATAGTTGAAAAATATATTGATGAAGATGTTGAAGAAAGGCAGGCTTTTTCCAAAAAAGTATTATCCAATGAACCTTTTATTGAATCAAAAACATTTTGGTTAGGAACTGATAAATTTGGGCGGGATATTTTAAGCCGATTAATCATTGGAGTGCGTGTAAGCCTTGCCGTTGGTTTAATTACGGTGATAATTTCACTTTTAATTGGAATAATTTTAGGAGCAGTTGCAGGTTATTTTGGAGGGAGGACCGATAATATAATTATGTGGCTGATAAATGTAATCTGGAGTATGCCTACACTCCTTCTTATTTTTGGAGTTACACTTGCATTAGGCAAGGGTTTCTGGCAAATATTTATAGCAGTAGGGTTAACGATGTGGGTAAACGTCGCCAGAATAATACGAGGCCAGGTAATCACATTACGAGAGTTGGAATATATTGAAGCAGCGAAAGCATTAGGGTTAACTGATATAAGAATTATTATAAGGCATATTATTCCAAATGTACTTGGGCCTGTTATTGTAATTGCAGCTTCTAATTTTGCAAGTGCGATTATTATTGAGGCAGGGCTAAGTTTTTTAGGTGTGGGTGTACAGCCGCCGATGCCAAGCTGGGGACTTATGATAAAAGAAAACTATAATTTTATAATCACCCATAATCCAATACTTGCTTTGGCGCCCGGAATTGCTATCATGATTTTGGTACTCGCTTTTAACCTGCTGGGGAATGGAATACGGGATGCGCTTGATGTAAGAAACTAGAAAAAATATTTTATGATTCACTTTTTGACACCTGTACATTACGGTTAAAACTCTCAACAAGAGATATAAGTGTTTCCGTGCGTTCTATACCCTTAATTTTTTGAAGTTCATCATGTAATACAAGGCGGAGTTGATTAATATCTTTACAAACTATTTCAATGTACATACTATAATTACCCGTTGTGTAATTGAGTCTTACAATTTCAGGAATTTTTTCAAGATCTTTTGCCACAACATCATACATAGAACTTTTTTCAAGGAAAATGCCTACAAAAGCTGTAATATCATATCCTAATTTTTTGAGATTAACACTTAGCTTTTTCCCATTTACAATTCCAAATTCTTCGAGTTTTTTTATACGGACATGGATTGTACCGCCGCTTACAAATAATTTTTTTCCCAGTTCTGCATAAGGAGTTTCAGCATTTTCAAGCATTTCCTGGATAATTTGAAGATCCAGTTTATCAAGATTTAACTTTGCAGGCATATAAGTAATTGTTTTAGACACATTTCATAAATATAATAATTTATTAGTTAAAATCTAAATTTTATACTTTATAATTAAAAAACTATTTCAGTTACGGTTAATTTATTAGATTTGCATCACATTATTTCAAAATGTGGGGTGATGAAATTTTTGGCAGACATGCCCTCTTGTCTCGGGGGTGAGGATAACAGGATAAACATAGTATAGAGCCGCTCTTGCAGCAATGTAAAAGCGACCAGGGTCGACCACTGAACTTTGTGCTATCGCTAACTGCCTCGTGGAGGTTCGAACCCTCCCCCTACAGCACCAGAGCCTTCAATATATTTTACATATTGAAGGCTCTTTTTATATTTGGACGACCACTAAGAAGAACTTTGTGCTTTTTTTCTCCTTCCATAATCATCGTAGTAAACTTCAATCTGGTGTTTTATTTTTTTTACGAGTTCATTTACATCAAAAGGCTTAGCTATAAAATCATCGGGTTTAGTTAGTTTTAAAATATCAGTCATATTTGCATGGGCTGAGAACATAATAATTGGGATATCCTTCGTTTTTTCATTTGCCTTCAATTCATTACAAACTTCAATCCCACTAATACCCGAAAGAACCACATCTAACAAAATGAGATGGGGGCGAAAGGTTCTTGTTTTGTCCATTACATCTTCTCCCCTAGGTATAGCCATCACTTTAAATCCATATCTTTTTAAAACTATCTTAACTACCCACAGTACATCGTGGTTGTCTTCTACAATTAATATGCGATTCATAAAATTTCTTCAATAAATATATCTATTCAAAAATATTTTCAGGACTGATTGTTCTTTAGGAATTGAAAATATTTTATTTTTAATACTTACGAATTCACTTTATGTCAAAGTAAATTTGGGTATTGGAAGATAGTAAATTAAATTGTAAACAACAATCGGTATGCCAAATAAAATACAAATATTTGTTTTGGTTTTTCATGTGTTTAAACCTTAATAGGTCTGTCATGGCCCGCAATAATTTCCACAGTAAGTGGGCGTAATTACTCTATAAGGTTATTGCTCAAACCCTCCACAAACGGTTATAAAATGCTTATGCGAACATTTAATGAATAATTTACCTTAGCAAAACAAATCTGCTGCGCTTAAATTTAGCAGATTATTATATTTAATTGTACCCCGGAAAAACTAAAAACACAAAATCTGCAATTGTTACAATTTATAAAATACAATTTCAAACTTTTAATCATTTCAAATTCCTAACACTTCTTTTAGTTTTGAATAACCGGATTTACTAACAGATAATTTGGCTCCTGTATTCAAAACTACTACATGAGTATCCTTCTCATAAGGATCGATCCGGGTAATAAGTTGTGTATTTACGATATATGATCTATGAATTCGGACAAAGTGAAAAGCATTTAATGATTGTTCGAAAAAGTTCATAGTACGTTTTTTCAAAAAACATCCCTCGGCGGTAATAATTTTTACATAATCATCAGCTCCCTCTAAATAATGGATTTGACTTACCGGAATTATTTTTATTTTATTTCCATCTTTCACTACTACACGACTTTGCTGAGAAGGCGATTGAGCAGCGGTTTCTATTACTTCGCGGGGTGGTTTTGCATGTGCTTGTTGTATATATTTTTCAATCGCTTTTCCAAATCGCTCTTTGCTAAAAGGCTTTAGCAAATAATCAACTGCATTTGTTTCAAAGGCTTTAATCGCGAATTCATCAAAGGCTGTTGTAAAAACTACCGATGGAGGATTTTCTATTAGTTCAAGCATTTCAAAGCCATTTATCTTAGGCATTTGTATATCAAGAAAAATTAAATCAGGCTCATATTGCTGTATTGCTTTCATTCCTTCAAATCCATCGTTGCATTCAGCAACCACTTCAATATTATTGTATGCTTGCAAATATTCCTTTACAATGCTTCTCCCGAGTGGTTCATCGTCAATTACTATAACTTTCATATTGTTTGTGGTATAAGTATGGTTGTAATAAAATTATTCTGATCTGTTTGAGTGTTTAAAAGATCCTGCCTTGCAAACAACAGAAATAATCTTCTTTGAATAGATGATAAACCAAAGCCCGTGCCCTTATGTGGCTGGGATGTTTCAGGATCAAATGGATTTCGCAATTGAATCTTTAAATAATTATTCTCAATGCTCACATCAAGCGTTATTAGTACTTCACCTGTTGTATCGTACAATCCAAATTTTATTGCATTCTCTACAACGGGTTGTAATAACAAGGCAGGCAATTTGTATTGTAGCACTTCATCACTGTAAGAAATTTCAGTTTGCAAACGATGACCAAAACGAACTTTTTCTATGTCGAGATAAAGGCGCAGGTATTGTATCTCTTCTTCCAAAGTACTCCAGGGCTGATCATCTTTCTTTAAAGTGCCACGTAAAAAATCGCTTAACTGTTGTATCATGTGTCTTGCTTTTTCCGGCTGGGTACCTGTAAGCGCACTAATTGAATTTAAACTATTAAATAAAAAATGTGGCTGCAATTGCTGCCTAAGTTTAAACAACTCGGCTTCCCGTGAAAGACGCTCCATGTCAGTCTTTCTTTCATTCATTGACTGCTCTTCTTCCTGCGTGTACAAGAGTAAGTTCATCATTGACATGCAGCTTATCAGCAAAAATAAAATGCCAAAACGTATGCTGCCTGATTGATCAAAAGATTGCCAGTAATGATCATCGTTTTTAAATATTAATAACAATAAACCTTTTGCTATAAAATAACAAATGAGGGTTAAAGCAAAACTAATGGTAAGTACATACCAGTATTTTTCGTGCCTCGGTAAATAAAATCGCATGTTATTGAATATGAGAAGGCAGCTTCCTGCGAGCAACAGATTATTTATTAAAGCATCTACAACAATTTGTATTGCAGGCAAATTGAAATGACTTAAAAAGCTGGTAAGCATGGCAGAATAAACTATGCTTATAATCGCCCAGAATATAATTGCTGCAAACAGTAATTTATTCTTTGATGATGTTATCTTGTTCAAATCGTTTAGTTTAAGGGGAAGCATTTTTGCATACTATTTTCAAAAATATGCGAGGCTCTTTTTTTTGTTACCCGAATATATTTATCAGCTTCTTCCTCTTCGCAAATACGTGAATACAACTCGGCGCCGTCAATTAATTCACTCAAAGGGTGAAGTTCTGATACATCAATAAATTTCCAGAGCACGGGCTTTTGTGTATTATTTAAAAAGTTATCTTCTTCATTATGGCCTGTTGTTCTTGCTTTTTGAAAAGCGTGAAGATCATCTTCTGCCCATACGAGCCGAAGCTGTTCATCAAATTGAGGAGTGTGCATTCCATCTCCGCAAATAATCCTATAAACCAGCTTAGCGAGATACCATTTCATATAATTAATTTTTATTAGATAAATAAACTTTTTTGGTTTTGTTGCTGCCTCTATTAATAATTGCTTACTTCAATCCCGCCAAACACGCATGTCCCTTTTAGTACCATTGTTTTTACAGGGTCAGGAATAGTATTACTAACATTACGTTTATCTTCAATTCCTCCAAATACTGCCGTTACCTCATTTTTTACATCCCAATTTGAGGGTACTATTAATTTCGTGCCCCCGAAAACATTATTTACTTCCAGTATAATCGGTTGTTGAATGTCGGCTTTCAAAAGATTTATTTCTGTGCCCCCCATGAAACAAGTTATTTCACCTCCTTTAAAGTTCTTTGATAAAATAATTTTTTTCACTCCACCCAGCACTGCATTAATTTCAACATATTCTGCATTTTCTTCAGCTAGATTATTTAAATCGGTTTTATTAGTATTTTCAGTTGATGAATTTTCCGGCGAATAATTATCATAGTAATTTCTTTCTCTCCATTTTTTTCCTGATCTGCTGCCCCAGTTATTTCTTGGGCGCAAAACATAAATTAATCCCACAGCAATCAGAATTACAGGAACTATATAATTATGAAAATTAAATTCAGGGTTTATCTGATCTATTAAAAAGATTACACCTATCATAATCATTATTAATGCTCCGGGATTATGAAAGTTACTTTTAAGGCCAGTTAATAAACCTACGGCAATAAGGAGCATAGGCCAGGTGAAAATCCAACCTGGTATACCCGCACCCATTTTATAAGCTAATAGTAACACGCCTGCAATTATCAGTAAAAGGCCGCTCCATACACGGGGATGGGCTTTTCCACCATATCGATTCAAATCGTTTTGTTTCTGTTCCATAAAATTTATTTATTTATTCACCAAATGTAGATAGAGGCTACAGGATACAAAAGAGCCTTTAGGCTTATTGATGAAAAAAGTCGGTAAATGACCTGATAAGAGCGGTAAAAATTCCTTTATCTAAAAATTGAGCCAGGGGTCTGAATGAAAAAAAACTATTCGGAAATTTTAAAATAATGCCTCCCCATTTTCAAACAATATTTTTCGGTATCCTTATTTTTGCCAGGATGGGACAAAAAAAATTAAAGAGATTCGGAGAAATAAAAAGTTTTCCCAACGTACTGGAATATCCTGAAAAAATCGCAGGTAAATGGAAAGAATATTTTAAAAATAATAATTCAATAATTTTAGAGCTCGCATGTGGAAAAGGTGAGTATGCTGTTGGTATAGCTCAATTACATCCAAACAAAAATTTGATTGGGGTAGATATAAAAGGCAATCGCATATGGGTAGGCGCTAAATTTTCAATGGAAAATGGCCTTACGAATGTTGCTTTTTTACGTACTCAAATCCATAAGATAGATACCTATTTTAGTAAGAATGAAATTGAGGAAATATGGATCACCTTTCCCGATCCGCAATTAAGAATTTCAAAAGCAGATAAAAGACTCACACATCCGCGTTATCTCCGACTATATAATCATTTCTTGAAAAATTGTGGAAAAATACATTTGAAAACGGATTCGCCGGATCTGTATAATTTTACAAAAAATGTAATTAAATTATATGGCCTTAATTTGATTACTGATATAAAAAATATTCATGATGAAACCAATATCTCGCCGGAGCTAAAGATAAAAACTCACTACGAAAAACTTGATATAGCAAAAAGCAACAAAATCTTTTATTTGTGTTTTTCATTAATTGAAAAAATACCTGATATCGATGATGAGCTTGATGTTATCCTAAAGAAAAGTAAATGAAGAAGAGCGATGATAATTTTATTGAAGGAATTCATTTTTATTTAAATGAAGATGGTTACACAGTTTTAACTGAAAAGTATCATCTGCAAAAAGGCTTTTGTTGTGGTAACGGTTGCCTGCATTGCCCCTATAATTATAAAATGGTTGCCGAACCTTATAAAAGTAGATTGATTGCAAAAAGAAAAAATGAAAAAAAATAATAAGACAGAACCGCTGCGAACCACAACAAAACAATACAACTTTTTTGAAGATGTATATGCAGTAGTAAGGCAAATTCCTAAAGGCAGGGTAACTTCTTATGGCGCTATTGCAAATTATCTTGGCACAAAACTTTCGGCACGTATGGTAGGCTGGGCAATGAATGCTGCTCATGTTGCCAAACCTGCTGTACCTGCTCACCGGGTAGTCAACAGAAATGGAATGTTAAGTGGTAAAGCACATTTCGCTACTTCAACTCTCATGGAAGAATTGTTGGCAAAAGAAAAGATAAAAGTAGAAAAAGATACTGTGGTCGAATTCAAAAAATTATTTTGGGACCCTTACAAAGAATTGGGGCTATAACTCAAAAAAATTAATGATAGTAAGGACTTATCATTAAATAGACAGCCACACCTGTAATCGCTACATAAAACCAAACCGGCCATGTAATTCTTGCAAGTTTCATATGCCTGCCATAATCCGCAGTTAATGCCCGATAGGCTGTAAATAAAATAAATGGAAGAATAATTCCTGCAAGAGGAATGTGCGTTATCAAAATAAAATAATAAACATATCGCATAGAACCAGCCAAAGATTTTTCATCTGCGCTTAAAATTCCGTCATGATTAAGATCTCCGTATTTAGTATCGCTACTTAATAAGTGATGACAAATATATGAGATTAAAAAAAGCATTGAAAACACAATAGCTGCAATCATCAATTTTTTATGCAGATAAAAATTTTTAGTCTTTACTGCAATAAGCGCTGCAACCAGCAATATGGCAACTATGGTATTAATTATCGCATTTGCTTTCGCAAAAATATGTGGATCAAAAGGCAGGTTGACAGTAATTTTTATTTCTGCAAGGAAAGCTACTGCAATAAAAACCACAATAGAAACTGTCCAAATTAACAGGCGTGCTTTTTTATCATTTCGTTGTAAGACTGGTGCTGGCAATATATCTCCAAGGCCTTCCATTTTTTTTGATTAATTGTCTATGTTAAATCGTTTTAGCTTCTTTCAAAAAGTTCTTTTAGAAATTCTTTGAAAGTTTTTTTTCTATCTTTTTCAAGCATCAATAAAGGTATATCTCTTACGAGTTTTTTTTGAGCAACTGAATCAAAGCCATTATACCATCCTCTTACAACTCTTTCTTTGTCCAGCAGAAAAAAATCTTCAGTGTGTATAAATGCTGTATCAATATTTATATCGGCTATATTGGCCTTAATTTCTTTAATCGCAAAGTCATAAATACTATCACGATTTCCCGTAAGCAACCACCAGCTATCAGGATTTACATTAAATTTTTCTGCCCATTTTCTAAGTTGTAATACCGAATCATATTTAGGGTCAACAGTTATGGATATAAACTGTACAATAGAATCATTCTTAGCAAATGAATTTTGCAAACGCTTCATTGCTTTTGCTAATTGCGGGCAAATAGTAGGGCAGCGGGTAAAAAAGAAATCAAGAACGATTATCTTTCCTTTAAGATCACTAAAGGAAACGCTATCGCCAAACTGGTTGGTAAAATGCATGTCTCTTACATGATGCCAAAGTGTATCAGGAATATTTTTTCCATTTTTTTCAATAACATTTACACTATCATAAAAGTACCTATGTGGCATCTGCACATCCCTGTTGCTGTAATACCTTACTAAAACATAGCTAAAAACCGGTAACAAAATTGCAAGCATTACAGCCAAAACTGCTTTTTTATTCATGAACTTTTTCTTCTAAAAAAAATTAGCTAATACAGAAGGAGCTAAATGGTTAAATGGAATTTACACCGATATGCTATCTATTAAGATGCTGTTATTGGTCTCTGCCAATCCATACTGACAACATCTTCATTTTGTTAAAATAATTTCAGGCCTATTGCTAAGCTCATTGATCCAAAATCTTCTTTCGTTAATTTATCTCGGTTAAAAATATTAATATAAGAAAGCTTACCTGTCCATCTTTGATTACCAGAAAAATAGAATCCAAATGATGGCTTTGCTCCAAAATAGGTATGCCCATTAATGAAACTTGGTCCTGCCATTAAAGAAAAATATATTGTTTGTTTAAGATGATACGATGAGCCAACAAAAAGATTCACCATACTTCCTAAATCATCCACGGGTTTCCCATTTTCCAATCTCAATAATTTATCATCTTCAAGATAAGTATCTGCCGTAAATTCTATTGTTGGTTTAAATTTTGTTTTATTATTAAAGAAAGCTTGCAGCCCCGGCCCAATCCCCCAGGGATTATTACCTTTCGTTGCATCGTAAATCGTGCTATTATATTGAGCTAATAAATAAACTGATACTTTTTTTTGAGCCTGTGCTGAAGCAGTCAATAAGAAGCATAAAAAGATGGATGAAGCTATTTTTTTCATAAACCAATTTTTATTAAACGCTACTCAATTTTTTTCACCTTTCTCTACTGCCGGTACAGGCTGTTGTCGTACATGTTCGGTCGAAGGATGACTTCCCGCATCAGTATTTCTTAGAATTTTCCAGCTGTTGCCATCATACAGAAACGCTATAATAAACCATATAAATATAGTTGCCGGTACTGCAATCGTCATTATAAGATTTCTTATCTCATCACCCAAATGCATAAAGATTGAGATAATGTAGAAAGCTTTTGCCAACGTGAGTATGCATACAATACCTTTAAATACCAACACCAGAAACTGGTTTGGATCTGCACCTTTGTGTATCGTATAAATAGATAAGCCAAGGCCAAGTTCAGCGATTGTAATGAATAATAATAACCAGAAAGTTCTCCAGATTTTTTTTACCTGTGCACGATCATGCTCATCTGGTATTATATGAGTAGTAGTTTCGTAAGACATATAATTCTTTAAGATTTTGATTTGATCAATTAAATTATTTCTAATTAATTATATTAAATAAGATAAAAACATAGAAACACAAATACCCATACAAGGTCAACAAAGTGCCAGTAAAGCCCTGCTTTTTCTATCATCTCATAATGCCCCCTTTGTTCAAAATGACCAAGCCGTGTTTTAACCAGCATTATAGAATTTATTACAACGCCAGAAAAAACATGAAAACCATGAAAGCCGGTGATGCCGAAGAAATAACCACCAAAGGCGATAGGCCCCGGTGATGCAACACCTGCTCCATTATATTCTACATGAGGGCCCCATGGATTGTGGCTCACGGTAGTTCCCCATTGTTGTAAAACCCCGTCTACCAATACTTCATGGCGCCCTGTAATCAAATGCGTCCATTCCCATGCCTGGCAACTTAAAAATGCAAGACCTCCAAGTATTGTAAACAAAAGCCATTTTTCAACTCCTTTTTTATTCATGTTATGTCCATCATGCACTGCCAGTACCATTGTTACGGAACTTAAAATGAGTATGAATGTCATGAGGCTTACAAAGGCAAGAGGCAGGTTTGCATGCCCGGCAAAAGGAAATGCATTAAATACATGATTCGGATCTGCCCAGGCATTTACACTAAAACGAATAGTTCCGTATGAAATCAGGAAAGCACCGAATGTAAAAGAATCACTCATTAAAAAATACCACATCATAAGCTTGCCATAGCTAACATTAAAAGGGCTTTTACCCCCGCTCCACAGTTTGGTTTTAGGTTGTGCCAGCGCTGTTTCCATTATTACTTTTTAAAAGGTTATTGCAAAAATATATTAATTGTTCTATTGTTATATAAGCTTTCGGTCTAGAGCCCTCAGCACTGAGGTACCAGGTTTCATTGGACCAGCTTTCAATATCGAATTTTAAACCTGAAACTTCCAATTCTTCATTTTCAATTATCAATTCTTAATTGCCAGTTTTTTCACCTTATCAATACCAGGAACACTAATAAATATATCCATAAAAAATCAACGAAGTGCCAATAGGTATTCATAAGATCTATTTGCACCGGGCTGTAATTTTTGTTTTTTATACTGTATGCTTTTATTAATATTATTATCAGCGCTATTATCCCGCCCAAAACGTGTAATGCATGCAAGCCAACTATTATGTACAAAAAAGAAAATGATACATTCCGGGTTAACGTAAAACCGTCTTGCCACAGTTGATTAAAGCCTAAGTATTGCATTAATACGAATGCAATACCTAATAACATAGTTATTGAAAGCCATCTCCTGTAGCTTTTCATTTCTCTTTGCCTGAAAGCGCTGCGGCTGGCAAGGATTGTAAAACTGCTTATTATTATTACGGCAGTTGAATACCAGAATATTACTGGTAAGTTGAAAGTAATCCAGTTAGAAAGATTGCGTTTAATAATATAGGCGCTGGTAAGGCCTGCAAACATCATCACAATACTTGCCAGAGCAATCCACAGTGTAAATTTGTGGGGATGTATCCTGTTTTTTTCTTCCTTCATCAAAGCTATCATAAATTATAAAGTCTTCTTTTTTTCTTAGCCATTACTATTTCATAAACTCATTCATTTTGTAACATATCCTTTATCAATTAATAATGAAAGGAATACAATCATCAAATAAAAATATGAGCTGAACATAACTCTTCTTGCAGCGTTTACATTCATTTTTATAAATAAAATTACACTCATAAAAACCATTCCAAGGTTGCAACATAACAAAATCCAAAAAGATAAGATGCCACTTATGTGAAAATAAAATGGCAGCATGCCCACAGGTATCATTAGCATAGAATAAACTACCGTTTGCAATGCTGTGAATTTGGTTGGCCCTCCGGCTCCTGGTAATAATTTAAATCCTGCCTTTTCATAATCTTTATGAGCCACCCAGGCAATCGCCCAAAAATGAGGGAATTGCCATAAAAATAATATGGCAAATAAAACCCATCCGCCTTCACTCAGTTGATTTGTACCAGCGGTCCATCCTATAAGACAAGGTAATGCGCCTGGTAATGCGCCCACCAAAACTGATATTGAATTTATTTTTTTTAATGGTGTGTAAACAAATGCGTAGAGAAACAAGCTTATCAATGAAATAACAGCGCTCAATAAATTAAACCACATCCACATTATCATCACACCGGATACGCCGGCAACAATTGCAAAAGTAATCGCTTCATTTACTTTCATTCTTCCTGACGCCACAGGCCTCCCGGCTGTACGTTTCATCAAAGCATCTGTATCTTTTTCAACAGCCTGATTAATGGCATTTGCAGATCCGGTAATTAACATACCTGCAAAAAATAAAATAATAACAGAGAAAAAATCGAAATTTATATTGGGCGCAAGCAAGTAACAAACCACGCAACTAAATACCACCGTAAAGCTTAGCGTGAATTTAATTAACTGAAAATAATCTTTCACCTTACTTGCCAGTGCAAGAGAAGATGAATTTGGAATTCCTGTAATCACTTTATCCATTAATAAAAACTATTTTTTAAAAAAGCCCCGAAAAATTCAGGGCATTTTCAAATTAAATTATGTTTAAAAAAGTTCTGAATACCTGTTATTAATGCCTGCTTTCCGATTCACCAATTGGTTCAGTTTGAGGAATAAATTCTCTTCCATCTTTACCGTAATCATAAGCCCAGCGATGCACCTCCGGAATTTCACCTGGCCAGTTACCATGCCCGGGCCTGATAGGGGTAGTCCATTCCATTGTATTTGAACCCCATGGATTTTGTGTAGTAACCTTTCTTCCTTTAAATATTGAATAAACGAAATTGAGAATAAATAAAAGTTGTGTAGCAAAAACAATTAAAGCAACAACACTTATAAATTCATTCAGGCCGCCAAACATTTTAAAGGATTCCCAGTTACTAAAGTCATAATAACGGCGTGGCATACCTGCTAAACCTTCATAATGCATAGGCCAGAAAATAAGATAGGCTCCTATGATTGTTACCCAAAAATGAATATAGCCTAATGTATTATTCAAGTACTTACCATACATTTTTGGGAACCAATGATAGATACCTGCAAACATGCCAAACATGGATGCTACCCCCATTACAATATGAAAATGGGCTACAACAAAATAGGTATCATGTAAGTGAATATCAAGGGAAGAGTTTCCAAGAAAAATACCGGTTAATCCACCTGAAATAAATAAGCTTACAAACCCGATTGCGAAAAGCATCCCTGGTGTAAAACGAATATTCCCCCGCCATAAAGTAGTGAGCCAATTAAACACTTTAATGGCAGATGGTACTGCGATTAATAATGTAAGCAATACAAAGAATGATCCCAGGAATGGATTCAAACCTGTTACAAACATGTGATGCGCCCACACCATAAATGAAAGTGCCGCGATAGCAAATAGAGAACCTACCATTGCCATATACCCAAAAATTGGCTTTCTTGCATTCGTTGACAATACCTCAGAGGTAATGCCCATCGCAGGCAATAAAATTATATACACTTCCGGGTGGCCCAGGAACCAAAACAAGTGTTGAAATAATATCGGGCTTCCCCCTTCATTAGGTAATATTTTTCCCGCAATATATATATCGCTTAAAAAGAAACTTGTACCAAGATTGCGGTCAAATAGTAATAAGATTGCTCCTGATAATAAAACAGGGAATGATAAAACACCCAAAACAGCTGTAAAGAATAATGCCCAAATTGTCAATGGTATCCTGGTCATGCTCATTCCTTTAGTACGCATGTTTAAAATAGTAGAGATATAATTCAACCCCGCAAGAAGCTGGGAGATGATAAATAATGACATACTTGTGAGCCAAAGATCCATGCCTATTTTTGAGCCATCTGAAGCTTCTCCCAATGCGCTCAATGGAGGATAAATTGTCCATCCACCGCTAGCAGGGCCTGTTTGCACAAATAATGAAGACATCATAACAATAGATGCACTAAAGAAAAACCAGTAAGAAAGCATGTTTAAAAAAGGAGATGCCATATCTCTTGCTCCTACCTGCAATGGAATAAGGAAATTTGCGAATGTACCACTTAAGCCAGCGGTAAGTACAAAAAATACGAGTATAGTTCCATGCATTGTTACCAACGAATAATAAAACTCCTGGTCAAGTTTACCACCTTTTGCCCAATGGCCCAATAAATCTTCAAGAAATGGAAATGTTTGATCGGGATAACCTAATTGCAGGCGAAAAATAACTGAGAATAGCCCTCCTATAAAAGCCCAGATCATTCCGGTAATTAGAAATTGCTTGGAGATCATTTTATGATCCTGGCTAAAAACGTATTTTGTTATAAAAGATTCTTTGTGATGATGTACGTGTGCCTCATGCCCAAGATCATGCACCACCATGGGTTCTTCAATTAAAACTTCTTCGTGATTCATAATGATATTATTTATAATAACCTCGCCTATGGCGAAGCTCAAATGTTTTATTTTTTGCCACTATTCATATTTTGCGCTACCGTTTTAGTTGAATCTTTTGGCACATCCGGAGCTTTATTTGGGTCCAGTTCAGGAAATGCAAGATAATATTCAGGTTTTTGAGTGGCCATATATTGCTCATAATTTTGCTGGGATTCTACAATAATAATTCCTCTCATAGTAAAATGTCCTTTACCACACATTTGATCACAACTTATTTCATAAGTAAAATTCGGGTTACCGGTCCTTTCCTTCATTTCTTCTGTTGTATAAATCGGCGTGAACCATAGTGTAGTTGGGGTACCAGGAACCGCATCCATTTTCATGCGAAAATGCGATAACCCAACATCATGAATTACATCCTGTGAATTGATGACCAATTTTACCGGCTTGTTTACAACTACATGCATAGTGGTTGGCACATGTATATCATCATGGCTTGCCACATCAGCCCAATCTACACCAAGTGAATTACTTTTTGATGGATCTGTAAGCTTATAATTTTTTCTTCCTAAAAGACCGTCTCTTCCCGGGTAGCGTATCTCCCAACCAAACTGGTGGCCGGTAATTTCTATGAGCTGCGAATCTTTTGGAGCATCAGATGTAAACTTGAACCAATACTTCAAACCAAAAACTACAAGCACTGTCAATACTATTGCAGGAATACCCGTCCAAATAAGTTCAAGCTTATTATTATGTGTTAGATAAAGAGGCTTGCGTTTATCGGTTTCCTGGTATTTAAATGAAAACCAGAATAATAATGCCTGGGTAATAATAAATACTACACCTGTTACAGCTATAGTAATGAACAACATAGTGTCAATACTTTTTCCTTCTTCCGACGCTGATCCTTGTGGAAATAATGTTTGATGGTAATATAGCTTATTGCACCACCATACTCCAATAAGGCCAAGGGTAAGAAAGCCGATCATAAGAAAACCATTGATCTTGTTATTTTGTCTCCTGGCTTTCTCCTCTCCTTTTAAAATACTTACATATTCACTGGCCTTAGCTATCTGAAAAATAACAAGGAAAATGAGCACAATGATCGCTATCAAAAAAAAGTCATTCATGTTTCTTAAATTTTCCTTTCAATTCACCCAATTAGGGAATGTAAAGGTACTTTTGAATTGCTTAATATTTTTATCTTGTCAAGGTTTTTACTCCTTATTTATACGATAGTCAGAAACAAAAATTACCTTTTTTTTAAAACATTTTTCTATCGCTATACATGATGTATAATACTTTCTTTCAGGAATGGATGATTAATCGCAGTCATCGGTTCTTTTGAAGCAAATCTTCCAACTCCCCACATAATGATCCCTATAAAACCTAATGGGATTCCGAATTCATACCAGCTTAAATGAGGATGAAGCTTAACTGTTCCCGGCATTACCATTTGATAAAAATCAATCCAGTGCCCGAAAATTAAAAGCACACACATAAAAGTTACAATTGTATAATTCCGCTTGGTTGCCTTCTTCATAAGAATTAAAAGAGGGCATAAAAAATTAATGATAAGATTAAGAAAAAATAATCCCCTGTATGGCCCTTGTGAACGAATCTTAAAATAGATAGTTTCTTCCGGAATATTTCCATACCATATAAGCATAAACTGATCAAACCACAGGTAAGTCCAGAAGATAGAAAATGCAAACATAAACTTCCCGAGATCCTGCATGTGTTCTTCAGTTACAAATTCAAGCTGCCCCCTGTTTTTAAAATAAATAACAAAAATGGTAATAAGCGCCATGCCTGAAACAAAAGTACTTGCAAAAGTGTACCAGCTATACATGGTGCTGAACCAATGTGCATCTATACTCATAAGCCATATCCATGGAATGGTAGAACCTACGGTAAGGCCATACAGCACAATAAAAAAAGCAGACCAGAATAAATTTTTCTTCATCCATATTCTTCCTGTCTCATAATCCATCGTCCCCATTTTATCACTTTCCAGGCTAAGGTCTCTCAGTTTTTTTCCAACAAATACCCACAACCCTATACACAATATAGAAGCAACAGCATACACACCGGGATTTAAAAAACCTGATTTGCCTTTGAGTACTTCATCATGGGCTACCATTTCCTTATCAAGCCATGGGTAAATATCAGTACGATGCCCGAAAACAATACTAAGAATAACAACCAATGTAAGGACACTCATTATAGGAACTACCGATGAAAGTGCATCGACCACTCTGCGTAAGGCCACCTGCCAACCTCCCATTGCTAATGTTGTAATGCCAATAAAAAAGGTGCTTACATTCACAAGCAATAACCAAAAAAGGCTGTTTTGTAACATAACTGCCCAAAACCTGGTACTGTTTACATTTTCTCCATGTGAACCTGCTCCCGGATTTAAAAATATAACGCCACCTATTAATGTAAGTATGCCTGCAATCATAAGTCCAGCTGACCATTTTTTATATCCTGCCGGTGTTACATATTGATTGTTCATTAAAAAAAATTTATAGTAAACTTCTATTTTTTTACTGTTGCAGAATCCATTTTTGGATGGGTGGCAACACTTGTTGAATCCGATCCGGCTTTATCTGTTTTAACCTGCCTTGATTTTACATATTGAATTACCATCCATCTTTGCTTACGGGTAAGTTGCGATGCATAACTGCCCATATTATTTTTTCCATACGTCACCGAATGAAACATAGTTCCTTGTGGCATTTCAACATATTGAGGCAAAGTAAGGTTTGCAACAGCAGGTATTTTTCCGCCTGTCGATAGTGGCCCTTGTGCATCAATATTTGTACCGTGGCATATGGCACAGTTAATATTAAATAAGCGTTGAGCTTCTAACATCTGAATTGTATCAAGTGGAGGCAAAGGGTCCTGAACCTGTGCACTCATTTTGTATCCGTTTGAATCATTAGGCAAAGTATAGGGAAAAAGATCGCCTCTTCTTATTGTTCCTTCCACAGGGTAGGGAACATAATTAATTCCTTCTTCTTTTAAATTATTTGGTGCATATGCTTCATAAGCACGGCTATAAGTCATATCCGGCATATAAGTTTTTCCCGGCTCACGTTTACTATCGCAGCTTTCAATAGCTGTGGTGGTAGCCGCTACTATTATAAAAGCAAAAAGAATTTTTATTTTTTTCATATTTCTCTAATGATCTCCATCAAGTATCGATTATAATTTAATATCCAACCTCTTCCTTTTGATATAACTTTTGTTCTCTATCGTAGCGACCAAACCACCATCCATCTTCCGCCTCCTGAACATTTATTTCAATAGCTCCATTATTTTGCAAAAAGCTTTGTACTTCTGTTTCGTTGGTTTTCGCTGTGCATTCTATTACCATTACCATAAGATCATCTGTAGCTCTTAAATGAAAATGATGCTTCTTAACCCCCGGCATCATTTTGCAAAGCCAGCAAAACGTCATAACCATGCCTACCGCAGACAATAATACCGTAAGCTCGAATGTAATAGGAATAAATGCAGGAAGAGAAAAATGCGGCTTACCACCAAAGTTTAAAGGCCAGTCAGATGTAAAGATCCATCCCATCCCTCCTACGGCAATAGCTGTTCCTGTGATACCAAAAATAAAACCGGCAGTATGCAAACTGGTTTCACGTAAACCCATTGCATGATCTAGGCCATGTATAGGGAATGGCGTGTAAACATCCTGAATTTTATAACCGGCTCTTCTTACATTTTTAATAGCCGGAAATAAAACTTTTTCATCATCAAAACATCCTACAACAAATTTTTTTCTCATTTTGATCCCTCCTATCCCCCAAAGGGTTTTAAAATAATGTTTGTTTAGTTTCCGAATTCATTACAAAATCTTTCAATGCGCATGCTCAACTTCTTCTATATAAAATTTTTCAGCATCAAGTTTTTCGGTAGAAGTCATTTTTTGTTTATAATTCTCACCAGTAGTTTTTAATATCGCTTTAATTTCGGCAAGAGCAATTACCGGGAAAAATTTTGCAAAAAGAAAATAGCAGGTAAAGAAAAGGCCGAACGTTCCCAGGTAGAATCCAACTTCCCAAATAGAGGGGCTGTAATAAGTGCTCCACGATGAAGGCAGGAAATCACGATAGACCGATGTAACGATAATTACAAAACGTTCAAACCACATTCCCACATTTATTAATACTGACATGAAGAAAGTGAAGGTTACATTCCTTCTTAATTTTTTTGACCAAAAAATCTGCGGGGATACTACATTACAAAACATCATTCCATAATATGCCCAGCCATAAGGGCTGAACAGGTTAACACGGTTCTGGCGAAATGCCCACCATTCGTATTCGTTTTGCCCATACCAGGCAATAAACAATTCAGTAAGATATGCGCAACCAACTATAGAGCCGGTAAGTACAATCACCTTGTTCATCGCTTCAATATGCCCTACAGTTATGTAATCTTCCAGGTGTAAGACCTTACGGGTTATTATTAATAAAGATTGCACCATTGCAAACCCTGAGAAGATTGCTCCCGCCACAAAGTATGGAGGAAATATAGTTGTATGCCATCCTGGTACAACTGAAGTAGCAAAGTCAAAGGATACAATTGTATGAACTGATAATACAAGAGGTGTTGCTAACCCTGCCAAAACCAATGAAAGGCTTTCGTGGCGCTGCCAATGTTTGGTACTTCCCGTCCAACCAAATGAGGCAATGCCATAAAACATTTTCCTGAATTTTGTTTTGGCCCTATCGCGTACAGTTGCCAGGTCGGGCAACAATCCAGAATACCAGAATAATAATGATACTGTAAAATAAGTGGATACTGCAAACACATCCCACAATAATGCCGAATTAAAGTTAGGCCATAGTGGCCCACGTGAATTTGGATAAGGCATTACATAAAAACCAACCCATACTCGTCCCATATGAAAAATAGGAAACTGACCTGCACACATAACTGCAAAAATGGTCATCGCTTCGGCAGCCCTGTTTACGCCCGTTCTCCAACCTTGCCTGAACAATAACAGAATTGCAGAGATCAAGGTTCCCGCATGCCCGATACCGATCCACCATACAAAGTTGGTAATATCCCAGCCCCAGCCAATGGTATGATTAAGGTTCCATTGGCCAATGCCATAAGTCACTTCCCGATAAACTGAATACACACCAAATAATAAAAGGCAAACAGAGATTGAAAAGCCAATCCACCAAAGCATGCCCGGCTTTACTTCTATGGGGCTGATAATGTCTTCGGTTATCTGGTGATAATTTTTATCCCCATCAACCAAAGGCTCTCTCAGTTGCGATTCGTATTTTAATAATGACATACTCTATGTAGCTTTTAGCTATAAAATGAAATCCGTGTTGTTATTAATTTCTTTTTTATAATAATTATTAACCAGCCATTTCTTCCTTTGCAAGATTGCCAACTTCACGGTCAGTATTTCTTACTTTCACCAAATAATTTACATTGCTTAAAACGTGCAACTCTTCAAGTACATAATATTTTCTTTCCTTTTGTTCACGTGCTCTCAATTGTGAAATCTTACTGTCTTTATCATTCACGTTACCGAACATAATTGCATGGGTTGGGCAAGCCTGCATACAGGCGGTTTTTACCTCAAGGTCTTTTAAAGGGCGATCCTCTTTTTTAGCATTTAGTTTTCCTTCCTGTAACCGCTGTACACAAAAACTACATTTTTCCATAACACCTCTTGAACGAACTGTTACATCAGGGTTTAGTACCATCCTACTTAAGTCTTCATTAAGTTCTGCGGTTGCTTCAGAAATAATTCCACGCTGGTTATCCGGAAAACTATCTGCCCCATTATAATCTGCCCAGTTAAAGCGGCGCACTTTATAAGGACAGTTATTTGCACAATATTTAGTACCAATACAACGGTTATAAATCATTTGGTTAATGCCTTCACTGCTATGATTGGTTGCTGATACCGGGCAAACATTTTCACAGGGAGCATTATCACAATGCTGGCAGAGCATAGGCTGAAAAACAACATCCGGATTTTCAGGGTCTCCGGTAAAATACCTGTCTATACGAAGCCATTGCATATCATGGTATCTCGAAACTTCATATTTACCTACGGTTGAAATATTATTTTCTGCAACACAAGCAACAGTACAGGCAGAGCAGCCTATACATGTATTAAGATCTATGCTCATTCCCCATTTTATTCCCGGCTTATCATAAGTGGGATACAAGGTGGCATCTCTTACAAAATCCCCCCCATATTTTTTAAGCTCCTCATTTTCTTCTTCATTCATTTTACCAGGGTGAGAGATAAATTCTTTGAGTGTTGTTTCTCTGACTATTGGCCGTCCCTCAGTAATATTATGTACTTGCGTTTGCGCTATGGGAAATGTATCTCCTGTTTTTTCAATTGTTACAGGCGAGGAATAACTAATGTTTGTACCATTATAAACGGCAAGCGGATATACATTTACACCTACGCCATTCGCTGCAGCGCCTATGAATTCAGTCGTTTTATTTTTATTATTACTTTGCCTTCCATAACCTACCGCTATTGCAATCACATTAGGGTGCGTTCCCGGAATTATAAGCACCGGTAATGTTATTGATTTGCCATTAGAAGTTATTTTTATGGTAGGCTTTTGAACATTTACTTCATACTTATCGGAATCACGCCGGTTATGAATATCTATTTCAAATAATGATTTACCCATCTGGGGAGAGATCATTGCATAGTTGTCCCATGTTGCCTTTGAAATAGGATCACTTACTTCCTGTAACCAGGCATTATTAGCGCGGCTGCCTGTTCCCAGCGATACTTTTTCATAAAGCACCATTTCAATATCGCCTCCTTTTATACTGCCAATTTTAGAGGCTGCATCGGCAACATTTCCACTAAAAGCAGCACCAGACATCGCAATTGTCCCGGGTATTACACCATTATTTTTAATGGAATCAGATGAAGAAGCATTAAATGAAGTGTTGGAAATATTTTCAAGAACGCCATCCTGCAAGAATTTTTCAAAACCGGCAAGCCCTCCCAATTTTGCTATCCAGTAATTTCTAAAATATTCCTCATATTCATTTGTATTACCAATAAGCTTTAAAAGAGAACTTTCAAACTGGCGTGTTTTAAATAAAGGATGAATTACAGGCTGAATCACGCTTACGTAACCTGCCTGTGGTTCAGCATCGCCCCAGCATTCAAGCCAGTGATGTGAAGGAATTATATATTTACAAAGCTCTGTAGTCTCATCCATTTTTTCACTGAAAGAAACAGTGAGAGGACATTTTTTTACCCCGGCCGCAAATTTATCTGATGCAAAAAAACTATACACCGGATTAGCCCCATAAACAAATAACGAACCTACATTTCCTGAATTGAGGTCATCAGTAAGCGCAATCATATCTGCGTCTAATCCCTGCCGGTAGTTTACAGGAGTATTCCAGTCCACAGTTTTACTACCTGCCCCTATGGCCTCGTTGATGGCATTTACTATAATCTGAACATTTGGATCGTTACTACCACATACAACCAGGCCTGCCCCTTTATTTGCAGCAAGTTCTGCAGCAGCTTTTTTCACTCCTTCTACAACTTTCCCTGAAATATTTGATGGGGTACCTCCACCCAATGCTCCAAGCAATGCAAGTGCCACTGCTCCTGTTTCAGAAGGCTTATGTATGTAACGGTCATCAGCATTAGCACCCGTTATACTATAATGGCTTTCAAAATGAAAATGCCTGCTCATAGCAGGTTTTTCTTCATTAATTCTTCTTGTTTCAGCATATTGTTTTGCAAACACAACAGGGCTTAACCAGGTCGCCAGAAAATCTGCCCCGATGCTTACAATAACTTTTGCATTTTCAAAGTGATAGGCAGGTATTACTTTTTTACCGTAAGAACTCTGGTTAGCCATTATCAAACCGCTATAAGAAACAGCATCATATTGAACATGGCGGCTACCCGGAAATTTTGTAAGAAACTCAGCTATGATCTGCCTGGTAGTTTGGGAAGTAACCGATGAAGTAAGCAGCACAGCAGGCTTTCCAGCATTAGCTGCCATTGCATTCATAACCATTTTATCAATCGCTTCAAAAGTAGCTTCTTTGCCATTTGCCATAGGGTAACGCAAACGGGTAGTGTCATAAAGGTCTAACACGGAAGACTGGCATTGAGCAGATGTTCCACCATTAGTAAGCGAAGAAAGATCATTGCCTTCAATTTTGATTGGCCTTCCTTCTCTTTGTTTTACTACTACAGGTATTGCATCTCCATCATTAATATAAGTAGACGCATAATAATTTGAAACACCTGGAAGCATATCATCCGGCTTATGTAAAAATGGTATTGACTTGCGAACAGGCATTTCACAACCCGCTGCAATTAAGGCTGCGGCTGTACTGAAACCCATGTATTTCAAAAAATCCCTGCGGGGAGTTTTTGCATTCAATATATTTTCATTGGCAAGTTCTTCAAAAGGCAACTCCTCATTAAATTCATTCTTCAATGCCTTCTGCCCAGATTCACTTTGATGTAAGTCTTCAAAATTTTGCCAATACTTTTTATCTCTCATTTATATCCTTTTTGAAATTAACCTCACCCCCAACCCCTCTCCGAAAGAGAGGGAACTAAACTCTGATTTTAATAGTGACATTTCTGACACTCAGTCCCGCCAATTTTTTCAACCGTAACACTATCGTACTTATTATTCCTTATATCCTCGTGGAATTTTTCGTAAATGCTGTAGAATTTGTTGCCATGGCCCTTATCATCATTAAACTGAACATTGGAAGTGCGATGGCAATTCACGCACCAGCCCATGCTTAAATCTGCAAATTGTTTTACCTCTCCCATCTTTTGAATCTCACCATGACAGGTTTGGCATTGAACACGTCCAACTTTTACATGTTGTGAATGATTGAAGTAAACAAAGTCAGGAAGGTTATGTATACGTGTCCATTCTATTGGGGTTCCCGGCTTGTCATATTTTTTCAGATCAGGATTCCAGCCGGCGTATGTATATAGTTTTTGAATTTCAGCATTTGGATTTACAGAGCTTCCATCTTCCCGAAAGAGCGGCTCTCCTGCATATTGTTTTATGGCCATGTGGCAATTCATACAAACATTTACTGAGGGAATGTTTGAATGTTTACTATCCTGTGCGCCGCTATGACAATAGAGGCAACTAATCTGGTTAGTTCCTGCGTGAACTTTATGAGAATAATATATAGGTTGAACCGGCTGGTAATCTTGCTGCCTTCCCAAACCCATAGCACCTTCTACCAAAAAATAACCTCCTAATGTAAATAAAACAAAAACTACCAATAAGAGATATGTTTTGTTGCGGTAAAATGGCACAGGCTGTGGTGTCCTCAGGCCTTCTTTTTCATCAGTTAATTTTTTAAGATTACTATTAACCTGTAAAAGAGTTAAGCCTATAACAGCTAATATAAGTGTAAGCAATCCATACCAGAGAGAATTGTCTTCTCCGGATTCTCCCGGCTGGGATGGTAAACCTTTTATGCCGGCAGGAGGTTCATACTTATTTGCCCAATCAAGTATCGCATCAATCTCATCTTTTTTTAAACCAGGAAAAGCAGTCATTACTGTACCACCTGCCGCGCTTTTTAATTGCTGTGCATAAGGATCGCTATTAACCATTGAGGTTGTATTGGCAACCCATTTATATACCCAATCTTTGGAAGGTTCCCTATCCCTTGCTCCTTTAAGTGCAGGCCCTACATATACAGCATCGGGTTTATGGCAGCTTGCACAATTGGCTTTAAATAAACTTTCGCCATCTGCTGCAAATAAAAATTCAGGAAATGAAATTAAAGCTAAGAGAAAAAGTATAGTAGTTATTTTTGAAAAAAGCCTGCTGAGTTGGTTCATACTCTGTATTTCCTGTCTTATGATAATGGAAAAATATACTTTAATGGCTGCAAAAATAAGATAGGATGTTGAGAAACTGTTAACATTTTTTAATTTTTTTTAAACCTGCAAATGCCCGATTGCAAAGGATTTATAAGTAACCATTTTTTAGTAACCATAAACCTTAAACAAAAAATTCAATTTGCATTTTGCAGACAAAATCATTTTTTTATTTAAGAGCAATAATGTTTTATTGTATATTATTAATTTGATTTTGAAATGATAGCAATAAATTCTTTTTTTAATAGATTGTATTTTAGCATTTATTATTGTTGATTAAAGGCTAATAAATAATTTTTGATCAAATAATGCACAATATTTATTGAAAAGAAAAACTTGCAAATAGAAAACCAGGCATGAAGAAAATGGCAATTTTTGCATCTGGAGCAGGATCAAATGCTCAGAAGATAATTGATCACTTTAGATACTCTGCCGACGCAACTGTACATTTAATCGTGTGCAATAATCCTGTAGCAGGAGTTTTAGATATAGCCCTCAGTGAAAATATCAATGTATTATTGATAGAGAAAACTAAATTTAAAAATACAGGTTATATCAGTGAATTGAAAAGTGCCGGAATAGAATTTATCGTATTAGCCGGATTTTTATGGAAGCTGCCGGAAATACTTATCAAATCTTTTTCCGGAAAAATAATAAACATACATCCGGCATTATTACCTGCATATGGCGGCAAAGGAATGTACGGAAATGCAGTTCACCGGGCAGTTATTACCGCAAAAGAAAAGCAGAGCGGTATCACCATTCATTATGTGGATGAAGAGTATGATCACGGGAAAATAATTTTGCAGGTATCCTGCCCTGTTACCGAAGGTGATACCGAAGAAATCCTGGCCAAAAAAATTCATGAGCTGGAACACAAATATTATCCTGCTGAAATTGAAAGAATTTTGAAATTGTAAGTAACATTATCAAAAATATTTTCATGAATCCTCCCATTTTTAGTGCGCACAAAAAAGAATTTCAATTAGAAAGATTTATTTTATTCAGTGATGCTGTATTTGCTATAGCGATTACTTTGCTGGTTATTGAATTGAAAGTTCCCGAAATAGATCCTCCCATTACTGAGGATAAAGTGTTGCACCATCTTGCGGAGATCTTCCCGAAATTTATTGGGTTCCTGGTAAGCTTTTTTCTAATTGGCCTTTATTGGACGGTGCACCACCGAATGTTTGGATTTGTAGTGCATTATACCCAAAGGTTGCTGTGGCTTAATTTACTTTTTCTTCTTGGTATAGTGCTGATGCCATTTACAACTTCGTTTTATAGTGAATATATTTTCGCCTATCTTAAAACACCGGTGGTGTTGTATGCTTTTAATATTTGCTACTTAGGTATCATGAATTATATACTTTGGAAATATGTAAGTAATCCGCGAAATAATCTATCAGATAATCTATCAAAGGAATTAGTAAATTATTATTCATTCAGGGCGTTAATGGTTCCCGTGATTTTTGCAATCATGGTAATAGCTTACTTATACTTTCCTCAGTATGCCATATTTATTCCACCGCTTATTCCACTTGTAATGTGGATTATTGGGAGGGTTTATAAAAAAGAATTGAAAAAAGGATAAGAATTATTGTTGCATGTGCTCTCCCATAAGAGAAGCTTCAAGTCAATCCTTACAACTTTATTTCCTCATCGTTCTTATCATAAAAATGAAACTCTGTAAGGTGGTAATTGCTGTTGGACTTTGCTTTTATTTTCTGCTTGTATTTCCAGCTCCATCTAAGGAGTATGGAAGGGAAACCTTTCTTAAGATAGGCATATAAAATCGGGTGCACTTCAATGGTAAGCCCGGTGTGTTTTTGCATAATAAGGTAGCTCAGGTTCTTTTCTATTTCATCCTCGAGTACCAGTGTAGATGATATTTTGCCGGTGCCTTCACAACTCGGGCATACTTCAAGTGTATTGATATTCATCTCCGGCTTCATGCGCTGGCGGGTAATTTGCATAAGGCCAAATTTGCTTATGGGCAATACTGCATGCTTGGCCCTGTCGGGCCGCATATAATAATCCATTTGCTCTGCAAGGCGTTTCTTATTTTCCAGCAGCTTCATATCTATAAAATCCACTACTATTATTCCGCCAATATCTCTCAGCCTCAGTTGGCGGGAAATTTCAATGGCCGCTTCGAGGTTTGTTTCAAGGGCATTTTGCTCCTGGTTATTGCCTACGCTTTTATAGCCGCTGTTTACATCTATTACATGCAGGGCTTCAGTATGCTCAATTATAAGGTAGGCGCCACTTGGCAGGTTCACCGTTTTTCCAAAAGATGCTTTCACCTGCCTGGTGATTCCATAGCTCTCAAATACCGGGGAGCCATTATTATGGAAAGTAAGTATATCAGTTTTTTCAGGGGCAATCCTTTGCAAATAAGTCTTCGTATCGTTAAAAATATTCTTGTCGTTTACTACTATCTTATTAAAATCCACAGTTAACAGGTCGCGAAGAATACTATTGGTCTTCCCTTCCTCGCTCATTATTTTACAGGGGGCAACAGCTCCCTGTAAATTTTTTTTAATGTTTTTCCAGGTATTTATAAGAGATAATAAATCTTCATGAAGCTCTGCCGTATGCTTGCCCTCGGCGGCAGTACGTACTATTACTCCGAAATTCTTTGGCTTGATAGCTTCAATAATTTTTTGCAACCGCTTCCGTTCTTCAGAAGAATGAATTTTGCGGGATACGGCTATAATATCGTTGAAAGGCGTAAGCACCACAAACCTTCCGGGTAAAGATAGCTCACAACTAAGGCGCGGGCCTTTTGCGGCTATGGGTTCTTTTAATATTTGTACTAAAATATTTGGTTTGCCACTTAGTACTTCCGTAATCTTACCGGTCTTAATAATTTCCGGTTCAATAGGAGAGGTGGAAAAATCAAATCCTTTTTCTGATTTATCGTTTATGGCAATATTTGTAAATTTTAGAATGGAGCGTACGTAAGGGCTCAGGTCAGTGTAATGTAAAAACGCATCCTTTTCAAACCCTACATCCACAAAAGCGGCATTAAGCCCCGGAATTAATTTTTTTACTTTCCCAAGGTACAAATCACCGACTGCAAAGCTCGCATTGGCATTTTCATTATGCAATTCGACAAGCTTTTTATCCTCAAGCAAGGCTATTTCTACTGCCTGTGGGGCAGCGTTTATAATAAGTTCCTTATTCAACTCTCAATCTTTTAATTAATTTCTTAATTACAATTACAGGAAGGAATCACAAGTAAACCGGAATTACGGTACAGGTCATTAGAGTAAGAAATTACTTCTTTTTATGGCGGTTTTTTCTTAAACGCTTTTTTCGCTTGTGAGTAGCGATTTTATGGCGCTTTCTCTTTTTACCACATGGCATAACTGAGTATTTAAATAATTTATAAAAAAAATGAATTGAATAATTGTATTAATTCAAATTCATTTATGTTGAAATATTGTGAGCCTATGTTACCGGGAGTTGTTTAATCCCTTTATCCTCTCATCAATTTCTTTGCTAAATGCGGGATTATTCACCAGGTGTTTACTTTGCGAGTACCACTTTATAGCATTTTCTTTGTCGCCGGTAGCAGCATACGCATCTGCAAGCCATGATACCGCCTCGAGGTTATTTGGGTCAAATGTTACTACTTTATTCAACCTGGTTATGCCCTTTTCATTCTGGCCTGAAATAACAGCGCCTATTCCCAAAACCATTTGCGCCTTCATGTTGTTAGAATCTTTACGTACTACTGCTAATAGTTGCTGAATTCCTTTCATTGTCTGCTGTGGGTCGCCTGCCATTCCCTGCCCATAAACATAGCAACTCCCCAACCCTATTTTTAAATCATCATTATCAGGATCAAGTTGTAAAGCCCTCTCAAATAAAGATGTTGCTGTCTCTGCTTCCCAGGTTTTTATATCCGCATTTTCTTCCCGCCGCATGCTCTCTAAAATTAACCGGGCAGCAAAGGTGAGGTTTTTTTCCGAATTCTCCAATTTGGCAGCTTCGCTTAAATAATAGGCGTATGGGAGAAAAACTCCGGTAGAATCCTTCCAGAAATTCGCCAGGGTGGCATATTGGTTCCCTTCCTGTTTTTTTAGATCTCCCCGGGTGATATTATTTTCAATTTTAGAAACGGAAACGATCTGGCCAGGTGTCAGCTTCTGCCTTTCTTTATTTATAACATCCTGTATATTGAAGGTGGATTTTATTACAACGGGTTCTGTAAGGTTAACCCTGGCCGTTTCGGTTTTACCAAATATCAAAAGGACAAATAATAATATAAGACCGCCCGTCGCTAAAAATATTCTTTTAATCAAGATAATGTTTAGAGGAATTTAATACTCAGGCTGCAAAGTTAAGATTATTCAGATTTTTGAATCATATTCCTGCTTTTGATATCCTGTACGAACTCTTTGGCAGGTTTGAACGCAGGGATGTAATGCTCCGGAATTGCAACAGCAACATTTTTTTTAATATTCCGTCCTATTTTCGCGGCTCTTTTTTTTGTGATAAAGCTGCCAAAACCTCTTATATATATATTTTCTCCTTTACCGAGAGATTCCTTAACTTCTTTAAACAGCGTTTCCAAAGTTACCAAAACATCAACTTTAGGAATCCCTGTTTTTTCTGAAATCTGGTTAATTAAATCTGCTTTTCTCATTTTAATTTTTTTTAAAAATAGGATGAAAGAAAAAGTCCAAATAGATGTTCAACCAGGTGATACAAAACTAATAAATCTTTACTTTAAATTCATTCTGAATAATTTGCATTTCGTCTTTGTATTTTCCTTGTATAAATTGTATCTCCCTGATTTTTGATGAAAAATAAAAAATTATTTACTGAAATCCTACTTTCCTGGAACAGGACTGAAAATAAACGGGAAATGCCCTGGAAAGGAGAAAAAGATCCTTATAAAATATGGATAAGTGAAATCATTTTACAACAAACGAGAGTGAGCCAGGGAATGAATTATTATAACAAGTTTATTAAATCGTTTCCTGATGTACAAAGCCTTGCCCACGCTACTGAACAAAAAGTATTTAAGCATTGGGAAGGATTGGGGTATTACTCCAGGTGCCGCAATATAATTGCCTCAGCAAAATTTATTACCGCGAAACTTAAAGGAAAATTTCCTGAAAAGTATGAAGATATTCTGGCGCTAAAAGGAATAGGTAACTACACCGCCTCTGCTATTTCATCATTTGCATACAACCAGCCATACGCCGTTTTGGATGGAAATGTCTTCAGAGTACTATCCAGGTTTTTTGGAAAAGAAATACCCATTGATACAACGGAAGGCAAAAAAATATATTCCCTTTTGGCCAATGAACTTCTGGACAAAGAAACTCCAGGTATTTACAACCAGGCAATCATGGATTTTGGTGCAATTGTATGTAAGCCCTTTCAACCATTATGTGAAGAATGCCCTCTTCAAACAGCCTGTATTGCTTTCAGGAAAAAGAAAGTAACTATTTTACCAATTAAAAAGAAAAGTATTGAAAGAAGAGAGCGATTTTTTACCTATTTAGTTGTTGAATATAATAATTCCTTTTATGTAAAGAAAAGAATAGCTAAAGATATCTGGCAGGGGCTTTATGAATTTATACTTGTAGAAAGCAAGCAATTATTAACTGAAATGCAATTGCGGGAAATGCTGGGATCTGGTAAGCTATTGGGTATTGATGATTTTACAATCACCCATATTTCGAAAACCCTTAGCCAAAAACTTACTCATCAAATTATCACCGGGAAATTTTTTCATATTTGCCTGGCAAATCCCGTTAAGATTGAAGATGGTTTTATTTTGGTTTCAAAAGAACAAATTGACCTGCTGCCATTTCCAAAATTTATCACTTTATACTTGAAAGATTAAACTGTATCTTTAAATTTGAGTACGGTGAATCTTTATATATAAGAAATATAATCATGAGAGGCGTAAATAAGGTAATCCTCATAGGTAATCTCGGTAAAGATCCCGAAATACAATACCTGGAAGGAAATATTCCGGTTGCTAAATTTCCATTGGCTACCACTGAAACTTATAAAGACAAGCTTGGTAAATTAATATCACAAACCGAATGGCATAATGTTGTGTTATGGAGGGGCCTTGCAGAATTATCTCAAAAGTATTTGCATAAAAGTAGCCTGGTCTATATTGAAGGCCGCTTAAAAACAAGGTATTGGGAAGATAGAGATCACAATAAAAAAGTGGCCACTGAAATTATTGCTGATAATTTGATTATGCTCGATAAACGGTCGGACAGCCAGCCGGTAAGTGAGAATATAACCGAAAACATACCGGGAAGCGAAGTACCCCCGGTTGATGAAGGCTCGGAAAAATTACCTTTTTAAAACCCCAACGGATGGCTGCATTTATTGTACCCATCCAAATATTTAATTAAAAAAAATTGTTTTGGATTATCATTCGGCACATTTACTCAGCCAGCATATAATTTTATCCCTGGTACTTACACCCGCCGCAACAACCATACTTCTTTTTACTGTTGTAATACTTTTCTTCATTTCGTTTTTAGTAGCCGGTTCAGAGATTGCTTTTTTTTCACTTACTGTAAAGGATATTAATTTGCTTAAGACAAGGCAACAACCTTCTTTTAAAAGAATTGTAACCCTGCTTGAAAGTCCCAAAACGTTGCTGGCTTCTATGCTTATAACAAATAGTTTTGTAAATATTGGCATTGTGCTTATATCAAATACCCTGATGAATACCTGGATTACAACTATTGGAATGCAGGGGATTTTTCAATTCCTGATTAAAGTAGTTGTGGTCACTTTTTTCCTTGCACTATTCGGCGAAGTACTACCAAAGGTGTGGGCAACCCATCATAAAATATGGTTTGCATCTACGGCCTCATTACTTATAGAGATATTCAATAGTTTATTTTTCAAAATAAGTACCCGGCTGGTAAGCCTGGGCGATAGAATTGAAAAACGTTTTAATTCCGGTTCTACACGTATGGATGATTTGCAGCTTGATTATGCAATTGATCTTTTACCTGACAATGAAGCTTCAAGTGAAGAAAAACAAATTTTAAAAGGAATAAGAAAATTTGGTAATACAACTGTGAAGCAAACTATGCGAACACGCCTGGACGTAAGTGGAATCGAATTGAATACAAATTTTTCAGATGTAAAGCATAAAGTAGAAGAAATGCATTACTCAAGATTCCCTGTTTATAAAAATAATCTTGATGAGATTGCTGGGATACTTCACACAAAAGATCTCCTGCCTCATCTTGACGAACAAGCGTATGACTGGCATTCGCTGATGCGCCCCGTGTTTTATGTACATGAACAAAAATTAATTGAAGATATATTACAGGATTTTAGAGATAAGCGTATACATCTTGCGGTAGTTGTAGATGAATTTGGCGGCACTTCCGGAATTGTAACGCTTGAAGATGTTATGGAGGAGATAATCGGTGATATACAGGACGAATTTGATGACGAGCAAAGCGGTAATAAAAAGCTTGATGACTTTACTTATATTTTCGAAGGGAAAACTATGATCAATGATGTTTGTAAATCATTAAAATTACCTGTGGATACGTTTGACAAAAGCAGGGGCGACAGTGATTCTCTGGCAGGCCTGGTGCTGGAAATAGCAGGTGAATTCCCCCAGGTAAATGCAAATATTGTTTCTGGTAATTACACATTTGTGCCTTTGGAAATAAATAAAAACCGCATTGAAAAAGTAAAGATTATTTTGAAACCCGGAAAAGATGAACCAACTGTTTAATGTGAAAAAAAATCTTTTTGCCTGCCTTCCCGTCATTTTATTTTTTATAAGCATTTTATTGAGTTGCAATTCAACATATACTTCTAAAAAGAAAGGGTATTTTAAAATTGATTTTCCAAAACACGAATATGTAAAATTTGACAATCCAGTTTTTCCCTATTCTTTCGAGTATCCTGCTTATGCAAGTGTGGTAAAAGATTCTTCTTATTTTGACAGCGCCAGCCAAAATCCATATTGGATAAATATTGATTTCCCGTTATTCAATGGCAAAATTTTTATTAGCTATAAAGTAATTGGTGGGTCGTCAAATTATAAAGTAAAAACTTCAGGAGGTTATAAAGATTCTTTGGGGAAGAATACATTTGAAAACATGGTGAATGATTCATATAATCTTACTTATAAAAATGATATCAAGGCTTATTCTATTGAAGATAGTTTAATGCGTACCCCTAATAATATTTCAGGAATTTTTTTTCGACTGGGTGGAAGTGTCGCAACTGCGAAACAATTTTTTTTATCTGATACAACGCATAATTTTTTAAGAGGTGCTTTGTATTTTGATGCTACTCCAAACGAGGATTCTTTGCGCCCGGTAAATGCCTTTCTCCAGGAGGATATGAAACATCTTATCAATACACTTAAATGGAGATGATTATAATTTGTCTATTAGCTTATTTGTTTTATAGTCATTGAATACCCATTTAACGAATTAACTAATCACCCCATTAACCAATTAACCTCTCTTATCTTTGCCGCATGATAATGATTAACGATATACTTATAAGTGACCAGGTAATTGAAGAGCAATTTGTGTGCGATCTGGTAAAATGTAAAGGTGGTTGTTGCGTGGATGGTGATGCAGGTGCTCCATTAGAAAACAGTGAGCTGCAGGAAATGAAAAATGCATATAGTTCCGTTCTGCCTTATCTTTCCGGCGAATCAAAAAATGAACTGGAGCGCCAGGGTATGTATGTATACGACAAAGAATTTGGCTGGGTTACGCCTACTATCTCCTCAGGGATGTGTGCTTACGGAATAAAAGATAATAGCGGAATCGTAAAGTGTGGAATAGAGCAGGCATTCAACGATGGAAAAATTACCTGGAGGAAGCCACTAAGCTGTCATTTATTCCCCATCAAAATAAAAAAAAGCAAATCAGGCAATTCAGATCTTGTCAATTATGAACCACGCGAAGATCTTTGTAAGGCAGCCTGTAAGCTTGGGAAGAAACTTAAAGTTCCTGTTTATATATTTTTAAAAGATGCTATCATAAGAAAATATGGGGACCAATTTTATGAATCTCTATGTGCTACAGCAACCTATCGGTTATCCAAATAATTGCAAAACATTCTTCCTTTTTTATGAAAAAAAATTTCCCTTTTATTCTATTATTGTATGCCTGCGGTTTTACATCCTGCTCAGTGAATAAAGCTAAAATTGATACTGGCCTGAAAAAATATTTCGATTCCTCACATGTTGATGGCTGTTTTACAATCTTAGATAATTCTAATGGCAACATTACCGTTTACAACATGAAGCTTGACACGCAAAGAGTATTACCGGCATCAACTTTCAAAATTGTAAATTCTCTTATTGGAATAGAAACCGGCAAAATCACCGATGAAAAAATGATTATAAAATGGGATAGTGTAAAAAGATGGAATGAAGATTGGAACAAAGACCTTACTATGGAACAGGCTTTTAAAGCGTCATCAGTACCTTATTACCAGGAAGTAGCTCGCAGAATTGGAAAAGATACTATGCAACGCTGGATTGACACTTTACAATATGGAAATAAAAATATCAGCGGGCCAATTGATTCCTTCTGGTTAAATAATACTTTAAAAATTTCTCCTGATGAGCAACTAGGACTAGTAAAAAGATTATACTTTGATAAACTGCCATTTCAAAAAAGATCGCAGCAAATAGTGAGAAATGTAATGCTGCAGGAAGATAATACGTTGTATAAACTAAGTTATAAAACAGGGTTGGGTTTTGACGAAAAGGAAAATTCAATTGGCTGGATAGTAGGTTGGATCGAGGAGAACCGGCATGTGTATTTCTTTGTAACGCTTGTAAAATCTCCTGACAGGAATATTGATATGAAAACTGTAAGAATGAATATAACCAAAGGGATTTTAAAAGAGATGGGATTTTTTAAAGGAGAGAAGTAAGGTTAGAGACAGGCAGTCATCTAATTTTTAACACTTTCCAATATGTATCAGTAATAATTTTACCATTCATTCATGCTCCATTTTCAATACATAGAATATCTTTTTGCGTTCGCGGCAATTCCACTTATCATATTACTTTATCTTATAGTAATAAGATGGAAAAAAAAGGCTTCCAAAAAAATTGGCGATCCGGAACTTGTCAAACAATTAACTATTAATTACTCACCCAAAAAATTTATTCTAAAATTTATTCTATTCTCTTTAGCTTTTTCACTTTGTGTTG
>JBBSEV010000030.1:0-48110 GCA_038239385.1 Chitinophagales bacterium
TCGTAATGTTTCAATGCAAGCCCGGTACCCCTTACCACACTTTTAAGAGGATCGTCAGCTATGTGAACCGGTAGTTTAATTTTAGCAGCTAATCTTTTGTCAAGGCCTCTTAGCAGGGCGCCACCGCCGGTAAGATACATGCCGCGACGATAAATATCGGATGCCAGTTCCGGTGGGGTTGTTTCCAAAGCCTTTAAAATTCCTTCTTCAATTTTGAAGATTGATTTATCAAGAGCTTCAGCTATTTCCTGGTAGCTTACCATTATTTGTTTAGGTATGCCAGTTACAAGATCTCTACCATTTACTGGCATATCTTCAGGAGGATTATCAATATCTTTCATGGCAGAACCAATCTGTATTTTTATTTGTTCTGCAGTACGCTCACCAATAAGAAGACTGTGGTAACGGCGTAAAGCCTCCATAATATCGCCTGTAAATTCATCGCCGGCAATCCGTATTGATTGATCGCATACAATACCTGCTAATGCAATTACGGTAATGCCCGTAGTGCCCCCACCAATATCAATAATCATATTTCCTACGGGTTCTTCCACATCTATCCCAATACCAAGTGCTGCTGCCATTGGTTCATGAAGAAGATAAACTTCTTTAGCACCAGCTTGTTCTGCACTGTCTCTCACCGCCCGCTTTTCTACCTCAGTAATACTGCTTGGAATGCATATCATCATTCGCCAGCTTGGAGGAAACCAGGGCTTTTTGGGATAGATCTTTTTTATCATCTCCCGTATCATAAGTTCTGCGGCATTAAAGTCAGCGATAACACCGTCTTTTAAAGGACGAACTGTTCTTATACTTTCGTGGGTTTTTTCGTGCATCATCAATGCTTTTTTACCCACTGCCAATATATTTTTTGGATTATTCCGATCTAAAGCAACAATTGAGGGTTCATTTACTACAACAACATCATTATGAATTATAAGGGTGTTTGCAGTTCCAAGATCAATCGCTATTTCCTGTGTAAAAAAATTAAAGAGGCCCATCTTTGAGGATATGATATTGAAAAATTATGAATGGATGCAAAGTTGTAGGAAATAATTTGAATTAACAACCGGAAAACAATTTAGAAATTTATAATTACTAATTTAAAATTTTAAAGATGATTATACAAGCTTTATATTATTGATTACGTATGATTCTTTTGCTTGAAAACGTTTCAAACTTTCATTTATTATATAAAAATAAAAAGATGTAGTAACTGTGAAAAGTATTTAAAACGGGATTTAAAATTTATTGAATAAATTCATATCCTATATCTCTTCTATAATACATTCCTTCAAAATGTATTTGTTCCAGGATTTCTTTCGATCGATCGATTGCTTCTGAAAGTGTTTCGGCAAGCGAGGAAACAGCAAGCACTCTTCCTCCATCTGTTACTATTTCACCGTTTTCTTCTTTTGTTCCTGAATGAAATACCATAATACCACCATCTGCCTGAATATGTTTTTTAATGTGTGGATTATCGAGATAGCCAAAATCTATAGTAAAACCTGTTTCATACTCAAGTGGGTAACCTTCACTAACAGCCACAATGGTTGCAGCAGACCTGGTATCTATTTCGATTTGTTCCAAATGCAATTCTTGTTTGTCTGCTGCTATTAACAATTTTAAAAGATCGTTCTTTAACCTCAGCAATACCACTTCTGTTTCAGGATCACCCATACGGCAATTATATTCAATTACCACTGGTTCATCATTCACTTTTATTAATCCAAAAAAAATAAAACCTTTATAGTCGATATTTTCTTTCTGCAAACCTTCTATGGTAGGTTTAATAATCTTTTCCTTTACCTTTTCCATGAAATTATCAGTAGCAAATGGTACAGGGCTTACAGCACCCATTCCACCAGTATTAAGGCCTTCGTCGCCCTCCATGATTTTTTTATAATCTTTAGCTTCGGGCAAAAGCACATAGCCTTTACCGTCAGTAAGTATAAAAACACTCACTTCAATACCTTCCAGAAATTTTTCCACAATCATTTTCTTTCCTGCATCTCCGAACTTGCTCTTTTGAATTATAAGCTCATACTCACCCATCGCTTCAATATAATTTTGACATATAAGTACTCCCTTTCCACCTGCAAGCCCATCTGCTTTTAGCACAACAGGAAGCTCGTGATTCTTTATATATGTAAGGCCCTCTTCAAATGTATCTTCAGAAAACTCGTTGTAAACAGCAGTAGGTATGTTATGCCTTTTCATAAAGGCTTTGGCAAAAGCTTTACTCCCTTCGAGTTTTGCACCTTCTGCACTAGGGCCTGTTATTATTATATGTCGCAGCTCTTTATCTTTTTTAAAAAAATCATAAATGCCCTTTACAAGCGGTTCTTCCGGCCCTACCAATACAAGATCTATTTTATTATCTAAGCATATAGTTTTAATTAATTTGAAATCATTAATATCAGTATTTATGTTTTTGCCATACTGAGAGGTGCCGGCATTTCCCGGGGCAACAAATAATTCAGAGCAAAGTTCGCTTTGGCTGATCTTCCAGCAAAAAGCATGGGCACGTCCACCAGCGCCAAGAATAAGAATTTTCAAAAAAAATATTTTAGGGTTAAGACAAAAGAAACTGCAAGGTAATGGATTAAGGGGTTTGAATGCTTTCCACTCATCAAGAAATAAATTGCCATATTCATTTCTTAAAATTGAATTTTACTAATTAAAATTTATCAGTACTTTACAACTGATAAATTTATTGAAAAAAAAAATTAATAATATGGAAGATCAAATCATTCCAGTAGATACCGGCACGATAAGAAAAGGAAAACATCCAAAGTCTTTGTATGTGCTTTTTCTTGTTGAAATGTGGGAACGGTTTGCTTATTATTTAATGGTGGGGATATTATTGTTATACCTGATTGATACCACTACTGGTGGTAAGGGCCTTTCTCAACATATTGGCGCGGATATCGTAGGTAGTTTTATTGCCCTTGTTTATCTCACGCCTTTTATTGGCGGCCTTATCGCAGACAGGTATCTAGGTTACATTAAATCTATTTTCCTGGGAGGGACATTAATGTCTGCAGGGTATTTCTGCTTATCTATTCCCGGAAACACCGCTATGTTTGTTTCACTAGGGTTGATAATTGTAGGAAATGGATTTTTTAAACCTAATATTTCTACTGTATTGGGTAATATTTATAACAGGGAAGATCTGAAACCTTTGAAAGATAATGCTTATAATATCTTTTACATGGGCATCAATGTAGGCGCATTTATCTGCACTTTTGTGGCAGCTTATTTACGTAACGCTTACGGGTGGGGATATGCATTTGCCGCCGCAGGAGTAGGACTCATCATTGGCATGATCATTCTTGCCACAAACTTAAAACATGTAAAAGAAGGTGATATAAAAAAACCGGTACAAGCCGAAGACATGTCGCTTGGGCAGATTTTTGGTTATGTTTTTCTTCCTGCACTTATTGCAGCTGTTATTGGCTGGATTGTGCCTATAAAGATTTTTGGAAGTACTATCATGGGAAGCCAGGCAAACGATTCTTTTATTTTCGCCTGTTTACCAATTGTCGCATTTTATGTATCACTTTGGGTAAAAGCAAAGGGCCAGGATAAAAAGGGAATCGGGGCTTTACTATTTATTTTTACTATTAGTATTGTGTTCTGGACCATCTATAATCAAAACTCCACCGGTTTAACAATCTGGGCCGAAAAACATACAAACAGGACTGTTTCGGAAACAACAGCAAAAATGATCGGGAACGTATTTCCATTACAAAGGGTAACTGATACTCCAAGGCTGGTAGATAAAGTAAACGAATATTTTGTAAATGTAAGGGATACAAGTGCTATTACCAGTAAGGATAGTATTGTAACTATTACAAAAAATGCAAAGAAAATCGACACTTCCAAACAGGTATTTGGAATAACAGCCAACAATAATAAAGTTGATTTAGATTCTAAAAATGTGTTAGCGCTGGGACCGGATCCATATTTCAATAATGTGCCTAAAGAGGAGTGGCCAAATGGTAAAGATGTTAAATTATTTAATACAGAATTATTCCAGTCTATCAATCCTTTATTTATTGTAGTTCTTACTTTAATTTTTGTGCCGTTATTTGATTATTTGCGTAAGCGGGGCAAAGAGCCCACAACCGCTACTAAGTTTGGAATGGCATCATTTATTGCCGGATTATCGGCCCTGGTGATGGTATTCGCCATAATGTCTGTTCCATCTATTTATGGGTATAAAACTTCACCTGGATGGCTGTGGGGTACTTACTTTGTATTTACGATCAGTGAAATATTTTTAAGCCCAATAGGGTTGTCGCTTGTATCTAAACTTGCACCTGCAAGGTTAACTGCATTAATGATGGGGGGTTGGTTTTTATCAACTTCTATTGGAGGTAAAATTGCGGGTGTGATGACAAGTTTCTGGGATAGCTTTACCGATAAAAAAATATTCTTCCTTATACTGGTGGTTGCTGCATTTATTGGCGGTATTTTAATATTCAGCAGATTGAAATCTTTGAATGGAATTGTAAGAGATAAAACCGGTTCTGCCTAAAAGACACAGTATTATATTAGAAGATTAAATTAAGTAGTTAAAGTAAAATCTTATATAGATAAAATTCTTTTTAGGAGGTTCTTCTTTCCAGTTGTTTTAACGCCTTTATCATTTTCATTTTTCTTTGAAATAAATTGGGTAACTCCGAATTGTAGAGCAGTACCCAGTGCTTTTTTTACCAATCCTGCGGATTTACCAACAACCAGTTGCCTGGAAAAATATCCCGCCCCAAGACCAAGAGCCACCCTGAATAAATTATGTTTTAATTCCGGTGATTCCTGTACTTCATGTATTGTGGTTTTCAAAATATTAGTAGGTTTGAGACTTACTAATAAAGTATGAAAATGATCCTGCAGGTCGGCTTCCTGTACTGTAACTTTCCTTTCAAGTCTTTTAATAGCAGTATCCAGCTCATTTGTATTTGCTATTTTTTGAAGCTTAGAATCTGCTATTTCTTCATCATTCATTTACTGAATTTTAAAATCTTTAATCCATCATGTCTTTAATAAGTTTATCACTTACAGATGTTTTTAGAATACTTCCACGTTTTGAGTACAGAACAAGCCCGATGATAAGATATAATGCTGCAATGATAAAAAACCCATAAGATGCTGCACCCAGCCACTGGCCAATTAAAAGTGCTGCACCAATTGTAATACATAAAATTACCGTGAAAAAAATCATCAGTAAAATTAGTATGACAACGAAAGTTGATAAAAAGCCGGAAACTTTACTTATAGCTTTAAGTTTATAAAGAGTAAGCCTGGTTTCAGCATAGTTTTTCAGCTTATTAAATAATTCTTCCAATCCAGTCGGCTTATCTTGCATTTTTTCATTTATCATCGAACTTGGTTCTGTACTCATAAAAAGAAGATGAAGTTATCCATTCATAGAGCTTCTTATATCTCCTTTCATTGCATTGGCCTTTTCCTTTGCCTGGTTAACAAGGTCGTTACCCATATCTTTTCCTTCTGAAACAAGACCGCTAAGTTTCTGTTTTGCCTGGTCGTATTTCTCGGATACTACATCAGAGTATTCACTGTATTTATCTTTTACAGAGTCCGCGAGATTTGAACCTTTTTCTGCAATCTTTCTTCTTGTTTCTGTGCCTTTTTCAGGGGCAAATAAAATGCCCAATATTGCGCCTGCAGCGGCACCTGCTAATACGCTTGCTAATACTTTTCCAGAGCCCATAGTTGTAAATTTTAGTTGTTATTTAAATAATTAGGATTAAACAAATATAGCACAGATAATATGTTGCCAATTAGCGTTGTTAAGAAAAGTTTTTTTGTAATACAATGGGAGTAAAGGTTTTAAAAAAGTTAACCTCTCTTCCCTTTAATAAATATAATAACTTTTGAGTAATATTTTTCCCACAGTGAGATTAGATTTCTATTCTTTTAAAAATTTGAGAACGAAGACTTTAACGACTTAACTAAAAATATTTGGCATAGTTCTTTAGACGATAATAAAAAGTAGTTATTATTAAAGACAAAACAAAGGAATTCACAAAATTTCAATTTTCAACTATCAGATTTAATTCAAATTTAAAATTAAAAAAATGAACAAATTTAATTTAGGTAAAATGGCTTTGGTGGTATTTTTTGTTGTTATGACTCTTAGTAGTTGCCAGGCAATTGGCGATATTTTTAAAACAGGAGTTTGGTTTGGAGTGATTGGAGTTATAGTAGTAATTGCCATAATATTTTGGTTAATTAATAAAACTAAAAAGTAAAATATTTTAAATTATTTGTCCAGCTATAGTTAGTTTTTGTTAATTGATAACGGTGAGTATTATCCCATGTTTAAAAATTAATTTAATTAATTGATGCTTTGCATCTAAACATTAAGTAACCGTCCATTATTTAAATCTCCAGGCGCCGTATATTACATAATAAAATGATCAGAAAATTTGCAGATAAAATTGCAGACAGAATACGAATTGGATACCTCGCAGCATTTTTATTGCTGCTTCTATCATATGTACTTACTTTCACCTCTACACAAAAATTAATCGACCAGGCAAATTGGGTGAATCATACAAGTGAAGTAATTCATGACCTTGACAACGTTGTGGCTTTTGTAACCCGGGCCGAATCAGATCTCCGTGGTTACCTGGTTACAAATAGTAATTATTTTTTTACTGATTATTACAAAAGCCATAATAATGCTGATTCTACTTTAAAAAAGGTAAAATATCTTACGAGAGGTAATTCGGCTCGCCAGGGGAATATAGATTCCCTTAAAAAACTATTGGCTAAAAAATTTATTTGGATGGACAATGGTATTTCAAAAAATGATTCAGCTAATCTATTCACGAACACTTTATTAGTAGATAATAATAAGGACCTGATGATTATGGGGCAACTGGAAGACTATATTCATAAAATTCAAAAAGCGGAAAAAAATTTATTGAATTCAAGAACAGAAAATGTAGCCAAATACTCAAGAACTATTAAAATAATTAATATAGCTTCCATTTTTCTCGCAATAGTTCTTACTCTCTACTCTGTCATTACGTTTAATAAAGAAAATAAGGCAAAGATTACCGCAGATCAGCAGGCAAACCAATTCAGGAAACAGCTCGAAGAAAGATTTAATGAATTGGCTTTACTTAACAAGGAACTTATTGAACTAAGAAATATTGAAAAATTTGCAGTAACAGGCAGGATATCACGAACAATCGCACATGAAGTAAGAAATCCGTTGACAAATATAAATCTTGCGGTTGAACATTTGCGATCAGAAGTGGATAGTGATGAAGAAATAACTATGTTGTTTGAAATGATCACCCGAAACGCCGATAGAATAAATCAATTAATAAGTAATTTATTAAATTCAACAAGGACGGCAGAACTTGAACTTGTAAAGGCATCTATTAATGATATACTTGATAAAAGTCTTGAATTTGCACAAGACCGGATAGATTTAAAAAAGATCACCGTCATAAAAAAATATGACCCGGATATTTGTCCTATTTTGGTTAACAATGAAAAAATTTATATTGCCTTTTTGAATATAATTGTAAATGCCATTGAAGCTATGAAAGAGTATGGCACACTAGAACTTACAACAGAGAATATAAATGAACGATGCGTTGCAAAAATAAGGGATACCGGTAAAGGCATGAGCAAGGCCGATGTCGGAAAATTATTTGAACCTTACTTTACCACTAAAGAAAATGGGCAAGGACTCGGCCTTACCAATACCCAGAATATTATCCTTAGCCACAACGCAAATATTATCGCGGAAAGTGAACCTAATAAGGGAACTACATTTATTGTAACTTTTAATTATGCTTAAAACATTGGATTTCGAATAAACCTTAAGGCATAAAAAAATTATTGTTCAATTTTTTTCCCATTATTTTTTGGTGAACGTGTTGATATTTTTTTTAACCTGGTATACAGCTTTGACTTTTTGGTATAACTTATATCATCTCCAAGCAAAATCCCCCATGGCTTCAGTTCGTCTATTTCATCGCATAAAATTTTAAGAAACGCAATTGCGGGGATCGACAGAAAAAGGCCCGAGATCCCTGTTAAAGCCCCTCCTATTACAACTCCAAGTATTGATATAAGTGCATTTATCCTTAACCGTGACGCAACAATACGAGGCATTAAAAAATTTATATCCACAATATGTATACTGTAAAATATTACAACTATCCATACAATATCACTTGTATTGTTGCTTGTACTTAAAGTAATGAGAACAGTAAAAAGCGTAGCTGTAAACATACCTATATAAGGTATGAGGTTTAGCACAGCTGCGAGCACGCCAAAAAAAATTGAATACTTAATACCTAATATCAGCAGGCCAATAGAATTCGCAACTGCTACAATACCCATTTCAATCAAAAGTCCAAGCATGTAACTGCGAACCATGATTTGTGATTCGGCTAAAACATTTTTTACTCCTTCATTATTAGCTGGTTTAAAAACAGCCAATAAAAACCTTTTTATAAGATTCCGGTAATACAATAGAAGGAAAGTATAAATAGGCATTAATATCAGGAGCATTATAGCTTCGGTAATAGACAGAAATGTATGGCTTATGTACCCTGTTCCTGATTCTTTAAGTTTATCAGCTTGCGAATTAAGATATTCATTCTGCTCCTGAAAAGAAATGTTGAATTTTAATTTTATCCAGTTTTGAATTTTGATAAAATGATCTGTTATATGCTCTCTTATAGAGGGAATATCCCGCATGAAGCTTGTTATCTGGCTGCTGAGAAAATAAATAACACCTGAAATAATACTCAATGCTAAAAGAATGGCAACAGAGATTGACATAACTTTTGATAGTTTTTTCAACTCGAGGTATTGCACAATGGGGAGAAGAACAAGCGCCAGTAAAATTGCGAATGCAAAAGGTATTAAAATGTTTTGTGCAACATAAATAAAAAGAACAATAAAAAAAATCACCAGGAATTTGAAACCCAGTTTTACATATAATGGAGATTGATTATTAATATGCATTAAATTGAATAATACTTGTCGTATAATTATAGCCTGAAATTTGATTTCCTTAATTACCTGGATGCTAATTAACCTTAGCTAAAAGTCACTTGATATTTCACATAATCATATTAACAAAAAAAACCCTCATGCAAATTAGCAAATGAGGGTTTGAATTTTTAAATGAAAAGCAACAAGCTATAATTTCTCTATCCAACTAATAATTTCATCTTTTGTTTTTCCAAGCTTTTGTTGCATCTTCCCAACAAACTCATCATCTTTTCCATCTTCATATTTCAAATCATCATCAGTAAGATCTGCATAGGCTTGTTTCATTTTTCCTTTCGTTTCATTCCAGTTTCCTTTCAATTTTAATTTCCAGCTTTCCATAAAAAAATTTATAGGTTAACAATTAGAAATCAGGCACGGTTAATTACTTTCAATAGGATTGCGATTATCGCAATCACTAATAGTATATGAATTATACCTCCGGTGTAATAACCACCTAAAAAGCTTATGGCCCAGATAATTACCAGAATTACTGCGATCACATATAATAAGTTTCCCATGTTGTTTAAAGATTTTTGAGTTAAAAAAAATTGATACTCTTACCTATCATATAAAACTTTGCCAAATTAAATTGTCATGGCAAAGACATACTACTAATGGGGCTAATCAATCGTTGAGATGCATATTGAGAATAAATTAAATAGTTTTATGGGGAAAAAGCTCTACGAAATGTGGCTAACCGGTATTACCTAATTCCAACATTGAAAGGACGTTTTTTATAGTAATAGCGGTAAACGGCTTGCTGATAAAATAGTCTGCACCGGTATTAAAGGCTTTCTCAATATCTTTCGGTGTATCATAAGCAGTAATCATGATTATTTTAATGGCAGGATATGATAATTTTACCTGGCTTATAAAATCTATACCCGAACCATCAGGTAAATTATTGTCAACAAACAGAATATTTGGATTAATATAATTTATGATTTCCTTTGCTTCAGCTAAGGTATTAACGCAAGCTGTAGTCAGATTTTGTTTTTTCAACATAATTTCAAACAAATAACAAAGGTCTTTTTCATCCTCAACTATCATCACATTGGTAGACATTTTTTTTCTTTTCTCTTTCACCATAATAATTTAATAAACCTCATTGTGTAATAGATATTACCGGTTCAGAGGTTTATAATATATAAGACAATTAATTTGCCAGTAAGTATTTGTTGAAGTATCTATTACTAAATCAGTTTCAGAAAACTTATATTGCGGGAATCATTTTGTCTATTTATAAGAGCTTTATGTGATGCAACCTTTTGTTTTGATTTATATTCTAATTGTATTTGTATTACATTGAGGAATGCTTAGGGCCATAGGTTTACTAGTAAATGCTGTCATTTATGCTGGAAAATCAAACTTCACATTTTAATAATAATAAAATCAATTATCAACAATAAATTTGGGTTACTATAATCCTATACTTATAAATTGGAGCTAAACTTAAAAGGACCATTTAAATTTATAAAATGGTAATTTATTCCAATTATTGTCTAAGGGAAAAATTTGAAACTGATTAAAGAGTGAGCCAAGAATAGAGAATTAATTTAACTTTGTATATCTTATTACCTTAACAGCAGTATGAAGAAAAAGATACTTATTATTGACGACGATCTTGATATGTGTACCTTACTAAGTCGCTTTCTCAATAAAAAAGGATTTGAAACAGAAATGTCTCACAATGGGGCTAAAGGCCTTGCAAGGTTCAATGAACAACATTTTGATATTGTTCTTTGTGATTTCAGGTTGGGTGATAAAGATGGGAAGGATGTACTCCTGAAAATTAAAGAAGCCAAGCCGCAAACCATTGTTATAATTATAACCGGCTACTCGGATATTAAAACTGCGGTTGATGTTATAAAACTTGGCGCCTTCGATTACATTACCAAGCCACTTATTCCGGATGAAGTTATTAATGTAATTGAAAAAGCGCTGGCTGCTCCCTCTGCTGAGGCTATTACTCCAACAATAACGGCTTCTGTTCAAAAAAATAAGCGCCAATATGCCACTTCTGCAAATAAAGAATTCCTGGTAGGGCAGGATGGAGAAACTGCCAGAGTCTATAAACAGATAGATATTGTCGCCGGAACTAATTATAGTATTATTTTATATGGGGAAAGTGGCACAGGTAAAGAAGTAATTGCAAAGACTATTCATGAAACAAGTAATAGAAGAAACAGGCCATTTATTGCCATGGATTGCGGCACACTTTCTAAAGAGCTTGCAGGAAGCGAACTTTTTGGCCATGTAAAGGGAGCATTTACCGGTGCTATTACAGATAAAGAAGGCCATTTTGAACTTGCAAACGGAGGTACATTATTTCTTGATGAAGTAGCTAATCTTTCCCCTGAAGTGCAGGCAGCTTTATTGCGTGTAATACAGGAAAGAAAATATAAAAGGGTAGGGGGAACAAAGGAGATGGATGTGGATGTGCGAATTATCGTAGCATCAAATGAAAACCTTCAGGAAGCATATAGAAGAGGTAAATTCAGGGAAGATCTTTATCATCGTTTTAATGAATTTTCAATTAACCTTCCGCCCTTACGTGAAAGAAAAGATGATATTCCACTATTCGCCGATTTTTTTCTGGACAAAACTAACAACGAACTAAATAAAAATATTGTAGGGTATGAAGATGATGTAATGGACATGTTTATCAATTATAACTGGCCTGGTAATTTACGGGAATTCAGAAACGTTGTGCGTCGTGCAGTTTTACTCACTCCATCAGAAAAAATAAATTCAAAAGTATTACCCTGGGAAATTACTAATGCACGGATGCATACAAATAATCATCAATCTTTACAGGTTTCGGGAAGAACCACTAACGGATTTACAAAGGAAGTTGATCTTAGAGACGCAGCAGCAAAAGCTGAGTACGATGCTATTATGAATGTACTTAAAGAAGTAAATTTCAATAAGACAAGAGCAGCAGAAATTTTAAAGATTGATAGAAAAACTCTTTATAATAAAATAAAAATTTATCAGTCGTTATAAATAAATCTCCAAGTTCATTTCTGCTGCTAATATAAAAGGGTATAGAATTTGTCTTCAGGTTTGAATACTCACAACTAAATTTATTTTATGCAAGAAGAAAAAGAAGAAATGACGACAGTAACTACTGTTTTAGAAAAACTTCGCATTAAAAAACATGATAAAGAATTTCGCATGACTCCGGAAGGATTTACTCCGGGCAATAATAAATTTTATAGTCCCGAAGACCTTAAAATAATTCGAACTTACCGTTTTGAAGGAGAATCAGATCCCTCCGATTCTTCAATAATATATGTAATGGAAGCAAATGATGGACTTATAGGCTACAGTATGGATGCCTATGGAGTCTACAGCGATCATGATGATGATGGCTATGATGATTTTATTAAAAAAATTCCGGTGGAAGAAAGGGAAGAACAACAAATATTTCAGGATTGAGGCTTGGGTAAATCTATTAGCAGTATGTTGTGAACAAGTAAAGCTTTGCTAATGGCTGATGGCTCAGCTACTCTCCATAAATTCTGCTCACTGCGTCTTTATATTTTTCCATAATTACTTTTCTTTTCAGACTCAATTTCGGAGTCATTTCACCAGTTTCAACCGTCCATTCGTTGGGTAATAGCTCAAACCTTTTTATTTGTTCTACATGATTGAATTCTTTGTTAAAATGTTCTACTTCATTTTTAAATAATTCCTGCACTTGCTCGTTTTTTATTAATTCTTCATTGCTATGAAACGCAATATTTTTTTGTTCGCACCATTTTTTCAGCGCATCAAATGAAGGTGTAATAAGGGCGCCCACATATTTTTTTTCAGCCCCGGTCACCATTAAATTTTCTATATAGCTGGATTCTTTTAATTTATTTTCAACAGCAACAGGGGCAACATATTTACCGCCGCTGGTTTTAAACATTTCCTTTTTTCTGTCTGTTATTTTTAAGAAATTGTTTTCTACCATCATACCGATATCTCCCGTTTTAAACCATCCATCATCTATAGTTTCAGCAGTAAGGTCCGGCCTTTTGTAATAGCCTATCATTACATTTGGCCCTTTACATAAAATTTCGCCATCATCCGCTATTTTAACTTGCACATTTCTTATTAAAGGCCCTACGGTTCCAAACATTCTGCCCTGTTCCTGGAACCGGTTTACACTTATCACCGGCGATGTTTCAGTTAAGCCATAGCCTTCCATTACAATTATTTTTGCTGCTGTAAAAATTCTTATCAATCTCACCTGGCAGGCAGCACCACCACTTACAATACATTTAATCTGGTTGCCAAGTGCTTCTCTCCATTTATTGAAAATTAATTTATTTGCAATGCTAAGTTGGAGATTATATAATGGCCCCTGGTTTTTATTGATTTCAAATTTCGTTGCCAAGCCATGTGCCCAGAAAAATAAGCTTCTTTTTATTCCGGTGAGTTCTTTTCCTTTGTCCATTATTTTATCATAAACTTTTTCAAGAAGCCTCGGTACTGTTGTAAACATTTGTGGTTGCACTTCCCTAAGATTATCTCCAATACTTTCGAAACTTTCTGCATAATAAATGGAAACACCCTTAAAAAGGTATACATAGCTTATCATACGTTCAAAAATATGATTGAGCGGTAAAAAACTGAGCGCTTTCATATTTTCACCAGGAGGGAAACAGGGCATGCTATCCAGTACATTACTCAGGATATTCCTATGAGATAGCATTACTCCTTTTGGTTTACCTGTAGTACCCGATGTATATATAATTGTAGCAATATCTTCGTATTGAATTGTAGCTGAAATAGCTTTTGCCTGTTTGATAAGATCATCACTTGCCAGCGATAAAATCTCTTTCCAGTGTTTTACTCCACTTTCCTCGTCAAAAGAATAGATTTCCTGTAGGTTCGGTAGGTTTGGCTTTATTCCATTTACTTTTTCAAAAAGATCACGATCGCTTACAAAAACAATTTTTACCGCCGCATCATTAAGAACAAATTCAAGCTCAGGTAAACTTATGGTAGGGTACACAGGTGTAAGGACGGCTCCTATTTGCTGCACTGCAAGATCAAGAATAAGCCATTCCGGCCGGTTCCTTGAAATCACGGCTATTTTATCTCTTCCCTCCGGGGAATAATTACCCTTACTTATTCCCAGTTTTATTAAGCCTGCACTTAACCTATTTATAGTATCCGATACTTCTTGTGTTGTATATGTTTTCCAGGAACCGTTTTCTTTTCCAGCAAACATAATTCCCCCCGGCGCACCATTTAACCGTTGCTCTAGGCAATCAAACAATCGTGTTGGTTCAATCATAATAAATCAATGTTACATTTATCAGTTGTAATATATAAAATATTCACTTGCTATAATATGTTCTTATAATAATCCGGTTGAAATGCAAGCATATAAAAAGTATTTGCTTAAAGCAAATATAATTTTACCTCTGTAACGAAATTGATTAGTGATAATATTGTCTTTCAGGAATTTTAAAAATTCTACCGTCCTGAAATTTATTAAATGCAAGATATTCTTCACCATGCGCCCCGGTCCAGTTTTGGTAGGCTGATAAGTTTTGCGCTGCGCCAAAAATCCATTGGTTATATGCCGAAAATAAACCTTCTTCCAGGAGATTCTCCTCCAGATCAAAAAGCCTGAAAGGGAATTTCTTTAAATACGTCTTATTCCAGTCTAATACAAACCGTGTTCTAATCATCGTAAGCGTTTCGGCGTTCAGACCCTGTATTGCAATACTATTTTGTTTATTCATGGTAGTTAGAAAAGCGATTTCAAAGCCGTTTTTATCTTTAATATTATTTAAAAGATCTGCATCAGAAAAAAGTTTTTTATAGCCATCAAGCAGCCCGTTTTTTATTTCTGCAGTACGTGAAGTGAATGATTCTATATTGATAAAAATTTCTCCGTAAATGATACTCCATATTTTATCGGTAGTAAGAAAATAATATTTGCTTGCGTTGTAGTAATTGTTTCCATAAGAAGGGTCTTTTTCAATGCCCTTCTCCCATATTTTAATAGCATTAAAATCCTGCCTTGACCAAAGAAATTCTCCATAATCATTATAAAGAGCACCGCTTTCCGGGAAGCTTTTTATTGCTTTTTTATATAATTTATCTGCATCTTTAGGCTGTCCTAAAGCCTTGTAAATCGTTCCTGCAATTTGATAAGTCTGGTCATCTGCATTTTCCTTTTCTAATAAAGGCTTTATCACTTCCAATGCTTTTTCATTTTCTTTTTGAAGAAAATAATCATAGGCAAGGTCTTTGGCTATTTCTATATTATTTGGATATTGTTGCAAAGCCCTTAATAATATAAGCGAAGCATTGGCGTAATCTCCTTGGCGCATAAACACTTTAGCATTATCATGAAGTTTTTCTGCATCTTCCTGTTGTGAAAAAGCACCAATTGAAATACAGGAATAAAATAAAACCAGTAAATATATTTTCATTGTATAAAGATAAAACTTACTGTAAAGCTGCAGCTTTGTGAGGTAATAAATAGTTTTTAAAAATTAAACCGTGCCAGGAGATAAAAGATGTGTAAGCAATCCGTCCCTTAGCTTAGGCTCAAACCAAGTACTTTTAGGAGGCATTACATTCCCGCTATCTGCTATATCAAATAACTGATTAACACTTACAGGAAAAAAACTGAATGCAACAGCCACTTCTTTACTATTTACTTTTTTCTCCAGTTCTGTAAGGCCCCTTATACCACCGATAAAGTCAATCCTGTTATCAGTACGCTGGTCTTTTATGCCAAGCAAAGGCTCCAGCAAATTATTTTGAAGGATAGAAATATCCAATACACCAATAGGATCTGTTGAAAATGTGCCATCAAGCGCTGTAAGTTTATACCATTGACCATCCAGGTACATTCCAAAGTTATGCGGTGCCTCGGGAGAATATGGCTTATTCACTTTTTCTATAGAAAAATTCCTGTTTAATTTATCTAAAAATTCGTCCTGGTTAAGACCGTTAAGATCAGTAACAACCCGGTTGTAATCTAAAATATGTAACTGGCTTGCCGGAAATAAAGTAGTAAGAAAATAGCCTGCTTCTTCCGAATCAGCTAACTGGTATTTTACTTTGGCCGCTGAAGCTGCCCGGTGATGGCCATCAGCAATATATGTACAGGGTACTTCTGTTTTAAATAATTCTGTTATCCTGTCAATAATTTTTTCATCGCTAATTACCCACACCGTGTGTTGAATATTATCTTCTGCAATAAAATCGTATACGGGGCTTTTGCTTTTTTTCCAGTTTTCAATAAGTTCATCTACCTCGTTTACATCTCTGTAGGCAACAAATACATTACCTGTTTGAGCGCCGGTAATTTTAATATGATTGATGCGGTCTTCTTCTTTTTCAGGCCTGGTATATTCATGTTTTTTTATAAGCCCCTGCTCGTAATCATACACGGAGCTGCAACATACCAGTCCTGTTTGGCTTTTGCCATTCATTACTAATGTGTAAATGTAATAGCAGGCCTTGCTTTCGGAAAAAAGAATGGGACGGCTTATAAAAGCATCCAGGTTTTCTTTGGCTTTCTCATATACCTCTTTGCTATGCACGTCAATATTTGCGTCGAGATCAATTTCGCTTTTTGTAATGTGAAGAAATGAAAAAGGGTTTCCTTCTGCTTCTGTTTTCGCCTCTTTACTATTAAGCACATCGTAAGGAGGCGAAGCTACCTGTTTTGCAAACTGGGCCTGCGGCCTCAATGCTTTAAATGGGGTTATTGTTATCATCAATGATTTAAATAATCTATTAATTTTAATTTTTTCTCTCAAATTCGTTCATCACATCAATTAAGTATTGAACACTGCTTATTGGCAAGGCGTTATACATGGAAGCCCGGAACCCACCAACAGAGCGATGCCCTTTAATTCCATAGATATTATTTTCTTTAGCAAAATCAAGAAATTTTTTCTCCAATTCCGCGTCATTCATTACAAAGCAGGCGTTCATTTTACTCCTGTCTTCCTTTACTGCGGTTGGTATAAACAGGGAACTGGTATCAATGGCATTATACAGTAGCTCAGCTTTTTTGGTGTTTATTTTTTCTATGGCATCTATACCTCCATGCTGCTTTAGCCATTGCAGCGTGAGCATGCACACATACACTGCGAACACCGGAGGTGTATTAATCATGCTTTTTTCTTTTATGTGATTTCGGTAGTCCATTATTGTAGGAATCGCCCTTTTTACATTCCCTAAAATATTTTTGTTAACAATAACGATATTTACACCAGCCGGTCCAATATTTTTTTGGGCACTTGCATAAATAATTCCGAATGAATTAAAATCAAGCCTTCTGCTAAATATATCGCTGCACATATCTGCCACTACCGGCATGCTTACCTTAGGAACAGATTGCCATTGCGTTCCATAAATGGTATTATTAGTAGTGATGTGAAAATATTTTGCATCATTTGGAACTGCGAAATCTTTGGGAATAAAATTATAATTTGCTTCTTTTGAACTACAAACAACTTCTACATTACCAAAAAGTTTTGCTTCTTTTATTGCTTTAGATCCCCATACACCAGTGTCACTATATGCTGCTGTTTCTTTTTCATTAAGCAGGTTCATAGGCACCTGCATAAATTGCGTGGAAGAACCCCCATGAAGGAATAATACTTCATGATCGTTGTCAAGATCCATTAATTCTTTAACCAGCGATCTCGCCTCTTCCATCACAGATTCAAATGCTGCAGTACGATGGCCTATTTCAAGAATTGATAACCCGGAATTATTATAGTTCAGCACACCTTGCGCAGCCTCTTCGTAAACTATCTGCGGCAGAACAGAAGGCCCTGCATTGAAATTGTGCATAATATTTTTCTTTACCTCAATTTTGACAGGGAAAAAATTTTCCACTTTCATTTTTAGAATTTTAGTTGGCAAAAGTAAGAAATATCGTGTATCAGATATCAGTAATGAGTTATCAGCGATGAGCGACTAGCAAAAGTTTAGAGCTCAAATCTGATAACTGATTGCTCATAACTTATAACTCAAGCCTGGCGCCTACTCTTCATGCTCCCTTCCTTTAATTTTACCGGCCTGCCATTCTTCATTCAATAGCTCAAATTCTTTAAGATCATTTTCAGTAAATGATTGTGAAGCCAGCGAAGTGAGGTCAGGCTGTCCTGCCTTTACCCATGCTGTATACCAGAATGAGGCAACTGCAAATATGGCTTGCCGCATTCTTCGCTCCACCATGCCATCAAGTTTGTTGTTATAAGCGATTGTATATGCTGATGAATATTGTCGAATGACTATATTATTTCTTTTCTCAAAGGCATATTTTTTATCTCCGGGAAATTTAAGCGATAACTCTTTTTCAAAGCTTAAAACGGAATCAGCTTCGTGGCCACTTTCTAAAACCCGCTCCCATATAAATTTTCCGGGATTTGCAATGTATTCTGCTTTGCCTATAAAAAAATCAAATTGTTTATCGGCTAGTAATTCAGGAATTCTGCTTTCCCAGAAACCATGAATGCCTCGCTGATTTGTTATTTGCCCATTATGATTGCTGCTTGCGTGCAGTGGTACATGTGCATCGGCAATATAATGACCTATTTCTGCGCTGTTTTTCATAATCATCGAAAAATTTTTTTCTTCAAATGATTTAGTAAGCCTGGTTAACATTACTTGTATGTGCCAGGGAACAATCCCATTGGCTACTAATGTGTCTTCACCATATTTAGCAACAGCATCGTTCCATAAGTGTGGTAATTCGCTATAAGGATATTTTCCATAAAAATCAATATCTATATAGTGTCTTGGACCTTCTGCCGCTACCGCATATCTTCTTTTATCAGGATCTATAGCGTGCTCAGTAATGAATTCTATATTAGGCTTGTATAAAATCATCATTTGCGGTGGCAATAAAAAAACAGCGTAATAATTTATTTTTTTGTGAGCAAAAAATCCCCAGCAATAACACTGCGATGTTATAGCCATTAGGCAGAAAAGAAGTAACAGTTTTTTCAAAAAAAGATGGGTTTATTGGTTTACAGAATCGGCTAGCAATTCATCTACCGGATCAGTTATGGTTTGGGTTACGCCCCCACTTACTGCAAATTTCATGGACTGTGCAGCACTGATATTAGTGATGGGTTTTACTCTGTCTTTGGGAATAATATAAACATTACCGGCAACAGAATAGGCCATAGGTAAATAAACAGCTACATAATCCTCCATACCAAAACTGCTCATATCTTCCTGTGTAATGAACCCTACACGCCAAACATTTGTATCATCAACACATGCCAACACATTATTAGTAAATTTTTTTTTGTTACCGGCAAATGCTTCAAAAAAATCTCTTAGGAAAGAATAAAAAAGTTTTATGCCCGGGGTCTTTTCAAGATACTTATCCAGCACTGATAGTATGCGCCCCATTACAAAAAAGGAACTTAAATAGCCGGTAAGTATTATAAACCCAATAATGATTATAAAGCCGATACCGGGAATATTAATAACAGGCCGTAAAATATTATCAATACTTGCAAAAATTATATAAATGAAATATACGGTGATGGAGACGGGACCCAGGATCAGCAATCCCTGTAAAAAATATTGTATAAGCTTTTGGTAACGAACAGAAGGTTTCATGGCATTAAAAATTAAAAAAATAAAGATAGGCTATGTGCCGCTCATCCTCAAAGGAAGGGGATTTACAAAAAATAATATTGGAAACTTTGGTTACTGAAATAGTTTCCATAGTTTTGCAACCCGATGGAAGTTAAAGATAGAATAAAACAAAAAGCTGATGAATTATACCGCAGGTATGGTGTAAAATCAGTGACTATGGATGAAATAGCTTCACAACTCGGAGTTTCCAAGAAAACAATTTACCATTCCTTTTCTGATAAAAATGAACTTGTAGATGCCGTAATTGTTGATATGTTGAATTACAATATGGAGTGTTGCCAAAAAGATAAAACAAAGGCGCAAAATGCCATTGAAGAGGTTTACCTGGCTATGGAAATGCTGGAGGTTATGTTTGAAAATATGAACCCGTCCATATTATTCGATATTGAGAGAAATCATCCGGCTACTTTTGAAAAATTTAAACAGCACAAGTACAAATATCTTTTTCAGGTGGTGAAAGACAATATTGAAAGAGGTAAAAGAGAAGAATTATACAGGCCGGAGATCAATTCCGATGTAGTGGCTAAAATAAGGCTGGAAACTATGATGATGCCTTTTAATGAAGATCTTTTTCCCAAGAGTAAATACAGTCTCGTTTTTCTTGAACAACAATTAATAGAATATTATTTGTTTGGCCTTGTTAGTTTAAAAGGGTATAAGCTTATTTCCAAATACCAAAAAGAGAGATCTCTTAAATAAATTAGAATAAAAAAATTATAATGAATACAAGAAAAATTGCTGCTGTCATTTTTAGTTTTTTACTAACTGGTATAAGTTTTATTTCGGTTGCACAGACAGATACTGCGTCTCATACGAAAGCTTTTACTGCAAAGCAGGCAGTTGATTATGCATTACAAAATGCAGTGCAGGTAAGGAATGCTTTAATTGATATAAAACTTCAACAGCAACAAAACAGGGAGATCACTGCATCTGCATTTCCACAAATTACAGGCAGCGGTAGTATTAATTATAATCCGAATGTCGCCACACAAACGTTTCCCAATTTTATTGCTGCAAGCACCTATGGGGTATTGGTTCAAAATAATGTAAAAGATGGTAGCGGCAATCCAATTGTCTCACCAGCAGATTTTGGTGTTATACAGGCGCAATTCGGTTCAAAATACTCATTGAATGGAGGTATAGATTTTAACCAGCTTTTATTCGATGGGCAGGTTTTCGTAGGCTTGCTTGCAAGAAAAGCTGCAATTCAAAATGCTGAATTAGCAGCAGATGTTACCAAAGAACAAATAAAGTCTAATGTATATAAAATATATTACCAGCTGGCAGTAGGCAAAAGACAGATAGGAACTATTGATGCAAACATTGCCAATTATGAAAAGCTGCTTCATGATACACGCGAGATTTATAAAAACGGTTTCGCTGAAAAACTTGATGTAGATAAAGTGCAGGTTCAGGTCAATAATCTTGAGACACAAAAACTTAAAGCCCAAAACCAGCTTGACGCCGGAAATGCGGGGCTTAAATTTCTTATGAATATGCCTCAAAAAGACAGTCTTATCCTTACAGATACCTTATCGGATGAAGAATTAAAATCAAACATTCTTGATGGGGACTATAGTTATGTTGACAGGAAAGAATACCAGCAATTGCAAACCGCAATAAAACTTGGAGGATACAATGTAAAAAGATACCAGCTCAGTAAAATTCCTACACTTTCATTAGCCGCAAATTATAGTAAGAGTGCACAACGGCAGCAATTTGATTTTTTCAAAGGGCCGTATTTCACTTCTTCATTTGTAGCGCTTCGATTGAATGTTCCCATTTTTGATGGAGGAGCAAGAAATGCAAGAATAGCTTCAGCCAGGCTTAATGTTCTAAAAACACAAAACAGCCTTGAACAATTAAAAGCTTCTATAGATAATGATATAACACAGTCGAAGATCAATATGAAATCTGCAATACTCACGCTCGATAATCAAAAGAAAAATATAGAACTGGCACAGCAGGTTTACAATACTACAAAATTAAAGTATGAACAGGGCCTTGGCAGCAACCAGGAAATTTCGAATGCACAGGCAGATCTTGTAACTGCGCAAAACAATTATTATGGATCATTATATGATGCCATCAATGCTAAAATTGATTTTCTTAAGGCGACCGGTAAACTTTAAAATATTTAAAACAATAACAACCATTTAATATAAATACAATGCAAAAAATAACAAGACTTAGCCTGATGATAATTCTTTTAGGAATGGCTGCTTCATGTGGAAATACCGGCAAAAAAGAAAAAGAAGGCACATTGAACGATAAGAAGGTTGCGCTACAACAACTAAAAACCGACAAAGACAATCTTGATAAACAAATCAGCTCTCTTGAAAAAGAAATTGCAAAAATTGACACATCAGCAGGTGTACAGGAAAAGCCGAAGCTGGTAGCAACAGCGGCAGTTAAGCTGGAAGATTTTAAACATTATCTTGATCTCCAGGGTACAGTTGATTCTAAAAATATTTCTTATATAACCCCGAGTAACCAGGGTGGGCAGATAAAGGCTATTTATGTAAAACAAGGAGACCAGATACATAAGGGTCAATTGATTTTAAGACTTGATAATTCGGTAGCCAGTGAGAATGTAAATGCGATCCGCCAACAATCAGGCAGTCTAAGGGCGCAACTCGATTTAGCAAAGTCAGTATATGCAAGACAAAAAAATCTTTGGGATCAGCATATTGGCACTGAAGTGCAATTGCTACAAGCAAAAACAAACGTTGAAGCTTTAGAAAATCAATTGAAAGCCATACAGGCAAATGTAAATACTGCCCAGGCTACGTCAAATCAAAATAATGTTTACAGCAATGTGAACGGCGTAGTGGATGATATAACTGCTCATGTTGGTGAAATGTTCACGGGCAATCCACTGGCGGGCGGTTATATAAAAATTGTAAATAAAAGCGACTTAAAAATCATCACAACAGTTCCTGAAAATTATGCTTCCAAAATTTCAAAAGGGACAGTCGTTGAAATTCAAATTCCTGATATTAATAAAACATTTAGCAGCACTATATCATTTATAAGCCAGACAGTTGGTACCAATTCAAGAGGACTCTCAGCAGAAGCGAAAGTGCCTTCAGGCATAGCTTTAAGGCCTAACCAGGTTGCTCTTGTAAGAATTCTTGATTATTCCGCACCTAATACAATTGCCATAAATGTAAACACCTTACAAAATGATGAACAAGGAAAATTTGTATTGGTTGCTGCACAGGAAGGGAATAAATTAATTGCAAGAAAGCGCAAAATTATAATCGGTGAATCGTATGGAGACCAGGTAGAAATAAAACAAGGGTTAAAAGAAGGTGATCAACTAATAACTGAAGGTTATCAGACAATTTACGATGGTCAATTGATAACAACACAAACTACCTAACTGCTGAATTACTTTTTGATAAAATATCAATGTATATCTTATGAGTGTAATGGAAAATATAAAAGGAAAGTTTAAAGAATTCGGGCCAACAAGCTGGTCAATTAAGAATAAGACTTCCATCTACCTGATGATAATTTTTGTATCATGTATAGGTATTTACCAGTTTGCAACTTTACCCAAAGAACAATATCCTGATATTGTAATTCCAACCATATTTGTACAAACTATTTATGTTGGCAACTCTCCACGTGATGTTGAAAATCTTGTAACAAGGCCAATAGAAAAACAATTGAAGGGAATAACGGGAGCTAAAATCAATAAGATTACCAGTACATCGCTACAGGATTTCTCTGCAATTACAGTAGAGTTTGAAACTAATGTTGCCAAAGAAATTGCTTTGCAAAAAACAAAAGATGCTGTTGATAAATCAAAGATAGATTTGCCAACCGATCTTACAGAAGATCCTAAAGTACAGGAGATTAGTTTTAGTGAGAACCCGATTATGTTTGTAAATATCAGTGGTGATTATAACATGATTGCTCTTAAAAAAATTGCTGATGATGCAAAAGATAAACTGGAAGAATTATCACAACTTACCCGTGTAGATATTGTAGGTGCTCCTGAAAGAGAATTCCAGATCAACGTCGATAATTATAAAATGCAAAGCGCCAATATAACCTTTGATGATATTGCCAATGCTGTACAAAGAGAAAATGCAGATATATCAGGAGGCTTGTTGGATGTGGGCGACATGAAAAGAACATTGCAGGTAAAAGGCCAATTTAAAACTGCTTTTGATATTGAAAAAATTATTATTCGCAATACAGGCGGAGCGCCCATTTACTTAAAAGATATTGCCAATATAAAGGATACGGTAAAAAACAGTGAGAGCTATGCACGCCTGAATGGTAAAAATGTTGTAACGCTCAACATCATTAAGCGTTCTGGTGAAAACTTAATTGAAACATCCGATGATGTGAAAAAAACGGTTGAGGAAATGAAAGGCAATATATTTCCTTCGAATTTAAATGTACAGATAACAGGCGATTCGAGCCGTTCAACAAGAACTTCGTTTAATGACCTGGTAAATTCTATCGCGATTGGATTTATCCTGGTGTTAGTCATCCTTATGTTTTTCATGGGGGTTACAAATGCATTTTTTGTAGCACTGTCCGTGCCACTAAGTATGTTTGTAGCTTTCTTGTTTTTACCCGCTGCTGCTTTAATAACGGGTTCTGATGTTACCTTAAATTTTATGGTACTGTTTGCCTTGTTGTTCGGCCTTGGAATCATTGTAGATGATGCGATAGTTGTAATAGAAAATACCCACCGGATTTTTGTCGAAAATAAGGGTAATATCTCTGCAATCAACTCTGCAAAGATTGCTGCCGGTGAAGTTTTTGTACCCGTACTTTCGGGTACGCTCACAACGCTAGCCCCGTTTTTCCCCTTACTATTCTGGCCGGGAATTATTGGAAAGTTTATGATCTATCTTCCGACGATGCTCATATTTACACTAACAGCTTCGCTTGTAGTAGCATTTATTATGAATCCTGTATTTGCAGTTGACTTTATGAACCATTCTGAACATGGCACTAAAAGAAAATCAGATGTATTCAAACGACCTGCTTTTTGGATACTGCTTGGTGCAGGAATTATTTTTGATTTTCTGCATGTGCCATTTTTAGGTAACATACTTATATTATTCTCTTTATTAGTTTTATTGAACACTTATGTATTTGATAGTTTAATTCATAAGTTTCAAAACAATGTATTACCTGCAATAATGCAGCGGTATGAAGCTTTGCTTAAATGGGCACTTAACGGCTGGAAGCCCGTTTGGCTTTTATTAGGAACATTTGGCTTACTTATAATTTCTGTAATATTCTTTATCGCAAGAAAGGTACCAGTTGTATTCTTTCCTAAAGGCGACCCAAATTTTATTTACGTTTATTTAAAAATGCCTGTAGGTACCAGTGTTGACTATACTGATTCAATAACAAAGGTCTTGGAGAAGAGAGTTGCTAAAGTTATTTCACCTAATGGAACTCCCAATCCAATTGTTGAAAGTATTATTTCCAATGTAGCTATCGGAGCATCAGACCCAAACAGTGGCGACCGCAGTACCCAGCCAAACCTTGGCAGAGTGCAGGTTTCATTTGTTGAGTATGCAAAGAGAGATGGAAAATCTACAGCGCCTTATCTTGACTCAATAAGAGATGTTACAAGAGGAATACCTGGAGCTCAAATTTCTGTTGCACAGGAAGCTGCAGGACCGCCTACTGATCCGCCAATTAATATTGAAATACAAAGTGAGGATTTTGATAAGCTTACTTCTACGGCAAAATCTTTAAAATCTTATCTGGACAGTATTCGAATTCCGGGGGTCGAAGAATTAAAGATGGATGTAGATCTAACTAATCCTGAAATTACACTTACGGTTAACCGTGAAAGAGCTTTATCTGCCGGTGTTTCTACTTCGCAAATAGGCCAACAGTTGCGTACTGCTTTATTTGGCCGTGAAGCCTCAAAAATAAAAGACGGGGAAGATGAATATAAAATACAGATAAGAAATATGGAAGTACAACGGCAAAGCTTAACAGAGTTGCTTAATATGAATGTTGTATTTCGTGATCAGGCAGACCAGGGCAAAATCAAACAAATTCCGATCAGCACTTTGGTGGATGTTGATTATACAAGTACTTACGGAAGCATTAAGAGAAAGAATGTAAAACGCGTAATTACTTTATTTTCAAATGTGCTCACAGGTTTTACACCAACAGATGTAAACGAAAAAATTACCACCGCGTTAAATGATTTTACTAAAAAAGGGGATGGCGTTACTATATCTCAAACGGGCGAAGGTAAGCAACAGGCAGAGACAGGCGCATTTCTTGGCAAAGCTTTGCTGATAGCTCTTATGCTTATACTTTTAATCCTGGTCCTCCAATTTAATTCAGTAAGTAAATCAGTAATAATTTTAACCGAAATTATATTTAGTATTATAGGGGTGCTTCTTGGATTTGGAATCACAGGTATGCAAGTTTCAGTAGTTATGACGGGAATTGGTATTGTGGGCCTCGCGGGTATTGTAGTAAAGAATGGAATATTGGTGATTGAATTTGCGGATGAATTGCGTGGACGTGGAATGAAAACGAGAGAGGCTGTTATACAGGCAGGCAAAACAAGAATTATTCCCGTAATGCTTACAGCGCTTGCCGCAATACTTGCCTTAATACCACTGGCAATAGGTTTCAACATAAATTTTGTTACCCTGTTTTCTGATCTTAATCCGCGTATATTTTTCGGAGGTGATAGCAATCAATTCTGGAAGCCATTATCATGGACAATTATTTTTGGGCTGGCATTTGCATTTTTCATGACTTTGATAATGGTACCAAGTATGTATTTAATTGCGGAAAGATTACGGCGTCCAATGCGCAGGCAGTTTGGGGGAAAATGGATTTCAATGTTGGGGATTCCTCCGCTCACTTTATTATTTATGCCACTTATGCTGGTTACCATGTTTATTCACCGCAGAGAAGCAGCAAGAAGAAGAAGGAAAATTAATAAGGATACAAATGAAAGATGGGCAGGAAGCTGGTTTTAATTTTTAAGATTTAAGAATTGATACAGCCTGCAGAAGTGATTTTTGCAGGTTTTTTTTATAGCACATTTTAAAATATTGAATAAAATAACTCTATGAAAAATAAGATTGTTTTAATAACAGGGGCAACGTCTGGCATTGGAAAAGTAACGGCAGCAGAACTTGCTAAAATGGGTGCTCATATAATTTTAATCGCCCGTAATAAGCACAAAGCCTTACAAACAAAAGATGAAATAACTGCCCTCAGCGGGCATAAAAATGTGGATGTGTTTATTGCAAATATTTCATCATTAACCGCTGTAAGAAATGTTGCGGAAGAAATTAATTCCAAATATGAAAAACTTGATATACTTATAAATAATGCCGGTCTCATAATGGGAAATAAAAGAGAAGAGTCAACAGATGGCAATGAGCTTACTTTAGCAACCAATCATCTTGGCCCATTTTTATTAACTGCTTTACTTTTTAATTTGATTAAAAAAAATGAAGAAGGCCGCATTATAAACTTATCATCAGATGCGTATAATATTGCTAAGCCTGATTTTGAAAATATTCAATTAAAACAAGGTTATTCATCCATCAAAGCTTATGCTAATTCTAAATTATACAACCTCCTTTTTACAAAAGAACTTGACAAGCGTATAAAAGAAGATAAATTAAATATCTATACAAACGCTGTTCACCCTGGCGTTGTTAGTACTGGCTTTGGTCAAAACTCTGATGGCTTTGCAGGGCTTCTCTTTAAAGCCGGAAAATATTTTTTTACTTCTCCTGAAAAAGGGGCCCAGACAACAATTTATCTTGCCACATCACCGGAAGGTGGAGAGATAAGCGGGGAATATTTTAAGAATAAAAAGATAAATAAAACAAAAGATAAAATTGTTAACGAAGCAAATGCAGAGAAACTTTGGGAAATAACTGAATCTTTAACTGGAGTCAAATTTCTATAATTATTTGAAAATAACATTCTCGTATTTGGCATGAATACTGTTGAACATATTCTTTATATGATTATAACAATCTTTAATCTTTTATGATACAGCTAATAAAAAACTTGAATGAGTGTATGTTTGTTTCTACATCTTTGCACCTTCATTGAATACATATGATTTCAAAAACACCCCGGCAACATTTGATTTCGTCAAAAATTGATAGTTTTTTTCTTGACCTCAATAATGCATTTCAGTTTGTAACAAGGTTTTTTAAAGAGGTATTTAAGCCACCTTATGAATTTAAGGAAATAATAAAACAGTGCTTCGAGGTAGGTTACAAATCTCTTTTTCTTATTACACTCACAGGCTTTATCACCGGCCTTGTTTTTACAAAGCAATCGCGTCCTTCCTTATCAGAATTTGGGGCTTCATCATGGTTGCCCTCTCTCGTGGCGATTGCGATTGTAAGGGCTTTGGCTCCCTTGGTAACAGCATTAATTGCCGCCGGTAAAGTTGGATCAAACATTGGAGCAGAACTGGGTTCTATGAAAGTAACCGAACAGATAGATGCTATGGAAGTATCAGCAGTAAATCCATTTAAATTTTTGGTAGTAAGCCGGGTACTGGCTACCACCCTTATGATACCACTACTTATGTGCTATACGGGGGGCGTTGCAATGTTGGGGGCTTACATCAATGTGCATCAGAATGAAATGACAAGTTTTGTTTCATTCTTCCAGGCAGCGTTTGATAGAATTTCCTTTCTCGATATTTTTTCTTCCTTTATAAAAAGTATTGTATACGGATTTACTATTGGAATAGTAGGTTGCTATAAGGGATTCAATGCCTCAAATGGAACAGAAGGAGTTGGCAGAGCAGCTAATTCTTCAGTAGTGCTATCCATGTTCCTGATATTTATTGAAGAAATTCTTATTGTTCAAATCACCAATAGCATCAGGTAGCAAATGGAGATAACAAACGCAAATATCAATCACAATGAATTAGTGATTTCCATAAAAGAATTATATAAATCATTTGGAAATAATCATGTGCTCCAGGGAATCAACCTCGATGTTTTAAGGAAGGAAAATGTAGTGGTGCTTGGCAGATCGGGAACCGGTAAATCAGTTTTAATAAAAATTATTTGTGGCTTATTAAAACCGGATCGTGGTAGCGTAAATGTTTTGGGGAAGGAAGTGGATAAACTTGGGATTAAGCAATTACAGGAACTTCGGCTGCAGGTAGGTTTTTCTTTTCAAAACAGTGCCTTATATGATAGTATGACGGTTCGCGAAAACCTTGCTTTCCCTTTAGTGAGAAATGCAAAACATTTGTCCAGGCAAGATGTTACCAATGAGATTGAATCGGTACTGGAAGATGTTGGTTTATCCCAAACAATAAATCAAATGCCATCAGAGCTTTCGGGAGGGCAAAGAAAAAGAATAGGTATAGCCCGTACTTTAATTTTGCGGCCACAGATAATGTTATACGATGAGCCCACGTCCGGCCTGGATCCGATTACATGTATCGAGATCAATAACTTAATAAATCATGTACGCCATAAATTCAACACAACATCTATAATAATCACCCACGATCTTACTTGTGCAAAATCAACCGGCGATAAAGTGGCTATGATGTTTAACGGTACATTTATAAAGCAAGGTACTTTTGAAGAAGTATTTAATACCGATGATGAAAGAATACAAAATTTTTATAATTATAATTTTATAAATCAGTAATGAAAGTTACCAGTAATCAAAGAGCCATTATAGTAGGAATTTTCGTATTCCTTGGCCTCGCTATTTTTATATTAACGGTGCTCACGCTCGGCTCGCAAAAGAAAACTTTTGAAAAGTCCATAACCGTTAAAGCATTTTTTAGCAACGTGAATGGTTTGCAAAAAGGAAATAATATTTGGTTTTCGGGGGTGAAAGTCGGCACTATAAAAAAAGTATCCCTCAAAGAAAATGGAAAGGTAGAGGTGGATATGAGCATAGAAGAACAATCGGTAAAATTTATTCCTAAGGATGCAAAAGCAAAAATTAGTTCTGATGGTTTGATCGGAAATAAAATAATAGAAATTTATGGAGGTACTTCCAATACTGCGGCTTTAGAATCAGGTGATGTGTTGAATAATGATACGTTATTAAGCACAGATGACATTATGAAAACACTTTCAAAAAATAATGACAACCTGTTTGCCATAACCAATGATTTTAAATTAGTAAGCAGCCAAATCGCAAGTGGAAAGGGATCCGTAGGGAAACTATTGACTGATGAAACCTTGTATAATCAACTGAATGCGGCAACTCTAATTTTGAAAAAGGCATCCTCAAATCTTGAACAGCTTTCATCAAATGTAACTGCTTATACCGCCAAACTAAATAATAAAGGGAGCCTTGCAAATGACCTGGTTACTGATACAATGTTATTTAGTAAATTAAGAGCAACAGTTTCGCAATTAAAGGAAGTTACTGTCACATCACAAGATGTAATGAATAATTTGAAGAATACAAGTACAACGCTTGATAGCGGAGTAAAAAATTTAAATGAAGGGCTTAACAACAAAAAGGCGCCAATTGGTATGCTTCTTCACGATGAGCAGGCCGCTGCGAATATTAAAACGACTCTAAAAAACTTACAATCGGGTACAAAGAAATTGGACGACGATCTTGAAGCAATTCAACATAATTTTTTATTAAAGGGTTTTTTTAAAAAGAAAGCAAAGCAGCAAAGCGAAAACACTACAGTTGTTTTTGACACAGTTATAACTAACTAATAAATGTAAATGGAAAAATGAGTTCCTTCATTTTACATACCTGCTTTCAAATAACTTTTTTCGGAGGTAAATCAAAAGCGATTGCTTCATGCTCAAAATGTCCTTTATGCGACCCATCACAAAAGGGTTTATTTTGAGAAAGGCCACAACGGCAAATTGAAATAATTTCTCTTCCCTGCAATCCATAATTATTTCCATCTTTATCTACAATTTCAAAGTCGCCTTCTATCCGTATAGAGCCATTGTTATTTACCGTAATTTTTGTAGCAGCCATTATTTTTTTGGTCAAAAGTAGGAATTAATAAATAGAGGATTTTAAAGCCTTTTTTAAAATAGTATTTTGCCAAACGAATATGATGTAAATTCATAAATAATTACGCACTTGAACCTACTCCTGAAAAGAACACTTAAGGGCCTCGGTATTTTCGTTGGCATTATCCTGGTCTTATACATTATTGCTATTGCATACGTCTCTGCAAACAAAAAATCTATTATAAAACAGGTTACAGATGGTATCAGCAAAAAAATAAATGGTAATGTCACCATAGGCGATGTTGAGCTAAGTTTTTTTAAAACATTCCCGCGGGCATCTGTATTAATTAAAGATTTAACCATTACTGATACCATGTATGCGCAACACCATCATGTTTTCTTACAGGCAAAAAATGTATTTGCGCAGCTGAGCATAATGGGATTAATTAAGAAACAATCTGCGGTTAATGGAGTACGTATTGAGGATGGATCTGTTTATTTATTTACAGATACAAGTGGTTATACCAATACTTATTTATTTAAGCAAAAAAAAGATTCAGCTTCTAATAAAGCAAGCACTGATAATAAAAATGAATTAACATCAATAATATTAAACAATGTACGGCTTACCGTTAATGACATGCGGAGAAAAAAACTGCAGGATTTTGTGGTAGATAATTTAAGCCTCAAACAAGATGACGAGGATGACAAAAATTTAATATTTTCTACAAAGGCAAAAGTTCTCGTTCACAGCCTTGCGTTTTTTCTTCCGGCAGGAAGTTTTATAAAAGATAAAAATTTTGAGGGGGATTTTAAAATACGATATGATAAGAAATTAAGCCAGTTACAATTCGATAGTATTGATATAAAATTATCGGGGCATCCCTTCAATCTCAGCGGTTCGTTTCATCTTGTAGGTGCAAATCCCCAATTTACTCTTAAGGTTCATACAAAAAAAATTCCTTTCCCATTTGCAAAATCTTTATTAACAGAAAAGATCGCCACTGCTGTATCAATTGTTGACCTTGATAAAAATGTAGATGCTGATGCAACTATAAGCGGGCCGTTGAATGGAGGAGACCCTTTAATCAATATTATATGGAGTATTAAAAACACACACTTAAAAACGCCTTTTTTTGATTTTGACAATGCGAGCTTTAATGGATTTTATACCGATGAAGTAACGCCCGGGTTGCCAAGACGTGACCCAAATTCAAAAATTATTATAAGCAATTTTTCAGCAGAGTGGCATGGTTTGCCGGTTACATCAGCTAATATTGAAATTCTCAATTTATTTCAGCCAACGCTTACCTGCGATCTTCAATCGGCTTTCCCCCTTATAAAATTAAACGAGCTGCTGGGAAGCAGTTCCATTCAATTACAATCAGGTGATGGAGCTATGAATATTACTTATAAAGGGCCTATCGCAAGAAATAATAATACCAACTCCTTCATAAATGGAATGGTGGTGTTTAAAAATGGAAATATTCTTTATGCACCAAGAGATGTCGAATTAAAAAATATGAATGGACGGATAGCATTCAGGAATTCAAATGTATTCGTTGAGAATCTTCAATGCAATGTTTTGAATAATAAAATCGTAATGGAAGGCAGTGCAAAAAATTTACTTTCTATGATTAATACAGAGCCTGATAAAGTAAATATTGACTGGAATATTTATTCACCATCCCTCAATTTAGGATCATTTACATATTTACTAAAATCAAGAAAAAAAGTTGCCCATAAAAATTCAGGTAAAAGTGCGTTGGGAGATATTTCCGATAAAATTGATGCAGTATTAGAACAGGGAAGATTAACCGTGAACCTGAAAGCGCCACATATGATTTACAAAAAATTACAGGCAACAAATGTAGCAGCAAATATTTCTTTATTACAGGATAGGTATCTTATCAATAATGTAAGCATGGAACAGGCGGGAGGCCACATGAATCTTAGCGGATCGCTGGTAACACAAACTACGAACTATCACCAGGCTAAAGTAAATGTCTCCCTGGATAATGTAGATGTAAGTAAGATTTTCACTGACTTTAATAATTTTGGCCAGGATGGTATTACGGCGCAAAATTTATCAGGAAAGTTAACTGCAAAAGTAGAGGCAACACTTGGTGTAGATGATGAAGGAAAAGCATATCCAAACAGCGTACAAAGCATTGTAGATTTTTCATTAAAGAATGGTGCGCTCAATAATTTTGAACCTGTAAAAAAATTACAAAACTTTTTATTCAAAAATCGTGATTTTGAAAATATACAATTTGCAGAATTAAAGGACCGCCTGGAAATTTCAAACCAGGAAATAAAGATTAACCGAATGGAAATACAATCCAGTGTGCTATCCATATTTGTAGAAGGTATCTATAGCATGAAAGGCAATACGGATATGAGTATACAGGTGCCTTTAAAAAATTTGAAAAAACGCAAGGAAGATGCTAAGCTTGAAAATGAAGGTGCAGATAAAAAAGGGGGTACCAGTATTTACATAAGAGGCAGGCCCGGGCCTGATGGAAACATACAGTTCAAACCAGACCTGTTCAAAAAATTCAGAAAAGAAAAGTAGTAACAGAAATAATGACAATAGCTTGTGTTACCGAAAAAAAAATGATTTTTACATCGTGGTTGTAAATCACTTGAATATCTACACCAGTTATTTGCTCGTCTGTTAAAACTCCGTAATTTTTTTCTTATTTCAAAGCACGTGTAATGCCTGCATTATCTGAATCTCTCAAAAATGAATACCAGCGCCTTTTTGATACCTGTGTAATAAGAGAAGGTAAATATCCTGTGCTGGATAAATGTGTTCAAACTATAGTTGCCGGTAAGGGTCAGTATGAAGCGATTTCAGTAGTTACGAATGTTCCCTGGTTCTTCATTGGAATTATACACAATATGGAATGTAGTTGCAATTTTAATAAGCATTTACATAACGGTGATCCGCTGATTGCCCGAACAGTGCAGGTTCCAAAAGGAAATCCCAAAAAGGGGAATCCTCCATTCAGCTTTTTTGATAGTGCAAAAGATGCTTTAAGTGTTGAGGGCTTTACACAATGGACTGACTGGAGTATTGGTGGAATTTTATATTGCTTTGAAAAATACAATGGATTTGGATATCGCAAAAAAAATATTAATACACCTTATTTATGGAGTTTTTCTAACCAATACTCGAGAGGAAAATTTGTAAAAGATGGAGTTTTCGATCCGAATGCAGTTTCTTCTCAAATTGGTACTGCGGTTATTCTTCGCCGTATGAGTGAACTACAAATCGCAGTGGCCGGAGAACTAGACAGGATATCTCAAATCAAAGACCTTGGAAGTGCAGTAATTTATGATCCTGACAATTTTCATCTTAATGCACAACAATTACAAAAGCTTGTAAATGGGGTGGGTCAGCAACTGAGAACTGATGGCTTTGCAGGAAGAAATACATCAGATGCTTACCAGAGAGTAACCGGCAATTATTTGAAAGGAGACATAAATAACAAATAAAAATCACTGCCAGCTTATTACATTTAAATGGCACCGCGAATATACTAATGGAAAACAGCCAAACAGAATTGCATAAAGAGTTCGAGCTTGAAAGGATGATTCTTTTTAGCGATGCAGTTTTTGCGATTGCTATAACACTTCTTGTTATAGAAATTAAATTTCCTGAAGTGCCTAATAGTGCATCGGAGCATGAAATACTCTTATTGTTCAAACCGGTTATCATAAGATTTTTTGGATTTATGCTTAGCTTCTTTTTTATAGGAGTAATGTGGTCCCGGCATCTAAAAATTTTTAAATATCTTAAAACATATAATAACGGGGTAATATTCCGTAACCTTTTATTTATTTTTTTTATTGTTTGTTTTCCATTCACAGCCTCAGGCCTTACAGAGAATATCCGGCCACATTTCTTGTTACCCGTATTAATTTATCTTATTAATATTGCTTGTGTTCAAATATCACAAGCGGTACTTTGCTATTATCTCTTTAGAAGAAAAGCCGGACTTAGTATAGATGGATTTGAAGTGGAAAAAAATTATATACGCCTGCAAAGCAAGTACAACGCCATTGTTTTTTCTATTGGTACTTTAATTTTTATTGCCGCCTCTTTTATTTTCACGGATGACACAGAGTATGTTCTATATAGCTTCTATTCTATTCCATTGATGTTACTATTTGTAAAAAAATACCTGAAGAAATTTAAGCCTGCCAAGAGATCATTTTAAAAAAGCATTTACAAAAACTAATAATAACTGTCTTACAATAATTTTTACCTGTATAATTTTCTAAATATATTTTAATCTTAATAAGATATTAGAGGATTATATTATTTAAGAATCCAGGTCTATTTTTTTAAGAACTTTTATATTTATATTTAGTTCATTTTATAACAGATTACAGGTAATCCCAAAGAATTTCGTGTAACCTACTATTTAAATGTCTGTTATGTAATTTGTTTGATGCTTAAAAAAGCCTTGCAATATTATTTAGCCTTTGCCAAAAAAGTTAATTATTTTTTTTGGAGTGATAAGGCTATGCTGAAGCGTACCTGGTACATAAGATATGGTTTTGGCATAATATTATTAGTCGTTGCCACTGCCGTGAAATTGTATCATTATAATACCATCGGATTTCAAACACCCTTTCTTTTATATTTTGGTATAGTGATTCTGGCAACAGGTTTTGGAGGTATTGGCCCGGGAATTTTTACAACAATCATATCGGCATTAATAAGTGATTATTATTTTTTGTATCCTTATCATTCATTTTATCTTAATAGGGATCAAAGTATCCAGGTAATTTTATTTGTTATAGAATGTTTGCTGCTTATATCCCTTAGTGGCGCTGTTACTAGAGCCAGTAGAAATTTCCGGAGAAGAGGAGAACGATTTCGGGCAATGCTTGAAAACGGTAATGATGCTATAATAGTTGCCAATGAGAAGGGAGAGATTTTGTATGCAAGCCCCGCAACTGAAAGAGTTATAGGTTATGCTGCGGGTGAATTTAAGAAAATGAATGCCCGGGATAATACGCACCAGGATGAAAAAGAAATGCTGGAAGAAATGTATGCTTCGCTGTTAAAATCTCCGGGCCAATCTAATACCATCGTACACAGGTATCTTCATAAAGATCAAAGCTGGGCGTGGATTGAGAGTACAATTACTAATTTAATGGACCATCCGGGAATTAACGGAATGATTTCTAATTCCAGAAATATTACAGAAAAGGTATTACTTGAAAGACAAAAAGATGATTTTGTAAGTGTAGCTACGCACGAGTTAAAAACACCGGTGACCAGTATAAAAGCATATGCTCAAATTCTTTTGAAACGTTTTCGAAAAGAAGGCAATGAAGAATCTGCTATTATGGTAGAGAAAATGGATCAACAACTCAATAAGCTTGTAGGGCTTATTGGGGATATGCTTGACGTAACTAAAATTGAGGGTGGAAAGCTCCAGTTCCAGGAAAGTTTTTATGAATTTAATGAATTAGTAATTGAAGTGGTTGAAGAATTACAACGAACAACCATTGATCATAAAATTGAATTAAAGCTTGATGAGAGCGAGAAAGTTTTTGGTGATAGGGAGCGTATAGGGCAGGTATTAACCAATCTTATTACTAATGCAATAAAATATTCACCGGCTTCACGTAAAATAAATATTTTTACGTCTCTTGAAAAAAATGGTATTACCCTCTGTGTAGAGGATCATGGCGTAGGGATTTCTAAAGAAAATCAGGATAAAATTTTTGAAAGATTTTATAGAGTCAGTGGCCCCGAATATCAAACGTTTCCTGGCATAGGCCTTGGCTTATATATCTCACACGAAATTATAAAAAAACAGGGAGGGCGCATATGGGTTCAAAGTGAAAAAGATAAAGGATCTACATTTTGCTTTGAATTACCTTACAATTATAAATTCAATAAGAAAGTTGAAAATACTGAAACAAAAAATACTGATATAACATGAAGAAAATTTTAGTTGCAGACGATGATCCCGGAATAGTAGATGTCATGCAGATTTTGCTCGAAGATGACGGCTACGCTGTTATAACAACTTTAGACGGAAAGAAAGTAAAAACATTGTGTAAACAAAATCCTGACATGATTTTCCTTGACATCTGGATGTCAGGAATGGATGGTAAAATAATATGCAAAGATTTAAAATCTGATCCTTTAACCATGAATATTCCCGTTGTTATGTTTTCAGCAAACAGGGATACAAAAGAAATTGCATTAGTGTGTGGTGCGGATGATTTTATTTTGAAACCTTTTGAAATTAATGACCTGCTGTCTTTGGCTCATAAATATACTCAGTAAAACATAGTAATAAATCCAGAAAAAAATTAAGCAGGGCGGATTTATTGATGCCTTATAAACTCCAAACTACATTCATATAAATTTCTTTAACAGTGTATACTTCCTGTATTAAAAAAACTTCCTTTTTCTTTCTCGTTATCCTGGCAAGTATAGCTTGCCTTTGCTGCAAAAGCAGAAAAATAACTTATGGCAATAATCCTGAAACCGGAAAGTATTACAACATCCGTGGGATTAACATGTATTGCGAGATATATGGGAACGGTACCCCATTACTAATGGTACATGGTAATGGTGGAAGCATGCAAAATTTTGCAGGTAATATTCCTTACTTATCTAAAAAGTATAAAGTAATACTTGTTGACAGCAGGGCCCAGGGTAAAACAAAAGACGATAAAGATTCGCTCAGTTTTGAAATGATGGCAGACGATGAAGCTGCTTTATTGGATGCTTTACATATTGATTCGGCTTATGTTATTGGATGGAGCGATGGCGGTATTAATGCTATACTTCTGGCGATGCGGCATCCCGGCAAGGTTATTAAATTTGCTGCTACAGGCGCTAACTTATGGCCGGATTCAACTGCAATTATTCCTCAAGAATGGAAAGATGAAAAAGCAAAGTATGATTCTTTAAAAGATAAACCATTATCAACTGCAAAAGATAAAAACGACTGGAAACTATTTTTGCTTGATTGGCTACAACCAAATATTTCATTATTATCACTTAAATCCATTCACTGCCCCGCATTAATTATCGGGGGTGATCATGATGTAATAGCTACTGAACATACCAGGTTGATTTCTCAGAATATTCCTAAGAGTGAATTGTGGATTGTTCCCAATTCCGGCCATGCTACATTCAAAGAGCATAAAGATGAATTCAATGAAAAAGTAGATCGCTTTTTTGAAAAGCCTTAAAATATTAATAATGAATAAATGCAGGTTAAATTAATCTGTTTGTTTCTTCTATAATTTTTATTTTTCTTAACCTTCATTCTTTTACTTTTAAGTTTCACAGAAATAAAGGCTATGAAATTGTTTTTGATTGCAATCGGAATTTTATGCGGAGTTACTTGTATTGCACAGCGTGAGTTAAGCTACCAGGATACCCGGCGAAAAAATGAATCTTTTGTGAAGTTTCCGAAAGGAGAAATTCGCGGTGATTTATCAGCGTTTACTTTATCAGGTATCGGTGAAAGTGTGGGTAAAGAAGATTATAAAAAAATCCCGTTCACTTCATCCAGTTCCGATTATATGACTTTTGAAGGTGAGGGTATTAAAGCCACCATTACGACATTGCCTTTCGACGCAGCTAAGCATAAATTTATTTACGATGAGAAATATATAACAAAGATTGACAAAAAAACATATTATGGCGGTTACGGAAGTATGCCTTTTAGATATGTCAGCAAAATAATTATGATTATTGGTAAGGATTCTATCGATATTCCGGCAACAGCATATTCTGATCTTTATAATGTAAACTTTACTTATAATGATAAAGGAGTACAACGCTCCAGGAATGGCATTTACCGCTCAAAGGATGGGCACAATATCTACTTGTATATTTTTTCGAAAGACAATACCGGCAGTTATGAAGTAACATGGATTATACAGGATAAAAAATATTTTCGCCGGGTACTGGATTATGATTTTATGTAAATAGAAATGAATTCACAATACCTTTAAACTATGAAAAAACTTCCTTTTATTAATTGTTATGTTCTTTTACTTCTGCTGATATCATGCAAAAGTTCTCCTGCTCAAAATCCTCAAAACTGGACAAAGGATCAGTTGATAGAGCCTTCAACTTTAGCAACTTTAATTAATGCTAAGAAACAATTGCCGGTAATATTCAGTGTAGGGCCCGGGGCTACCATCCCAAATTCTATAGATATTGGAATGATAAAAGATGAGCAAAACATGGCTAAGTTTAAGAACGAGGTAAGTAAATTGCCAAAGTCAACAAATATTGTTGTGTATTGTGGTTGCTGCCCATTTGAACATTGTCCCAATGTACGTCCTGCCATAGCTCTTCTTAAAAGCCAGCATTTTACCAATTATCATCTGCTTAATTTGCCACATAATATTAAAACAGACTGGTTAGCCAAAGGATATCCTGCTGTCGAATAGGCGTACAATTTCACGGGAAAGCAATTACCTAACGAATAATAATGTATCTTTTTTTAACTGATTTATCATTTCGGTATAAGTATACAGAATGCTATAAATAAACACTTATATAATTGTACTTACCAATTATTTTTTTTATTTTCAATATCGATTAAAACTTATAATTATGAAAAGTATAATAATATGTTTTTTAATCGTAACCCTATACAGTTGTAATGATACCAATGACACCCCTGATATGCCAGGCACCTATCTTATGAAATCCCAAACTTTAAATGATGGTACAAAGGATACCAAAGTAACTGCCCTAAAGCAGCTTAAAATTTATACAGATTCTTTTTTTATGTATTCACAGGTTAATCCACAGGATTCAGTTTCTGGTTTTGGAGTAGGCTCATATACTCCAGGTAAACAAAGTGTAACAGAAGATGTAATTTATAGCGCATCAGATACAACATTAGGAACCCCTAATACCTATAAATTAGCAATAGACAAAGACCACGATGGTTACAGACAGGTAATTCCTGAAATTTCAATGCAGGGAGTAAAAAATAAGCTTACAGAAGAATACCAGGAAGTTGGTACCACAACAAAGACTCCTTTAGATGGTGTTTGGAAAGAAATCAAATCATACAATATAAGGGGAAAAGATACGGTTATGAATGTAAGAACTCAATACAAAACATATTATGATGGCTACTTTATGTTTGGGCAGACTGTAAAAGATTCAACTTACAGAACCCGTACAGGCATTGGTTTTGGAACATTTGAAATGAAAAGTGATAACCAGATAAAAGAAACTGATCTTAATTCTACTTATTCAATAATAGCGGGTAATACTTTTGAGGTAGCAATTGAGATGCAAGCTCCGGATAAATATAAACAAACGATTAATAATGCAGATGGATCAATAGGTGTTGAATTTTATGAGCGGTTAAAAAAATAACGAGTTAGTATAACAGCAAGCCTAATAATCATTATTTACCATTGGCCTTATCTCTTCGTCATCTTCTTTTTCATATACGTAAATTTTAACGCTCCATTCCGGCATTGAATGGTTGAGAGCAATTTCAATTTTGAATTGGTGTACGTCATTTTCAACAGCATCTATTCCAATAATTGATGAAGCAAATCCCTTTGTTTCTTCAGGTGCATCATAAGTCCCTTTTAATTTATAGCTTTTACCATTATTCAAAGAAAGTTTTGTACCGTTAAGTTGCTTATAAAGCTGCTTGTATTTGGCAATTGCCTGGTTATAATCTTCGGTATCAAGCATTAGCGCCTGCCAGCTAAAAGAATTATCCAGGCTTTTAATTTGCATTATGGTACTCTCGAGGGCACCTTGTGGATTTATTTTGCTCGAATATTCTATCATATTGTCTGTTTCAGAAATTTTCTCACCTTTAATATTATCAAAATGATTGTAATAATCCCTGGCTACTTTTTCAATATCCGCATTAATGGCCGGAACAATTTTAATGTAGGGTGCCTTCTTTTGTGCTATTAAATTTAAGCTTGACAAAATGAAGAATAAGATGGATAGCTTTTTCATAAATATTGGGTATTAACGGATAGATAGATAACGTGATCACAGGATAATTATTTTGACTTATGCATATATAGAATAAGATCTTTACAGCGTATAATTCCTTTTTTAAAAAAAGGACAGGTATTTAAAAGAAAAATATTCCTCTATTCTATACAACCTATTCTCCCAGATTTTAAAATATAACTTAGAGTTTTACGTTTAGTTTTGAAATCAAAAAATAGTATTAAAGATGAAAATATCAACTTCAGCAATTATAATTGCCTTATCTCTTTCAGCATGTAACAGCAATACAAAACCAGATCTTGAAACAAAAAAAGAAATTGTTGCTGATACTTCCACTAATTATAATAATAGTGTATTAACCGATACTGGTAACGCATTAAAACCTGCAATGGAACCTGCCGCAACGGTTAAAACAATAACTTCTGAGGTTAAAAAAGATAAAGTCATTACTAAAAGCAAAAAGCCTGTTACAACTACGACGGCTCCAGTAGTAGCCAGTCCCGTGCCGGTTACTTCTGCAAATACCACAGCAACCCAGCCTGCAGTAAACCCTGATCCGGCTCCAGTGGTAGCTGAAGAAAAGAAAGGTTGGAGCAACGCTGCAAAGGGAGCAGTAATTGGTGGAGGAGCAGGCGCTATAGGAGGAGCCATTATTAGTAAAAAGAAAGGAAAAGGCGCAATTATTGGTGGTGTTTTAGGGGCAGCCGGAGGATATATAATTGGCCGAAATAAAGATAAAAAAGATACTGCGAGGTAATAATAGCTGATTAGTTAATATACCATTCATAATAACTTTAGCTCCTGGCTTTCCGGGAGCTTTTCTATTTCTGATTAGTTTATATTGGCTTTATTTCTTTGCTCTTTCATATTGTACCGGCCATTTTATATCTATTCCAAGTTCTTTCGCAGCATGTAATGGGAAATAAGGTTCCCTCAAAAACTGCCTTGCCATTATAATCAGATCAGCTTGTTTATTTTCCAGAACTTTTTCTGCCTCTTCTGGTGTGGTTATAAGGCCAACTGCACCTGTGAGCATTCCTGTTTTTTCTTTTATTTTTTGGGCAAATGGTACCTGGTACAAGGGCTTTAAGATAATTTTTTGTTCATGCGAAACGCCACCTGAAGAACAATCTATAAGATCAACGTCTTTTGTTTTTAAAACTTTTGTAAGTGATACGGAATCTTCTTCATTCCATCCGCCTTCTACCCAATCGCTTGCAGAGATGCGAACAAACAAAGGTGTTTCCTCATCAATTACTTTTCTTATTACCGTCACTATCTCTAAAAGTATTCTTATACGATTTTCAAAGGAACCTCCGTATTCATCTCTACGTTGATTACTTAGTGGCGATAAAAATTCGTTGATAAGGTATCCATGTGCTGCATGAATCTCAATCACTTTAAAACCTGCTGCCAGTGAGCGTACAGTAGCAGCAGCAAAATCTTTTATCAATTGATCAATATCTTCTTTGCTCATAGCTTTGGGTAATGGCTCACCATCTTTATAAGCCAAAGCGCTTGGAGCAAATGTTTCCCAGGCGCCTTCATTTTCGCCAAGGGCATTACCACCTTTCCAGGGACTTGAATGGCTCGCCTTTCGTCCTGCATGTGCCAATTGAATTCCGGGGACTGCACCCTGTTCTTCAACAAACGTGGTAATTCTTTTAAGAAATGCAATATGTTCATCTTTCCATATGCCAAGGTCGTCAGGTGTTATTCTTCCTTCAGGAGAAACAGCGGTTGCTTCAGTAAATACAAGTCCCGCTCCGCCTACTGCGCGGCTACCAAGATGGACTAGATGCCAATCGTTAGCAAATCCATCAAGGCTTGAATATTCGCACATTGGGGATACAACTATCCTGTTTTTTAATTCAATGGCCCGGATTTTTAATGGTTCAAATAATAAAGCCATGATGGTTATTTAAGTTGAAAAATACTTTTGAAAAAATGCAAAGATGCGTTGAGTAATTGGTGTATGATAACTTTTTTTTCATTTATTCGCAGAACATTAAAGCCTTATTTTTGCTTTCTAAAAAAATTAATTATGTCAGAAGTTAAATCATATGCAGCGCAGGCTGCAGACACACCGTTAGCACCACATACCATTGAAAGAAGAGATACAAAGCCTTATGATGTTGAAATAGATATTATATACTGTGGCGTTTGCCATAGTGATCTTCACACTGCCCGAAACGAATGGGGCATGACAGTTTATCCTGTAGTTCCCGGGCATGAAATTGTAGGAAAGGTTACCAAGGTGGGTGATAAAGTTTCGAAATATAAGGTTGACGATACGGTTGGAGTAGGTTGCCTGGTAAATAGCTGCCGCGAATGTGATAGTTGTAAAGAAGGCCTGGAGAATTATTGTGAGAAAGGCTGGACAGGTACATACAATAGCCCTGAAAGAGATGGGAATGGTATTACCTATGGGGGCTACAGCAAGAAGATAGTTGTGCATGAAGATTTTGTGTTAAAGGTATCGGATAAACAACCCCTGGAAGGTATTGCGCCATTGCTTTGCGCAGGTATAACTACTTATTCTCCATTGAAACATTGGGGTGTGAAGAAAGGTGATAAAGTTGGTGTAGTGGGCCTTGGCGGGCTTGGGCACATGGGTGTAAAGCTTGCAGTTTCTTTTGGTGCAGAGGTTACCATGTTAAGTCATTCCTCTTCAAAAGAAAAAGATTCCAAAGAACTTGGGGCGCATAAATTCGTACTAACCTCTGATGAGGAGCAGGTAAAAAAAGTTACTAATTACTTTGACTTTATTTTGGATACTGTATCAGCGGAACATGATTATAACAAATACCTTGGTATGCTAAAAAGAGATGGTAAAATGGTATGCGTGGGTGCACCACCAACTCCTGCACAAATCCCTGCATTTAATCTCATATTTCAAAGAAAAACAATTGCCGGTTCTTTAATTGGAGGTATCCCTGAAACACAGGAAATGCTTGACTATTGTGCAGAAAATAATATTGTAAGCGATGTGGAAGTGATAGACATAAAAGATATCAATGAATCTTATGAACGCATGTTGAAAGGTGATGTGAGATACCGGTTTGTAATTGATATGGCAACCTTATAATTAAACATTTGAATATTCATTTAAATCCGGTCACATCTGTGCCGGATTTTTATTTTAATCAATAATAAAAGGCTTTTTAGTACAGAAATTTTTAAAATGAAACCATTAATTTCGCAATCCTTTTGGCCCCGTAGTTCAATGGATAGAATAGAAGTTTCCTAAACTTTAGATACAGGTTCGATTCCTGTCGGGGCTACAAAAGTTAACTATTTATGCTTTTGTTTTTAAAGGCGATTAATCATAATTCTTGCTTTCTGAACTTTACCTAAATTTTTAATATTCGTAGTAATTAAAGGACGATTATTTCTTACTTTTCAAAGGAAAAATAGATATAGAAGATATAATAGTATAAATTTTACATGACCTTCACTACGAACAATGAATAAAAAGCCCTCCATACTTCATTTACTTAAACCTTATTTAGGAATTATCATGCTGTTGATTGTATTTACAATTTTTAGCAATGGAATCAACTTATTAATTCCAAAAATCATTTCAAGAAGTATAGACGCTTTCAGCATCGGGAAATTTTCATTTAAGCCGGTTATTTTTCAATTCTCTTTAGCCGTCATGCTAATTTTTATATTTAGTTATTTACAAAGTATCATACAAACTTATGCTTCTGAAAAAGTAGCAAGAGATTTAAGAACAAGGCTTGCAGATAGAATATCAAAACAAACTTATGCTTTCATTGAGCAGGCGAACCCGTCTAAATTATTAACTAATCTCACTGCTGATGTTGACTCTATAAAATTATTTATTTCTCAAGCCATCGCTTCGATTGTTTCTTCATTATTTATCATTATTGGAGCCAGCATATTTATGATAACTATTAACTGGAAACTTGCATTATGTGTAATAGCCATTATACCCATCATTGGTATTACATTTTTTGTAGTGTTGCGAAAGGTACGGGCACTCTTCATTCAAAGCAGGGCTGTGATTGATTGGCTAAATAAAGTAATCAATGAAAGTATAATGGGCGCAGCGATAATACGGGTTGTCAATTCGCAACAACCTGAGTATATTAAATTCCTTGAGGCTAATACTAAGGCTAAAGACTTTGGGCTTTCTATTCTTTACCTTTTTGCAGGCCTTATTCCTGTAATTACATTCACAGCTAACATGGCAGGGCTTTCAATTCTGGCATTGGGCGGTCATTTTGTTATTACAGGAAGTATGACTCTTGGAAATTTTGCTGCTTTTAACAGTTATGTTTCTATGCTGATCTTTCCTATTTTGATTATAGGTTTTATGAGTAATGTAATAGCACAGGCAACCGCATCTTATGAAAGAATAAGTACCGTAATTAATTCGCCGGAGCCGGAAGATACAGGAACTCTTAGAGAAAATTTAAGTGGTGAGATTGAAGTGAAGGATGTAAATATGTTATATGGACAGATACCCGTTTTAAAAGACATTTCTTTTAAGATTGAATCAGGCTCAAAAGTGGCAGTAATTGGCCCTACCGCTGCCGGCAAGACGCAGTTGCTTTATTTACTCACTGGCCTAATGAAGCCATCTTCCGGAATAATAAAATTTGATGAGCGATCAATTGAACAATATAACAGCGAATCGTTTCACAGGCAAGTGGGATATGTTTTCCAGGACAGCATTATTTTCAATATGAGTATCAGGGAAAATATTGCATTTAGCGATATAGTAACTGATGAATCACTGGAAAAGGCAATTGAAACTGCGGAGCTAAAGGATTTTATTGAAACTCTTCCCGGTAAGTTAAATACCATTGTGTCTGAGCGTGGCTCGAGTCTCTCAGGCGGGCAAAAGCAACGTATTATGCTGGCCCGTGCGTTGGCACTCAATCCTAAAATTTTATTGCTCGATGATTTTACGGCCCGTGTTGATAATAATACTGAAAAGAAAATCCTGGAAAATATACAAAGGGATTATCCAGGGTTAACATTGCTTTCTGTTACTCAAAAGATAGCTTCTGTTGAAGAATACGATCAGATAATTTTGCTTATGCAGGGGGAACTCATTGCTATCGGCAGGCATGAAGAATTGATGCAAACAAGCCCTGAGTATGTACAGTTACTCAATTCACAAAAAAGCACCAGCAATTATGAATTACAATCTCAATAAACTTACGGAGGAGAAGCAAAAAAAATCTACCTATGTTTCACTTAAAAGTTTGCTGCAGCTTATTTCGCATGAGAAGAAAAATTTGTTATTGGCTTTATTAGCCATTTTAATCAACTCTACACTCAACCTGCTCGGCCCCTTTTTAATAGGGCATGCCATTGATAAATATGTACAACATAAACTATATCATGGTGTGTTGGTGTTTTCAGGTATCCTGTTAGCCATGTATTTATTAGGATTATTTGCAAGCTATTTTCAAACAAAACTTATGGGGAGTATAGGCCAGCGCATGTTGTTTACATTGCGAAATACCATCTTTAAAAAATTGCAATCATTACCGCTTGCATTCTTTAATGCAAATAAAGCCGGTGACCTTATATCAAGAGTAAACAATGACACGGATAAACTGAATACTTTTTTTTCTCAATCATTAATGCAGTTTATCAGTAGCATTGCTACAATGACAGGGGCTGGTATTTTCCTTTTGCTTATTAATTTAAAACTTGGAGCTGCTGTACTTATTCCAGGCTTGCTTATCTTAATATTTACCCAATTAACTTCACCCTGGGTAAAGAAAAAAAATGCGGTAAATCTCGCAAGTGTTGGAGGCATGAGTGCCGAAATCCAGGAAAGCCTTAATAATTTTAGAGTGATTGTTGCCTTTGACCGGCGAGACTATTTCAGGAAACGATTTGATGAAGTGAATCAACAAAACTATGTTACGGCTATAGGTGCTGGTTTGATTAATAATATCTTTTTACCTGTTTATAGTTTGTTTTCCGGTTTTGCCCAATTAATAGTTTTGACTTATGGTATTTATCTTATACAAACTGGAAATTTTTCTATTGGTTTACTAGTAAGTTATTTAGCGTATGCTACTTATTTCTATAATCCTTTAAGACAGCTTGCTTCCCTTTGGACAACCTACCAGGTGGCTATGGCAGGATGGGATAGAATAACAAAAATTCTTTCAATGGATTCTGATATAATGCCTGTTGAACATATTAATACAGTGCCATCAAATGGACTTTTAGAATTCAGGAATGTTCACTTTAGTTACGAAGATGATAAAGAAATATTGCATAATGTTTCGCTTAAATTAGAAAGAGGAAAAACATATGCATTTGTTGGCCCGACGGGAGGTGGTAAAACAACAACTGCCTCTCTTATTTCACGATTATATGATTCTTCCAAAGGAACAGTTTTTCTTGATGGCAAAGACATTCGTACTTACACCCCTGAAGAACGTTCAAAAAAAATTGGCTTCATCTTACAGGAACCTTTTTTATTTACAGGAAGTATAAAGGATAATATTTTGTATGGCAATGAACAATATAAAAATTATTCTGATGAACAAATGGAGCAGGTTATAAAAGATGCCAATCTGCAAGGTCTGTTAACCATTTTTGAAAGTGGTTTGCAAACAAAAGTATCATCAGGGGGAGATAATATCAGTTTGGGGCAAAAGCAATTGATAGCCTTCATGCGTGCTGTTTTGCGCAATCCTGAACTGCTTATTCTTGATGAGGCGACTGCAAATATTGATACGATGACAGAGCAATTACTCGAAGACATATTGAACAAACTACCTGTGGCTACTACCCGCATTATAATAGCTCATCGGTTGAACACGATTGAAAATGCCGATGAAATATTTTTTGTAAATGCAGGTGAAGTTACCCGTGCAGGATCCTTTAATGATGCAGTGAATAAATTGTTGAAAGGTAAACGGGTAAGTTAAAAGTAAACATCTTAAACAACACATTCTTTTAAAGTAATATTTTTACAGTTCAGTTTTCTTCGGGCTTAAATAAAATTCATGACTGAACATAAAATAAAGAACATCTTTTACAAGGGCGCAATCCCTGCTTCATTTATTGCAGAGAGTATTCAAAAGCATAAGACTCAGACGTCTATTGGCGGGCATAGTATTTTTTTAGGGCAGGTACGTGCAGATGAAAAAAATGGAAAGAAAGTGGCAGCTATTGAATATACTTCTTATGAACAAATGGCTTTGGAGAAAATGCAAAACATTAGAGAAGATATTTTTAAAAAGTATCCACTCACATGCATGCATGTATATCATAGTCTCGGTGAAATAGTGGCAGGAGAAATTTGCATCTTCGTATTCACTTCATCGGCGCACCGCAAAGCAGCCATAGACGCCTGTGAAGAAACGGTAGAAAGAATAAAAAAAGAATTGCCAATTTGGGGGAAAGAATTTTTTGAAGACGAAACCTATCAATGGAAA
>JBBSEV010000031.1:0-47937 GCA_038239385.1 Chitinophagales bacterium
ATTTTTAAAAAGTGATTCGGCATAAACAACTGACATACCTGTTTGCCGGGACACTTCTTTAAACACATTTTGCACGGACACATTTTTTAGATTGAGCGTAACCGTTTGTCCCGTTACATCAGCAACTGCATGCATACACGCAATGGTCAATAATAAAACTGAGAACTTCATGGTTAATACGGTTTGTTTTGATAGCCTCAATGGTAAACACCGGAGGTAATAAAAAGCCTTTAAATACATAACTTTGTTTTTGTTTGATTAATAAAATAATAAGCAGTCTTCGCCGATTTGTTTATGATGAGATTAACTCAAACTACCGCCGCTTCGGTCGCAATCCGAAGCGGTTTTTATTTGAATCAGCCATTAATTATTACATTGTAAAAGGTTTTTATTTTAGATTTTGACCTGAATTTTTTATGGCATTACTACCAGTTTCTTACCTTCTAATCTAAAACGCACACCATTACTTTCCAACATCGTAAGCACAGATGATAAGGGTAAGTTTTTACTCATGCGTCCTCCAAACTTTTCTATAGCGGGCTTCCCTTCGTATGCAATGTCAACATCATACCAGCGACTCACTTGCCGCATAATTGTTTCGAGATCAGTCTGGTCAAATTCAAACCAGCCATTTTTCCAAGCCATTGTTGCCCCGATATCTGCATTTGGAATTAATTTTATTTCTCCATTACTTTTCACCTGAACTTGCTGCCCCGGTGAAAGAAAATGTGAGCGTTGTATATTTAGTGAGGAGGTCAGTATTACTTTTACTTTTCCTTCAAGCAAAGTAGTTTTTATACTGCTCTCATCACTATAAGCCATTACATTAAAGTGAGTGCCAAGAACCTCTACTTTAACATTGCCTGCTTTAACCTTAAATGGCATCGAGGCATTATGAGCAATTTCAAAATACCCTTCGCCGATTAATTCAACCTCTCTGGTTTTGCCTGCAAAAGCAGTTGGAAAACGCAGGGATGCCGCTGAATTCAACCACACCTTACTACCATCACAGAGCACGAGTTGATATTGTCCGCCTCTTGGTGTAGATATGGTATTGAAAACAACTTCACCAGGTTTTTCATTTAAAGTTTTATAAGCCAGCGTGCCTTTTAAATTAATGATGGCAGCATTTCCCTGCTTTGCAATATTGCCAGTGGCATTGCTGTCTAATATTATTTGCTGGCCATTCGCCAGTGTAAGAATTGCTTTATTATTGCCGGGAAGTACGTCCGGTTTATCATGCAACGTCTTGTTTTGCACGGTTGCTAAATTGCCTTTATCATTTTTAAAGTATAAATATGAACCTGTTCCTGCAGCTATTATAAATACCGCAGCAACGGCTACTCTTTGCCAATACCTTTTTATAAATAAGACCTTTGGTTTACGTGTTTTGGTGGCATTAATCTTACTTTGAATATTCATAAAGATTATATCCCTGATCTGTTCTGCATTTTCGCCTTCTGAAATAATCACTGGTTCTTCATCATCCTGCCAGGTGTCATACCATTCATGCAATTGTTCCTTTTCCTCTTCGGTAGCAATACCACGGGTAAATTTTTCGGCAAGCTCAGTTAATGTTTTATTGTCCATTGGCAATGTAATGTTGAAATGAATCCTCTTAATATAGAGTCATTTCAAAAGAAAATACCCTTAGTGCTTACAAATAATTTCTGAAAATAATTTCTATAAAATAAAAAGAATGGATAATGCTTCACCAAGCCCACCACGTATAGCTTTTAATGCTTTGGTTAAATGCGCTTCCGCAGTTTTTTGCGAGATATTTAGTTGTTCCGCAACCTTTGATAATGGTTGATCAAGGAGTTTGTTGTAAATAAAAACAAGCCTGCATTTTTCGGGAAGTGTATTGGATAACTTTCCAACAATTTCTAAAAGTAATTTATTATCAATTTCTTCTTCAAGGTTTGAAGGAACGATATTATGTTCTGAATGATATAAAGCAGTAGCAGCTTCTTTCTTCCCTTTTGCAATATGTTTATACACAGCGTACCGTGTCATTGCAGCCAGGTAAACGGGAAGAGATTCAATCGTAAGATGTGCTTTTCTATTCCAGAGAACAACAAAAACATTCTGTACAATTTCCTCTGCCGCAACTGCAGATTTCAGGTGCTTATGTGCAAGAAAGTAAAGCTTATCCCAATACTCATTATAAATGTGAGTAAAAGCTTTTTCGTCTCCTTTTTTTAGAAGAGAAAGTATGTGATCATGAGTATAAGAATTATTAAGAGACATATTACAAACACAAAAATATCCAATTAAAAAAAGATTGGAGTTGGTTTAATTAAGCTGCATTAGCTTATTAAGAAAATTGCTGATCAATATTTGTGAGTGAAATAACAAGAATGGATGTACAGCTTTGCTTTGCCTTCGGATGTGTTGGGACTCGAATCAATCCTATTTGTAAATGAGTGACTTGTACAAAAGTTTAATCTAAAATTTTTATTGATTAAAACAAAATCTTCAATGTCACTGACTTGAGGATTTCAAAGTAAATGTGACCCCGGAGAGACTCGAACTCTCGGCCCGCTGATTAAGAGTCAGCTGCTCTACCAACTGAGCTACGAAGTCATTAATAAAAATAAAGGGATTTATTTTTGAAAGTAAAGAAATGAAGAGCTTTTCGCAGTTTATTAAACCCCAAAAGAACTTCCGCAGCCACAGGTTGTACTGGCATTAGGATTATTGAAGGTGAATCCTCTAGAATTAAGGCCACCTTCCCAATGCACTTCCATATCGGTAAGATAAATGCTATGAGCAGGATTAATTATACAGGGAATTCCTTCTATTTCAAAGAATTCGTCCTTTTCGCTTTTTGTTTCAAAGTCAAGAATATACGTCATTCCAGAACAGCCACCACCTTTAACCCCCACACGTAAATATTTTTCAGAATTAAAACCGGGTTCATTCATCAGGCGTTTAATTTCACTTATTGCTCCATTTGTAAAAGTTACCGGAGTTTTATTTATTGTTTCCATAATTATTATTTATAAAAATACGAACATGAGAGTTTAGCCGTTAATATTTCAACAGAATATTAAATCTTTTCACCTGCAAATTTACAACCCTTTACTATGGGATTGATTAATTTTGCCCGAAATTGTCACAATGTCAACATTTGAAACCATTGTTGTCATACTAATGGGAGTTATATTTTTGGCTACTATTTGGATGATAACAGAATTTACAGGCCTGAAAAAGGAAATAAAAGAAAAGACAGGTATAGACCCTGCCACTTTAAAGCTGCGGTTGCAGGCTTATGAAAGACTTACACTTCTTGCAGAAAGGATTTCTCTTCAAAACTTGTTATCCCGAACGCCAAACGCAGGCCTTTCTTCACGCCAGATGCAATTATCACTTATTGATGCTATAAAACAGGAATACGAGTATAATGTGAGCCAACAGGTATATGTTTCTACCGAAATATGGAAGGCAATTAATAATCTCAAGGAACAAAATATTTATGTCGTAAACCAGCTTGCATCAACCCTTCCTTTCAAAGCTTCGGGCATGGACCTGAACAAACAAATCATTGATTTTCTCATTAATAATCCCAAAGCTTCTCTACATAATGTAGTATTGGATGCCTTAAATTTTGAAGCAAAGAAAATTATGTGATTTCTTTGCCTGATATTTAAGCGCATTCCATGAAAAAGATTTATACAGATTCCGGTATAGAAATTAAAAAACTATACACATCTTCAGATGTTCCTGTGGAAGCTGAAACAGAAATTAAGCCTGGTCAATTTCCATTTACAAGAGGTGTTCAGGAAGATATGTACAGGGGCCGGCTCTGGACAATGCGGCAATATTCAGGTTTTAGTACTGCAGAAGAAAGTAATAAACGTTACCATTATCTTCTCGCCCAGGGAGTAAGTGGATTAAGTGTTGCTTTTGACCTTCCCACACAAATAGGTTATGACAGCGACCACCCTCTTTCGGAAGGGGAAGTAGGCAAAGTGGGTGTGGCAATAGATTCGATAGAAGATATGGAAGCATTATTCAAAGAGATTCAGTTGCAGGACGTTTCTACCTCTATGACCATCAATGCAACAGGGTTTATTTTGCTTGCTTTTTATGTTGCCCTGGCAAAAAAACAAGGTGCTGACTTGTCACAACTTCGGGGAACTATTCAAAATGATATTTTGAAAGAGTATGCTGCAAGAGGCACCTATATTTATCCACCCAAGCCTTCAATGCGCATCATTACTGATATTTTTGAATGGTGTAGCAAGGAACTTCCCAAATGGAATACGATTTCAATATCAGGATATCATATACGTGAAGCGGGAAGCACTGCGGTACAGGAAATTGCATTTACGCTTAGCAATGGAAAAGCTTACGTGCAAGCGGCAATAAAAAAAGGATTGGATATTAATATTTTTGGAAGAAGATTGTCTTTTTTCTTTAATGCACATAATAATCTTTTTGAAGAAGTAGCAAAATTCCGTGCTGGCAGAAAAATGTGGGCGAAGATTATGAAGGATGAAGGGGCTACTGATGAAAAAGCGATGATGATGCGCTTTCATTCCCAGACGGGGGGAAGTACACTTACCGCACAGCAGCCACTTAACAATATTAGCAGGGTAACTGTGCAGACCATTGCTGCTGTTCTTGGGGGAACTCAAAGCCTGCACACCAATGGCTATGACGAAGCGCTTAACCTTCCTACAGAAGCAGCCGCTGCTACTGCATTAAAAATACAGCAAATAGTAGCTTATGAAAGTGGAATTGCAGACACTGTTGATCCGCTAGCAGGAAGTTATTTTATTGAAAAATTAACCAATGATGTTGAGGTTGAAGCCTGGAAGATTATAGAGAAAATAGATGCCATGGGAGGCAGTGTGTATGCAATTGAGCAGGGCTTCATACAGAACGAGATTTCCAGGAGTGCTTATCAATATCAGCAGCATATAGAATCCAGGGAAAAAATAATAGTGGGTGTGAATTCGTTTATTGAAGACGAGGAATTAAAACCTCCAAAATTCACAATTGATGATAGTATCCGGGAAGTTCAATCGGATAAACTAAAAAATTTAAAGCATAAAAGAGATAACAAAAAAGTTGCTATGATATTAGAAAAAATTAAAGAACATGCAACTAATAATAATAATTTAATGCCTATAGTGATAGAAGCTGTCGAAAATTTCTGCACTTTGGGGGAAATTTCAGATGCACTAAGGCAGGTTTTTGGAGAACACAAATGATGACACAAAGTAATTTATGAGATATTTTTTCCTTCTTTTCTTTTCTTTATTCTTTTTCATCAGCAGCTACAGTCAAAAATTTGCTTTGCTTGATAAAAGGCTTGCCCAGCCTATTTTATATACTGACAAGGTTACACAGACTGATAAATTTAATGGCTATTTCCCTGTCGAAAAGAAATCACTTCCTGAGTTTTTGAAAGCTCTTGAAGAAATTTCTCAAAAACTTTCGATAAAGGGATCAATAGGTAATGCAAAGCAGTATCAGATCGGCTGTACAAATTTTAGGGGTGTTACCATTTCTCTTGCAACCGGTGACAGACTAGATTACATGATCGTTTCCAATTGTGGTGATATTAAAGTAAGTATGCACCTGAGTGATGCAAAAATCAGTAATGCAAACAATGCTTTTTTTATTAATACCTGGATAAAATATATAAATAGCTCCGGAAAGTAAATGTTAGTTTATAGGGTCCCAGTCATCGCCATCATATAGTATATCAAAAATCACGGAAAGAGCTTGTTTTATTTACTTTAATATCCCGTAAAAGCGGTGATTTAGGGCTTATATTAATGCTAAAAAAACGATACCTTCCTACAGGCGATACATTTATGGCCATTTGCCAACAGTGCATGTCCCTTGAAATAGAGATTGCGATCGTATTAAGTTGCCCAAGTGAAATATTGTAATACCCATTAACTCCCATCTGCCATTTTGGAGTTAAATTTAATGTTCCGCCAAAACTTGTGTTCTGTGTATAATCTGTTCTAAAACCCTTGTTGGCAACAAAGACTTTTGAGAAGCTTAGAGAATATGAAAAATTGACTGACCATGGAATATTAAAATCAGCAAATTCACCAGGGTTATTGGTGATGTAAGCCAATTCACTATTATAGGTATCAGAAGTATATCCATCATTCCTCAGCAAATCATCTCTCTGCTCTTCGGTAGGTTTGGTTGTACCGGTTTTTTTATCTCCACCCTTAAAATTACTTGAAACAGAAACATTTCCACTTACAAGCCTTCCTAGTGAAAAAGCATTTCGTTGCACTAATAAGTCATTTACTCTTTGCCCCTGTGCGTTTACCTGGTAAGGGTCAAGTATCGCACCAGCAGTAATATTTATTTTATCAAATAAGTTGCTTCTTGCTGATAGAACTAAAGGGCTTAACTGAAAAGAATCCGCGAAAAAATTATAGCTGGTGTTTATACTAAATCCATCAATAAGAGAAACCTTTTTTAATGCATTTTCACCCGTATCCTTTTTATTGCGCACTTTCATAGAAAGATTATTATCAATGCCAAAAGTTAGGCCCCCAAATCTGCCTGGTGAGTAAGCGCTGAAAACATTTTGCTCAAATACTGAAAACTGCCTTTTTCTGCCTGTCGTATCAACCTGCGTGTAATAAAAGCTATTTTTATTAAAGTCTGGTTTATAGCTAAAGCCAAGTGTAGGCCGTATTTCATGCCGTATAGCCTGCACCTTTGCCTCTTTATTTTTAGCGGTTATCATTCCAAATATTCTTGTAGAAATACCGAAGCCAAATGACATTTGCCTTGCTGTATAAAATCCTTTTTGGTAGGTGGTATCTAATTTTTTTCTGGCAGGATCCCATGTCCTGAAAAGTTTTCTCTGGTACCATGTTTCATCGTAGCTAACGGATGGGGCTACCTGAAAAGCGCCTATTTGAGGAAGTGATAAAGAAATAGGTAAAGAATGATGCGCTCCAAATTGAAAGGTATCTGCGATCTGCCGGAAAATATGCCCGAGTGTATCATAAAAAGAGAAAAGGCTTTTAGCATTTCCATTGTAGGCAATTCCTAAATTTTCATACCATTTTGGAGTACCAACAAATTCTTTTTTCCTGAATGGATATATTGTTTGCACGTTAAAGCCTACATCGGGAAGATTTACATTGATGATCTTCAAATTGGTGTTTTGATTATGATTGGCCGTAACCGTTAAATTGAAAGGTTTGTCCTTCCATGTTTTTGAATAAGCGATAGTCGAATATAACTGGTTTTGAAAATTCTGTATGGGCCTGTCGGGTATATAGGAATTATAACTGCTGCTGCCTGCATTTACACTGGCAGTAAATGTCACGCCCGGCCTTGCTTTACTATCAGTAGAATGACTCCATGCAATATGATAGCTTCGGTTTCTTGAATAATCAGGATCTCCTTTGAAGTTGCTTTTAAAAGTCTGCATATCAAACGAGATATTACCTGTGTATCGGTATCTTTTAGTATAATGCGGGCTTACATTAAGTGTCCAGCCTCCATAAGAATAAATACTTGTTCTTACTATTACATCCCAATAATCACTAAGAACTTTATAATAGCCCAGGCCTTCAAGCCCAAGCCCTAACTGTTGATTTGTGGCAAAATTGGGAGCAATAAATCCTGAATGCCTTCCCTGGCTTAAAGGATATATGCCAAATGGAAGGTAGATTGGAATTGGAACACCCTCAAATTCAGGATGTACCGGGCCTGTTATCGCGACTTTGTTATTAATGAATTTTATTTTGTTACTAATAAATGCAAAATGAGGTGTATCGAGATCACATGTTGTAAACCTTCCTCTTAACGCATAAAATACATTGTTGTCTATTTTTTTTATTACCTGCCCGTATACGTACATTTCACCTTGTTGTGTGTATGTACTCTTAGTAAGCCCTTTTCCGCTTTTCATATTAAACCTTATTGAATCACTTTGAGAAGTGAAATCACTTTGCTTGTATGAGGGAAATGCAATTACATTACCGGCACTATCTCTTTTAATAGAAGCAATTATATCTCCCGACGACTGGTCGAAAGCGATAACAGGAGCAGTTAGCAAATTGTCTTTATAATTGGTTACTGCTTTTTTCCCATAAAGGGTTACTATTTTTCCGGGCACATCAAGAACCATAGAATCTTCAGCCGAATAATCGACAATCGCTTCAATCGCATTTTTTGATAATCTATACAATAAAGTGTCTTTGGTTTTGGTTAATGAAGATGAATCATTATTTGAAGCAGAATCAATTTTATTGAAATGAATTGTGTCAATAACAGGAATCTTAATTTCTTTACCGGAGTCTGAAGTTGAAATTTGTTTTTCGAATAAAAGATTTTTTTTATTCGGCGGAAGCGTATCTATATGTGAAGTTAAAAATCTGTGAAAAGAAATATTTAAATACTCTTTATCCTTACTTTGAACCGTTAGTATAAACAAGATAGCAGTAGAAGCGAAAGTCAATATCGTTTTTAAACTAACTTTGTTTATCATATTCATAGCAGTAGTAAACAAAAATAGATAGATTTCAATTAAGGATTTGTGAAGATTACTTAATATCTGCCTGGTAGCAATGAAAAATTTTTACTCTAAATGTTTAAATACAGAAAACTACTTTTTTTTTCATCAATGTTTAAAACTGGCTTAATTTTTTTAAATCTGTTGATGCTGATAAGTGCCAATGGAAATGCACAAGGCAAAAAGATTAAAACAATTATTGTAGATGCCGGCCATGGCGGGAGTGATGCCGGTGCCCGTGGTGAATATGAGGGCACATTAGGCTCATCGGAAAAAAATATAACGCTTGCTATTTCTAAAAAACTCGTGCAAACATTAAAAGAGCAAATGCCAGAAGTTACAATAATTCCTACGAGAACGACGGATATTTATCAATCTCCAAAGGAAAAAGCACAAATCGCAAACGATTATCATGGTGATCTTTTTGTTTGCATTCATGCAGATGCCGTAGATCTTAAAACAGGTTCCCGTATTCTTGGGTATAGGTCACAAACTTATACAACAGTTAAGTATACCGGTAAAGGAAAGAAGCGAAAAAAAATTGTTACTTCCCATACACGGGAAGTACCTATAAGGCAATATTTTAAAATTCCTACAGAACGAAAGGGAACCAGTACGTGGATTTTTGCTGCGCATAAAACCAATGATAAAATAAAGGCTATGGAACAAAGTGACCTTATATTTACCACAGGGGAAAACGACAGCACACTCAATATTAACGATGATAGCCCTGAGTGGAGGGCAAAGGCTTTGCTATATACTCAAAATTATTTTAAGAGGAGCTACAAGCTTGCATCTGTTATACAGGAAGACATTGCCGATATGGGCCGGCAGGATCTTGGCGTACACCAACGTCAAAAAGGTATATGGGTGCTACAGGCAACCTCGATGCCTGCTGTTCTGGTGGAAACCGGTTTCATAGCTAATTATGACGATGAAAGATATCTTAATAGCGAGAAAGGCCAGCAGGAAATTGCCGAATCTATCACCCGTGCTTTAATAAAATATAAATCGCAGGTAGAAGGTACAGAAGGTAACACAAACAGCGATGTTTTAAGTTCCAAGTAAGAATTCAATTTTTTATTTTCCAAATAAATAATTTCATTTCATTCTTCATTTACAGAACTTCCTTATTGATATTGAGTTCTGTATGCCAATAAAGATTTACTATTTTCGTGATTACAATTCATCAATAAAAAGAGATACCGCTTTATTATCAAAAAATAGAAATGAAAATTAACAACGAAACGAAGATAGGAATACTGGCGATTCTTGGAGTTGTCATGCTGGTATTGGGATTTAATTATCTTAAAGGCAAAAGCTTCTTTAAAACTGAAACTCATATTTATGCAGTATACCAGGATGTGCAGCTACTGACAAAATCTAATGCAGTATTTATCAATGGGCTTCAAATTGGTAATATTGAAAATCTTGATGGTGGCAAAGACATGAAACAAATTGTTGTTACCATTAATATTACCAAGGACGTAAATATTCCGAATAATTCGCTTGGAATTATAAAGCCACCCCTGCTCGGAAACGCCTCACTCGAAATACAATTAGGAAACTCTACTACTTATCTCAAGTCCGGAGATACTTTAATCACTTCCCTAAGCGGCGGTGCCTTTGATGAAGCTTTAAAATTGATTAACCCTGTTTTGTATGAAGTACGCAATGCGGTAAAATCCCTGGATTCAGTTTTACATGTTGTGACCGGGGTTTTTGATTCAAACACTAAAAATAATATAAAAGGAATTCTTCAAAATTTGAACACAACAACGGCTTCATTTGCCTTGACAGCAGCTTCCTTGCAACAATTGATGAATGCTCAAACGGGAGCCCTGGCTCACACTCTTGAAAACGTAAATACTTTCACCGGCAATCTTAATTCGAATAATGAAAAACTCAATGATATTCTTTTAAATGCGCAAAAAGCATCTGCGAAGTTTTCAAATATTGATTTAGCAAAAACGCTGGATACTTTGAACGCTGCCGTTGAAAATTTCAAAAAAGGTTCTGAAAAAATTAATAGTAAGGATGGGTCACTTGGCCTGCTCCTGAACGATAAGAAATTGTATGATAATCTCACGTCAACTACCAATAAAATAAATATTCTTCTTGATGATATACGGGTTCATCCAAAACGTTACGTAAATATTTCTGTTTTGGGTAAAAAAGACAAAGGCAATTATATTACAGCTCCTTTAATTGATGATACCCTTAAAGTGGTTAAATAACCAGGAGGCACACACGAATGAAAATTGTATGCCTCTTCATTTTGTTAAGTATTGGCTTTAACTCTTATTCGCAGGTAACTCCTCCATCCCATCCTACCGATACAATAAGGGAATTTGAAATAATAAGGGGACCCAGCATGCGTACGATACGTATTGATTCTCTTACAACTTTACAAACAATTGCAGGAGGTGCTGTAATAAAGCAGGAGACAACGCTGTTTACAAGTGATAGTGCAGTTATCAATCCTACCACTCATATTGTAGAAGCATTCGGGAATGTGCATATTAACCAGGCAGATAGTATTCAAACGTACGGGGATTATTTGAAATACATTGGTGCAGAAAAAACTGCTTACTTAAAAAAAAATGTAAAGCTTACCGATAAAAAAGGAACGTTATTTACTCAGGACCTGGATTATAATCTCAATACAGGCATAGGCAATTATCACAATGGAGGAAAAGTTATTGATAAAGGAAATACTATTACCAGCCGTGAAGGCACTTACTATGCCGATACAAAAGATGTTTATTTTAGAAACAATGTAGATGTAATAGGGCCTAAAAACCGCATTAAAGCTGACTCACTTATCTATAATATGCGCACAGAAGTAGTGGCTTTTACCGGGAATACCAATATTAAAAACAAAGAAGTAAATATTGTTACAACCCAGGGAACTTACGACCTTAAAACCGGCAATGCTTTTTTTACAAGCCGCACTTCTGTTAAAGATAGCAGCGGTAGAATTTACATTGCCAATAACATCGCCATTGATGATAAATCAGGAAATGCTCAGCTTGAGGGCAATGCTATAGTAAAAGATTCATCAAATGGATTTATTGTAACAGGTAATCAAATATTTCTCAATAAAAAAAATAACTCATTCCTCGCCACCAGGAAACCTGTGATGATTATAACGCAAAAAGATGACAGTACTTATATTGCTGCCGATACACTTTTTTCGGGTATTTCTTCCGTTGTAAAAAATAATGAAATGGTACTGCAGAAAGATAGTATTGTAAGGGATAGTATTAAAGTAAAGTTTGATGCTGATAGTTCCAAAATTCTTAAATCCGGAGAAGATATTTCAGGTTCCAAATATGGGAGTTTAACTGATTCTACAAAGAATCTTAGGCACATAATCGATTCCTTGAAAGCACGCAAAAGAGAGTTGATAAATCCCCCTGTTATAAATCCAAATAAAAACCAACAGTTTTTGGATTCTTCAACAATGACTCTTCCCCGAAATAATTTATCACATCCGGATTCTTCTTTTAGTGATTCATCCCAAACCTCTATTCATCCAGTTGGGGACACTATAAAGGTTAATAATAAAATAAAAGATACCTTAAACAAATCTGATTCTGCGATACGATATTTTCTTGCATTTCATCATGTAAAAATTTTCAACGACTCACTTCAAAGTTTATCTGACAGCCTTTTCTTTTCAGCAAAAGATTCCGTGTTTAGATTATTTTATGATCCCGTGATTTGGAGTGGAAGAAGCCAGGTAACCGGCGACACCATCTTTCTTTATACAAAAAATAAAAAACCAGAAAGGCTCTATGTATTTGAAAAAGGAATAATAGTAAATAAAACAACCCAGGGTTTTTTTAACCAGATTGCAGGTAAAACAATTAACGGTTATTTCGCTGATGGAAAAATTGATTATATGCGTGTAAAAGGTTCGCAGGCGGAAAGTATATACTATCCACAGGATGAGGACAGTGCTTATATAGGAATGAACCGTGCTACAGGCGACGTTATCGATCTGTATTTTAAAAATGATGATCTTATTAAAGTACTTTTTGTAAATGATATAAAAGGTAAAATGTATCCGATGAGAGAAATACCTGAAGAAGAAAAAAAACTGAAAAATTTTATTTGGCTGGATGATAAAAGGCCTAAAAGCAGGCTTGAGCTTTTTGAATAATTTTTGATGATCTTTAATTAAGCTTTTCCTCGCTTACTTCGCTTTCAATTTTTAAATCCGGAAAAATTGAAATAATCATAATTAAAACAGAACTCAATATTAATAGGAAAAGCCCGGCTTTTTTTTCCGGGCAATAGGTATTGTAACACGAAGTAAAAAGGATATAGGTTTTTATCAAATAGCCGATATTAAGCGCTGCTAAAAATAAAAGCACTCTCTTAGCCCAAATTTTATCCAGGTAGATTAATACCATAGATGCTACTGCAAAAAAAACAAAAAACTTTCCTGGTTTTCCGTAATTATTCTCTTCGGAAAAAAAGCCATTAAAAGTCTTATTAAGATCAGCATAATAAGTCCACGGCAAAAAGCAACTAAGTATAAGTAAAGCACATGCCACAAAACCAATTATTTTATTATACTTCATGATTTTATTGTTTAATTAATAAGCCTGTAACAATTGCAATACCTATGCTTAGCAGCGTACCAATTACTAAATATTCTGTTTTGATTTCCTGGCGGTCTTTTTCATTAAATCTTATTATTCCTTTTGCGGCTATTAATAAACCTATTGCAGAATACTGCCCTTTCATAACAAAGATCAATATGATAATCCTTTCAGCAATGCCGATCCATTTTCCTGCATTTGCAAGATTCTCAGAATCAGGAATCTGGTCTCTCCAGTTTTTGGTTAATTGCCCGATCAAAATTCCTGCCGGGGTTGTAAGAAAAATGATTGAGGTAATTATGAGCCAAAAACGCGGATTGTTATTTAGCATCTCCAATGTATCCTGCACATTAGCCCATTGTATAAAAGTAAAATACCAGCAGCCAGCTATTATTATTAGGTGAAGTAACTGGTCTACAAGAAAATAAATACTATTTTGTTTTTGATAAGATTTCCATCCATCAATAAGAGTATGCGTAATTAAAATTATAAAGCTTACAAGCCAATATTTCCACCCGATTAATATCCATGCAACCAATCCAGTGATGAATCCATGGAGGTATAATTTATCTGAAGCGAAATGTTTTTTATTCCGGCTGGCTATCCAGCTGCCGGGCTGTAATACAAAGTCAGTAAGAAGATGCGCTAATAATAATTTTATTAACCATATTGATGCAATGAACATTAGTAATAATTAATGCTAATAGTTCTATTAATTAGTTTGCCTTAACTGATGGCCTTAACTAATAACCCGAACTGTTTTAAAATTTTTTCAATTTCAGTCCATCGACCTGAATTTACATGCTGGCTGATGGTGCTTTTTGATTTTTTTAATCTTTTTACAACGTCTTGCTGTAATCCGCCTTTAAGTAATTCGAAAATTACTTTTGCCTGCTTTGGCGTCATCCTGCTATAAATAGAGTCAATGTAATCTGTAAGTATTTCAAAACTAAGATTTGCAACCGTATTTACTGTAGAGATTACCAGCCTGGAATCTGTTTTTTCTAATGCATCAAACGCCCTGCCTGATAAAATGAATGCTTCACCTTTTGCGGATCCAAGTGTTTTAATACGTTCTTCAACTTCTCCTAATCCAATACTTATCTTTACATCTGCCTCATTATTTTCTGTAAGCCCTATGGCAGCAGTTCTGCAAAGTAATGCAATACGAAGAGAATTGCCAGCCTCCTTTATGAGTACCTGGAAACTGTCGCCCCGATAAAATTCATATTTATAGGGCTTTAGTAGTTGTTCTAATAATTTTACTAATGCTTTTTCTTTTACCGAAGTAAGTTTAGTTGAATTTACAATATCTCCTGTAAGAACTGCCTTCATAATTATTATAAAAAATACTGATATGCTATTAATTCGTGTAAATATACGAACCTTTCATATTCGTATAAATATACGAATTTTTAAATTGTTCGTATAAATATACGAATTTAGTTTCAGTTCGTTTATTTATACGGAATTTGAATAAGTTCGTATAGTAACTTACCTTAACTACATAATTTTAAAAAGGTTAAGAAGTACAACTCAAAGGCTCAATATTTTTTTGTACACCTGCGGCTTTGCGCTTTGAAGGCAAAAATATAGGTGCCGCAAAGGCAAACATAGTAATAAATAGAAAGAATAAAATACTATAGAAAAATCTTTCAAAATAATTCAATTAAGATTAGTATTTTAAATTTTCATAAAAAACAATAATTATGGATCAGACAGCTATGGTTATTAAAGATACAAGCGCAAATCCTGCACCACTTGGATTACTTGCGTTTGGGCTTACTACAGTTTTACTTAACCTTCATAATGCAGGATTTTTTGAAATGAACTCAATGATACTCGCCATGGGAATTTTTTATGGTGGGATAGCGCAGATCATTGCGGGTATCATGGAAGTAAAAAAGAATAACACTTTTGGGTTCACTGCATTTGTTTCTTATGGTTTTTTCTGGCTTACATTGGTAGGCCTTATCGTAATGCCAAAACTTGGTTGGATCAACGCGGCATCAGAAAGTGCAATGATCGCTTATCTAATTATGTGGGGAATTTTTACCGGGCTGCTTTTTTTTGGGACGCTTCGGATCAGCAAGGCATTGCAATTTGTATTTGCTACATTAACGATATTATTTTTTTTATTGGCAATTGGTGATGCAACAGGTAATGCTGGTTTAAAAACTTTTACAGGTTATGAAGGTATTGTGTGTGGCGGCTCAGCCATTTATACAGGCATAGGGGCCCTATTGAATGAAATGTATGGCCGGCAGATTTTGCCATTAGGATTAATAATTAAAAAAGTGTAGAGTTGTTACGGTGTACCTTTGGTAAATTATTCAACAAGCATTTAAGAATACCTTTATATAAAGGTTTAAACTTTAAATTTCCTGAATTGTGATTTCTATGTTGATAAATTTTAACTGTTAAATAATGTCTTGAAATCAGACTTAAGTGTACATTTATTATATGGAGAATGAATATCAAACATTGAAACAATTTTTCATATAGTTAAATATGATACGCATCCTGAGACTTATCTATGTAGCCCAGGGGAAATAATTCTCAGGGAATCACAGGATTGGGATACCATTCAACAACATTTGCAATTACTGGTAAACCAGGAATTAGTTGTGGTTAAACAACTTGATAAAATGGCAGTTTGCATTACACTCAAGGGTATTGAAAAAGCAAAATCTTTACTTCAATCTCATCGCCCTGTATTTAGTTTTTCCATCAACCTTGCCTCTTCGGAATCAAAATCATTAGCATCGTAATCTTAATTTTCCTGGAACGATTTAGAAAGCGGTATAATACATTATATAAATATTTTTATTCTCAGTCGTTAAAAAAACTTTCCGTAACAAAAATCCAGGCAGCCATTTAACATCGTTCAGGAAATTATTTAATGTTCATTAGCCTAAAATCTCCACTTGAAATATCGAATTACATTGTTATTTTTAGTTTCATAATTATCTCCGTTTCCCCGGGAAAATAAATTACCTCATAAGCTATATTTAAAACTACTCTTATCGAAATAGTTTTATTATTAAAGCAGGAAGCCTTTGAAATTTTATTATTGATTTTAATTATAAAAAAATATTTTCAACCAAAAATAAATTAGCATGTCAGTATGGGGCCCATTACAACTACGGTATGAAACTCGTCAGAAAAGAAAAATGCTAGCGCTGGATGGAGGTGGCATTCGCGGAGTACTTACCCTGGAGATTTTAGCAGAAATGGAAAAACAGCTAAGACAAAAATTGAATAAGGGAGATGATTTTGTATTAGGAGACTATTTTGATTACATAGGCGGAACCAGTACCGGTGCTATCATTGCCGCAGGATTATCAATAGGAATGTCCGTACAGCAGTTGCTTGATTTTTATATAAAGAAAGGCAAAGACATGTTTGATAAAAATTTTATTTTAAAAAGATGGAAAGCATTGTATGAGTCCGGGCCTTTGCTTGAAATGCTGAAAGAAACTTTTGGTGAAGATACAGACCTGATGGTGAGAAAGGGCAGATATAAATCTCTTTTACTGGTAGTAACAATGAACAGGAGCACCGACTCTCCCTGGCCGATAAGTAATAATCCTTTGGCCCTGTTTAATGATGAAACCCTTCCTGATTGCAATTCAAAAATTAAACTTTTTCAATTAGTAAGAGCCAGTACCGCAGCACCTGTATATTTTCCTCCGGAGACTTTGCAGTGGGATCCCAATGATCCTGAAAAAACCTTTGTATTTGTTGATGGCGGGGTAACCCCATATAATAATCCTGCATTTTTAATGTATCGCATGGCAACACAATCGGCTTACAAACTTAATTGGGAAACAGGCGAAGATAAATTGCTGATTATTTCTGTGGGCACCGGATCAGCGCCAAGCGCGGGCAGCTATAATAATTTATTGGATGCTGCCAAGGGATTGCCCAACAATTTAATGTATGCTATGCAGGTGGACCAGGATATCAATTGCAGAACAGTTGGCAGGTGCACTTATGGGGCAAACATTGATCTTGAATTAAAATTTATGGTACCTATGGATGATCATGGGAAATTACTTCCATTAACAAGTAATACCAGCAGGCATTTTTTATATGCAAGGTATAATGCAGATTTAAGCCGGAAAGGATTAGATGCATTAGGCCTTAAAAATATTGATTCAGATCATGTGCGTGAAATGGATTCTGTTCTTTATATAGATCAGTTACGGCAGGTTGGACAAAAAGCAGCGGCGCAAATTTCGATGGAGCATTTTGGATCTTTTGTATAGCATTTGAAGTTGTTTTGCAAAAAGAAATTCTATGGTAGCAGTTCTCGCAGGCAGGAGAGTGGATGCGGCAGATGCTTCTGCAATACGTTTTCCGTTGAAGAATGTTGAAAGTGTAAAAGAAAGATTAAAGCAATTTTTTACTGATAATGCTATCGATTACCTCGTTTGTTCCGGCGCCTGCGGCGCCGATTTAATTGCCTTGGACATAGCGGGCCAGTTAAAAATCCACAGAAAAATGATTCTTCCTTTTGACGCTAAAATATTCAGGGCTTCTTCTGTAACTGATCGCCCGGGAAACTGGGGTCAACTGTTTGATACTATTTACAAAGAATTGCGCAGCAAAACAGATGTTATTATATTAAATTATGCGGAGGATGATAAGGAAGCTTATGAAAAAGCAAATTTTGATATTTTAAATACCGCAGATGCTGTATTTGAAAAACTAAATAAAAAAAGTGATAAGAAAAAATTAGCTGTTATCGTTTGGGAAGGGCAACCCAAAGATTCCGATGATACTACCAATCATTTTAAAAAAGAGGCTGAAAAAAGAATGTATATAATTGAAGAAATAAACTGCTTACATTAATTTAAAAAATAATGAAATGGAAAACGAACTAACATGTTTCGTAGTTATGGGGTTCGGTAAAAAAACGGACTTTGAAACCGGACGAACCCTGGATCTTGATATGTCATACAGGAATATGATAAAGCCGGCTGTTGAAGCCGCAGGCCTCAATTGCATCAGGGCTGATGAGATCGTCCATTCAGGACTTATAGATTTACCTATGTATGAACAATTACTTAATGCAGATGTAGTGGTCGCCGACTTATCTACTTCCAATAAAAATGCTTTTTATGAATTGGGTGTCCGTCATGCGCTAAGGCCTTTCACAACAGTTATTATTTGTGAAGATGGCATGAAATCACCATTGCCATTTGATGTGAACCATGTTGCCGTCCGGCAATACCACCATCTTGGAGAAGATATAGGTTCCAGTGAAGCAAAGAGATTTAGCAGCCTGCTTACAGAAGCGATTAAAAACATTGTAAATAAAAATCCAAGGGATAATGACAGTCCTGTTTATACATTCCTAAATGGCCTTAAAGCCCCTCAAATTGCCGCTGCCATCAAAGAAGCTGTTCAGCAAACGGAACCAGATACTGGTAAAGCTGCTGAAGTAAAACCCGGCAAAAATTTAAAAACGCATAGTGAATTGATGAAGGAAGTAGATGAGGCACAAAAGGAAGGTGACTGGATTACCGCAAAAGTTTTTCTTTCAAAAATTCGTAAGAATTCGAAGTTAGAGAACCAGGATAAAGAGGATCCCTACACTTTACAAAGATTGGCCCTGGCAACTTATAAATCTAAATCGCCCACTGAGCTTGATTCATTAAAAGAAGCACAAGGCCTTCTTAAATTATTAGACCCAACAACTTCTAATGATCCGGAAACACTCGGTCTTTGGGGCGCTGTTCACAAAAGACTATGGGAGTTAAGCAATGAACAAATAAATCTTGATGAAGCTATAAATGCATATGAACGTGGTTTTTATCTGCGTAATGATTATTATAATGGTATTAACTATGCGTTCCTCTTAAATACAAGAGCGGCAAAATCTGCTGAAACCGCCGAAGCTATTGCCGATTTTATCCAGGCCCGAAGAATAAGAAAAGAAGTGATTAAAATATGCAATACTTGGCTGAATAATAATCCTGAACCCAAAGGGCCGGATGCCAATTCTGGTATACTTGAAAATTATTCGAAAAGCCGTTATTGGGTAGAGGCCACTATTGGAGAAGCTTATGTAGGCCTGGAAGATGAAGAGCTGGCCAATAAAAAATTGCAGGAAATTTATTCCAATGCTTCAGAAAAATGGATGCAGGAAACTACACAGCAACAAATTGAAAGACTACAGAAATTATTAAGTAATTCTCCTTTACAATTTATTAAGGAAAATAAAAATTGAAACTTTCGTAAATCATAAAATAACCAGTAGAAATTTTATGTACAGTCTTACCTTGCATTTTAAAACCAACCTTTATACTATACTATAGTTATCACCAAAACTTTATGGAAGATTAATTAAATTCGGGGAAATAATATGATCCTTTCGTAACCCCAGGAATTTAAAAATGTAAATGTCACATCCGTTATTTTTTTCAAATGAATTAAATGGCTTCTGCTATTAAAATATTTTTATCGTCTACCAAAAGAGATCTTGAAAAAGAAAGAAAGTCTCTTATTGATTTATTGCAGACAGCAGACTACGAAGTCTGTGCCATGGAATGGTTTGGCGCATTTACAAAACATCCTAAAGATGAAGTTGAGGCTTATGTAAATCAATGCCCCATCTATATTTTATTGATCGGAGAATCTTATGGTTCTATTCCTGAAATGGACAATGTATTGCTTGGCAAATCTTTTACTGAATTTGAATATGATGCTGCTTGCAAAAAACAGGACATGGTAATTCTTTGTTTTAAAAAGGATATTGAACAAACAGATGAGCGCTTAAAAAAGTTTTCGGACAGTATAGGAAAATCTCATGGCGTGGCCTTATTTAAAAATGCAGAAGATCTTCCCGGTATTGTACTCGCATCATTGCGCAGGGAACTCAATAAACCTGAATATGTAAAACTGTTGCAGCAAGAGCCTGTACCAGCTTCAGCTCTACAGAATAAACAACTTCCCAATGATTTGAAATATTTCTGCAACCGTTACAACCAGGCCGATGCATTTGATAATTCATTTTATATTTTAAATTATCAAAGTCCTATACATTTATTTTTATTGCCTGGCCACAAGGAAGACAACCATACTTCTTTTGTAAACCGTTATGAATGTCAGTTCAGGTATGAAGGGAAACAGGTGGTAGAAGTCACCGTAATTACTAAATATTTTCCGTTGCAAAATGAAGTGCAATTATTATTGCGCATTAAGAATGAAATAAGAACTCAGTTGATACAAGCTCTTACCCTTCCCGTTAGGCAGATAGTCGCCTCTGATATTTTTGATGCATTGCGTAAGGCAAAAAAAGATTTTTTAGTCATCAATCTTGTTATTGAAAGCTCTTATTTGAAAGATAATAATATTACGATCTATAAAAAAGCAATTGAAAATTTTTATAAAGAAATTGCTGTTTTAAATAATCCAGCGGAAGAAAAAAAAATCCTTATTTTTTTATTGTTCAGGCAATCAGATATCGAAGAGAACACAAACTTGAGCAGCCAGATAACAGATGATGCAACTTTCCTGGCAAACAATAAACTTCCAAAGCTTGAAAAAATATGCATCAGCGATATAGAAGATTGGCTGCTGAGTCGGAAGATAACAGAAAGTGAACAAGGCATTAATGCAACTCTTCAAAAATATTTTCCTGAATATTACAACCTTCCTGAAAAAACATTTTCCATGTCGAAAGCTGAAATTCTGTTGGACCAGATAATTTTTGATAAATCAAAAAACACATAATTATGCCTGCTGAAAAATTGTTTGATCTTAAAAATATACAGACGACTTCTGATCTTGATCCCCGGTATTATGTTATTGAAGATATGAGTCTTGCCAAAGCGGTAAATATGGCGATATGGTTGCAAAAGCCTTTACTGGTAACAGGTGCTCCCGGAACCGGCAAGACACAGCTTGCCTTTAAAGTTGCCAATGAACTTGCTAATATAGATGCAAAAGATCTAAATGGTTTCGCTCCGTTTTTGCCAGCTCCTTTTATTTTTAATACCAAAACAACTTCCAATGCTTCCGACCTTTTTTATACGTACGATGCCATAGGGCATTTCCAGAAAAAAAGTGTTGACCAGGTAAATAATAATACTGCAATGATAAGCCAGGCGCATCCTTTTATTAAATTGAATGCATTAGGCAAAGCCATTTTACAAACATATGGAAAAACAAAAATTGCTGCCGATGACAAGCTCCTGGAAATGACTTTGCTTAAAAACTATGAAGAACTGGAAGATGCTCCGCAAAGCACCGTTGTGTTGATTGATGAGATTGATAAAGCCCCGAGGGATTTTCCCAATGATCTTTTAAATGAAATTGAATATTATGAATTCTCAATCAATGAGCTTAACAGTAGTTTGAAAATAAAAAGAGCTCCACAAAAGGAAAATGAAGCTACCGCAAGGATTGTTGTAATCATGACAAGTAATTTTGAAAAAAACCTCCCGGACGCTTTTTTGCGGCGCTGCTTATTTTATCACATTCCTTCACCCGATGAGGATACATTGTATAAAATAGTTTGCTCCAGGATGGAGCCATATCTCAAGGCCATATATAAAAATGAAACTGCGCAATCTGTAGAAAATAAATTTGATGACCTGAAGAAAAAAGTAAAAAATGTAATTGCAGAATTTCAGCAATACAAAGAGCGAATGCCCGATAAGCCACCATCAAATTCAGAATTATTGGAGTGGATAAAAGTTCTGGAAGTAGAAGGGTTTTTTGCAGAAGATGTTGATTTTTTAAAACTATCTCCCAACCAAAAATTAATTCTTCAATACACACTTCCCATAATTGCGAAGAGTAATGACGACAGGGGAAAAATTGCGAAATGAAACTATGTGCGATGTAGCTAAATCTTTTAACACATCACGCTCCCTCTCCATCGGTGAAGGGGTTTGGGGTGAAGCTTATTGCATGTACGCACAAAAACCTAAAAAATAGATGCCCCCCGGCCAAAACCATACTGCCACTCCTTTAGCTACGTTGCTGGCTATGCTTAAGTCAGAAGGCTTTGATATAAGTACTTCCACCCTTATTGATATACAAAAAGTTTTGGCGAATCTTGGCGATGAAGAACTCAATGACTTTTCTGAATTAAGATCCATTATCAGCCCGTTAATCTGCAGAAATAAAGAGGAGCAGGAACACTTTAATGCTATTTTCGAAAAGTATAGAATCTTTGTAAAAGAAAAGAGCAACCAGCTTTACACGCCAATAGAAAATATAATAAAGCCACCTGGCTATCGCAAAATAATTATCCTATGTCTTGCAGGAATTTTATTACTATCTGCTCTACTGTATTTTTATTTGCAAAAAGAGTCAAAACTTTTACCATCAATAACCGTACTTACAATACCTAATGATAGTGCAGGTTATTTATTAACTAATGAGCTAACGCTATTTCGTGCGGAATTAAAAGATACAATCGTTGCAAAGAAATATTTGGTAATATTTAAAATAGATGATTCGGTTTATAAAAATACAAGGGAAGTAAGAAAAGAATTTAAGAGTGGAGGAAATGTTCAATTAGTTGCCTGGCTACTTAGCGAAAAAGGTGATACACTAAACTCTTTTAGAAATAATGATATTCTCGTCTATTGTGAAAAACCGCCTTCAGTAAATATCATAAAAAAAGATGTTGGTAATCTAAATAAAACTTCCAAAAAAACTTACAGCCTTGAGTTTACCAATTCGCCTGATAGCAGTAGTAGTTATGCATATAAATGGTACATAAACGATAGCTTGATTTCTGAATCGCCAGTGCTTGTTACAAATTATAAATCGGATACAGGCTATGCGGTAAGAGCCGTAGTAAACACAAAGCTATTGCATTGCAGCCTTGATTCTCTTACAGCAACTCTATATGAAAAACCTGACTTTCAACTTTCAGTAATTGGGACAAAACCCCCGACCGTAGCTTCTGATATAAATTGGAAGAAAATAGGAACGGCGGGTTTATATATTTTTTTATTGCCCCTTGTATTAGTTGCCCTTGTATTATATGCCAGGAAAAAGAAGTCTTTAAAAAAGCCAATAGATGTAGCCGGGCAGGATTCTCCCAAAGAGTATACGGGACCATATAAAATTGAATTCAAAGACCAGGTAGAAAAAATTTCGGCAGAAAAAGAAATCAGTCAATTGGCTGAGGCTATGCGAAAAAGGCATGTAAATGATCTATTACTTTTAAATGTGCGAAACACCATCCGGGCAACTATTCGCTCCGGAGGCTTTCCATTTTTGCAATTCACTCCCAAAACCCAGCCTACAGATTTTCTTGTATTCATTGATAAAGAATATGCTGAAGGCCTCCAGGTAAAATTATTTGAATTCGTTATTAAGAAATTAGCATCAGAGCAGGTAAATATAAGTGCATTCAGTTTTTATAAAGAACCTCTTGTTCTTAGCAATGAGAAAATGAACCAAAGCATGTTGCCTGTTGAAAAAATATCCCGGCTATACCCTAATACCATCTTATTTATATTTTCTGATACAAAAGAATTTTTTGAAACCCTATCCGTAAAATTAAAACCATGGGTTTCTGATAAATTTAAATCATGGGATCATAAAATTATTTTAACGCCAGTACCTGTAAACGATTGGGATTACAAGGAAAATGCTTTAATAGCGGCGGGCTTCACTGTCGTACCTGCTGATCTTAATTCGCATCATGTCATTGTTAATGAAATCAACAATCTTATTAACCGGCAGAAGATTCAACACATTATTATCCCATCTTCTTATTCTTCACGCTTTGTAAATTTTGATGAATGGGCTCAGCTAACAAAGTATCTCGATGAAGATCCCATGTTGATCCAATGGATATGTGCACTTGCTGTATATCCATATATTGATTGGAAGGCAACTGTTGCTATAGGTAAAGCATTAGAAGAAAAAAATGCGTCGCAAATAAAACTCGTTACCTACACGAACCTGCTCAGGCTTTCACGAATCAAATGGATGCAGACGGGTTTAATCCCCGATTCATTGCGCCTGGAAATGTTATCTCATCTTAATGATGAATCAGAGGTAATCGCAAGGAGTACCATGCTGGAATTATTTCAGGAAGTAGCCGGGAACATTACAGCCTCATCAATGATTGCTGATGAATTTGAATTGAATAATACGGTAAATAAATTTTTACTTCATACCCGTAATCCTTCGCAACATGAGTTGAGTGATGAAGAAAATGAAAGGATGAAAAAGTATGTAGAAAACGATTGGCTCGATCAACCACTTTCCAAATATCTAAACGACGCCAATGGAACGCTGCTGAAAGACAATAATGGTAATTGTATTACTCCTTCTGATTATTTTAAAATAGAAGACAGCCTTGAAAATAAAAAAAGAAAACGGGATCATGTTATACGCCGCTCTTTAGCCGCCGCTATATTAATAGCAGGAGTCTTTTTTATGTATAGATTTTTTGCGAATGAATCTAATTACAAAACGCCACGGCAATTTGCAGATATTAGTTTCAACCTGGTAAAAAATAATGTTTTAAACAGTTTTAAAAACATACAATTTTCTGTTACTGCAAACAATAAAACTTACCCGGGAGAAATACTTTCAGATACTTCAGTTATTGTAAAAGGTTTACCTGCGGATACTTTGCAACAAGCTTCCGTAGCAGTAACGGGAGATAGTCTTATTAATTTTGAAAAGATAATTGATCTTAAATCAGGAGAATATTCCATATCTATAAAAGCTCCACAGCCTGCTATTCCGTTAAATATCCGGTATAATGATGCTGCTTCTTATGCAGCTATTGAGCAGCAGGTGTCAAATGCTTTTACTGACTTTAATATCTCTGCGTTGCAATCTGATTTTTCTGATTCGTCCCGCATTGTTTATTATGAAAATAACCAGAAAGCAAGAGCAGATTCTGTCGCTCAAATTGTAAAAGCAAATTTTGGTATTAATGTACGGGAAGAATTTACAGAGTTAATAAAAGCTCCGGCTGCTGTTCCCGTTTTGTTCCTGAATCTTAAAAATAATCAATGCAGTGATATCGCGGCAAATGCTTTGCCGCAAAGCCTTAATGAGATATGGAGTGGAGGAACAACGAACCGCCTGATAAATATTATTCCTAATAAAAAGCTGATCTATTATTCAACCGGCGATAAGAAAACCTATGGTACATATCGTATAGAAGAAATTTGTTTAAAAGCAAATGGTATGTACCGGATTATAACTAATGCCGGCAATGGTTACCAGGATTTTCTTATAAGAAATGTAAAGCCTTTATCTTTTGAATTATCTATGTGCCAGAACAGGTATAAAACTTTGGAAGAAGCAAGATCAGTTGATGAAAGCTATTGCGATCATTTTAATGTAATGAGTACTTATTTTGAAGTTGATAAAATGAAAGTTTTTACAAATCAACAAGGAAATTTACCTTCTGATCAATTGAGTAAGTTAAAAACAATTATAAACGTTGTTATAAAGCAATATAAAATCCCATCGATCAAAACTTCCATTGTAACAAATAATTTCAATTCTACGAACATCAATGGTGTCTTAATACAAGCAACAATAGATAACCTCATCGCAACAAATTTTAATAACACAATTACTAAGGTGGCAGATCATCGATCTAGTGTAACGCCTTTCGATCGCAATTATATTCAGGTGGAGGCAGTTGCTGCGGAAGATATCCTTGCAACTATCAAAGCATCGGATTGCTATACTTGCCATTCTTTAGATGAAAAATTAGTCGGACCCTCTTTTATGGAAATAGCAAGAAAATATGAAGCTACCGAGGCCAATATAAACGCTCTTGCTAAAAATGTGAAGTATGGCGGTAAAGGTGTATGGGGCGAAATTCCGGCGACACCTCATCCTAACATTTCTCTCAACCTAGCTCGTGAAATGGCTAAGTACATTCTTTCATTGAATAAAAATGCGCCTAACCAAAACAATTATGTTGCGGGTGAGGAAGCATTATTAGCAAGAATAAATTTTGATGCAAAAGGCTATCCTGATGTTGATGCACAATCAAGCCTTAAGCAAATAATAAATTATTTAAATAATTATAAAAATGCTGGTGTAAGAGTAGTTTTTTATTATACTGATGACTATTCGCAAAAAAATGCAACTGGATATATGAATACAATGCAAAATTATTTACAGCAATTAAAATATAATAAGGCCCAGGTAAAATTTGAGATGAAAAGTAGTCCTATTCAGCAACAACAGCAACAACAACAGCAGCAGCAGCAGGCAAATGCTCCAACCAAATCAGCAGAGAATTTAAAATATGCAGACATTTATGGAACAGGTTTCCCAGCTGATTTTTCAAGTCAGCTCAATAAGAAATCAACATCAAAATAATAATATAAATCTTAGCGGGATATCTTTCAAACTGAAACCTGTATTTGTATTAACTTCATATTCATAGGTTGCTTCCTGCGTGGTTTAATAACACCTTCTATTTTAATATTTAAATAACCCCAATGAGTATTCAAAAAATCGTAATCAAAGGAATTAAGCAGGAGATCGTTCCTGATACAGCATCTCCAGATGATATAATCGAGCTGCGTGAATCCTACATAATTGGTGGTAACGTAAGAGGGCTTACCGAAATGCATCCCGTAGATCTTAAAGAAAATGATTTTGTGGAACTGGTATTTAATGACGACACAACCTGGTACTGTAATACAGATACGATTGATGAAGTATTTCCCGAGGCGGCTACAGCAAAACGTTCAGGCGAAGTAGTTTTTGAAGTACCAACGTCTCTCACGTCTGGTGATGTGGATAGAGGAATCGTCGGAGATGTTTTGCTCAAAGGACTTAATATTTTTACAAAAAAAGCTATTGCTAATGTTGATGACAAAGTAAGGGAAGCGGCAGCAAACCTGGAAAAAAAACAACTGGATAACACAAGCGGCTTATATAGGATTGATAGAAATTTTCAATTACAGGAGTTTGCATCTTCTCAGTCAGATAAACCTTTTCTTCTCTTTCTGCATGGAACCGCATCTTCTACTAAAAGTTCTTTTGGTGAATTACTAAATACAGATTTGTGGAAATTTATTCATGATAATTATGGCAGTAACGTGCTGGCTTTTCAACATGAAAGTCTTACCAAGAGCCCATTACAAAACGTCCTGGAACTCGTAAAGCAATTACCCCAAAATAGTTTTCTCGACCTCATCAGTCATTCCCGCGGTGGATTGGTAGGTGATACACTCGCCCGTTTCAGTAATAATAATGGAAGCAACAAAGGCTTTGACGAAAATGAAATTGCCTATCTCGCAAAGGAAGGAAACAGGAAAGATGATCTTACAAATATAGAAGCCATCAAAAAGGAATTATTGAATAAAAAGATTACGGTAAATAAATTTATCCGGGTAGCATGTCCTTCACAGGGAACAACGCTTGCGTCAAAAAGGATGGATCATTTTTTCAATGTTACTTTTAATATTATAGGCATAGCAGGTGGCATCATTGCTAATCCTGTTTACAACGCTTTCAAAAGCCTGATAGCAACTGTAATTGATTCTAAAAATAAGGTTGATGTTCTTCCCGGCCTTGAGGCAATGAATCCTGAATCCGCATTCATTAAAGTGCTTAACAGCCCTGGTTCAAATGTAGTTCTCGACCAGCCCCTGTTAGTGATATCCGGCAATTGTAAAACAAAGCTAAACCTGAAAGCTTTGCTGATAATCGTGAGCAAATTATTTTACTTAAAAGATAATGACCTGGTAGTAAATACGGGCTCCATGTATTATGGTTCAAAAAGACAATCACCTGTTCAGTTTCTTTTTGATGATGCAACAGATGTTGACCACTTTCACTATTTCAAAAATAAAACAACCAACGATGGAATACTGAAAGCACTTCAATCAACAGGTACTACACTGGTGCCTGGCTTTAGTTTTTTACAGCAAGCTTCGCTTACAGGTGTGGATAGAAATGTTTTGCTTAATCTTGATGGAGGCCAGGTATTTAGTGATACGGTTACTGGCACCAAACCGATTGTAATTTTGTTGCCAGGTATTATGGGATCCAATCTTTCTAACGACGAGCATCCCATCTGGATTAACTACCTGAAGTTTCTTTCAGGTGGCCTGGAAAAGTTAGATATAAAATATACCGATGTTACCGCTTCTTCTATTGTAAGTACTTCTTATAAAAAACTCGTGAAATTTCTTTCAGCAGATTATGATGTGGTCACTTTTCCATTCGATTGGAGGTTGCAGCTTAATAAAGTAGCGTCCTCATTAAATGATAAGATTAATAAGCTATTGTCCTATCATCAACCGGTAAAAATAATCGGGCATTCTATGGGGGGTGTGCTGGTAAGGGATTTCATTCTTACATATCCTGATACATGGAAAAAACTAAATGAATCCAAAGGATTTAAATTACTTTTTCTTGGTGCACCATTGGGCGGGTCTTTCAGGATACCATTTGTATTTATGGGTAAAGATGCTATCATAGATAAGCTTGGTAAAATAGATTTATTTCATACAAAAAAGGGATTGTTGAGCATGTTCTCAAAAATGCCCGGCCTGCTAAGCCTGCTTCCGCTTACTACAGATGCTGAAAATGATTTTGCAAATATTGATACGTGGAAGGCAATGATTGCACCGCTGGGAGACTGGCCGGTGCCACAATCTGCTGATTTGAAAGAATTTCAAAAATATAGAGATAACATTATTTCATCGATGGATAGTATTGACTATTCAAATATAATTTATGTAGCAGGCAGAGATGCGTCTACTCCTTGTGGTTATACCATTGAAAAAACCAACAGGGGTGACGAATTGGTTTTTTTAAGTACTGCAGAAGGGGACCAGAGCGTAACATGGGAAAGTGGAATTCCTAAAAAGATGATTGCAGATAATTCAGTGTATTATGTAAATGTTTCTCATGGCGCTCTTGCAAACGAGCCTGAAATATTCAAAGGTATTTCTGAAATTATAGCAACAGGATCTGCAAGTTCTATGAGTAAAATACGGCCTGAAATAAGAGGAGTTAAAAAAACATTCAAATCTCCGGAGCAACACGATTTTGATGTTTCAGCAGAAGGAGTTACCAACACCCTGTTAGGTCTCGATACATCGAAAGAAGAAACAAAAGAAAAGCCCGCAATACGGATTTCAATAAGCAATGGAGATTTAAAATATGCATCGTATCCATTGCTTGCCGGGCACTTTTTGAATGATGGTATTTTGAATGCAGAAAAAGAGATTGATAAAAATATGGGCCTTGCACTTTCTGAAATGCATAAGCTCGCAATTTATCCCGGCGATATTGGAAGCAGTGAAATTTTTATCCAGAATAAAAATAATTTTAATGGCGCTATAATTATCGGGCTTGGTGAGTCAGGATCGCTCACTGCGTACCAGCTTACTCAAACAGTGGAGCAGGGCGTATGCAAATACCTGCTAAACCTGGGCAGGAAAGATGGAGACAATACTAATTTTAAAAATGTGAAAGGCAATGCCGGGCTTTCTTCTTTAATAATCGGAAGCGGCTATGGCGGGCTTTCCATTGAAAATTCCATACGGGCAATTATGCAGGGCATTCAAAATGCAAATAATAAAATAAAAAAATTACGCCCTGAAAATGTACAGGCAATTCAAAACCTGGAGTTCATAGAATTATACGAGGATGCCGCATTGAGTTCATTTTATTCTTTAAGCAGAATTGAAAAGGAAGAAAATTCATTTTTGCGGATTGAAAAAGATTCACAAAAAATCAGGAAACTTTTAGGATCAAAAAAACGCATAGAGTCGCAAACTACTGAAGGATGGTGGAATCGCATAACAGTGCAGTTGGAGAAAAATGAAAATGCTTCCTCTAAAATACGCTCCTTGCTTTTTAATGCTTCTACCGGCGGTGCAAGAGAGTTGCAAAGAAGATTGAAAAGTAATCCGCAGATCATTGAGCAAATCATAGATGATATATCCGCAAAAAATTTGTGGTCACCGGAACTGGCAAGAACTGTTTTTGAATTACTCATTCCTAATGATTTTAAAGAGCAGCTCACCAGGCAATGCAATATCAACTGGATACTTGATAAAAACACAGCCTCATATCCATGGGAATTGTTGCAGGACAAATCTACCGAAGCCAAACCTTTATGTATAAACGCAGGAATGATCCGGCAGCTTGCTACACAGGATGACAGGATGCAAATAAATCCTGTTTCTAAAAAAACTGCACTGGTAATAGGCGATCCTTTTCTTGATGGATATGTTATACAACTTCCCGGGGCATACGCGGAGGCTGAAATGGTTTCGGCAACATTTACTGATAATGATTTCAAAGCTCAATTAATTCTTAGAGGATCTGCGCCCGATATTATTAAAAGCCTTTTTTCGGGTAGCTATAAAATTATTCACCTCGCTGGGCATGGAATGTTTAATCCTGATGATCCTGACACATCCGGAATGGTAATAGGCAAAGGGGTTTATTTAACTACCGCGGAAATTGCTCAGATGAGTACTACACCCGAACTTGTTTTTGTTAACTGTTGCTTTCTTGGTAAAACCGATGGCGTAGCTGAAGAATTATATCGCAGCCGCTATAAACTTGCTGCGAATATTGGTACACAGCTGATAGAAAACGGTGTGAAAGCAGTAGTGGTAGCAGGCTGGGCAGTAGATGATGCTGCTGCTATGGAATTCACTAAAGTTTTTTACAACAACATGTTTGAAGGTTCCGGTTTTGGTGACGCCGTGCAAAAAGCCCGGAAAACGATTTATGATAATTATCATACAGTTAATAATACATGGGGAGCCTATCAATGCTATGGAGATCCGTTCTATAAATTTGATAACAGGGTAAAGCAATACAAGGAATTTATTCCAACTTATATAATTGCCCAGGAAGCAGAAATCGCACTCTATAATCTTCATAATGAAATGGATCTTGGCCACTATGCTGAAAGTGACATACTCACCCGGTTAATTGCTATTTCACAGGCTGTTGATAAGGCTGAATTGCGAAATGCTGAGATAACGGGTATGGAAGCAATTATTTATGCTGATTTGTATTTGTATGATATGGCGCTTGCCAGGTTTCAATCTCTCTTTGCTATGGAAAAGGCCAATTTTTCGGTGACTACATTAGAAAAATATTGTAATGTAAGGGCTAAAAGTATTGTGGGTGATCTTATAAAAAAGTTGGATGAAAACAAAGAAGCAATAAAACAAAAAAATGGAGCAAAAGCGCTTAAGGATACTGTGGCAGAACGTAAAAAACATTCAAACGAGATTGATGCTGTTATAAAAGACCTGGAAATGTTATTGAATATTAGTGAAACGTCAGAACGCTTAAGCCTTCTTGGAAGTACGTACAAGCGTAGGGCTTTTATATCAATGGATGATAAAGAAAAAGATTTTGCTGCTTCAGCTTATTATTACCGCCAGGCACATAATTCTCCCGGTAATAACAACAAAGCATACACGCTTTCTAACTGGCTTGAAATGGAAAGCATATTGGTTTCACTTAATAATCGCAAATGGGGTGATGGGATTTCTTTTGGTAAAAACAATTACAACCTCCTTTCCTCTGCCACGGCTATAAAGGAATTACAATCTCTAAAAGACTCACTGGTTGCAAATACCGCAAACATGGATTACTGGACGTTTTTACAAGGAGTAAACATTGACCTTTGCCAACTTGTGATTGAACCATCATCCGCTATCGATAATAAAGCCTGGGAAGATGTATTACTATCTTATGTGAAAACATGGTCAATGGCAGGAACTAAAGGAAATAAGGAGGCCGAAATTGAGCATCTGGATTTATTAATAGACGGATTATCGCAAAGTAAAAAAAGAGATGTAGCTAAATTGAGAAAGATGGTAGAAGGTTTAAAAGGAGAACTTGTGAAAATCACCTAAGGATAAATAGAGTTATATTATATTGGAAAACAAGATTCAACATATCATTGCTTCCAGGGAGGATTCATTAAGTGTCCAAACTGCAATAATAATTTTTTTAAATCTCCCAGTTGTTCTTCATAGCTTTTTAGAAGCCACGGTGTAGGCTCAAGAGCTCTTGCCAACGCATCAGCTTTTTTATATTCATCCGTCTCTCCACGGCCAAAACTTGCCTCGGCCTTATTTACAAGAATCCAGTATTCTTCTTCATTTTGTATTTTTTGCTGGCTCATTGCCATGTTGCCATCCTTTAAAATTGATATTGAATCTGCATTATTTTTTTTCCTGTCCGTTAATTCTTTTAAATCTTTTTCGCAAAAGTCAAGCACTTCACTTCTGTACCTGTTCGCCCACATCATATCTGCAATTTGATCTTCTACTGTTGCATATAGTTTTGAATTTACCCGAAGGTTAATAAGATAAGCGAGGTTGATTCCGTGATAACGGTTGCTAAGCAAATAATAAGCACGTTCAAAATAGGTGATTGCATTTCGCAGATGATCATCGCCCTGGCCAAAATTGTATAATCTTTTTTCAATTTTACCTGCAAGAGCAACAGTCTCTGTATCATTGGTATGGTTAAGGTCAAGTTCATTCAAAATATTTATTGCATCATGTAATGCAGAAATCTCGTCGGGTTGTTTTGCCTTATAAGTAGCGAGTGCAAGCCGTTGAATTAAATATGGATTATGAGAAAAAGTATTATCAGGGGAATTGGATTTTGAAATTTCAATGGTAGAATTAAAAAGGCTTGTTGCCAGTTCAAAATTTCGTGCATTTATAGCTTCTTCACCCTGTTTTACCAGTAAGGCAAGTGTTTGATTTTGCTCTGCGTTCTTATTTGCAGGTTCATTGCTTTCATTAGTAGCCTTAAGAGCGTCTGCCACTTTTTGGGTAACTTTTTTTGCCTGTTCTTTCAAAGAAGGTGGAATCAAATTATTAAGAAAGGTGTAAACGGGGCTATCAGTGGCATCATTATTTAATACGTTATCAATTAGCTCTCCTAAAATTTTTTGAAATCGCAGGACTTCAAAATAATCAATACTGTCGCCTAATGTATTGTATTTGGTTATAAAAATATGGCTTAAATCAAACGGGTATGAAAGCTGCTGCTCAGAAATAACGATGGTAGTGCGTGGCCTTAAAGCGTGTCGCAGCCCCAGTTCATACACCGCATTGATATTGGCAGTGGAAAGGTCAGCAATAACAATATCGGCGGTTAGCAGTTCCTGGTACATTGGTATATCTATTGAACCAGTATATCTTATCTCGTCCGCTCTTATACAATCAAGGCCTTTACTTTCAACTACCGGTTTTATCAATGCATTGTAAGAATAATCCAGGTTAAGAGTGCGGCCGGTGGCAAAGTCTATTTTTTTCCCAAATCCCATAACCACGAAGCATCTTTTTTTTCCTTTGGGTTCCAATACCTGGATGTCTTCCATATTTAAATTTTTTTAGAAGGGAATTGCCTGGCGCAATGAACTTAAAATTACTTTTTTAAATGCTTCAAATGAATAACTTTTTTTGTGCAATTTTTTTTGAATAAGAAATTAGTTCAATGAATCAGGAAAAGGAAAAAGATTTGAATACTAATAGCTTCAATAATTATGCAGGAGTCGGCCTGCTCTTCTTTAGCTGGCTCAATTCACCTTTTTTATAACGAAAATATTTTTTAAGGTTATTGATGGGTTCTTCATAAAGTTTAAGTGATAACCATGAAAACAGAACCAAGAAGATTAAATTTTCAATAACAATGATTGAATCAATATAGCGATGTGCAGATGCAGGAAGAAAGCGATTGAAAAGTTTATTAAGTAATTGGGAATCCCATGGCAGAAAAACATGATAGAGATACATGCCATAGCTTATTTTACCCAGGAAAATAAGTATCCTGCTGTTGAAAATAAATGAAAAATTCATTCTGTCACTTTCTCCTTTATATATAATGTAGGAGATCACACAGCCTCCCATAATGGAGCGAAGAAATCGTTGTTGGGGAATGAAATAATTATGATTAACCAGGATAACCGTAAAGAAAATAACCAGGCTGATAATTGCAAGCACCTGGAAAACCAGGAACATTTTTCTTACATGCTGAGGGTGATATATGGCTATCCAGGAAATAAATGCCCCTATACCAAAAGCATCAAAACAAGTGGGCGTCGGCATGTATCCAAAATCCATATCAGTAATTAAAGTTTGGCTTATAAATCCGATAGAAATAAAAATTATTATTGCGTGCAGCAGGTATTTTTTATTGATCAATAAAATTATCCAGGGCCAAAATAAATAGTATTGTTCTTCTATAGCAAGTGTCCAGAAATGTGTTGTCATATCTGACCAAACTTTTGTATGGTACAAATAAAAATTCATGGTGTACGTAAGGCTGGGTAATAGTTCCTGTTTGATGGTTGATGGTATAAGATGAGTTATGTGAAAGACCACTATTAAAAAAACAGTAAGAAAATAAGCAGGAAATATTCTTAACGCTCTGCGAATAAAAAAGTTTTTATAAACCAACGTTATTGGAATATCCAGTTCCTCTGATTTATTTCTGCTAATGAATAAAATACTTGTGATTAAAAAGCCACTGAGTACAAAAAAGAAATCAACATCAAAAGGGCGGTTAGGATAGGTACTCATCAAAACATTATCTGGCAGCCAATGAAAGCCAACCACAAGCACTACTGCAATTCCTCTTAAAGCATCTAATTGTTTAATTTGTTTCAAAGCACTAAACCATTTATCATGACATACAAATTCTTTATTTATTTAATGCGGGCTATTTCCCATAGTCATTAATTCTTACCACAAAAGCATAAGGCACTTTCATAGAAGGATCATATTCCGGTAAATCAATAACTACATTATCACCTTTTTGTTGCCAGGTTAATTTATTCCCCGTTATTAAAAAATTTATGCCAGTCGTTTCAGGAATTAAAATACTTTTTAAAATCAATTTTTTATCCATCGGATATTTTGGAAAAATAGCATAGAGTGAATTTGTTTTTTTATTATAGGTATAAAACACTTCTTTCACCGCATAACCTGAGTCAGGATTGATAGTAATTTTCAGAAGCATATCCCCGTTCTTATCTTTATAATTTCTGTTGCCCTCGCTCCATTGCGAATGTATTTTCCACCTGGATGTTCCATAGATTGCTTCCCCATTTAGCTTTAGCCATTCCCCAATATTTAAAAGCCGCTCCTGCATTATCGGGGGAATTTTTCCATGCCCGTCCGGCCCAATGTCCAAAAGAAAATTTCCGCCACGGCTTACTTTGTCAATCAGTTGCAGCACTAATGATTGTGAGGAATTATAATCCCACGCATCTTCTTCCCTGTTATATCCATAGCTAAGGCCCATGCCACGGCTCTCCTCCCATGGATGATCTTCAAAATCAAGATCAGGTTGATATTCGGGAGTAAAAACGCCGCCATGCTTAAACCGAATACCTATTCCCCAGCGGTCGTAGGTAACTACTTTATCTTTCACAGGGCTTTCATTATACAGCCACGATAAAAATTCTTTACTCTTCCATACTGTGTCACTTGCTTCCCACTCGCCATCAGTCCAGAACACGTCGGGCTTATAATTATTGATAAGATCTTTCATTTGCGGCCATGTATGTTTTGTTGCAAATTTTTTCTTATCAGCCAACCATAGCGGATTGTACCATTCGTATAATGAATAATACATTCCGGCATGTACAGAAGTTTTTCGAACTGCTTTAAAAAGATCACCAAGCAAATCTCTCTTTGGGCCTACCTCAGTTGCATTCCACGGAAAGCCCCATTCCCTGTCTGCATCTTTGCTTGGCCACAGGCAAAATCCATCATGATGCTTGGAGGTAAGCACAATATATTTTGCACCGGATTTTTCAAAAAGTTGTGCCCATTCATCCGGATTAAACAACTCGGCTTTAAATTGATTTGCGAGTTGATAATAACTCAGGCCGGCATATTTGTTTTTGTGGTAGGCGGCAGTTTTACTTCCCGGCTTGTTGAGTGCGTTTTGATACCATTCAGCATAAGTTCCTTTCTCTCCCCAGGCAGGTACCGAATACACTCCCCAATGAATGAAGATGCCAAACTTCGCGTCAGTATACCATTCCGGTACCGGCCTTTTATCAAGGCTTTCCCATGTGGGCTCATAATTTTGAGCAAAAGTTTTTGATGCGATTAGTAAAACTAAAAATGAAAATATTTTATGCATTGTTGAAATTAATTTTCAATAAGATTTTGATCAATTAACCAGGCTTCGATTTCAGAGATGTTTGTCATCTCTTTTTGTTCATCAATTGAAAGCTTTATGATACTTGCCTCTGTAACAGGAAAAGTAATTATTCTTTTGTGCCCAATTGTAGTTCCGTTTATTTCTTTTATTAAATTGTATTGGGAGTCCAATAGGCTTATCGTAAATCGCATGCATTGTTGTCCATTCACAAGATTTTCTTTTAAAGTAATGCAATTCAATTTTTGTGGATTTTTAAATTCAATTTCCATTGATTGAACAAGAGGGAAATTGACCGGCTCAAAAGTTGCCTTGTTACCATCATTTAATTTGGCTGTTGTCCTTTTTCCATTCTGCGATATAAAAAATCCGCTTCCTCTTTTGGAAAGGTTATTTGAGAAACTTTCATCCTTTAATTTCCTGAAATTTACTAATGTGGCTGAATCATATTGCGTGAATAACCCTCTTCCATCCGGAGGTACATTCAATAATAAGGATGCGCCTCTTCCAACACTTTTTAAATATAAATCAAAAAGTTTCGGCGGAGATTTTACTAATGAATCTTCCTTTTTATGATAGAACCATCCCGGGCGTATGCTTACGTCGCATTCAGCAGGGATCCAATGTTTGCCGTAGATATTCCCTTTGTTTAAAGTGTCTGTTGGCGGAGCTCCGATACCTCGCATAAATCCTGAAGTGTCCAGTGTGTTCCAGTTTGTTTTTCCTGCAATGCCATTTTCATTGCCTACCCATCGTATATCCGGGCCAATGTCACTAAATATTATTGTATTGGGCGAAATGGTTCTTATTAATTTTTCAAATCGATTAAAATCATAAACTTGCTTTTTTCCATTAGGCCCTTCCCCATTTGCACCGTCCCACCAGAGTTCCCATATAGGTGAATATTTAGCAAATATTTCCGTAAGCATATTTGCAAAAACATCATTGTACTTATCAGTTCCGTAAGCCGGATGGTTTCTGTCCCACGGTGATAGATAGACGCCAAACCGTAAATTATATTTTTTACAAGCCGATGATAATTCTTTCAACACATCTCCTTTGCCATTTTTCCATTTACTTTCTCTTACTGTATGTGTGCTGAACTCACTTGGCCAAAGACAGAATCCATCATGGTGTTTGGCGGTAATGATAATACCTTTAGCCCCGGAAGCCTTAGCGATTCTGCACCATTGCTCACAATCTAATTGTTCGGGATTAAAAACTTCTTCTTTTTCATTTCCCTTTCCCCATTCAAGATCGGTAAATGTATTGGGGCCAAAATGTGTAAACAAATAAAATTCCATATCATGCCATGCGAGTTGTGCTTTTGATGGCTTTGGGCCATCATTTTTTATTGATTGCGCCTCCGAAATTTTTATTAAAAAAATACATAAAAAGACAAAATATATTTTCATTGAAATAAATTTAGGTATGTATTTTAAGCATTAGTTTATTGCCGATAAAGTTTTAAATCCAAATTAAAAAACTTCCATATTGAAATAATTATCTTTTTATAAAAGGAAAACTAAATTCATTTCAATTGAATAATCGTATCAATATCATCCAAAGCAACATTTTCCAGATTTATGGTAATTCCACTTTTATCTTGTTTGTATTTTACTGATTGATTATCTGAGAGCAAGGAACATTTAACTATTTTGTTTGGCAAACCGTAAATAACAATTGATGACTGATCAGGTTTCTTTAAAATATGGATATAGATCATTTTATCTTTTGCAGTTACAACTCCCCATTTTTGTGGGCTGATCAAATTACCAGTGGTTCCATAAATACTTTGACCATTGCGCTGCAGCCATTTTCCTATTTCATGTAATGTATCCTGAAATTCCTGTTGTACCTGGCCATTAGGCATCGGCCCAACATTCAATAAAAAATTAGCATTGCGGCCTGAAGCATTTACAAGATATCCAATCAATTGTTTTACTGATTTATAGTTGGTATCTGTGATATTAAACCCCCATGAATTATTCATGGTTTCACAAGTTTCAAGTGGCATTTTTTGTGAGGCTTCCTGGAAGCTTAGGCCTGATTTATTTTCTCCCGGAAGATCTCTTTCAAACATTTGAAAATCTTCTCCCGCAAAAGGAGTGAGGTGATGATTATTACCGATTAAACATTGCGGCTGAAGCTTATGAATCAGTCCATAAATTTCATCATAGTGCCAGTTTATTCGCGAAGAGCGGTCTTTCTCGCCTTCTGGTTTTGTTTGATCCCAATGTCCGTCAAACCAGATACCGGCTATTTCTCCGTAATTGCTTAATAGTTCAGTCAATTGATTCTTCATAAACTGAAGATAGCTTGCATAATCGCCGTGGCTCGTTCTTCCAGAGTTTTGACCGGTTCGGCCAGTTTCATGCGGATAGTCCTCTCTTCTCCAGTCGAGTAAGGAATAATATAAAAAAAGCTTTATCCCCTGTTTGTGGCATTCATCCGCAATCATTTTCACTACATCTTTTTTATAAGGAGAATTCATGATATTAAAATCTGAATATTTTGTATCCCACATACTGAAGCCATCGTGGTGACGGGTGATTAAAGTAATGTATTTCATTCCTGCATTCTTTGCCATACTTACCCATTGTTCTGCATTGAATTCAATTGGGTTGAAAAATTGCATGAGGCGGCTATAATTCTTTACCGTTATATTCCTGTTATTCATCACCCATTCTCCGTCACCCGGGATACTAAAGGGGCCCCAGTGAATGAATAACCCAAACTTTGCATCTCCAAACCATTTCCTGGCTTTTATATTTTCTGGCGAGGGGGTATAAGTTTGTGCAGAAACATTACTGAAAAAAATTATGCTAAGAAAAGTTGATAATAAAAACTTCATGATAATAATTTAAATATTGAGTTTAGTAATTGTCTTCTCAAAATAATAATCTTTTTTCATGTAAAAATTTCTATTAATCATTTTGCTTTATTAAAAGGCTTATACAAACTTTTGTATTTACCGTATTATAAAACTAACATCCCCTGGCTTCTAATAGCCTTCCTGCATGCAAAAGAATATAAAGTGGGAAGGGTGATATTATAGGTGCGAAGAGACCAGCGAAATTACATTAGAATAAACCTGCACAATTCATTGAGGTCACTAAATGGAGCGACTATATATCCATCATCAATAAGCTTGTATAATTTGTTTTTTTCAACTTCAATTTCATAATTATTTTGAAGTTTTACATGAGTATCTTCAATAGCAACAACTTCTATTTCATAAACTTTTAATGCTTCCAATAATGTTTCCAGTGCTGTCATAACGTTTTAAGTTAACAGATTTTCATAAATCACTTTGCTGCCGTAAAGAAGGCAAAGTAAAGATGACGTAATAATTAAAAAGCTTTGCAAGGTTTGTGCCTGCATTATTTTTTTTGAAAATGGAATACTGAACAACCCTGAAGCCAGCATCATGCCGGCAATACAGCCAATGCCAAATATTACCAGGTATGTTAATCCATCAACAGGCCCTTTCATTTGAGACATAACTATTACGATCAATGCTCCGCTTCCTGCAAGCCCGTGTACAAGACCCACGCCGTAAGCAAGTGAATGTGGATGCTGGTGTTTTTGCTCGTTGCCTAAATGAACATGTAAATGTTTATGAGGCTCTCCTTCATGTGAATGGGGATGCGCGTGAATAACTATTTTTTTACTGCTAAAGAATTTTATCAGCCTGTAAATAGCCAGGCCTATCAGCATTAATCCAACAACTGCTTCAAAGTAATGAAAGTATTGTTCAGAGATACCAGCTTTAAAAAGGATCATGAGTATTCCTATAAAAAAAATAGTAGAAGCATGGCCCAACCCCCAAAAGATGCCGTCTTTTAAAGAAAGCTTTATATTATTACGTTGAGATACAATGTTGCTTACAGCCAGTAGGTGATCCGCTTCAAATGCATGGGTAAAGCCAGCATAAATAGTAAGTAATAGCGGAAACGTAAACATCGTTATTTAAATATGAATGATGAAATATGAGTTATGAAATAAATTATGCAGGATTTAGTATTTAATATTTCATCATTCATATTTCATATTTTATAAATGGCTATTCTGTGGTTACCTGTATCTGCTACTATTAATTCATCTCCTGTCATTGTTATTGCAAAAGGCCAATATAATCTTTCACTGTCTTGCTTTCCAACTTCAAGATGCTCGCCGATAGTTTCAAAATTGATGTTGCCAAAAAGTTCATCAGCTGGCATATTATTTTTTGCCGGAATATTTTTAAAAAATAAAATACGGCTGTTTCCTGTATCAGCTAACCATAGTGAACCATCTTTCATCACCATATCATAACACCAGTTTAAAGTATTGGCTTGCGGACGCAAACGATATTGGTTTTGCCCGCAACTTTCCAAATCCGGTTGGCCGATAATAGCATCTGCAGTTTTTGTAAAAGCATCTTTCCAGTTATTCCAGATTAATATTCTGTAATATTGTGTATCTGTTACTGCCAGCACTCCATCTTCTGAAACCTTTACTGAATAAGGCCAAATGGCATGTTCACTATCGTAATCTTTTTCTTCAAAATTATTTTTTCCAATTACCTGGCCGGCAGGTTCATAATTTTTTTGTGGGATCGTTTCATAAAATAAAACTCTCCTGTTACCTGTATCTGCAATCCATAAATGTTCGCCATCACTCCAAACACCATAAGGCCAATATAGATTTTTAGAAGAGGCGGCGGTCCCTACTCCCTTTACATTTGGTAAATTATTTTGCATGCCTGGCTGGCCAACAACTACATCTGCCGCCTGTCCATTTTGAGTTGGAAATTTATTCCATATTAACACACGATGGTTCCATGCATCTGCAACGATTAGTTTATTCCCATCGCTCCACACACCGGAGGGATATAATAAAGAAGCAGCATCTGTTTGCCTACCGGCATTACGTTGTGTATCGGTTGCAAGTAACTGCCCCAGTACAAGGTCAGGTTTTTGATAAGAAGAGGTTGGCATTTTATTCCAAATAAAAATTCTATTCTGGGATGTATCTGCAACTATTAATTTACCATCAACAGTATGCACTCCCCGTGGTGCTAAAAATGGATTACCCTCGTCGCCATAAAAAAATAATGAGGCTTTGCTTTTAGGAGCTAAGCCATGATTCTTATCTCTTATGTTTATTGTTTCTACCATTTTATTAAATATGAATTATAAATATGAGTTATGAATATTGAGACACAGCCTGTTTAATATTTCATCATTCATACTTCATATTTGGCTTAGCATATTCTCGGTAACTGCTCTCCGGCCAGCATATTTACCACTCTTCTTCCGCCGATATTACTTTTCATTAAAACCTGTTTTCCATGATCTTTAGTTACTTCGCCAACAATACTTGCTGCAGCTCCATGCTCCCACTTCTTTAATTGTAATAAAAATTTATCAGCAATTGTTGCATCAACAACGGCAACAAATAATCCTTCATTGGCAACATACAGCGGATCGAGCCCGAGCATTTCACATGCTCCATAAACTTCTTCTTCTACCGGAATATCTTTTTGTAAAATATCAATCCCGAGTTTTGCGTCCCTTGCAATTTCATTCAAAACCGTTGCCAGACCACCCCTGGTAGGATCACGGAATAAATGAATATCTTCTCCAAATTCATTTAATAATTCAATAATTATTTTATTCAGTGGCCGGGTATCACTGCTGATGGTTGTTTCAAATTGTAATCCCTGGCGATGGCTCATGATGGTAATGCCATGTCTTGCCAGCGGTCCGCTTAAGATAATTTTATCGCCTCGTTTAATATTATCAATATCAATATTCGCTTTTTCATGCACTTCACCAATACCGGTTGTATTGATAAAAATTTTATCTCCTTTCCCTCTTTCAACAACTTTTGTATCACCGGTTATTATCTGCACACCTGCTGCTTCACAGGCTGCTTTTATACTTAATAATATCTCCCAGAATTCCGTCATCTTTAACCCTTCTTCCAGCACTAAGCCAAGTGATAAATATTTTGGAGCAGCGCCACACATTGCCAGGTCATTTACGGTTCCATTAACGGCAAGGTCACCAATATTTCCACCTTCAAAAAAAATTGGTGATACAACATACGTATCAGTACTCATGGCAACTTTTCCATTCAAATTGAAAATTGCCCCGTCATGTTTTTTATTGAGTAATTTGTTTTCAAATAATTTGAAAACACCGGTATCTAATAATTGGCTTGTTAATGTTCCACCACTGCCATGGCCCAAATTGATAGTATCGAAATCTAGTTTTGGAAGTGGACAGGAGAGATTCATTTTTTAAATATGAGTTATGAAATGATTATTCTATTTATTGATTTAATGTTTCATAATTCATATTTCCTCAACCGTGGCTAAATTATAATGATAATAAGCAGCACATGCGCCTTCGCTGCTTACCATTGGCGCTCCCAAAGGTTTTACAGGCGTGCATTTGGTTCCAAAATTCGGGCACTGATGTGGTTTGATTTTCCCTTTCATTACATCGCCTGATAAACAAGTTGGGTCTTCATGCGCTTCTTCAATATTGATGTTGAATTTTTTATTAGCATCGTAAGCACTGTAAATTTCTTTTACTGCATAACCACTAAAAGGTATGTTACCAATACCTCTCCACTCACGGTTGGTAACTTCAAATATTTTATCTATGGTGGCAATAGCATTTTTATTTCCTTCAGCTTCAACTACACGTGTATATTGATTTTCTAATTTATATACACCTGCTTCCAGTTGTTTAACAGTCATTAAAATCCCTTCAAGCAGATCGACAGGTTCGAAGCCCGTAACCACAATTGGAATCTTATATTTTTCTACTAATGGATAATATTCACTGATGCCCATTATAGCGCAAACATGGCCTGCAGCAAGGAAAGCATCAACCCGGCAATCATCATCACTCATGATGGCTTCCATAGCAGGTGGTACTAATACATGTGAGGTAAGTATGGAATAATTTTTAACGCCATCCCTGTGAGCATGAACCACTGAAAGTGCATTAGCAGGTGCAGTTGTTTCAAAACCGACAGCAAAGAATACTACTTCTCTATCCGGATTTTCCTTTGCAATTTTCACAGCTTCTAATGGGGAATATAAAATACGCACATCACCACCTTTTGATTTTGCTTCGAGCAAACTCATGCCACTACCCGGAACACGAATCATATCGCCAAAGGAACAAAGAATAACATTCTTCTCCATGGCAAGATGCACTGCTTTATCTATCAAACTTACCGGCGTTACACAAACAGGACATCCAGGCCCATGTATCATTTGTATGTTAGGAGGTAGCATATTAAGCAAGCCATTCTTCACTAAAGAATGTGTTTGCCCTCCACACACTTCCATGATGTTCCAGGTTCCCTTTACTATTTGTTGAATCTCTTTTAAAATGGCGTCCACTATTTCCGGTGAACGAAACTCTGATACGTATTTCATAAATTATTTTTTATGAATGATAAATTATTTTTTTGAGGCTAACTGCATTGCTTACATACATCGTTGCGTCGAACTCTTGTACTTTTAGTTCTTTATTAAGCTGTTGAGTTCAGTATCATACAACTCATCAAGTTCTCCTGCCTCCCGCAGATAACTAAAAACTTTTGCGGCTTCTTCTTCATTCACTTTGCTGATTGCAACCCCAACATGCACCAGCACATAATCGCCAACATCCGCTGTGGGGACCATTTCCAGCGACGCTTCTTTAATAATGCCGCCAAAAGAGACTTTGGCTATTTTTACTGCTCCTCCATAAAGAAGGTCTATTGATTGTATTTTACCGGGAATTGCTAAACACATTATTTTTAAAAATTTAAAATTTACAATTGCGAATTAAGAAATGCCAACAGCTGCTATTTCACTCAAATTTTCTTCTGTTGTTTTATTTCTGAGATCATCTCTGCTTATACTCCTTATATTATTATCGTGGTAAACCATTTGCCCGAAGGAAATATTTTCATCATTTGGCGATAAATTTTTATGAAAAAATAACTGGTACTTATTGCCGTGTAAAAGTTTTATCCAATCCGTTAATAAAGCATTTTGAAAAACCCCACCGCTAAAACAAATTTTTTGAACCTTTATATTCTCAGCAACAATGCTAATAAGGTATACCAGCGAATAATGAAATTTTGCAGCGATATAATTTTTCCTTTTTCCTTTTTTAATATCCATTGCGATTTCCTGCATCAAAGTTGCAGTAGGTATCCGATAATAATGTGAGCCCTCTTTAAAGTATGAACTATCCATTTCAAACCCATTTTCCTCAACATATTCTTCTGCCAATGCCTGCAGATACATTGCTGCTTCACCTTCGTAGGTTTGTTTGTCACATACATTCAGTAATGAAGCAACAGCATCAAATAATCTTCCAACAGAAGATGAAAAAATATTGGTTTTATTGATCAATGATTGATAAGTGTTCCATTCAGCTTCTGTAAACTTTTCTTTTAGATTATTGGATTGGGGCCAGCTATCACTTGTTGCACACAAGGCAGCTATCCGTGGCTCAAGCGCTACTTTATCTCCGGCAATAACCGGGAAATAATCGAAATGATAACAGCGTAGCATTTCATTATTTTCATACTTAAAAAATTCTCCACCCCAAATATTTCCATCAGTTCCTACGCCGGTTCCATCCCAGATTACACCCATTGAAGCTTCTTCAGATTGTAATAAATTATTTTCGGCAAGTACTGCTGCGAAATGCGCTTCATGATGTTGTATAAATTTTACATCTGTTCCAAAATTTTCAGCAAGCTCTATAGCATATTGATGTGAGAAATAATTTGGATGCAAGTCTGTAATTACAACGTCAGGTTTTACGTTGTATAGCGTCAACCAATGCTCCAAAGTATCTTTATACATTTGTTGCGATTCGTAACTTTCCCCGCTTCCCAAAAACTGGCTCACAAAAACATTTCCATTTACAGATAGTGTGAAACTGCTTTTTAAAAAGGCTCCTGTTGAAAGAACATACGATTTTGTTTTTGGCTTGTATTGTAAAAAAGATGGTGCATATCCCCTTGATCTTCGTAAAATAATTTTTTGATTTGAATACTTTGAAACCTGCACCACGCTATCATCTTCGGGAATGATTATATCACGATTATAACTAATTGAATAATCTGCTATTTCAAATAAATATTCAAGCGCATCCTCATCTTTATAAATAATTGGTGAGCCGGAAATATTAGCACTCGTTGCAATCAAGGGCTTCCCAAAATCGGTAGCTATCAAATCTAATAAAGGGTTGTAAGGAAGCATAATACCTAAGCGACTTAAACCGGGAGCAATGTCTTTTGTATAAACATTTTTAATTTTTTTCGGATACAATAACACAATTGGAGATTCATCACTTTCCAACAAAGATTTTTCATGTTCATTTAATTCAAAATCTTTTTGTATAGTTTTAATACCAGGATATAAGATTGCAAAAGGTTTAGATGGACGATGTTTGCGGCTTCGCAGTAATTGTATTGCTTCGTCATTGTTTGCATCACATAATAATAAATATCCTCCAATCCCTTTTACAGCAAGGATTTTACCTGCCTCAAGAAAATTTTTAATATGCGATAAAACTTCTTCAGAATTATTGGATAAGATCAACGAAATGTTTTCATAAATACTTAGGACTATTCCACAATCATCACATGAATTTGTTTGCGAAAAAAATCTCCGGTCTGCAACATTATTATATTCATCAGCGCAATTATTACACATGGTAAACTTTTGCATAGAAGTCAAATGCCTTTCATACGGCAGATCATTAATGATGGAATACCTTGGTCCACATTGAGTACAGGTGATAAAAGGATAACGGTAACGCCGATTGTTTATATCGTATAATTCTTTTTCGCATTCATTACATAAAGCAACATCGGGTGAGAGCAGAACTTTTTTGCTTTGATAATTCTCTTCTTCAACCACGATTGAAAAATCATTAAAGAGTTTATCAGATGATACATGCAATTGAGAAGAAATAATTTTTGATTGAGATGGGGCTTGTTGGCTTATTTTTTTTAAAAATAATTCAGCAATTTGTTCAGAAGCATTGAAGAAAATATGTAAACCATCACTTCCATTTTTTACATATCCGTTCAATTGCATTCCCTTTGCCAACTGGTATATTAATGGCCGGAAGCCAACTCCCTGCACAATTCCATTGATATGTATGTGGTATGTTTGCAATCGTTAATTGTAAATAACTTTTTTAAATATGAATGATGAAATTTTATAAGACAATCTTTATTTCATATTTACTAACTCATATTTCATATTTGACTTCTTCTCTTTTACTTTTTGCATCAGCCAGTCGCACCATTGTTCTAAACCATAACCTTTCAAGCTGGATATAGTAATCACTTCCAGGTTAGGATTTATGTCTCTTGCGTCCTGCGTTATAGCATCAACTGAAAATGGTACATACGGAAGCAAGTCTGATTTTGAAACCAGCATTAATTCGCTTGTTAAAAACATACGTGGATATTTTTTGGGCTTATCATCTCCTTCGGTACATGAAATAACTGTAACCCGAAAATCTTCACCAAGATCAAATGCAGCCGGGCAAACAAGGTTGCCAACATTCTCAATAAACAATACATCCACTGCATCAAGATTGATATGATCTAATGCCTGTAATATCATTTGCGCTTCAATGTGGCACATTCCACCTGTTACGATCTGCAAAGCATTGATGCCAACTTCTTTCATGCGAATTGCATCTCTTTCTGTTTCAGGATCACCAACCAAAACAGCCATATTCAATTTACCTTTTAGCAACTTACCAGTTTCCTGCATCAAAGTGGTTTTGCCACTTCCGGGGGAAGAACAAATATTTATAACAAGCATTTCTGTCAAACGCTCACGAATTACTTTAGCAACATAATCATTTGCCTTTAGCAAATTCAATGTAGTGTTTTCGCATTGTACCGAACCAACTGGTGCCCTGTTTGATTTTGGTGTAGACATTTTGCTTATCAATTATTTTTTAAAATATGAATAATGAAATATGAGTTATGAAATACTTTAGTTCTTTCAATCTATTTCATTATTCATATTTCATATTTACTGCTTCTTCAAAAAACTCAACTTTACTTATCAACAACTCTTCGCCCTGAACAACATTCTTGCTTGGTTTGCCACAACTGCAAACAAATTTGTATTCCTTAACTTCCGTTGTTTTATCACATTCATCACAATAAACAAGCACTGGTAACACTTCTACGTGTAAAGAGGTTTTGTTATATCGTGGTTCATCTTCCAATACAGCTTCAAAAGCATTTTGCATCAGGATGGGTTGTACATTACTCAACAGCCCAACCGTTAAATGAATACGACGTACCTTTTCCATCTCCTCCGGAAATTCATCTTCAAGAGTTTTAAAAATATTTCTTACTAAAGATATTTCGTGCATTTATAAAATACATTATCAATTACAACAAACAACTTTTGCAAAAGGTAAGCATAAGTGATGAGGGAAAATGCAGGTGAAATTTTTGTTAGAAAATGTTTTCTATTTTAACAAAAAGTATTGGGAATAAATTCTTTTGTGCAAAAAGAATTTATAAAAAACTTTTACAGATTTAGTATGAATAGATTCAAATTTATATTTTAAACCTGGCTAACTCCTTACCAGATTTAACATCATGCGCATG
>JBBSEV010000032.1:0-47924 GCA_038239385.1 Chitinophagales bacterium
AGTCTTTATGAAGGCCCGGTTACGTTTGCTTATCCTTCGAGCTGGCGTATTGCACCAAGAAATTCACAAAGCATGCCCCAGTTAAAAAATCTTGTGGCAAATAGCGGCAATACCGCTTATGTTGAAGTTTACCAGTTTTCAGGATATAATAGTCCTGAACAGGCTCTTCGTGCCATACAACAATATGTATCATCTATGGGTGCAAGCCTTCAATACAAAACCGCCGGACAGGCAGGCGGCTACTCAGTTTTTACCGGGCAAACTGTATATAATGGCGGAGGTATCAACTGGATGGCTGCATTTAAACAAACAGGAAACGGGGTGGCAGGTATTGCTGCAGGAGCAAATCAGAATACGGGTACCAAATACCAAACAACAATTGTAAAAATCCTTAACTCATTAAGATAATTATCATGAAAAGTAAATTCGTAAAATTAATTTTTTCTTTTGTTATCCTGCAATCATTCATTTCAAATAGTAATGCACAGGAAGTAGTACAAGGTTTAAAGCAAACATTTGATATTACAATGGATGACCTGGGAAATGCAGAAGTCGAAGTATCTATGAAGTTGAACGCTTCTCAGTGGGATGCGTTTAAACGTAACATAGGAAACAATACTTCCGTTTTAAAAAGAAGCATGGTAGATGCTTTGCCCAAATATTATCTTACAGATTTTAATTATTCCGAAGAACAAATGGACAGGAGTTATAAAATGAAATTTAAAGTACTGGGATTATGCACAACCAATAAAAACGGAAAATGGGAAGCAGAGCTGGAATCTAAAAATCCGGATGTAACTAAATTATCAGAACGGGAATTTGTAATGACCCAGGACATGATGAACGATGGAATGCTTATACAACAAACTCAAAAGTTACACCTGCCTTCCGGTGTTTCAGGTGCAAAAGTTGAAAAAGATAGCTTTGGAAAAGCGATATTAACTTACTCGACAGGTATGGGACTTCTTCCTACAATTATTAATATAACCGGTATCCTGCTTATAGCTGCAGGTTGCTGGGTTTTTTATAGGAACCAAACAAGCAAAAAGAATAATTTAAAAGTTGCCAAAGATTCAATTGCTGCTTAGCTCAACATACTAACGGTATGCAGAAATTTGCTTGTTTATTTTATTTTTTAGTAATAGTATGCCTGGATAGTGGCGCACAACTGCAAGCTAAAAAAGATTCTATTCAACCGAAAGTAACTTTTAAAGGATTATTTCAGGCACGCTATATCATTAGTCTCAAAAAAAATGTTGATGTAAATGGGCTCCATCATACTGATGGGCAGGGAGTTTATAATTCCTTTGACGTTCGCCGTGCAAGAGCACAGTTTACAGCAATCATAAGCGATAGAACGGAAGTGGTATTTCTTGTAAATCTTGCCGATTTTAAAAGCGATCCAAAAAATAAAGTTCTTGAAAATGCTTATCTCACTTACCGGCTTAATACTTTCATCCATTTCAAGATTGGCCAGTTCAGGCCTGCTTTTGGTTTGGAAGATATGTATTCTATTAACATTATTAAATCATTCGATTACTCAAATCAATATAATGCGTTTGGAAATAATGGGTGGCAAAGCTTCCAGATTGGGGTAGGTATGTATGGGGATTTTAACCAAAGCTTCCCGGTAAGGTATGAGATTGATGTAATAAACGGCAATAATAAAAACCAGGTTACTGATGATGACAATGGAAAGCAGGCTACCATTCGTTTTCAACTTGAACCTTCCAAAAATATTAAGCTTGGGATAAATGGAGGTTTTGGAAGGCACAACAAAGAAAATATATACGCAGCGGGTATTGATGCATCAACAATATTTCCTTTGAAGAACAAATTTTCCCTGGAACTTGAACTGGAATGTAAGCAGGGAAATAATCATTTGCAATATTTTAGTACGGATCCATTACTAAGAACAGGTGGAATAAGCCATTACATAATGAATGGATTTTATGTATTGCCCAATTTGCGTTATGCAATTGCGTACCACAGGTTAAGTTCCATCGAACTATCATGCCGCTACGAATATTTCGATGCGAATATTAAAAATCCGGGCACTATCCGCCAGACAGTTACTCCAATGGTCGGTTTCGAATTTTTAAAATCTTACAATGCCCGCATACAACTTGGTGTAATAGCGGACATCTATAGAAAAAACATACAGGAAACTACCCAATATAACAACAGCCTTTTTCTATTACAGATTCAATCACAGTTATAAGCCACGAAATAATAATTTTCATTTGGCATTTTCATCTGTATTTTTTTCATTTAAAAATAACTGCATTTGTATCCTTTCTTCCTGGTATTTACGCCAGTCAAAATTTATTAAAAAATCTTTTGCAGCCTGAGCACCCCTGATAAACATTTTAATTTTTTCTTCTTCTGTAATAAAAAAGTTCAGCCAGTTAAACTCTGATAAAGGAATTTTACCAATTCCCTTTTTAAATACATTATTTTTTATAAGAAAATCCTTATCGTAATAGTAGCGAATGGTATCGAATAAGCCCCCAAGATATTCAGCCAGCGAATTAGGGATCATATCATCATCATTATCGTCATCATCATTATCTTTTAGAGGAGCGCTGTCATCAAGGTCTATACCAAACGAAGGTAGCCGGGGCTCAACAACCCGTGGATTATAAAATATATTGATAGGAAAATCGGACATCATTCCACCATCAACAAACCTCGCTTTTTTTGGTATATTCTGATCCGAACCAAAATGCGTAATCCATGCATTTCTTAGTTTTTCACTCTTCCTCGGAATTTTATTAATAACATGCGATTTAAAAAAAATAGGTATCGACATGGACGCTCTTACAAAATTTGCGGGATGTATTTCATCAGGATCTTCCCGAAAGAGATCGCACATTTTGGGGAATTCAATTTTATTTTGTGACGATAGCTCAGAACTTATAAAAGTTACCTCGCCGGCCAGGCTTCTTACATTTTGTTTTGACGGATTTCTTACAGTAAGATTAGGAAGTTTCTCCGCTTTTTCTTTTAGCTGTGTCACATTCGAGACGCCGTTTTCTTCCATTACCCCTTTCATCCAGTCGAAAAAGAAATCGCCGGGATTTAATCCATGCCCACCTTCTCTAAGGGCTTTGAATAAAAAATTGCTATAGAAAACCAGGAACCCTATTAATATAAGATGTAATGCTGTTAAAATATATGATACACGTAAGGCAATAAGTGCCCAATGATAATGTCTTAATCCAAGAAATATAAAATCAGCAATGGTCAATCCTAACAGGATTAAAAGGATACCTACAAACCATTCTTTTACCTGTTTATTAAACTGCTTGTGAGTTATAAAAGTTTTTATAAGCCAGCGGGTAACAGGAATCCCATCAACGAGGTTGAAAAAATCAAGGTCACATAAATATGCTAATATTTTTTCGGATTTGGCTTCTTCTTTTTTTCCGATAACTGTAAGCATGGCTGTGTTAATTGCTCCTGCACTGGTTCCTGCAAGCCTTAGAAACCGTATGCCTGCCTGCTCAAGAATATAAGTGTAGCCTACAAGAGCTACTCCTAACACACCTCCTCCCTTTTGCACAAGGTTTACATATTGATGGCCCTGTTCGTCAAGTGTATCAGAAACCAACAGGCTCTCATAGTTTTCTCCAAATTTATTTTTTAGATCAGCTATGCATGCGAGCACATCGGGGTGCTGGGTATAATGTTCAGGATTGATTTCCCTGTTTTGCTTTTTAAGTAATTTTTCCATGATAGTATTTATATATGACTTTCAGCAAATGAAGCTATATTCAATATTTATTATAACGGCCTGTTTCACATAATACATAGATTCTAATTTAATAATAATAAGGCTACGCCTTACACTTAATTTTTATAATTTTAAAAATCATCTTGAAAAGGATATGAGAAGAAAAATTCTGCTTTCTATACTTAGTGGTTTCATTATTCTTATTATCACCTGGGCTTACCAAAGCTATAATTTCTCTTTTTTTGTTGAAGATAGCTTTTTTAAAAAATTTTCATTCTGGAAATACCAGATTTATCATGCCACGCCCGATCGTAAGGCTAATTTCGTTTTTCTAAATACTGGAAAAGATGTTACGGTAGTTGATGATACTACGGAGTATGGAAATGTGGCCATATCTGACAGGGAAAAAATTTACCAGTTACTTAAAATTATAAATGCTAATAAAATTAAACCTCTTTTTACTGTATTGGATATTGAATTTTATTTTCCTTATTCAGTTAACAGGCAAATGGATACTTTACTTCAAAATGAATTAAACAAAAATCAAAAGATAATCATACCTATTTTAAAAGGTGCAAATGAAAAATATTTACATCCTCTTTATAATGCACACTATGCATTTTCAGGATATGAAACATTTGGTTTTGGGTTTAACAAATTTCAAATTTGGGATCATGGGGATATTCATTCTGTCCCGGTCACATTGCACGAAAAATTAGATAACGCTGTTTACAAAGATCACTTATTGTACACAACCTGTAACGGGCATCTTTGCCTTTCTGCCTTATGGCCGAGTTTTTATCTTTTAGATAAAGATGTAAAGGAAAATAAAACACAACTTACCCAGTCTTATAACCTGGGGGAATTGCTTATCCTATTAGAAGCTAACCCGGCGGACTACAAAGCCATCTTTGAAAATAGAATTGTTGTGATAGGAAATTTTGCTGAAGACGTACACAACACACCGGTAGGTTCTATGAGTGGCTCAGTTTTACTTGCCAATATTTATCTTTCGATTTTAAATAAGGAACACCTGGTAAGCTATCTTTTTTTGTTTATACTGCTGCTCACGTTTTCAGCACTTAGTTATATAGCCTGGTTTAGCAAAATGCCGGAGGTAAAATTTAAGTTCAAATTTATGTTTGCACCCGACCTGATCAAATTCATTCGTGGTTATTTATCCTATTTCGGGTCAATGCTTGCTCTGTCACTACTTGCCCTGTTTTTATTTAAAATGCATATCGCTCTTTTTTTAACTTCTTTCATTTTTGCAGGCATTGAATATTTCCGTCAGAAAAAATACCTTCCAAAGGAAAGTGATACATAATTTCTTTTGAGAAAAGGTTTATCTTAGATAAGTACCCAAATGCTTTTATACAAATTATTATGAAATCTTTGTTGCTGCCGATATGTGTGCTTGTGAGCTTTTCAACAATTGCACAGGTTGAAAGCCCGGAACAACGCATTTCTCACTATACATTGCAAATAAAATTACATCCTGATAGTGCCGGTAATTATATAATCCGCGCTACAGCATATAATGACAAAAAAGAATATCCCTCTGCTATAGCCGATTGTAATACAGCATTACAATTTAATCCCGGCAATATTGAGGCTTTAAAAATAAGAGCAGATGCGTATTATTATCTCCAGAAATTTGATTCATCAATACATGATATAAATGAAGTTATAAAAATTAATAAGACAGATGCAGAAGGATGGAACCGCCGCGGTCTTGATTATTACTGGCTCAACCAACTCGATAAAGCGATCAATGATTTTACAGAAGCCTTACGGCTTGATTCAAAAAATAAAAATATCTGGTTCAACAGGGGGAATACCTATTACTGGCAAAATAAGTTTGATGAGGCTATTGGCGATATTTCTGAATCTATCTCGTACGATCCTGAATTTGTAAGAGCATTATACATCCGCGGAATGTGCTTTTACTATCTTAAGAAATTTCAGAATGCCATAACAGATTTTACAAAGGCTTTACAAACAGATCAGCTCAATGACGATGTTTTAAATTCAAGGGGAATATGCTATTCGCTTATTCATCAAACGGATTCAGCGCTTGCTGATATTTCAAAAGCAATAGAAATAAATCCGGGAAATTTATTTGCCTGGAACAGCCGTGGAAACCTCTATAAAAATATAGACAAATACGAATTGGCAATTGCCGATTATACACAAGCGATACTTGGCAATTCAAAAAACGCCGACGCTTTTTTCAACCGTGGTAATGCTTATTTAAAATTAAATAAAACAGAAGATGCCATAAAAGATTATACACAAGTATTGGAGCTAGAGCCGCAATCCCCTGATGCGTTAGCAAATCGGGGAGATGCATATACCCAAATGGGCAAATACGAAGCTGCCTTGAAAGATTATAACCAGGTATTGCAAAAAGATCCTAAAAATACTGACGTAATTACCAGCCGTGCTATTTGTTACAAAAAGATGGGTAAAAAAGAGCTGGCTTTAAAAGATTTTAATGACGCCTTGCAAATAGATCCGAAATCATTTTTTGCATTAATGCAAAGAGGAGATTTTTACACTTCCACCCTGGATTATGACGCGGCTGTAAAAGACTATAGTGAGGCAATAAATATAAATCCTAAAGCTTTAGAGCCACACAATAACCGTGGCAATATTTTCTTTAGTCAAAAAAAGTATGACCTCGCAGTTACTGATTATACCATGGTTTTACAACAAAATCCAAGCAACGCTGCGGGCTACAGTAACCGGGGATATGTATATAAATTTCAGAAAAAATATGACCTTGCTCTCTCTGATTTATCCCGGGCAATACTTTTGGATCCTTTATCGGCAGTAAGTTGGAACAAAAGAGGGTCTGTTTATATGAACCTGTTACAATACGATTCTGCGTTATACAATTTTAATAAAGCGATGCGGCTTAATCCTGCTGATACTATTACTCTAAATGATATGGGATCGCTTTATTCCAACCAAAATAAATATGAGGAGGCCATCGCCGAATTTAATGAAGCCTTAAAAATAAATCCAAAATATACCGATGCCTTGAATAACCGTGCACTGGTTTATTACAAATCAGGTAGGTACAATCTAGCCATTGCTGATTTCAAACAGGCGCTACAAATAAAGCCCTATTATAGTACTTTAATGATTAATCTCATTCTCGTGTACCTGGCTACAGATAAGTACAATGAAGCTGCTGATTTATACAATCAATACCGGCAAAATAAACTCAGCAGTTATATAGAAGAATATAGCGCATGGGCTTTTCTGAAAAATTATATAACAGCCTGTTGTGATTATATTCTGAAAAAAAATTATGAAAAGGCACTCCCATTATTAGAAGCTTCTTTAAAAGAATATAAAGAAGTCAACGATGATCACAGCGGAATACCACTTAGCTTTGAATATTCTAATATTTTAATAAAGACAGGCTTTGTATACGAGCAGCTTTTGCAGAAAGAAAAAGCTTTGGAATATTATCGCATCGCACAAATTATACACCCTCAATTGTCAGGCCTTTCGGCTAAAGTAGTATCTCTTTCAGGAACCATCACTAAAGAAGCTACGGCCAGTAATACGCCTGCTGAAATCAAACTGTTATCGCCTAAAGTCATTAATGGAACCATACTAGAAAAAACAGCAGGTGATGCAACCCTTATGTTTGTAAGCGGCACTATAGATGATAAAGCCGGAATAGTATCGGTAAGTGTAAATGGAACTGATGTAACTACCTTAAGGCCGAATGGATATTTTGCTGTTAAAATCAAGAATGATGTAAATGATTTAAACATCGCATCAACAAATAAAACGGGGCGTATAAGTAATTTCGCCTATCAATTACAAGCTACCCGTGCATCGGGAAATAATGATGCAGATATTCCACCAATACCTCCCGCTGAAAAACCAAGATTTCATGCAATATTAATCGCGTGTAGTAATTATAATAATCCCAACTTAAAAAATTTACCTAATACAATTATTGAGGCAAGGGCTTATAAAAAAATTTTAACCTCGGAATATGGATTTGAAGAGAAAGATATTGACACACTTTATGACAAAGGCTATATGGAGATTGTAGCTGCATTATATAGAAAGCTTAAATCATTAAACGACAATGATAACCTGGTTCTTTTTTTTGCGGGCCACGGTACATTTAAACAAACAACAAATGATATAATTGGATATTGGATTCCGCTGAATGCAACTGCGCCGGAAATTGATTATATATCCAATCAAAAGCTTGACGAGATTGTTGCCGGATGTGCGGCAAGGCATATTTTATTAATATCCGATGCATGCTATAGCGCTGCCATGCGAAGTGGAGATGAAAAAAATAATGACGAACATTATTTGCCCAAAGACAAACAATATGAATATAAGAGCAGGCAAATTCTTACAAGCGGAGGGTTGGATAAGGTACCTGAAAAAAGTATTTTTATTGAAATGGTTATGAAAACACTGGAGCAAAAAGATAATAAATATTTATCAGCGAAAGAGCTTTACAATTATATATTTCCGGGCGTAAAAAATCAAACAAAAAATCAACCCGAATTAAATCTTTTTGGCAAAGATGGAAACCAGGGAGGGCAGTTTTATTTTATAAGAAACAATTAATTATGAAAAAGATTTCAACTATTTTTTTATTGGTGCTTTTTATAAACCCTTGCTTTTCCCAATACACGGTAACGAAAGTAGTCGGCAGCGTGAAAAAAAAATCAACCAATGAAACGCTTAAGCCAGGTAGTCATTTTGATGAAACAGATCCCCTGGAATGGTCTTCGCAAAATGATTTAGTAAGAACCATCGTTGCCGGTAAAGGAATTTTCATAATCACACCAAGCCCCAAAGCGGAAAAAGAAGGAAGCAAGTTATTGGAGATTGTAAAATTTACACTTCACCTGAAATCTTCAGAACATAATTTAAGCGGGCGCAGTGGAACCACTGAGTTGCTTCCCATGAACCTAAATACAGAAACGGCTTTAAATACAAAAAATCTTATCGCAGCAGAAAATAAATATTTATTTGATCAAACTCTATACGATGTTTCCGCAGGAAATAAATTTTTTCTTCAAACAGAATTTGCTGGTGCTCCTCCTGTTACTAAATCTTTACAAACCAGGGCAGACACATTATTTTTATACAGTGACGATTTTAAAAAGGGTACTGCGGGGAATCCTCCTGACACAAAATATAAATTAGGATTTTACTCAAAAGAAAATAATAGCAGTAAGCTGCTGATACAAATCGATCCTTACTTCGATTCAACAGGAGAAATGGAAACCATTATGAAATTAATTATCGCAGCAGATGTAAAAAGCGATAAAGAAAAATTGAAAGATCAGTGCTACCAGGAAATATATGAGGCATTGGGCAAGCCATCGGATATTACTTTTCAAAATACATTTGATAAAATACTTGCTTCATCTTTACAAAATTCAACTAGTAAAAAATAGTTCAATATTTACTATCCTCTAAACCCTTGTGCATAGCTACAACTTAGAAATCTCCAGGCATTTATATTGCCTGAGAAAGATTGGTTATTTTAATCTGTTCATTGTCACTTATAGTTTCAGAAATTTCTCCTATCGTCGAAATGACGGAACAATGTGTTTTAATTTATATTATTAATTCCGGTATTCTGCATTTACTTGTTTTAGCCAAAACCATTTAATTTTACGCCTCTACAAAAAGTAATTGAAGAAATATGAAGGAAAGGCTGAAAGAACTTGCGGCGAAATTAGAAGGAGAATTATTCTTTGATGATACAATGAGAATTTTGTATGCTACTGATGCTTCGGCTTACAGGGAAATGCCATTAGCTGTTGCCATTCCTAATTCTATCGAAGACCTGAAAAAGTTAATTGCCTTTGCAAGTTCAGAAAACACTTCTATTATCCCGAGAACTGCAGGAACATCCCTTGCCGGCCAGGTTGTAGGCAATGGAATTATTGTTGATGTATCAAAAAACTTTACAAAAATTATTGAGTTTAATGAAAAAGAGCATTGGGTGCGTGTACAGCCCGGCGTTATACGCGATGAATTAAATCTTTTTTTGAAACCTTACGGTTTTATGTTTGGCCCCGAAACATCCACTGCCAACCGGGCAATGGTGGGAGGAATGGTTGGCAACAATTCCTGCGGATCTAATTCTATGGTATATGGCAGCTCAAGAGAACATACCCTTGAAATAAATGCGATACTCAGTGATGGTTCTGAAACTGTATTTAAATCTTTAAATATTGATGAGTTTCATGAAAAGTGTGAAGGCGAAACTCTTGAATCGAATATTTACAAAACGACCAGGAGTATTCTTAGTAATTATAATAACCAGGTAGAAATAAGAAATCAATATCCAAAGAAAACAATTAAGAGAAGAAACACAGGATACGCTATAGATATATTGTTAGATACCGCTCCTTTTACTGCAGGGGAAACTGATTTTAATTTTTGTAAGCTCATAGCAGGTTCAGAAGGTACCCTTGCACTCATTACAGAAATAAAATTGAATGTGATTCCATTACCTCCTAAAGAAATTGGATTGCTATGTGTGCATTTCAATTCTATAGATGAATCATTAAGAGCTAATCTTATTGCATTAAAATACAGTCCCAGCGCCAGTGAGCTAATTGACAGTTATATACTGGAATGTACCAAAGACAATATTGAGCAGAGGAAGAACCGGTTCTTTGTGCAAGGTGATCCCGGGGCCATTTTAGTAATTGAATTTGCGAGAACAACCCGTGCAGAAATATTACTGATCGCTAAAAATGTAGAAGAAGAAATGCGTGCCGCAGGCTTGGGTTACCATTTTCCGCTATTGTTTGGTGACGATACCAAAAAAATATGGACGCTTCGTAAAGCCGGCCTTGGTTTGTTGGGAAACATTCCCGGTAGCGAAAAACCAGTGCCTGTAATTGAAGACACCGCAGTAGATGTAAATGATCTGCCTGCTTATATTAACGAGTTTCATATCATTTTAGAAAAGTATCATTTACATGCGGTTCATTATGCGCATGCAGGTTCAGGTGAGATACATTTAAGGCCAATATTAAATCTTAAAACTGAAGAGGGAAATAAACTTTTCAGGACCATCGCACAAGAGATCGCAACCCTCGTGAAAAGATATAATGGATCATTGAGCGGTGAACATGGTGATGGAAGACTGCGGGGAGAGTTCATCAAGCAAATGATAGGCGATAAAAATTACGAGTTGCTAAAGGTTATCAAACATTCATGGGATCCTTCAAATATTTTTAACCCGGATAAGATAGTTAACACCCCACCGATGAACACCATGCTCCGGTATACACCGGGGCAGAAGACGCCTGAGTTTAAAACTATTTTTCGTTACCATAACCAGGATGTGTTACAACATGCTGAGCAATGCAATGGCTCCGGTGATTGCCGTAAAACGCATTTATCAGGAGGCACCATGTGCCCATCGTATATGGCTACCAAAAATGAAAAAGATACAACAAGGGCGCGGGCAAATATCCTGCGTGAGTTTCTTACCAATTCTGATAAGATGAATCGCTTTAATCATAAAGAAATTTATGACGTGATGGATCTTTGCCTGAGTTGCAAAGGATGCAAATCAGAATGCCCGTCGAATGTAGATGTGGCAAAATTAAAAGCAGAATTTCTCCAGCAATACTATGATGCGAATGGAGTTCCGTTTCGTACAAAGCTGATTGCGAATTTCACCAGCTCAGCAAAATTAGGGTCCCTTCTTCCCGGCGTGTATAATTCTGTTATGACTTCAAAAGCGATTGGCAACATGGTAAAACGGATAGCAGGTTTTGCACAGGAACGTTCGATGCCAACGATTCATAAAGAGACGTTGAGAAAGTGGTTTGCAAAAAGGAAGACACAACCGGTGAAGAATCCAAAGAAAACTGTCTACTTGTTTTGTGATGAGTTCACCAATTATAATGATACAGAAATTGGAATGAAAGGAATTCTGTTGCTGGAAAAATTAGGTTATGAAGTGCTGATGACTGAGCATGAAGAAAGCGGCAGGACGTGGCTTTCCAAAGGACTATTGAGAAAGGCAAAAGAAATTGCCAATAAAAATATTGTGACCTTCAGTAAAATAATCAATGAAGAAATACCATTGATCGGCATAGAGCCAAGCGCCATTCTTACTTTCATTGATGAATATGTTGACCTTGCCACTGATGAAAATTTCGAAGCTGCAAAAGCATTGGAGAAAAATGTTTTTTTAATAGATGAATTTATCGCAAAAGAAATTGACATGGGAAATATCAGCGCTGACCTTTTTACCAAAGAAAAAAAATCAATAAAGCTGCATGGGCATTGCCAGCAAAAAGCATTAACCTCCGTAGCACCATCTGCAAAAATGTTATCCTTCCCTGAAAATTATTCTGTTGAAGTTATTCCATCCGGTTGCTGCGGCATGGCGGGTTCTTTTGGTTATGAAAAAGAACATTATGATCTTTCCATGAAGATTGGTGAACTTGTTTTATTTCCGGCTGTGCGTAACAGTGAGCCTGATACCATTATTGCCGCACCCGGCACCAGTTGCCGTCACCAGGTAAAAGATGGAACAGGAGTAAAAGCGAAGCATCCGGTGGAGATTTTGTGGGAGGCGTTGGTGTGAGTGATATAGTATTTAAATGCTTTTCGCTTTTATTGCATTTATAATATCTGGCAACATTTTGTAACTTATTGTAACCTTTTAATATTCACTAGCCCATTATTACCTATTGTAACCTATTGTAACCTATTGTAACCTATTGTAACTTATTGTAACCTATTGTAACCTATTGTAATCTAATGTAACTTATTGTAACCTATTGTAACCTATTGTAACTTATTGTAACCTATTGTATCCTATTGTATCCTATTGTAACCTATTGTATCCTATTATAACTTATTGTAACTTATTGTAACCTATTGTAACCTATTGTATCTTATTGTAACTTATTGTAACTTATTGTAACCTATTGTAACCTATTGTATCTTATTGTATCCTATTATAACCTATTTGTAACATTCTGTAACATTTTAAGTATTTTGCATCCAATTTACATAAAGTGGAAAATCCCGTTTACATATTTAGGATTAATCTTGATTGGCAATTAATTTCCATTATTAGCCTTGTTGACCGTTTTGATGCAGCTTGGACTTCCATTGAAAGGCGGGAAAATCAAAATTTAAAACAACTTAAATCTATCGCAACTGTAAGAAGTGTAGGCGCTTCTACGCGTATTGAAGGATCTAAACTAACTGATGCAGAAGTTGATGTATTGCTTAAGCACATTGATATTACAAAACTTGAAGATCGCGATTCACAGGAAGTAGTTGGGTATTTTGAAGCTTTGGATATCATAGCTGATACATACAATGACATTCAAATTTCAGTAGGTGACATAAAAAATCTTCACAACATCCTATTGAAATATAGCACCAAAGATGCATGGCACAAAGGTAATTATAAGCAACATGCTAATGCTGTGGAAGCAACCTATCCGGACGGCACAAACCAAATAATATTTCAAACCACAGAGCCGGGATATGCGACAGAAAACGCAGTCAGCAATCTTATTGAATGGTATAACAATGAACAAGCAATTCATCCATTGGTAAAATGTTCCATATTCACTTATGAATTTTTAAGCATCCATCCCTTCCAGGATGGCAATGGAAGATTAAGCAGGCTTTTATCCTCATTATTATTATTAAAGAGCGGTTACCAATGGATTCAATATGTAAGCTTCGAGCATGAAATTGAAAACAGGAAAGCTGAATATTATAATGTACTTAGAAGCTGCCAGGGAATGCGCCCCAATGAAAATGTCAGTGATTGGGTAAAATTCTTTTTTGATGCATTAAAAAATATACAGGAACAATTAACGCAAAAACTTCACCTCCATACAACAGGCGAACCATTACTTCCCCGTGAAAAGCTTATTGCAAGCTTTATACAAAATCACCCCGGCTGCAAATCCGGGGCAATTGCAAAAGGGCTTGGCCTTACACGAATTATAGTGATAAGAGAGCTGGCAGTTTTAATTGAAAAAAATATTATTGAAAAACATGGCAGTGGATCGGGGACGCATTATTCGATTAAATAATGGAACACGCAAAGCACCTCGTTGAGATTTTGTGTTAAGCGTTGGTGTAATGGGTTCGTAAACACAAGTGTTACCTGCAAGCCCAACATAACATCACACAAACTTAAAATTAATTTATTTCGAGACCGATTTTAATTTAAAAGCTATATGAGCTCTTCCAATAAATCATTAATTCCCATTATTACTGCTTCGTCTGTTGGAACAATTATAGAATGGTATGATTTTTATATTTTTGGAAGCCTTGCAAGCATTATTGCCACAAAGTTTTTTCCGCAGGGAGACGCCGCCATTGCTTTTCTTGCCACTTTAGCTACATATGCCGCCGGTTTTTTGGTGCGCCCTTTTGGGGCATTATTCTTCGGACGTTTGGGTGATTTAATTGGACGCAAATACACATTTATGGTAACGCTGCTACTGATGGGTGGTTCTACTTTTGCAATCGGACTCATACCTGGTTACAAAACTATCGGCTTTTTGGCACCTGTAATCGTTCTTGTTTTAAGGCTTTTGCAAGGGTTAGCCATAGGTGGCGAATATGGTGGTGCCGCCACTTTTGTTGCGGAACATTCGCCAACAACCCAACGCGGTTTTTGGACATCATGGATTCAATCAACTGGGGTTATTGCCTTTTTAATTTCACTTTTAGTTATTCAATCCTTCAAAAATATATTAAGTCCAAATAATTGGGAAGACTGGGGCTGGCGGCTTCCATTTTTAATTTCCATTTTTATGGTGGGTATATCTGTCTATATCAGAAAAAATATGGCAGAATCGCCGCTTTTTGCACATGCAAAAGCTGAAGGAAAAACATCATTAAATCCGTTGAAAGAATCATTTGGCAACAAAGCAAATTTAAAGGTCGTCTTATTGGCATTATTTGGCGTAACGATGGGAGTGGGTGTGGTGAATGGACCAATTTTTTTCTTTGTACAAACCTTTTTACTGAAAACGCTGTTTTTAGATTACAACCAGGTCAATACAGTCTTTATCACTGTGTTGCTGATTGGCCTGCCAACAAACATTATTTTTGGCTGGCTTTCCGATAAGACAGGCCGCAAGCCTTTGCTCTTGCTCAGTTTGTTTCTTGCGATACTTCTTTTTCGCCCCATTTACCAACAAATGTATCAAACGGTAAATCTGAAAAATAAAACAGAAGACATATCTAAAATCTCGATCGAAAAGAAACAGGAAGGATTATTTGCTGTAACCACAACAAGACATTTTTACACTGATAAAACCATTTGCCAGGAAGTTGAAAAGTTAACCAAGTTCAAGGGTCAGTCATCAAAAACTGAATTAGAGAAAACAGTATTCATTAACGATACGGATAAGTGGAAATTAATTTTCCTGGTGTGGTTGCTGTTAGTCATTGCGGCTATGTCTTATGGTCCACTTGCAGCTTATTTGGTAGAAATGTTTCCGTTAAAGATCCGCTACACTTCGCTTTCTTTTCCATATCATATTGGCTTTGGCATTCTTGGCGGTATGACTTTAGTGATAGGTACTTATCTGGTGAATAAAGCAACCGAAGCGCACGATGCAAAATATTATTTAGCTGGATTGACGTATCATATGGTGTTGATTACAATCAGTTTAATCATCGGGCTGTTTTATCTCAAAGAAAATTATGCTGAACAGGCTGCAGTAAAAACATCCTCAAAATATAAAAATACAATCAAACGCGGTTTAGGTATTGTATGGATGCTGCTGGGTTTGGCGGCTGCGTATTTCGGCATTTTGGAACTAGGGTTACCGAAAATATATTCCGGCAAACAAGATGATTTAATTTTCGGTATCATCATGATGGTTATCATTACACCCATCATTTCTGGTGGTTTGTTGCTTTTTGGAAAATACGCATGGCAAGGGGAGTATAATGAATAAATTCATGAGAAGAATCTGCAAAGACGGAAGGCCAGCAGGTAAATTGGGTTTGCCAAAATGGGGCAGACGGAAGCCATGTTTCAACTTTTGTTTTTCAATTTGGCTTCAGTTAGTCAAACGGAAGGAATACTATTGCCCCTTACTTGGCGCACGAATGAGGAGCAGGCTGAAGTAATGCTTCTTGTGCCGTGAATAAACTAACAATCTTTAAAATCTCATTCTTAAAATTCTGCGAAACAAAAAAAGCTATTGCACAAATCTATCTAACATTACCCCAAGTATCACATTAATTGCTATCTCCAAATGCCTGGTACTTTAAATTAAATTGTAATTTTAAACATCAATTTAATATGATGTCAAAAGAAGAAATAAAATATGAAATAGGTAAGGTACTGGATCACTTTTCTGATAAGGCTTTAGGTGAACTTTTATCCTTTTTAAAGGAATTGGATAAGAAACGGGAATCTGATAATTCTTTCACTTCTTTACTAAATCAAATCATCTCGGAAGACAAAGAGTTGCTGGCGAAACTTGCACAATGATACCCGTACAAGACGTCAAAGAAATTCATAAAAGACTTATCAGGACATTGGTGGTTCTGATGGAATCAGGAATATTTCCAGGCTCGAATCTGCGCTGGCAAGACCATTTCAAACTTTTGACAATAGAGAGCTTTATCCTACAACAATACATAAAGCAGCTGCATTAATTGAGAGTATACTCGTTAATCACCCATTTATTGATGGAAACAAAAGAACGGGATATGTATTGTTGAGAAGTTATCTTCTCAGTAATGGCCTTAACATTATAGCAACTCAGGAAGAGAAGTATGATTTTGTAATAAAAATAGCTTCTGGTCAATCAACTTTCGAAGATATTATCGAATGGCTTAATGAACATATCTGAATGATGAGCGCAAATTCAGCTAAATAGATTCATTATTCCATCCCTAAACAATCCATCCCACACTTAGCGCAAGAATGAGGAGTGGGTCTGAAGCTTGGCTTCTTGTGCCGGAATAAACCACAAATCTTTCAAAATCTTATTCTTAAAATTCTGCGAAAATCATTTTACTTCTTGCTAGCCTTTTACTAGCGCAAGAATGATGGGCGGGTTGAAGCCTGGCTTCTTGTGCTTCGCATAAACTACCGATCCTTAATGTCTCATTTTTATCATTCCCGGAAAGCACAAGAAACTATCGTACAAAACCATTCTGGTGTGGCTTATTTTGTGCGCCCATTAAAAATCCCAAATCTAATACCGGCTTCAGCCAACACCATTGTTGTTCCTGAAACTTTGGGTGATAAAATTATCTGCGTATTGGCAATGTAAGGTCGTGAATAATATTTTGCATGGCTACCATATAGGTAAGATCCTTTAACAATCGCCGAAATCTTTTTCTGTCGCCCAAAGGGTACTTTTATCCCAACTCCTCCTCCCATTCGTAACGCCAACGAAACACGTGTATCGGAATAATAATACTTTGTTATTTCTATATTAGTGATTGGATTGATGCCTTTATCTCTCGATATGGAACTGGTGGTTATAAAAATATTGGTTCCTGCCCTCATATCTATTTCAATATCAAACAACCTGTTTTCCGGGAAAAGACTCAATTTAAAAAGAGCTCCCGCGGTTACGATGTGATTCCATGACGCCACAAGGAAAGTATTGTGCTCGTTATTGTATACGCCTGTGTAATATTTGTCAACGCCATTCACCTGCAGAATTCCAATCTCCCCGCCAAAGCTGAAAACAGGTTGATTACGCAGGTCGTGAAGAATATTAAACAGCAACCCCGTCGGAGTAACGTCATAATTTCTTTTGTAATCGCCGGCAGGAAAAGCAGCCTGGAATGTGAGGCTCGCATGGTTGGCCTGGGCCACGGAGCTTTTAGCCAACAACATTATCATTAAAAACACGAATGCACTGCGCATAATTTTTTTTAAAATCCTTATCAAACATTTGCCAGGTAGTAATTATTCAAGGATGGATATTCCAGGATGGAAAATTTTTACCTGATAAGATAAATGCTACTGTGAAGCTACCGTGTGTTAATCCAATTTTCTAATTGAAAATTAATAACCGGCTCAAAATTTTTTGCAAAATATGCAGAATTGATTTTGATACACGGATATTTAGCAGAACATAATACAGCGTTGCGAGGGATGCGGAAAAATATAAAATCAACTCTCAACAACTTTGCGCCAATGTTTAGCCATCCGTAGCGAAAGAATGATGGCAAAGAAACTGTCGCATGAAACCTTGCGATATTATGTAGATTTGTCCTGGTCTCGTTCTGGTCATGTTCGGGAAGGGGGCGAAAACAGTTTTTCTATCCCTTCAGCTATTTGGCCAAAATGCAAAATATGGGCAAAATGAATAAAGGCAAGGTGAGGGAGGCGGTATAATAATACTTTATAACGGGCACTATTACACGCGGACCTTCACAAAAAGTTTTACATCCCCATAATGATAGCAAAATCTTACTGCAAATTATCCGAATCTGAAACCCTATCCATCCGGCAAAACAATATGGATTATAGTTGATGTAAGCAGTAATAACTGCACCCTTCATTCTTAAAATTCTTTAAAGCACACAAATCCAAACAGGCACAGATTGCAATCCAATCAACCACTAATTTTGTTTTCAAACAAAACTTCATGAAAAAAGAATTTGCCACATTTTCAGGAACGGTACCTGCGTTATACGACCAATACATGGGCCCGTTGTTTTTTGAGCCGTATGCCTCGGATATTGCTTCGCGGTTAAAAGAAAAAGATGTTCATAAAGTATTGGAAATTGCATGTGGCACAGGACGGGTAACGAAGCATATACGCCAGACGATTCCGTCTTCAGCAGAACTGATCGCTACCGATCTTAACCAAGGCATGCTTGAAGTTGCCAAAGAGGTCCTCAAGGGCGAAGACATTGAATTCCGAATAGCAGATGCACAGGCCCTGCCGTTCGATGATGAAAGTATTGATTGCATTGTTTGCCAGTTTGGTTTCATGTTTGTTCCTGACAAATCAAAAGCCTTCGGGGAGGCATTTCGCGTATTGAAAAAAGGAGGAATGTTTCTTTTTAACACATGGGATCGCATTGAAAATAACCCACTTTCCAATACAATTAAAAATGTGGTTGCTTCTTTTTTTGCTGTTGGTAACGCGGTGGATTTTTATAAAATTCCATTTTCGATGCATGACAAAGATGAATTAAAACGCCTCCTGGATGAAGCCGGTTTTTACAACATATCGATTGATCTTATAACGAAAGAAGGTATTGCTCCCTCTGCCGCCGATGCTGCGAAAAGCCTCGTCTTAGGAACACCGGCGTTTATGGAAATATCAGCTATTGATACTTCTGCACCTGCAAAAATTGTTGAGCTTGCTGAAAAAGAAATTTCAACGCTCTATGGTGACAGTCCTTCAAAAAAGTGAATTGAATGCGTGGGTATGTGAGGCGTGGAAATGAAACTCTCCTTTTTATTTCTAATATTACATTATAGATCTTTGTAAGTTTACATTTCTAAAAAACTTTGATGAAATATATTTATGTATTGCTCTTTATCGCGGTAACAGGAACTGCCTGTAAAAAAGGAGGTTCCGGTAGCGGGAGCCAGCCACCTCCTAATTCGCCGGGTACGGATCTGCCGGCAGGTGCAAAAGATGGGGTAGCTTTCATCAACAACGGAACATCAGCGATCGTAACACTATATGCACCAGCCAAACATTCAGTTGCTTTAATCGGGGACTTTAATAACTGGGACGGAGCTTCATCTGCAATGAAAAATACACCCGACAAAACAACTTGGTGGATTCAAATAGATAACCTTGATCCCAACACTGAATATGCCTACCAGTTTTTTGTAGATGGCACATTAAAAGTTGCGGATCCTTATTGCGAAAAAGTTTTAGATCCAGACAACGACACTAAAATTCCTACGGCAAATTATCCGAATCTAAAACCTTATCCCACCGGCAAAACAACAGGAATCGTAAGTGTAATGCAGTCCAATCAGCCAACCCACGTATGGCAAAACAACAACTTTGTTCGTCCCGATAAAAACAACCTCGTGATTTATGAATTGCTGATCCGTGATTTTACACCTGAACATAATTATGCATCCACGCTTCAACGTTTAGACTATTTGAAAAACCTTGGAATTAATGCAATCGAGCTGATGCCTGTGAATGAGTTTGAAGGGAATTCGAGCTGGGGTTACAATCCCTCATTTTATTTTGCGCCGGATAAATATTATGGAACAAAAACAGACCTGCAGAATTTTATTGACCAGTGCCATGGTAAAGGCGTGGCAGTTATTTTAGATATGGTTTTAAATCATTCATTCGGTCAATCACCCATGGTACAATTATATTTTGATGGCTCTAAACCTACGGGTATCAATCCATGGTTTAATGTTGATCCGAAACATCCGTATAATGTCGGGTATGATTTCAACCACGAGAGTCCGGCAACAAAATATTTCGCAAAAAATGTTATGAAATTCTGGATGCAGCAATATAGAATTGATGGCTTCCGGTTCGACCTTGCGAAGGGCTTTACGCAACATCAATCTACCGACGATGCATCTTTCTCAGCCTATGATGCAAGCCGGATAGCTATCTGGAAGGATTATAATAATTTCATTAAATCTATTGATGCCAATAATTTTTATGTGATACTGGAACATTTTGCCGATGCCACAGAAGAAAAAGTGCTGGCTGATGATGGTATGATGCTTTGGAACAATTTAAACTACAACATGAATGAAGCTACCATGGGATGGCTAACCAACTCCGATTTTAGCTGGGGATTTTATAGCAAGCATGGCTTTACCAAATCAGAAAATCTTGTAGACTATATGGAAAGCCATGATGAAGAACGAATCAATTTTAAAAACATCACCTATGCGAATGCGTCAGGTAGCTATGGTATAATAGGTAATTTATCAACCTCATTGAAACGTGAAGAAATGGGAGCGGCTTTTTTGTTCAGCGTACCCGGCCCAAAAATGATATGGCAATTCGGAGAGTTGGGCTATGACATCAGCATTAATTTCAATGGAAGAACCGGCGAGAAACCTATACACTGGGATTACTATGATGATGCCGGGCGTAAGGCTTTATATGATGCGTATTCAAAGTTTATAAAGCTAAAAACAAACAATAGCATTTTCAATTCTACAAACTTCAGTTACGATTTAACAAGTGCTATAAAATATATTAAGCTAACAGATGCAGCTAATACAGTTGTTGTTGTTGGCAATTTTAATGTTGTCAGTCAATCCGCGAATGTAGATTTTGGTTCAGCAGGCACATGGGTTGATGCTGTAGGCAATGGTGTGACACTTTCATCGAATAATTATACCGATGTATTGGCTCCTGGTGAATATCACATTTTTAGCAAGGTTGCTTTGAAATAAAAATAAAATTGCCGGGAACAGTATTTTGAGACCTCCGGGGCTTGCGGTGGAGACTTTGAAAATGTAAAGCCACACCTTCCCTAAACTATCGTTGAAGTTATTTTGCAAAATCAATTTCTGCACATGCCCAGGTGTCAATAAACATTTTATAATATCCCCATGCCATTTTTGGTCTAACTCGTATATAGTACCTCACAAGACCAACAACGACGGAAGTAACTATGTACCTGTTATACATTCATCATTCTTACAACCTCTTCAACCCCTTCGTCTCCTCTCTCCCCGCCTCCAAAAAACTAATAGCATACCCACCACCGGCGGCACAAAATTGTGAAAGCCTCGACTTACTGCTTACCACAACTTTTTGAATCGTATAGGCCTTCGGGTTAGTTTTATAATTAGCATCTTTTGCATCTGCATAAATGGTGGCGATATAAGTTTTACCTGCATCAAGGAAATCAAGGTTGATCTTTGACGTACGCAGATCGTTACCATTTACACTACCTAAAAACCATTGTCCCGTTTTCTTTGCTTTGCGTGCAACGGTAATATAATCGCCGGGTTCGGCTTCAATGTATTTGCTATCCTGCCAGTCAACCGCTACATCTTTTATAAATTGGAATGCATCTTTGAAGCGGTTATAATGTTCCGGAAAGTCAGCGGCCATTTGCAAAGGGCTGTACATGGTGAGGTACAAAGCCAACTGGTTTGCGAGTGTACAGTTTGCATGTGAAGTATTTTGAGGAGCGATCTTACTAATGTCCATTTCAAAAATGCCCGGCGTGTAATCCATCGGCCCACCCATTAACCGCGTGAAGGGAAGTATCGTAACATGATTAGGTTTCGAGCCGCCGAAAGCCTGGAATTCCGTTCCCCGTGCGGATTCGTTGCCAATCATGTTTGGATAAGTGCGGGCAATACCTGTTGGGCGTACGGCCTCATGTGCATTCACCATTATTTGATAGTCAACAGCTTTTTTTATGCAATACAAGTAATGATTATTTGTCCATTGGCTATAATGATATTCACCCGATGGAAGTATGTTGCCTACATAGCCGCTCTTCACTGCATCGTAGCCATACTTCTTCATTAATTTATAAGCAGTATCAAGGTGTCGTTCGTAATTACGCACCGAGCCGGAGGTTTCGTGATGCATGATGAGCTTGATTCCTTTTGAATGCGCATAGTCATTCAGCTCTGCAATATTGAAATCAGGATAAGGTGTTACAAAATCAAACACATAATCTTTCGCTTGCCCAAACCAATCTTCCCATCCTACGTTCCAGCCTTCAACCAGCACTGCATCAAAACCATTCTCTGCGGCAAAATCAATGTATTCTTTTACATGAGCATTATTAGCACCATGGGTTCCGTTGGGCTTGGCTTTTGAATAATCAGTTACGCCAAGCTGCACAGAAGGAAAATCATTTGTATAAGACCATGTACTCTTGCCCGTTATCATCTCCCACCATACCCCCATATATTTTACCGGGTGTATCCATGAAGTGTTTTCAATCTTACAAGGTTCATTGAGATTATAGGTCATCTTCGATGCTAAAATAGTTCGGGCATCATCGCTCGCAATAATGGTGCGCCACGGCGAAGTGCAGGGCGCCTGCATGTGTCCCTTATCACCATTGGCATCAGGTGTGAGCCATGATTGAAAGACCATTGTCGTATCATTCAGGTTTAGGCTCATGCAGGAATAATTGATGAGTGCTGCTTCATGCAGGTTGATATAAAGCCCTTCTGCACTTTTCATCATCAATGATGTTTGTACACCTGTGGGAGAAAATTGCGTTTGCGAAGCATTAGGTGTAATGGCTTTTTGCATAAGGCCGCGTATTTCAGAAAGCTTTGAAGTAGTGTAATCATATTCCTGTGTGTCGTAATCTCCGGGTATCCAAAAAGCGGTATGATCGCCCGTCATCGCAAATTGTGTTCTCTCTTCTTTAATAACGAAATAAATAAGATTTTTTTGTGAAGGAAATTCGTAGCGAAAACCAAGGCCATCATCAAAAAGGCGGAAGCGAATAATTATGAAGCGATCGGATTTTTTTTGATGCAGGGTAACTCCCATTTCTTTATAATGGTTGCGAATGCTTGAAACCTCGCCCCACACCGGCTTCCAGGTTTCATCAAAAGTATTTGTATCAACTTTTGCAATTTCGAAATCGTTGATCAGTGACTGTTTATCATTCTTAAGCTCCAGCCCGAGCTTGCTTGATTTTATAACTGCTTTGTCTTTAAAAGAAAGCATGTATGTTGGAGTGCCATCAGTTTGTAGTGCAAAAGTCATTGCAAATTTTCCATCAGGGGAATGAAGCACTTGCGCATTTGCAACAACAGAGAGAATAAGGCTGACAAAGAAAAGACAAGCAATTTTTTTCATGTAAAAAATTTTTTACAAAGTAGGAAAAAAATGGCAGGAACAAAGAGGATTAAATCAATTGGGGGCTATTTGAAATCTTTGTAGAGATTAAAGATTGACAACTTGCGACAATTAGTAAGCACCAATCAAATAGCTAAATAAGCTAATCAAATAAAAATTATAATGGCCTTCTCATTTGAAGAATGTCAGAAAAATATCATCCATTTACTATAGGAATTGCACAATCCATCAGGATAATTTATCTTTTTTGTAGCTTTTTTTGTGCAATTGCTACTAATATAACAAAAGATAAATTTAACGGGTATTATGGCTGATCATTTGAATAATAATTTCATCCACCTTGTAAACCAAAACCTTGGCATAGCACACAAGGTAGCAAGTGTATATTTTCAGAATGCTGATGATCGGGCAGATGTTTTGCAGGAAATAATGTACCAGCTCTGGCGGTCTTATCCTGGCTTTAACGGGCAGTCGAAATTTTCCACATGGATGTATAGCGTGTGCCTGAATACTGCCCTTACCTATAGTAGGAAAACTAAAAAGCAACAAAGCGAAACCCTGTCACCGGATCATTACCAGATAGCAGATTCTTTTTCAAAAGATCAGGAAGAACTTACCAAATTACTTCGTGATGCTATAGCCAATCTATCCGCTTTGAATAAAGCCATAGTGCTTTTATATCTTGAAGATATGAGCTATGAAGAAATTGCTTCTGTTATGGGTCTAACCCGCTCGAATGTAAGCGTGCGGCTGGTAAGAATAAAAAGAGAACTTGAAACACAATTGAAACAAAAAATATAAAACTATTGACCATGATATCACTTGAGAAATTGAAAAAAACATGGGAAGAAAAGCAAAGCGTGCTACCGCCTCCTCCTGCCTATGACCATGCATCTCTTGAAAAGATAATTAAAAACAGGATTAGGAAACATACGAGAACCACTATGCAATATTTCTGGGCATCATTTGCTCTCCAGGTGCTGGTGTATTCACTTCTAAGCCATGTGATCATTACATATTGGAAGAATCCGGAAATGCGCTGGTTAAGTATTGTTGGTGTTCTTTTATACATCCCTTTCACTATCATGCTTATGCGAAAATTTAAAAAAATGGCTATAGCAACACCTATCCGAGAAGAAAATGCAGTAGTCTCGTTATATGATTATGTACTTCGCCAGCATGAATTATTAAGCAGCTTTTACAAGTTTAAAAAATGGTATGAGTTTTTTCTTATACCAATAAGCACTGCAATAGGAGTTATGCTCACATTTAAATTATACGTACCAGGGGGAGTTAATGAAAATTGGAGCGTGGTCATTATTACTTTTGTAATCACCATTTTATCCTGCGCAGCAGCTATCTATTCTGAAAATAAAAAAAGTTTTAAAGGACCTATCCGGCAACTTCAAAACATGCTTGATGAATTCAGGCAAGACTCCTAAAGTATTATAATTATTCAACCTAAAAATATAAACATGAAAAACCAAATCATGATGTCGCTATCGTTATGCCTTTTCAATATTTCTTTATCAGCCCAGGATATTGATTTGAAAAAGCAAGCAGGCAAAGTCACCGCAAACGGTATTACCATTACCTATGAAAGTTTTGGAGCTAACAACAGGGAAACGATTTTACTTATTGCCGGGACTAATGCACAACTCACTGCATGGCCGGTTGAGTTTTGCAATGAATTGGTAAAGCGTGGCTACAGGGTAATTCGTTTCGATAACCGGGACATTGGCCTTTCTACAAAATTGGATACGGCAGGTATGCCCGATTGGACTGCTATAGGTAAAGCATTGCAGGAAAAAACAACACCTCCATTACCTTATACACTTGATGATATGGCTGACGATGCGGTTAGCTTATTAGATGCATTGAAAATAAAAAAAGCGCATATAGTCGGCGCATCTATGGGTGGAATGATTGCTCAACGTGTTGCCTATAATCATCCTGAACACACATTATCCCTCGCAAGTATTATGGCTGGCGGGGGTAATGCTACTTTTCCTTTGATAGCAAAGCCTGATATCGTTAATAAAATTCCTCCACCAGGCGATCCTAAAGACACAGCGGCTTTTATAAGCAGGGAAATAAAAGCCTGGACAATTCTTGCAGGGCCTGTATATATGTCCGATCAGCAAAACCTGCTTTCAACTGTAAAAGCCGAGGTTAACCGCTCTTACTACCCGGATGGTCTTATGCGGCAGGGTGCTGTTTCTTTAGCTGGTTTTTACACAGACAGGCATGCACAATTAAACACCATAAAAGTTCCTGCTGTTATTATTCAGGGAAGCGAAGATCCGATAGTAATAGCAGATGCAGCAAAAGATGTAGCTACTAATATTCCGGGTGCTGATTTCGAACTAATAAATGGTATGGGACATGATTTACCAAAACCATTGTTTGGAAAAATTGTTGATCTTATAGTAAGAAATGCGTTGAGAGGAAATAAGCAATTAAAAAATACAGGCGACAGTCTTATTCATAGATAAATAAGCGTCCTTTATTAAAAGTCATGCGGAAAATCGGGCTTATTCCCATGGATTAAAGCAGTGGAAAGATTATTTGGCCTTGCATATTTATAAAATCTATGCAACGAAGCCATTGTTTTCAATTTCAAAAATATACCTGCGGGGATTGTTTATTACGATATAACAAACCATTATTTTTAAACTATTACATAATAATCGTAATAAAGAAAAAATTCTGTCTTTCAGTAAAAGAAATCTCTGTTCCTGAATATAATTACGCATACTGTTTATTAACGAGTTTTGAATAAAGATTTTACTTTTACAACACCATGCTTAAAGCTCTCAACGATCATGAACTTGACAGAACAAATAGCAAAGCAATTAAAAGAAGTTATTGAACATACCCACTATTATTTAGGACAAATTGTTCTGATAAAAAAATAATCCGCGATGAAAATAAAATTGACACATCTGCTACCAGGCCGTAATCATCACTAATCAAATAAATATATTTTATTCTATCAATGCCAACAATTATCCTGGAAACAATTATCAAATCAACAATTGAAACCTGTTTCGATTTATCAAGAAGTATTGACCTGCACCAAATATCAACAGTACATACCAATGAAAAAGCAATTGATGGCAGAAAGAGCGGATTAATAAATTTAAATGAGTTTGTTACCTGGCAAGCTAAACATTTCGGTATTACACAAAAGCTGACATCAAAAATAACGGCGTTTGACAGGCCTCACCATTTTAGAGACGAACAGCAGAGTGGTTCATTCAAATATATTATTCACGATCATTATTTTAAAACTAATGGTGACCAAGTAATCATGAAAGATATCTTTCAATTTCAATCACCTTTTGGGTTTATTGGAAAATTGATTGATAGAATTATTCTTAACGTCTATTTAAAAAAATTGCTAATTCACAGAAATGATATTATTAAAGAGTATGCTGAAACAGGAAAATGGAAATCGGTTTTACTTCTATAACATTGAATAATGAAACCAACCGAAACAAATATCTCATTTAAAGTGGCAAATACAAAAGAGGAATTTGAGTTTGCAAAGGACTTATTTCAGCAATATGAAAGTTCACTCAATATTGATTTGTCGTTCCAGAATTTTGCCACAGAGCTCGCAACAATGGATATACAATATAACCAGCCACGGGGAGCGTTACTTCTTGCATACAATAACAAATTGGCAATTGGATGTGTTGCCATCAGGGAGCTTGATATTGAAACAGCTGAGTTAAAGAGAATGTTTGTTCAACCGGAATATAGAAACCATAAAGTAGGGAAAAGGCTTTTGGAATTGATCATTGATATTGCCAAAGAGTTCAATTATAACAAGATCAGGCTTGATACATTACCCGGTATGATACAGGCGCAGAGCATGTACCGCGCATTCGGGTTTTACGAAATACCTTCTTACCGCTTTAACCCATTCAAGGGAACAGTTTATATGGAAAAAAGAATAGCATAAAATGTATAACAAAAATTAATGAAACCCATTGGAACAACTTAATACAACATCAACCAAAAGCTTATGCTGCTAACTGCACTTCTATGGTAATTAAAACCGGATCGTTTAAATATTTTTATTTTATAAATCCTTTAATAATATCCATTAATCCACCACCTCCATTTTTTTGCTGCTCAGATTGTGCGCCACCAGCTAGCTTAGAGATTATATCCATCAAACCACCGCCGCCGGAGCCACCAAGCTGGCCAAGTATATCACTTAAGCCGGAACCAGAGCCTTGCTGCTGCGCTATCTGAGAGCTTTGCCCGCCGGTGATTGAATTTAAAAGATTGTCCAGCGAAAAACCACTACCAGATGAATCATTAGTTTTTTTTACAAGTCCATTAAGAACATTGGGAATAAGGCTACCGGCAATATTACTTGCCTGGCTGCCACCAAGTTTAAATTTATTCATAAGCTTATCTGCGAAATGACCAATCATCATATTCACAATTGGATTGCTTAATAATCCACCGCTACCCTGTTGCTGGTTATTTTTCCCAAATAATGACAAAAGGTTTTGTGCACCACCACCTGCAACTATATTTCGCAAACCGGAAGCAACCGTATTAGTAGCCTCTGCGATAATCTCATTATTTTGTTCGTTAGGTACAGCTGCATTATTGATAACGCTATTTTGTGCCTCGCTTTTCACGAGGTTAAATAATTCTTCAAGCATCGTTTTAGAATTTTTAGATTTAAAAAGTTGTGTTTGGCAATATAGTAAATCAATAACAGAAAAAGTTCAGTTCACAAAAAATTTACCAGGTCAGCTAAATATTTATACAAGGCAACCAGTGGCAAAAAATTTACTCCTCGCATTCCTTGTCAAGCACATAAACTACCTTATCATGATATCCTTTGGCTTTTTCAGGAGTATCGCCAATGCATACAATACCTAGTTTGCCATATTGAGAAAGGGCGCCCACAAGATGAAACATCACACCTTGCTGAGTTGCCCCGTCGTACATTAACGAATGGAACATAGCTATATCAATAAGATCATTTGGTGTTAAACCCTTGTAACTCTCTTTGTATAAATTGTCAGTAGAAAAATAAAATCTCTTGTTTGCGCTTGCAGTTAAGTACTCTCCTTTTTCAGCATCGTAAACACCATCAGTTAAAAATTGCAACATAAAATAAGGATGCGTGGTGCCACCCTTACGAAGATTAATTTCAATCGCATAATGTATCCACTCATTGTTTTGTTTTACAGAAATAAAATCAATTGCGAACCTGCCAAGTGCTCCTTTTTTTGCAAGAGTTTGAGCGATCTTTTTACCTTCAATGGCAAGTGAAATATTATATTCAGGGTTTGCCGGAAAACTTGCCCCGATAAATTCCTGCCCGCCTTCACCGCCCAATAACTGGTCGTGTGTACTAAGCACTTCAATACTTCCCAATGGATTGATAAGGCATTGCACAGAGGGAGAAGTTTTGATTTCGGCATCAATAAACTCTTCAACAATGCCACCCATTTCATTAATTTTTTCGAAGAATACTTTTTCACTTAAATCTTTTGCTACCAGCTTAAGATGCAGGGGAATACTTTCATCAATGTTTTTTTCTGTGACGGCATCAGCAGAATCCTGGTAATAATAAATGGCATTGCCATCGCCGCTAAATCCTTCGTTCATCTTAACCACGGCTTTACGCAAAGCGGGATTATTTTTTTTAAGCGTTGCTAATGATTTCACAACATCTTCCCGCGTTTTTAAATCTTCAAAACCAACAGGTATACAAACGCCGGAAGCGCTGAATATTTTTCTCCCGCCGGATTTTGTCCCTTCATAAAATAAATCAGGGTCGGTTCCAAATAAAGGAATGCCTAATTGTACTGCTAATGTTTTTTCAAAAGCTGTAACATTAAAGCATGTAAGATGCGCTTCACTGGCATTTGAAATGTTTTGCTTTATTCGTTGAATAAGCCTGGGCCTCTCTAATATTTTCCTGGTAAGTGGCTTGGATGAGGAATCGTAACAGCTAAGCATAGTAAGCCTTTGCCTCGCATGGATACCCGTAATCCCCGGTAACAGATGCAGGTAATAATCAATAATTAAATTATCAACCGGCATGCTGGTTACATAAATTACTTTAGTAAGTGGCATGCGCAACAGCATGAGCAGGCAAAGCAATCTTTCTTCATAAAAGGTATGGCCTTTTATTTTAGATAATATTTCTTCATCCAATGAAAATGAGGGAATGATCACTACAGTTCTGGGAGCAAGTTTATCTGGAAAAATATTCTCAAACTGTTGCTTTAAGTTTTCCTGTAAATTATTAAAAATGGCTTTCTCTTCCATAGAGCCTGGGGAAGAAATGTTTTTATTTGGACTAAATGTTTTTTTTAAAGTAGCGGGAGCAGTTTCCATAATTAAATCTTTGCGCAAAAATACTTTTTACCAAACTTACGCATAACTAAATTCTATAAAACGATAACCGGGGAAAATACATCCAAAGAATTTTACATAAAATTTTTAAATGGCTATTCTTCATAGATCCTATTTTTACAAAAACAAACAAATGATAAACCAACAGGACCTGATTATTAAAATGGGGCTTGATGCCTGGAATACACGGGTCGATAGAGCTGATAAATTTTTTGATATTCTTTCAGATGAAGAGTTACAGCAGGAAGTAGCTCCGGGAAGAAACACCGGAGTTTATTTATTAGGCCATCTCACAGCGGTACACGATGCATTGTTTCCCTTATTAGGTTTGGGCGAAAAAATGTACCCGGAATTAGAAGAAATTTATATAAAAAATCCAGACAAATCCGGCATTGATACACCAACCTTCAAAGATTTAAGAAATTACTGGTCTGAGGTAAAAAATAAATTGGACCAACGTATCAGCCAGGTCACAAACGAAGAGTGGTTTCAAAAACATACTTCAGTAAGTGAGGAAGATTTTGAGAAGGAACCGCACAGGAATAAATTAAACGTATTGCTGACAAGGACAACTCATCTTGCCTATCACCTGGGGCAGTTGGTTTTCTTGAAGAAGTGATTCTAAACAATCAATGATTGTTCAGAGGCAACCCCTTTGCCTGGAACTCTTTCCAGTTAAGGTATTCAGGCGCCACACGATGCTCTACCATTGTAATACAATTGGTAACAGGACAAATAAGCTGGCAAAGGTTGCAGCCTACACATTCAGGTTCTTTTATTGCATAGGTGTTATAAGGATTACCATTTGTAAGGCTGATAGCCTGGTGGGCGGCATCTTCACAGGCAATATAACAAAGCCCGCAATGAATGCATTTATCCTGGTTGATATTGGCAACATGATGATAGTTGATATCGAGGTCCTCCCAATGTGTAAGCGTCTGAACACTTTTACCAATAAAATCATCCAAAGTTGTAAAACCTTTTTCATCCATCCAGTTACTCAATCCTTCACAAAGGTCTTCAATGATCCTAAATCCATGAGTCATAACAGCTGTGCATACCTGCACATTAGAAGCGCCGAGCAACAGAAATTCTACCGCATCTTTCCAGGTGCTAACGCCACCGATACCCGAAACTGGAACCTTATTAGTTGTTTCATCCTGGCTAATGGTCGCAAGAAATTTTAAAGCAATGGGCTTTACTGCCGGGCCGCAATATCCTCCAAAAACACTCTTACCAGCCACATAAGGATTAGGGACAAACGTATCCAGATCAATTCCTGTTACAGATTGAATAGTGTTGATAAGAGACAAAGCATTAGTACCTGCCTCAACACAAGCCTTTCCAGTTGGAACGACAGAATGCACGTTGGGTGTGAGCTTAGTAATTACAGGAATGTTGGCAACTTCCATTACCCATTCAACAACCATCCTTGCAATTTCCGGGTCTTGCCCAACCGCAGCACCCATGCCTCTTTCCGTCATACCATGCGGGCAACCGAAATTAAGCTCAAGGCCATGAGCACCTGTATCTTCAACCTGTTTTATTAACTCATGCCAGCTTTGTCTGTCATTATCTGCCATTAAAGAAACTACCATGGCACGATCCGGAAATTCTTTAAGAACTTCCTTTATTTCTTTTAAATTCAAATCAAGTGGCCGGTCACTTATCAATTCAATATTATTAAAGCCCATTACCCTTGCACCATTAAAATTTACAGCAGAATACCTTGAGGAAACATTCTTTACTTGTGTGCCAAGCGTCTTCCAAACGACACCGCCCCACCCTGCTTCCAAAGCTCTTAATACATTTATTTTTTTATCCGTCGGTGGTGCACTCGCCAGCCAGTAAGGGTTAGGAGATTTTATGCCGAGAAAGTTTGAAGATAAGTTTGCCATTACTAATTATTTTATACCACGAATTCACAAATAACTACAAATAATTTCAATACAATGTTCTCTGATATTCCAACTTGCTTCTTGCAAAATTACAATCAGGGCAAGTTTATTACCAGATACTTTTAAATAATTAATCGCTTGTGAAATGTGTTCATCACTTATTGCTTTTACGCATTTCACTTCTAGAATTATCTTCCCAAATACGACAAAGTCGGCAAAGAATTTATGTTGAAGTAATTCACCTTTATAATACACGGGATATTCCTTTTCCCGCTCAAAAAGTATATCGCTGATATTGAATTCCGTCTCAATAGCATCTTTATAAACTATTTCAGAAAATCCATGGCCAAGTTCATTATGCACTTCCATACATTTACCAATTATTGCATAAGATTCTTCTTTATAAATTATCTCACTCATGATATTTCTTTATGCCACGAATGCACGAATATGAACAGATACTAATTAACAAAATATGCCTTTTCATTCGAGGCTATTCGTGTTATTCGCGGCAATATATTCAAGAATCGCTGCCGCTCCCTCTTTGCCTGCCTGCACAGCATCTACCACTTCCTTACCTCCGTTAACTGCATCCCCGCCAGCAAAGAGACCTTGGATATTTGTTGAACTATTTTCTTTCAATAGAATTTTGCCTTTCCTATTTTCAATACGGTTCGCATTCATAAGATCAATGAAAGGGCTTTGCCCTGTTGCTTTTATCACCATATCTACATCAAGTGTAAATGTTTTTCCAGTGGGCATTGGCGCAGGCTTACCGGAATAATCCGGCGCACCGAGTTCCATAACTTCACAAACAAGCTGAATAACTTTTCCATCCTTTCCTATAATTTCCTTTGGTGCAGTAAACCATTGCATTTTGCACCCATCCAGTAAAGCTATATCCATTTCACCCTGCGTACAATTTTTTTCAGCTTCACTTCGTCTATACACCATCATTACTTCCCTGGCACCAAGCCGCTTTGCCTGTGTTGCAGCATCAATTGCCGTCATTCCCATTCCAATAACAGCAACTTTATCACCTACGGGTACAGAAGAAAATCCTTTTGTTCTTATATCATAAATAAATTTGATAGCATCTTCCACGCCCTCCAGTTCTTCGCCTGGAATATTTAATTTATTAGCAAGACCAACTCCTATTCCTAAATAAATAGCATCATACTCTTTCTGCAACTGTTCAAGAATTATATTTTTACCTAACTCACAATCATATTTAATGTCGATTCCGCCAAGCGAAGTAATAAAATCTACTTCTTCCTCACAAAAAACAGGAGTGACTTTATAGGCTGCAATGCCATAAGTCATAAGGCCGCCGCCTTTACTTTCCTTTTCAAAAACGGTTACGTCTATCCCTTCACGTGAAAGTACATGTGCGCAGGAAAGACCTGCAGGACCGGCACCAATTACGGCAACCTTTTTTCCCCCAACCCCTAAAGGGGAACCATTTGCAGGCTTTCTTTCAAAGAGTGGCCACTTTTCTTTCAGCGGCTTATCAGTAGACCAGCGTTGAAGTTTGGCAATTTCAATGGGCTTTTCATCCAATAAATTATATACACAATTTCCCTCGCATAATTTTTCAACCGGGCAAACTCTTGAACAGCCACCACCAAAAATATTGGAAACAAAAATTGTGTGAGCGGAACCTTTTATATTGTCAGTAGTGATTTGCTTTATGAATTTTGGAATATCTATACTCGTTGGACAACCTTTCATACAAGGCGCATCATAGCAAAACAAACAGCGATTTGCTTCAACCAATGCGGCTTCTTTATTTTCAAACGGTGGATGAATATCACTAAAGTTCTTCGTGTATGCATCTGCCGTTAGCCTGTTATTTTTGATCGACATGAATTATTTTTTTGCCACGATTACAAGAATCTTCACAAATTTCTTTATCAAATGTTGTCCTTCTCCCCTGGAGAAGGGTTAGGATGAGGCTGTTTACAACTGCACCAGCTTTCCATACGTTTCCGGCCTTCTATCCCTAAAAAATTGCCACGTGTTTCTTACCTCTTCAATCATATCAAGATCAAAGTCCGCAATGAGCAATTCGTCTTTATCTTCTGATGCTTGCGCAAATATTTGTCCGCGTGGGTCAACGAAATACGAAGAGCCATAAAACCTGCCAAGGTTCCAGGGTTTCTCTTCTCCAACTCTATTGATGCAACCCATAAAATATCCATTGGCTGCTGCATGCGCCGGCTGCTCCAGCTTCCATAAATATTGTGAAAGCCCCGCAACAGTTGCGGAAGGATTGTAAACAATTTCAGCGCCATTTAAACCCAGCACTCGTGCGCCATCCGGGAAATGACGATCGTAACAAATATATACGCCAATCTTTGCATACTTGGTCTGAAATACAGGGTAGCCAAGGTTTCCAGGCTTAAAGAAAAATTTTTCCCAAAAGCCTGATGTGTGTGGAATATGATTTTTTCTATACTTTCCAAGATAAGTTCCGTCAGCATCAATTACTGCCGCAGTGTTGTATAAAACACCAGGCTGTTCTTTTTCATACACCGGCACAATCATTACCATGTTATATTTTTTTGCATACTCAGCCATTCGTTCTGTTGTTGGCCCGGGAACACTTTCAGCAGATTCATACCAGGCTTTATCCTGGCCGGGGCAGAAATAAGGTGTATTAAAAATTTCCTGCAAACATAAAATCTGCACGCCTTGTTTTCCGGCATCATCAATCAATGGCAAGTGTTTTTGTACCATCGCTTCTTTAATTTCTTCTATGGTGCCTTCACCTTCTGTTTTAGATAAACTCATTTGTATCAACCCGGATTTAATTATTCTTGGCATTTATTATTTATTTTATTTTTTTGTGTTTACCAACGATAGTTTTTCATAGCATCCCAGTTGTGTCACTCACTTGTACTGATGGTTCTTTGGGCATCAAAAAGGTAATCATCTTAAATAAATTGGGTCACTTTTTTTCTTTTTATAAATTTACCAAATCCTTTCTGCACTTTACATTCATTGTTATCAATTACAACTTCTCCTCTTAATAAAACTGTTTTTACTTTTCCTGTTACTTCCCAACCTTCGTACGCACTGTAATCAACATTCATGTGATGTGTTTTTGCAGAGATGGTATGTTTTTTATTAGGATCAAAAATAACAATGTCTGCATCGCTGCCAACCGCGATCGTTCCCTTGCGTGGGAACATTCCGAATATTTTTGCAGGATTCGTACAGGCAACTTCTACATATTTATTTAAAGAAATTTTTCCTTTGGCAACTCCTTCACTGTATAATAATTCCATCCGGTTTTCGATTGCAGGATGACCGTTAGGTATCTTTGAAAAATCTTTTTCTCCCATTAATTTTTGCTCCCACATAAACGGGCAATGATCAGTCGCTACCACATTTACCAAACCCTGGTTAATCCCTGCCCATAAAGTTTGCTGATCTTTCTTTTCACGCAAAGGAGGACTCATCACCCACTTGGCGCCATCAAAATCTTTTTCATAAAGCGCTGCATCCAGTAATAAATATTGAATGCACGTTTCTACAAATAATTTTTGATTTCTTCTTGTTGCATTTCTCACTGCATTCAAGGCGCCTTCGCAGGTGAGATGAACTATGTACCCAGGACAACCCGTGTAGTTAATCATATCAACAAATCTTTCTGATGCTTCTGCTTCAGTAACTTCCGGTTGTGATAAATAGTGATACAAAGGGGATAAATTTCCCTCTTCACGATTTTTTTGAATAAGATAATCTATCATGTCACCATTCGTAGCATGTACTGTCACCATACCGCCGTGCTTTTTTACTTCTTCCATTAGGCCAATCATCTGCCGGTCATCAATCATTAAAGCGCCTTTATAAGCCATAAATGTTTTGAATGAAGTAATGCCTTCCTCTTCTATAAATTCTTTAATTTCCTTCTTTGTATTTTCATTGAAATCTGTAACTGCTATGTGAAAACTATAATCTCCAACTGCAGTACCATTGGCTCTTGTATTCCATTCTTCCAATGCTTCGTGTAAAGAATGACCTTGCTTTTGCAATACAAAATCAACCACAGTTGTTGTGCCACCAAATAAGGCAGCACGTGTTCCTGTTTCATGTGTATCGCTTGAGAAAGTCCCCATAAAAGGCATTTCTAAATGTACATGCGGATCAACACCTCCGGGAAATACCAGCATGCCGGATGCATCAATTTCATTCCGTAGAGACGCGATGCATCGCGTCTCTACGGATAAATTTTCCCCAATCATTGAAATCTTTTCTCCTTCAATAAAAATATCGGCAACATAATCATCTGCTGCAGTTATTACTCTACCGTTTTTGATCAATACTGACATGAATATTTTTTGATGAAACTCAATCTAAGAAAATTGCTCCGCAAATTCAACAGGTTTTACATTTCTTAATTCAATTTTATATTTTCTCATTAGCAGGTAATAACTAATACCTGCAACAAAAAATCCTACAAACCATGCATAATTATATAGACGTGAAATCCATGCCGGCACTGCATCCTGCGGTATGACTTTTATGGTTGTAAGAAAGCCAGGAATGTTTGGTAAAATACCTGCAAGCAATGCCATGACAGCTGCAGTATTAAAACCATTTGTAAATGTGTACATGCCTTTAAGCCTATAAAGTTCCTGTGTGCTTAATGTTTGCTTCCTTATAAAATAATAATCAGCGATCATTATTCCACCAACCGGGCCAAGCAAACTTGAATAGCCCACAAGCCACGTAAAAATATACCCGGAAGGATCTGCAATCAATTTCCACGGAAAAATTAAAATACCAATGATGCCTGTAATGTAACCACCTTTTCTAAAATTAATTTTAGCAGGTGACAGGTTTGCAAAATCATTTGCCGGACTTACAATATTTGCAGCTATGTTAGTAGCTAATGTTGAAATAGCCACAGCAATCATCGCAATGCTTATGATAAATTTACTGCTGAATTTTCCTGCTAAGATTAATGGATCCCAAATGGTTTGTCCATATAAAATTACCGTTGCAGAAGTAACTACTACACCAATAAAAGAAAACAGTGTCATTGAAGCTGGTAACACAATTGCCTGCCCCTTTATTTGTGCCCGCTGGCTTTTTGAGTAGCGGGTGAAATCAGGGATATTTAATGAAAGCGTTGCCCAATAGCCAACCATACCTGTAAGTGCAGGAAAAAAGAAATTCCGGAAATCTGCATTGGTTTTAAATTTAGATGGTTGTTGTAAAACAGGGCCAAGGCCATGCACGGCATAAATTGCCCAAGCAAGTAAAGCCAATGCCGCGATTGGCAGGAAGAACGCTTTAAAGATCAGTAACCTTTTAATGCTTTCAACACCGAGATAAACAACCCACATATTTATAAGCCAGAAAATAAAAAAAGTTATTGCAGGGCCGGTTTGCAAACCAAACGAATCAGGAAATATTCGCGGTAAGGTTTCAATTGCGGGTAGCCATAACCGTAACATCTGGTATAAGGCAAAGCCTCCGATCCATGTTTGTATACCAAACCAGCCACAGGCTACAATTGCACGCAGCATTGCAGCGATGTTTGCCCCTTTTACTCCAAAGCTGGCTCTCGCAAACACAGGAAATGGTATTCCATATTTAGCACCCGCATGTCCATTCAAAATCATTGGAATTAAAACAATGGCATTGCCTAAAAATATAGTTAAGATAGCCTGCCACCAGTTCATGCCTCCGCCGATTAACGAACTGGCGAGCATATAAGTTGGAATACAAAGACTCATGCTTATCCAGAGTGCTGCATAGTTCCAGGTGTTCCATGTTCTTTTTTCCTTAGGAACTGGCGCCAGGTCTTCACTATAGAGAGGGGATAATTGAATATTTTCCTGCATGCCGGTGTTCTTTTATAATCTAAGAAATTATGTCTAGTGAGTACCAGTAATGGTGAGATTATTCCCAGCATTAAAAATACTGCCCGGATCTAAGGTTAATTTACCGCATTGCTGAGGGCCCATTGCAGAAGTGAGCATAACTGTGTGAGAAGATTTTATAATAACCTCATCATCATTTTGAGGCACACAATTACAAGACCAGGTAGCCGGTACATTCCATCCGCCTGAGGAAAGGGAATAAATTTGCTTCGGAATTATTATTAGCGAATAATCTTCCACCTGGCCAGATCCACCGGGAGAATTACCATACAATTGACAAGCAGTCGGCATAGTACTACCCGGATTATCAGCCACTATTCTCATTCTGATTGGGGTATACATTGAAACGCCTACAGGGATTGTCACCGTGGCAGAAGATGCCCCATTCAAGTCATCCAAAACATTTTCTCCCAGGTCATTAAAATCTCCATCATTATTAAAATCTATAAATGCCTTTATATAATGAGGATTTAAATAGCTACCCGTAACTGTTAGTAAATAAGATTGCCCTTTTATAACAGTTGTTGACTGGTTGCAGGTTCTGTCAACATAAAAACCATTATCGGCATTGCTTGTATTTGAATAAACATGTAATGTATTAAAATCAACCTGCTGTACTCCATAATAAGGAGACAATGCAAATGCAGCAGTTGGTATGCAAGCGGCAGCCGGAGACAGCCCTGTAGGTGCTGTTAATGCTTGGGAGTTGATAAGGCCGGGCCTGTAAGTAAACAAAGCTGACCGAGCTCTTGTTTTCTGCGAATCAGTAAACATCCATTGGCAATCTGTATAGCCCATATAATTATTCAACACAGTATAGTTGAGAGTTGCATCGGCAACCTGGTAGGGACTCCCTGTACATGGATTGGTATTGTTTGTACAATCAGTTACGAGCAGGCATGGTTCGGTGTCACAAATAAGATCGCCCTGATTTAAGCAATTTGAATTTGCAGCGCAGGTTTGGTTTACATACCCTTCAAATGTATGGTACAGATAAAAATGATGCCCCATTTCATGTGCGATAGTTTTGTTGGTTCCATCAACTACACTGGCATTTAGTACCAGTCCATCCGTAGTTGCAGAATTGAGTTCAGGGAAGTAGGTATAGCCTCCCGGATAATTGGGGTCTCCGTTTATCTTATTCACTATCCAGATATTTATATAATCCGTGTTAGGCCAGCGGCTCAAATTTTTTACCGCAACTTCATCGGCACTGCCGGAAGTATTGATATTCGTTATTCCGCCTGTAGCATAATTGGGAACGCTGCTTCCATTTACCCTTATGATACCTGTAGTTGCAACACAAGAGGGTGATTTAACCGCTAATTGAAATTGCATCTTCATATCTACACCTCCATACAAAGGACCATTCTTTCTCCAGGCATTATTTAAATTAGTAATCATTGCATTAATTGCAGCATCGTCCGGATTATCCGGAGAACCAACGGGTGTACCAGTATTAATTACATGCACTACAACTGGAAGAGTATATAGTGTATCATTTACCTGTGGGCTTTGTAAATGATTTTGTGAATAGGTTTTTGTATTGAATCCAATTGAAAGGAGAATTATTAATGCTCCGGAAATGTAAAGCTTCATAACAGTTAATTTGAAGGTAGAAAAGTAATTAGCCTAGTTGTAATTTCTGTCTTTTTTTCAATATTAAAAGCGCCAAATCTTATTAACCAACACTTTCATCAGCAATGGAAATGGCCGTTGATATTATTGCCAGCCCTTCATCAATTTGTTCTTTGGTGACACATAATGGTGGTGCAATAAATATAAAGCTCCATCTGACAAACGTGTACATACCTAATTCTCTAATTTTCGCGGCAACCTTATTCATCACTCCCATTTCCTCTGGCTTTGCATTGAAAGGTGCCATTGGTTCTTTAGTTATTTTATTTTTTACTAATTCAATGCAGCCAAGCAATCCGGTATTTCGCCAGTCTCCAATAGCGGGATGTTTCGATTTTAATTCTTCCATTTTAAAATCAATATATTTTCCCATGGCTATGCCATTCTCTATAAGATTATCTTCTTCATAAATTTTTAATACTTCCAAAGCGACAGCGCAGCATACTGGATGCGCAGAATAAGTAAGCCCCAGCGGAAGCATGGTATCATCATATTTTTGGGCAATTTTATCAGATACCATTAAACATCCAAAAGGCAGATAACCGCACGTTAATCCTTTCGCCATTGCAATCATGTGAGGAATAATATCATGATTTTGAAAACCAAACCACTTACCCGTTCTTCCAAAGCCGCTCATTACTTCATCCATAATTAAAAGAATACCATGCTTATCGCAGAGTTCTCTTACTTCTTTTAAATAACCAACAGGATACTTTAAACAACCCGAAGTACCGGATTCTCCTTCCAATAAAATCGCCGCAATATTATTCGGGCTTTCATAAGTGATGACTCTCTCTAACTGGGCAATACTTTCCTTTAATAAATTTTCTTCCCCATATTCCCACCTGTATAAATAAGGCAAATCAAAATGTACAAAATTGGTTGCCTGTTGAGAATCTACAGGAAGCTTGCGTGGGTCGCCGCTGGCGGTCATTGCTATATTTGTAGAACCATGAAACGATTGATAACGGGTCAAAATTTTATGGCGGCCCGTATAAAGCCTTGCCAGTTTAATTGCATTTTCAATTGAATCCGCTCCGCTTAAAGTGAAGAATGCCTTGTTCAAATCACCAGGGCAAATGGCAGCTAATTTCTTCCCAAGTTCTCCCCTTGCCTTAGTAATACATGATGGCGTAACATAACTTATTTCCTGCATTTGTTCCATAACGGCCCGGGTTACCCGTTGATCGCCATGGCCAATATTTACATTCATTAAGCCCGAGGAAAAATCTATATATTTTTTACCATCATAATCATATAGATAAACTCCTTCCCCGTATTTTACCGCAATAGGATTTGTTGCCTTTTGCCTGCTCCAGGAAAACAGCGTATAATCCTGGTTGTTTTGAATTATTTCCTTTGTCTCAGTTTTAGTTGACAAACTTTTTTCAATTGTGCTCATAATAAATTTTTTCACATACTTAGATTAGCCAAATAACAATTCTCCGTTTTTAGTTTTTATTACCAATGTCTTTTTATTACTCTCCTCAACCCTTCCAATTATTTGCGCATCAATGTTGAAAGATGCGGCTTCTTCAATAACTATTTTGGCATAATCTATATCTGTATAAATTTCCATCCTGCAACCCATATTAAATACCTGGTACATTTCACGGTCGTCAGCATTACTTGCTTTTTGTATTTCTTTAAAAATTGGAGGCGCTTCAAATAAGTTATCTTTTATTACGCTTACATTTTCAGGCATGTATTTTAAACATTTCGTTTGTCCACCGCCACTACAATGTATAAGGCCGCATATTTTATCGAAATCCTTTTCCAAAAGATTTTTCAGAAGAGGTGCAAAAGTTTTTGTCGGAGATAGAATGTCTTTAATATCTGAAATCCTGTTATTGCCAATATATACCACTTTTTCATTTAGTGAATTATCGTAACTCTCTTTATAATTTTCAGCATAATATTTATCTAGCAAATCATGACGGGCAGAGGTTAAGCCGTTACTCCCTATGCCGCTATTATAGTTTTTTTCATATGTTGCTTTGCCGAAAGATGCAAGCCCGACAATTATATTTCCGTTTTTTATTTTTTCATTGGAAATAATTTTTGATTTGGGCAACCTTGCAGTCATTGTTCCATTTACTGCAATTGTCCGTACTACATCTCCCACATCTGCAGTTTCGCCCCCGAGGTATTGTATATTAATACCAAAAGTTTTCATAAGATCAAAAAATTCCTGTGTGCCGTCTATGATCTCCTTTAGCACTTCAGCCGGTATAAGGTTTTTATTTCTATCAATTGTTGAATTAAAAATTATGTTATCGTAAATACCCACACACAACAGGTCATCAAGATTCATGACCACGGCATCCTGGGCAATTCCTTTCCATACGGATGCATCACCGGTTTCCTTCCAATATAAGTAGGCAAGTATACTTTTGGTACCGGCACCATCCGCATGCATTACATTTACAAAGTTTTTATCACCACCCAAATAGTCGGGATAAATTTTACAAAATGCATTTGGAAAAATTCCAGGTTCCAGGTTTTTAACGGCTGCATGCACTTCCTCTTTTTGTGCCGAAACTCCACGCATTGTATAAAGGGACATGGTTCAATTTTGATTAATGTAAAAATATAGAATATCATTATGTAATCTGGTATGTCGATTATGAAGGTAGAAATAATATAATTTTGCAATCCAGCATGCAGGTACACAGGGATATAAGCAACTTACCTTTTTTTAATAATGCCGTAATTACCATCGGCACTTTTGACGGAGTACACACCGGCCATCTCCAGATTATTAAGCAGCTAAAGAAGGAAGCCAAAGAAATTAATGGTGAAACTGTGATCATTACTTTTCATCCGCACCCAAGAATGGTTGTAAAAAAATCTTTGCCAACTCAGCCCGGCAAAGCTTTGGAAGAAGTTAAACTGCTTAATACACTTTCAGAAAAAATTGATCTTTTAAAAAAACAACAAATTGATCATCTTGTGATTGTTCCTTTTACAACGGCATTCTCTGAACAATCTGCTGAAGAATATATCAGTGAATTTTTGGTATCAAAATTTCACCCGCATACATTTATAATTGGTTATGACCATCGTTTTGGGAAGAACCGGGCTGGCGATTACAAGCTATTAGAAAAATACCAGTCAACATATAACTATAAAGTAAAAGAAATACCTGAACACGTTTTGCATAATGTGATCATCAGCTCTACCAAAATCCGGCATTCTCTGTCCGAAGGCAATATTGCCGATGCAAATGAAGCCCTGGGTTATCCATATTTTTTAGAAGGGCTAGTGGTTGAAGGAAACAAGCTTGGAAGAACACTTGGCTACCCTACCGCTAATATTGAAATAGCGGACACATATAAGCTGATTCCCTGCAACGGGGTGTATGCAGTTGAGGTAATAATAGTTAATGATGAACCAGATTATGAAAAAACTGATCAAAGTAAATCGCAAAAGATGCAGTATAGCGGTATGATGAATATAGGCGTACGACCTACAATAGGAGGAACTAAAAGAGTAATAGAGGTGAATATTTTTGATTTTGATAAATCTATTTATAATGATCCTATAAGAGTTTATATCAAAAATTATCTTAGGCCGGAAAAAAAATTTAATGGATTGGAAGAACTAAAAATGCAATTATCGGAAGATGAAAAAAATGCAAAAGATGTTCTGAGTAAAAGTTAATTATAGGTTCCACCCTTAATAATCTTATAGGCAAGTTCCTTAAGCAATGAACCACCTGAGGTTCCATAATTATTAATCCCAATACTTTTCAGATTATAATCATGCAACAAAAGAATTGCCTGTTCTATTTCAAGATAAGAATAATTCAAAGCAGTATCCATTGCCTGCTGTACAAGAAATGGATTATTAAAGAATAATGGTTTCAGGGCTTTTTCACTTTTATCGCTCATTTGATAAATTACAATTATTCTGCATAAATAATTATAAAGAGTAGGCAACAATAAAGGTATTGGGGCAGCCTTTGGGTTCGCTTCAAAATATTGAATAATCTTAATGGCCTTTGCAAGATCTTTTTTACTTATGGCGTGCTGAAACTCAGAGATATTATATTCTTTACTTACACCTATATACTTTTCAATATCATCTTCGGTTATATTTTTTTCGTTTCCCAGGTTCATGGATAATTTTTCCACTTCATTAGCAATTCGATTTAGGTCATTTCCTACATGGTCGACCAAAAGCATCAAAGCCCGTTGGGTGATTTCATAACCCTTCGATTGCAAGTACCCGTTAGTCCAGCCCGGCAACTGGTTATCATAAATTTTTTTGGACAAAAATATTTCTCCATATTTTTTTATACCTTTTGAAAGACGGCTTCGCCCATCAAGCGTTTTTCCCTTATATGAAATTACTAAAAGGGTGGATACCAGTGGCTTTTCAATGTAGCTTTCCAGTTTATCTATATCTTTCATTTGTTGTGCTTCTTTCAGCAATACTACCTGTCGCTCAGAAAACATTGGATATCGCCTGCAGGAGTTTATAACATCTGTCCAATTAGCATCTTTGCCATAATATATTGTAAGATTGAATTCCGCATCAGATTTTGTTAAAACTTTCTTTTCGGCATATTCCATTACTTCATCTATATAAAAATCTTCTTCACCCTCAAGCCAGTAAATTGGTTTATAATTATTACTTTTCCAGTCTGATAATATAGATATTGCACTCATTACTCAAAGATAGCAGAATACATTTCGTCAAATTTGGTGTGAAAAAATAGTGGGAAATTTATATTAAATGTCTTTGGCATGGTTTTGGAAATTTGCGTCATAATTATCAAATTCAATTAAAAAATATTACAAATGAGTTACGAAAACTTTCCTAATAGTAATGTTCCCGAAGAAAAACCAGTAGTTGTTGCAAATAATAACAATAGAAATATCCTTACGGCTATACTTGTTATTATTCTACTGGGAACCTGGGGATATATAATTTGGGACAAAAATAAAAACAGGCAGGAAAAACAAGAACTAACCTCACAAATCGTTGAAAGCGATTCTTCAAAAAACGAACTGCAGCGTGAATTAGATGATGCAGGGCTAAGGCTCGATAATCTTAAGACTACTAATACCAGGGCCGATAGTCTTCTACGTACAAAAGATAAGGATATTGAAAGCCTTAAATCAAGAGTTCAAACGATCCTAAATAATAAAAATGCCACACAAAGCGAACTTGCTGAAGCACGAAGGCTAATTTCTCAATTAAAGGGCAATATAGAAACATATACCGCCGAAATTGAATCACTTAAAACCGCTAATAATCAATTAACACAGGAGAAAAGATTGGTAACTATTGATCGTGATGTACAGAAAAAAAATTATGACTCTGCTTCTACTGTTATAAAACAAAAAGAAGATGTGATTGATGTAGGTTCTACTTTACATGCATCAGATTTTAACATAATAGGTATAAAAGAGAAAAAAAGCGGGAAGGAAAAAGAAACGACAACAGCCAAAAGAGTTGATAAGCTAAGAATCTCTTTTAATATTGACGAAAACAGAATCACTCAAACAGGCCCAAAAGATTTGTATGTATCTATAACCTCTCCTGATGGAAGACCTGTAATAGTTGATGCTTTAGGTTCCGGTAAATTTGTAACCAGGGAGGGCATTGAGAAGTCTTATACTAAAAAAGTACAAATCAATTATGTGCAGGGTCAAAAAGAACCCGTTTCAGTTGAATGGTCACAAAACAGTGATTTTCAAACAGGAAATTATAAGATAGAGATATATAATAATGGATTTAAAATAGGCGAAGGCGTTCGTTCTTTCAAAAAAGGCGGATTATTCAGCTAGCTGATTAAATGTGAAGTCACAAAGCTTTTAAATCATTTTCATCAAATTTAAATTCCCGCAAATTGCGGGAATTTTTGTTAGTTCTATCATCAGGCCAAAATATTATTTATTATTCTATTCCTGATTTATTCAAAAAAAAAATTGATTCAAATCTTTGTTTGGTTAGATTAGTTTTTTTTATGCCGTTGTTTCAAAATTTCAACAACATCTGCAAGTTTCTTTTCTTTCTCCTGTAAGAGTATTAAATAGTGAAATAATAAATCTGCTGCCTCATTTAAAAAAAGGCTTACATTATTATCTTTGGATTCTATAATTAATTCAACAGCTTCTTCCCCTACTTTTTGTGCGATCGAATTTATTCCTTCATTAAACAAAGAAGAAGTATAAGATTGAGAGTTAGGATTTTGCTTCCTATCTGAAATTATTTGTTCAAGTACCATTAAAAAATCATCTGTTGCATTTACTTCATTAAAGCAAGTATCGGAACCTGTATGGCATACAGGCCCGTCCGGTTTTACTTTAATTAGGATTGTATCATTATCGCAATCTGCCTTAATATCTATCAGGTGCAAAAAGTTCTTACTTGTTTCACCCTTTACCCAAATCCTTTGTTTACTTCGGCTATAAAAAGTCACCAGTTTCGTAACAAGGGTTTGCTTTAGGGCCTCTGAATTCATATACCCGAGCATTAACACGCTGCCTGTAAGGTTATCCTGTACAATAACGGGTACCAGGTTCTCAGGGGATTTTGAAAAATCAATTGATTCAAAAAAGTCAGCAGAAACAATATCGGCGTTCATATTCTTACATTAATATTTTGATCAGATAAATATTTTTTTAATTTGGGAATTTCCATTTCACCATAATGAAAAACACTTGCGGCCAAAGCAGCATCAGCATTCGCTTTAAGGAAAACGTCAGCGAAATGTTGCATCGTTCCTGCTCCGCCAGATGCAATTATTGGCACCGGTAAATGTTTCGATAACATTGCAGTTATATCTTCCGCAAAGCCATTTTTAGTTCCATCATTATTCATCGAAGTAAGCAGTATTTCTCCTGCGCCAAGGTCTGTTGCCTCTTTCGCCCAGTCAAAAGCTAATGCTTCTGTTTTGATTCGGCCGCCATTTAAATAAACATACCATTTGCCATCCGTTTCCTTTTTAGTATCTATTGCCAGAACAACGCACTGACTACCAAATTCGTTTGCCATTTCCTGAATAATAACAGGATTTTTAAAAGCAGCCGAATTTACTGAAATCTTATCAGCGCCATTCTGCAGCAATTCGTGAGCATCATCAACGGAAGAAATTCCACCACCAACAGTAAAAGGAATATTTATATGAGCTGCGATATTTTTTACCAAAGCCACCAGGGTTTTTCTTTTTTCAACAGTTGCTGTTATATCCAGGAAAACCAGTTCGTCGGCTCCATGCAGTGAGTAATAAATGGCGAGCTCTACAGGATCCCCCGCATCCCGAATGTTTTCAAAATTTATTCCTTTCACGGTTCTTCCATTATTTATATCGAGACATGGAATGATTCTTTTTGCAAGCATTATTGATCTTTTAAAAAAATTTCCATTTGTTTTAAAGTTATTTTTTCTTCATAAAAAGCTTTGCCAATGATAGCCCCGTCACACCCGGCTTCATTTAAAACCAAAAGATCATCATAAGATGAAACACCCCCACTGGCAATAAGCTTAAGCGAAGGAAATTGTAGCAGAATATCTTTATAAAGATCAACAGAAGGGCCCATTAACATACCATCTTTTGAAATATCAGTACAAAAGATTGTTTCTAATCCAAGCGTGATCAAATTTTGTATAAAATCGAAAACATCAATACCGGTTTCTTCTTTCCATCCATGTATTTTTATTTTCTTATCCAGCACATCTGCTCCGGGTAAAAATTTTTCAGGGCCAAAATTTAAAATCCATTGAGCAAACAATTCTGGGTCTTTGACGATCACACTACCTACATTTATCATTGATGCACCAGCGTTAAATACAGCAAAGACATTATCGGTGGATTTTAAGCCTCCACCAAAATCTATAACAAGGCTTGTTTGGATGGCAATATTTTCCAGTGTTTTGAGATTACTAAAGCTTTTGCCGCCAGCGCCGTCTAAATCAACTATGTGAAGTCTTTTAATTCCTGATCCTTCAAACGATTTAGCAACCTCAACCGGGTAATTACTATATACAATTTTTTTTGAATAATCACCCTTTGATAAGCGGACACATTTCCCATCAATCAAATCTATAGCAGGTATCAAATCCATCAGGCGATTTTTAAAAAATTTGAAAGTATATGTGCTCCATGCAAAGCTGATTTTTCCGTATGGAACTGAACTCCGTAAAAATTATTTTTATGTAGAGCTGAACTATAAGGAATTATATAGTTAGTAGTAGCAACGGTTTGCGGGCAAAGGGCTGCATAATAACTATGCACATTATACACAAATGAATTCTCGGCTATTTCGTTAAACAAAGGCGAAGAAAGGTTATAAATAGTATTCCAGCCCATATGAGGAATTTTAAATGAAGAGTTATTTCCATCTTTCAAATTTTCTGAAAATTTTTTCACTGAAACATTAAAAATCCCAAGGCATTCTGTGTTTTCTTCCTCGCTGTGGCCACACATTAATTGCAGGCCAAGACAAATTCCTAAAACAGGCTGTTGAAGAGAAGTAATAAGTTTATCTAAACCATTTCTTTTTAAATACTGCATAGCTGACCCTGCATTACCAACACCGGG
>JBBSEV010000033.1:0-47278 GCA_038239385.1 Chitinophagales bacterium
CTTCTGCAACTAATTTGGCAAAATGGGCTTCCTCTTTTTCCATTTCATTATAAAAATTCTCAACATCCCCTTCCATGCAGCTTTTAGGCATAAAAGAATTATTGCTAATATCTTCCATCTCCAGTTTCTTCCCTGTTTCTCTGGCCAATATCATTATCTTCCGCATCACATCAATACCACTTAAATCCAGCCTTGGATCGGGCTCAGTGTATCCTTCATCCTGCGCCTGTCTTACTACTTTTGCAAAAGTTTTTTCTCCATTATAATTATTGAAAACAAAATTAAGCGTTCCGCTTAGCACGGCTTCTATTCTATTCACCATGTCGCCGCTCCGCAGCAGGTCGTTCAAAGTTCCTATTACAGGTAAGCCTGCACCTACATTGGTTTCAAAAAGAAACAACGCATTAAACTCCCTTGCAAGGTCCTTTAGCTTTTTGTAATAGTCATAAGAAGAAGAGCAGGCAACCTTATTACAGGCAACCACTGAAATACTCTTTTGTAAAAAATCCGGGTAGGTTTCTGCAACATCATTATTAGCGGTAACATCTACAAAAACTGAATTCCTAAGGTTTTTCTTTTTGATAATACTTATCAAATCAGTCATGTTCATGGGTTCCGCCTCCTGCAGTAATTCCTTCCATTTCGAAAGATCAACGCCTTCATCTTTAAATAACATTTTCCGGCTATTGGCTATACCGGTAATGCGTACCTGCAAGCGCAAATGATCCTGCAAATATTGTTGTTGCTGTTGTAACTGGGCCAGCAATTTGCTTCCCACATTTCCTGTACCACTAATGAAAAGATTCACTTGTTTATAGGCCGTCTCAAAAAATTCCTCATGCAAAACGTTGATAGCCTTTTTTACATCGCGGGTAGCGATCACTGTAGAGATATTTCTTTCAGAAGAACCTTGCGCAATCGCTCTTACATTAACACCATTTCTGCCAAGTACTCCAAACATTTTACCACTTATACCGGGATGGCTCTTCATATTATCGCCAACCAGGGCAACAATTGACAGGCCTTTTTCTACTATTAATTTTTCTACTTTTTTTGTTTCAATTTCATGCTCAAAAGCAATATCAATTACTTCTTTTGCCCTGGCGGCATTTACTTCGTCTATTCCTACGCAAATAGAATGTTCTGATGAACTTTGAGTAATAAGAATCACATTAATTTTTTCGCCTGATAATGTTTCAAACAATCTTTTTGAAAAACCAGGGATACCTACCATTCCACTGCCTTCAAGGCTCAAAAGCGCCAGGTTGCCAATACTGGAAATGCCGCGGATAGTGTTGCCGTTTTTATCAATATCCCGATGAATCAAGGTGCCGCTATCGCCAGGTGAAAATGTATTTTTTATACTTACGGGAATCCCTTTGTTCATTACAGGCTGTATAGTTGGCGGGTATATAACTTTTGCACCAAAGTGTGATAATTCCATTGCTTCCTGGTAAGATAGTTCCTGTATGATTTTTGCATTAGTTACCAGCCTGGGATCGGCTGTCATCATGCCGGAAACGTCGGTCCATATTTCCACAATTGACACATTTAATGCCCCACCGATGATTGCCGCAGTATAATCGGAACCGCCTCTGCCCAATGTGGTTGTGTTACCATTTTTATCAGATGATATAAAACCCGGAACGATGCAGACAGGATTTTTCAGCGTGCCAAAAAACTGGCTAATTTTTTCATTGGTCAAACTAAAATCTACATTCGCAGACCCAAACTGGGAGTTAGTTATAATAAGCTCCCTGGCATCTTTCCAAACATTCTCTATTCCTATTGACTTTAATTTCGCAGCGAATATTTGTGATGATAATAATTCACCATAACTGATAATAATATCTTTAGTACGCATCGAAAGTTCCCTTAACAAAAAGACGCCATTGCAAATGTCTTCGATCTCGTTACATCGTTTCTTTACCATGCTCAATACACTACTCTGCTTGTCCAAGGGAATCAATTCTTTCACTGTAGAAAGGTGGCGATGCTCAATCGAATGTAATTTTTCTTTGTAAGCGGCATCTCCATTCGATGCAAGCGATGCAGCTTCGAGGAGATCATCCGTGGCTCCGCCAAAAGCCGACAGCACAATAATAATCCCTGCATCTTTTTTAATAGATTCATGAAGGATGCTAATAACATTTTTAATATTATTGGCATTAGCTACAGAACTGCCGCCGAATTTTAATACCCGCATAAGAATTAATTGTAAAAAAATTTGAAATTCATAAATACACTTAAATATATTGTGGCAAAAGCTATAAGCCCAAAAACGCTATGAAATTGTTTAACCCTTGCGGGTAATAATTGAAGTGAAAATAATGAAAACTACATTTGAATGTGTACACGAAGTAATATGATTGTGTTTAGTTTGCACGATAAGATTCGAAAATAAGCTAATTGATTGTAAAGAGAAAATTTAAACGAAATTTTTGAAGTATTTTCATGTTCGATATGATTGCTGCTAATTTCATTTTTATTTTTAAATTTCAACAATGGATAACCAGGCATCCCGCGGATTGCAGCATTTTAAGAATTATGTAGGTATAAAATTCCAACTGTATAATAGTCTTTTCACTTCATTGCCCTTTCATCGAATTGAGAAAACGGGAATACTTTTGTCGCTATTTGTAAATATTTGCGAAGAAGGCTACAAAAAAAAATTAAGCCCAACCGAAATCATAGAAGAATTTTTTCAGAAACATACTTCTTTTATATCCCGCAGTGACAGACTGGATTTGCTTTTCCGGTTCACGCAGTTTGTAGAGAGGCAGGTTGTTTTATTTGATGCCCTCGAAGACGCTGCTTTTTTAGAGGTGCATGATACAGCCGGCGCCGGCACTTTAAAACAACTTGAACTTGAAGTAGTTCAAAATAATAAATTAGAAGCCTTAGCAAAAAAACTCGAAGACTTTTCCATTGAACTGGTACTTACTGCGCATCCTACACAATTTTATCCAGGCTCAGTACTCGGTATAATCAACGACCTTTCAAAATCTCTGAAAGAAAATAATGCTTCTCAAATAAATATGTATTTGCAGCAACTTGGCAAAACACCTTTCTTTAAAAAGGAAAAGCCTTCTCCTTATGATGAAGCCCTGAGTCTCCTTTGGTACCTCGAAAATGTTTTTTTTGCAGCCGCGGGAAGAATATTGTCTTTTTTAAAAACACAGTTTCCTGATGCTCTGCACCCTGATAACCCGATTATAAAGATGGGTTTCTGGCCCGGTGGAGATAGGGATGGCAACCCATTTGTAAATTCTGAAATCACTTTAAAAGTTGCCGATGCTTTGAGAGGTGGTATTATTAAATGCTATTATCTTGAAATAAGGAGGCTGCGCCGGAGGCTTACTTTTAAAAAAGTAGATATTTTATTAGCAGACCTTGAAAAGCAATTATACAATAACATTTTTATTCCTGGTAACCGTACCAATATCAATAAAAAAGATATTCTTGATGTATTAAACACAATACGGGAAACACTTATTTACCAACATAATGGCTTGTTCCTTTATCTCGTTGATAATCTAATAAATAAACTCCATGTTTTTGGGCTACACTTTGCATCACTTGATATAAGGCAGGATAGCTCAATACATAAAATGGTTTACCAGGCGATGGCAACAGAAGGCAATATCCTACCCAATGATTATGCTAAATTAACTGAAGAAGAAAAGATTGAATTTCTTACACGTAACACAGAAATAATTCCCGAAAAAGATTATGGTGATCCTATAATCAATGATACACTAGAAAGTATAAAAGCAATAAAATTAATACAGGAATATAACGGGGAGCCCGGTTGCAACCGGTATATAATAAGCCATAGTAGCAACGCTTTAGACGTGCTTGAAGTATATGGCCTTTTCATTCTTTGCGGATGGAAAAAAGAAGAATTACGTGTTGATATTGTTCCGCTGATTGAAACAATTGATGACTTAAAAAATGGTGCGAAGCTTGCCAGAACCTTGTATAAAAATGAAGAATACAGGAAACATTTAAAAAGAAGAAACAACCGTCAGATAATTATGCTTGGCTTTTCTGATGGTACAAAAGATGGTGGCTATTTAATGGGCAACTGGAGTATTTATAAAGCCAAAGAAGAGCTTACAGCCGTCTCAAAAGAATATGGTATTGATGTAGTTTTCTTTGATGGTCGCGGCGGCCCTCCCGCAAGAGGTGGTGGTAAAACTCATAAATTTTATGCTTCTATGGGTAAAAATATTTCTAATAAAGAAATTCAATTAACCATACAGGGGCAAACGGTAAGCTCCAATTTCGGAACTATTGATTCGGCACAATACAATATTGAACAACTGATACATGCGGGTATTACAAATGATCTTTTTTCTAACAGGCATATTACACTCGAGGAAAAAGAAGAAGTTTTATTACAGGAACTGGCCGATGAGAGTTTTAATGCCTATGTCGCTTTAAAAAATCACCCTGATTTTATTGATTACCTAACGCATATAAGCCCATTACAATTTTACGGTAAGACTAATATTGGCAGCCGGCCCTCAAAGCGGGGCGCATCAGATAAATTAAATCTTGAGGATCTCCGTGCGATTCCTTTTGTGGGTGCCTGGAGCCAGCTTAAACAAAATGTAACCGGCTACTATGGCGTAGGGGCTGCCTTGCAAAAAATGGAAAAAGAAGGAAAATTTCCCCAGGTAAAAGCCTTATACCAGAATTCCTTATTTTTTAAAACGCTTATTGATAATTGTGAGATGGCAATGAAAAAATGTTTCTTTCCCCTTACTGAATATTTGTCCAAAGATGAAAAATATGGTGATATCTGGAATAGGATTTATAAAGAATATTTGGTTACAGAAAAATATCTTTTTAAGCTTAATGGAAAGAACGAGCTGATGGCTGAATATGCGGTAGAACAAATGTCGATAAGCATGCGGGAAAAAATTGTTTTGCCATTGGTAACTATCCAACAATTTGCAATTACAAATATTCGTGAAAAAGAAAAGGAGTCTTCACCAAATGAATTGAAAGATACTTACGAAAAGCTGGCTATGCGCTGTTCATTTGGGATAATTAATGCGGGGAGAAATTCAGCCTAGCTGCAAACCTGATTAATCAATTATTATATTATCTCAATAAATTTAGCCATTGCCTGGCATTATAGATGGAAGTTATAATAGACTGTTTGTGAAGAATATGCTGTTATGTTGTTTACATTTTTTTCATTTTATTTACCACTTCAAGATCGTTGAGTGATAATGATTCCCACCATTCATCAGATACATCATCGAGCCTGTACTCGGTATCGATGTCATAATCGCCGTTTTTATCAATCTGATAAAAGCAGTTATTTAAAGTATCCAGTACACTATTTATTGATTTAAGCTCTACAAAAAATAACCTGCTAACGATTTTTTTATTTATCTGGAGTTCCAAAATCTCAACCCGCTTTTCAAGATCGCCTATTTTATCATCTCGCCATGCCAGGAAGAAGCAAGCAATGATAATTACAAAAATGAAAGCTATAATTAATATGGTTGACATGTTGATCTATAAATTAAAAACTACAAATTCAAGGTTTGTTTTTGTTATTATGCAGATGGAATTTTTCATTAGCTAAAAGGCTTTTCATAAAAGAAAAGCCTTTAATGCCCCAATTTGAAAAACTACTAAATTAAATTTGTTTATTACTTATTAATATGATTTTAGCCAATTGCAAGTTCGGGTGTATATGTAATCCTGGGGGTTTTTTGTGCCACCGGTTTTATTATTTTCCTATCTAGAATCAAAAAATAAATCCAGCTAAATAGTAATGATAACACAAGACTTCCGAGTATGGAAATCTTTGCAATATCTCTAAAAAGCTCATCCTGAAATGCAAGAGTAGTTGTAAATATCGACATAGTAAATCCAATACCCGCAAGTGACCCTATACCCAGGAGCTGTTTTAAATTAGTGTTGGTGGGCAGTTTGGCAATTTTTAAAGAAATCATTGCCCTGCTAAAAATGAAAATACCGATAGGTTTGCCAATAACCAGCCCGGCGATCACACCAATACTTATGGTATTTTGTAAAGAGTTTATAATATCCGGCGGAATTAAAATTGCAGTATTAGCTAATGAAAAAAGCGGCAAAATGATAAAATTCACAAGTTTATGAATTGCAATTTCAAGCTTTGGTATAGAATTTACCGGTATAGCAAATGCCACCAGCACTCCGCTAATACTTGCCTCTATCCCTGAATTAAAAACCGTATACCACAAAATAAATGAAAGAATAATCTGAACAACGCCCGGCTTTACCTTACGGTAATTACAAAGCCAAAGTAACCCATAAACTAAAGCGCCAACAAGAAGAAATATCCATTGTATTTGATTACCATAAAACAAAGCAATAACTATAATGGCTCCCAGGTCATCAATAATAGCAAGGGCCATCAAAAATATTTTTAGACTCGCAGGTATTCGTTTTCCGAACAAAGATGCGATGCCCAAAGAAAATGCTATATCGGTTGCAGTAGGTATCCCCCAGCCATGTGCAAATCCTGAATTAATATTAAATGAAGAATAAATAAGTGCAGGAACTACCATGCCTCCCAGGGCCGCACCAAATGGCATGACCGCTTTTTTAAAACTTGAAAGCTCTCCAACAAGCAATTCACGCTTAATTTCAATTCCTGCAAACAAGAAGAAAATTGCCATCAGGAAATCATTTATCCATTTCAATCCTGAATTTGGAAGATTTAATGAAAGGCCGTAATGCAAATCAGTATTCCAAATACCCCTGTACCAATTGCCATTTATAGTATTGGATAAGATTAAAGAAATAAGTGTGCAGGAAAGTAAAAGGATGCCGGTAAACCTGCTATCTGAAATAAAAATTCTCAAAGGGTTGATTGCTTTTCTTATTAGCTTTTTCATCCTTTTACTTTAAGTTAAAAAAAAAGCATGCTGTAGAAATACCCACAGCATGCTTCTAAATAATTAATCAACATAACCATGTACGCCCATTTCGGGAATATCCAGCCCTGCGATTTCATCAGCTTCTTTTACCCTTATAGGAGTGATCTTATTCGATATTTTAAAGAAGAAATACATTACAATAAAAACAAATATTGCACAGGTTGCTACACCAATTAATTCAGCAATAAATTGTTTTCCATCTCCATAAAATAAACCTTTAACTGTCCCTGGAACACCATTCCATCCGTCACCATAAGAACCATCTGCAAAAAGACCGAGAGCCAAACAGCCCCATGCCCCGTTAGCACCATGTACCGCAAAAGCACCAACAGGATCATCAATTTTTAATTTTCTATCTACAAAATTGTAAACCAGGATTACTAATATGCCAGCGATTGCACCAATGATAACTGCTGAAAGTGCATTAACAAATGCGCAAGGTGCAGTAATAGCTACAAGCCCCGCCAGCAAGCCATTACATAACATTCCCGGATCAGGTTTTTGGCCTTTGGCATACATAAAAAGTAAAGCTGCTAAAGCGCCTGCAGCACTTGCCAGCATTGTATTAACTGCAACTACGCCTATGCGTAAATCGCCGCCGGCTAATGTTGATCCCGGATTAAAACCAAACCATCCAAATGCAAGGATAAAAGTGCCTAATATTGCCATTGGAATATTATGGCCAGGGATTGTATTTACTTCACCATTTTTCCCATATTTACCAATTCTTGGCCCAATAACTATAGCACCTGCTAATGCAGCCATACCACCCACCATATGTACAACAGATGATCCTGCGAAATCAACATGCCCATGCCCTAATCCAAAATTAGCTCCTAACATTGCAAGCCAACCACCGCCCCAAACCCAATTTCCAAAGATTGGGTATACAAACATTGATATAAAAAAACCGAAGAGGAGAAAAGATTTGAAAGACCATCTTTCGGCCATTGAACCTGTGGGAATAGTTGCTGTAGTATCCATAAAAACCATTTGAAAAAGGAACAAAGTGAATACGCCTACATCATATACTTTGCTGTTTAAAAAGAAACCAACAGATCCCACAATTCCAAAATCCTTTCCAAAAAGATGAATAATATACTCGTGAGGAATTACGCCCGGTGCGCCGCCAAGGGTTGCAGCATTTAATGCCCCTCCAAACATAAATGCAAAACCACAAATCCAAAATCCAATCATTCCTACTGCATATACCATAAAATTCATTCCCATAGTATGTGCAACGTTTTTCTTTTGTGTAAACCCGGTTTCTACCAAAGCAAAGCCAGCCTGCATAAACATTACAAGAAATCCTGCAATTAATGTCCACATAATATTTATAGCTATCTTATTATGCCCTGCTTGTGCGCCAATTTCATCTGAAGTTGGTTTGCCGACTGTAGCAGCAGTAACATCACTAATTGTTCCGGTATTTGCTCCGGTGGCATCCTGTGCAAACGAGGGAACGGCAATAATGATGAATAAAAGAAGAATTATAGGGATAATAATTTTCAGTAATCCCTTTCTTGGGATACTGAAGGTTTTGGTAAATTCAATGAATCGCATGTTTAAGTTTTTTGATTTGGTAAATTGATTTAGTAATCTATATATCTAAAAATGATAAGTAGCTGCCAGTATTCCTGTAACAGTGGTTTTGGTTGCAGTACCGTCACTTTTTTCAAAAATCTCGTCTTTGCCAGCATCTAATCTCAGCTCGGGAATGATTGTAAGGTTGCCAATTTTAAAATTGGGAGAAAGTGTGAGATCAAAAATGCTTGTCGCTGGAGCTGCTACTATTGCTTTTTTGTTATCAAAATATTCAGCCCGCAGTGTGATGCCAAAAGTGCTTACAGGGTCAACATTAAAATATAAGGCTGAACCCCACCAGCTATTACTTGATGTGCTATCTGTTTTTGCCGATTGTACAGTACCGTTATAACCTATACTGAATTTATCGCTAACGGCTCCAATAAGGACTAAATCAAATTGAGTAGTGCTGAAAGAACCACCATACGAACCCTGGTAATTAAGATAAGCTTTCAACTTATCATTCGCGGTAGCTGTGCTAAATTGGGCTATAGCATATCTCCTCGATCCTGCTTCGGCAACTACATCTGAAGTATTAGCGACTCCAAGCATTAAAGCACTCTTTTTACCAAGGCCGATATCAGCCTTCAAACCTGTATGGGAAAATGGCCCGTATGAAAACATATAATCCATGCTATAATTCCGATTCAGATAAGCATCCACTAATTCATAACCTATATGGGTTGCCCATTTACCTATAGTTAATTTAAACTTATCGCTGACAGCATAGCTTACATAAGCCTGCTTAACTGCAAATAAGGTAGAATGGGAAGGATCTCCATAAGAAAATTCTTCAGCCCTAGTACCGAAGCCAAGATCTATAGTAGCACTTGCTTTACCAAAACTATGATCAGCCCTGATGCTGGCCATGCCAAGTTGAAATGAGTTCTGAGAATTGGTAAAACTTGTGAAATTATTTGTGGCTCCGGATTGAGGGTCATTAAAATTGTAACGAAAGTAAGCATCCACTGATCCTGTAATTGTAGGGGCTGGGGAGACAGGTTTAGTAGAATCTGTTTGAGCGATTGTGGAAAGAAAACAAAGAAATACGAATGTTGCTAAGAAAATTTTTCTTATCATTGTTTTAGATTTAAAGATTAAAAATTGGAAGGGGTATAGCTAATTAACTTTTCTCAGAAGTTATTTTTTAAGCTAAACCCCTTTCGTGTTTAAGGTTTCATTATAAAATATACAAGAAAATTTCATATAAATTTTTTAAGTATCACGGAAAATTCCAGTATAGTAATCGTAAATAAAATGCTTTACAATTTTTCTCACTCCAGTCAATAAGTATCAATTTTTCTCAAATTAATTTTTTCTGCAATACCTCTTTCCTGTTCATTCAAGGTTCTATTATTCCGTAACCCAAAAACACTTACGATCCCGGTAGCAACAAAACTTTTGATCATAGTAGAAATAACGTTTTTCAGATGTACCATTCCACCATACAAAAAAGCAAGACCCGGTGTCAAAAAAAAGACTAGTACAGTTGTAACTATAATCCAGAAAGTACCCGCAGAATTATATTTTCCACCATTATCAAAGCTTTTTAGTGAAGGAATGAACAGCGCCGCAATAAAAATTAGCATTAAGACTATAAATGGAATGACTTGGCCTAAAGTTATCTTTTTAGTCATAAGTGTCAATTTTTTTCAAACATATTGATCTTTTTTCAAAATAAGTATTTATAATAATATATATTTTAAATTTTAATATGTATTTATAATTGTATAATAAATTGAATTATAATATTTTATTATAATTTAAAAACTTTTGCACAGGATATGTGTATAATTAAATTCATATATTTTAGATTATAATATCATTATTTAGTCAATAAAAAAACTTGTTCTATGAACAAGCAGATTTTTTATTAAAATTTTTTTTACATTTCCTGTAAGATATTTTGATCTTTAGTTTCCAATAATGAATGTCCCATTAAATATTCATCTACTTTTTTAGCACATTCTCTGCCCTCTGATATTGCCCACACTACCAAAGACTGGCCTCTGCGCATATCACCCGCTGTAAATATTTTAGGAATATTAGTAATAAAATTTTTTTCATTAGCTTTTACGTTACCACGTTCATCTAACTCAATGCCAAGTTGGGTTATTAATCCTTCATGCTCCGGATGCGCAAAGCCCATAGCAAGTAAGGCTAGATCGCAGGGGATTTCTGATTCACTTCCAGGCACCTCCTCATATTTTGCTGGTTTATTATCTTCAGAAAATTTCCATTTAAGGTCTACAATCTTTAACGCTTTCAGATTTCCATTCTCATCGCCAATAAATTCTTTTGTTGCAATTGCCCAATGGCGTTGAACCCCTTCTTCATGAGAACTTGTTGTCTTCAATATCATAGGATAAGTAGGCCATGGCATGTATATATGCCTATCCTCAGGAGGTTTGGGTAACAACTCGAATTGTGTAACAGATTTTGCCTTATGACGATTAGAGGTTCCGACACAGTCACTGCCGGTATCCCCTCCACCAATAATTATTACATCTTTATGAGAAGCCCAAATATGTTCTTCATTAACTTCTTTACCCGAAACTCTTTTATTCTGCTGCTTTAAAAAATCCATTGCAAAATAAATTCCTTTAAATTCTCTTCCGGGGATATCTAAATCACGGGGGATAGTTGACCCCCCGGCTAATATAATTACATTGTATTCCCTAAGTAAATCATTGATAGTAATATCAATTCCAACATTTGAATTGCATAAAAAAGAAATACCTTCTTCTTTCATTAGCTTAACCCTTCTTTCTACAATCCATTTTTCTAACTTAAAATCAGGAATTCCATATCGAAGTAATCCTCCGGGTTCATCATCCCTTTCAAAAATAGTAACTGTATGGCCTGCATAATTTAACTGTACAGCAGCTGCCATACCCGCAGGACCGGAACCTACAATTGCAATTTTTTTCCCGGATCTTAGATTTGGTTTTTGGGGTTGTACAAAGCCTTTATCAAAAGCTATTTCAATAATGTGTTTTTCTATTTCTTCTATTGTAATTGCGGGCTGATTAATTGCTAGCACACATGATGCTTCACAAGGAGCAGGGCAGATACGGCCGGTAAATTCCGGAAAGTTATTAGTTGAAGCAAGTATGTCATAAGCTTCTTTCCAGCTTTTTCGATAAACTGCATCATTAAAATCTGGTATTACATTTCCAAGCGGGCAACCTTCATGACAAAAAGGAGTTCCGCAATTCATACACCGGCCAGATTGTTGATTCAATTTTTCGTCGGAATATCTATTTACAAATTCATAATAATCATTTAGCCTTTCACGGGGTAAACGCTTTTCAGGTAATTCTCTTGTAAACTCTAGAAATCCGGTTATCTTTCCCATGTATAAATCAAACTTTTTTATTAAAGATTAATATAGCATCAAATACTTTTTATTGTAATAGGATCGGTCAAATAATCTATTTAAATTGAATTATCCTTTACCTCTACTTTTTGCTTCTTTTCTATCAAAACCCTTTTAAAATCTTTTGGAAAAACCTTCACAAAATTTTTTAATTGATTTTCAAAATCATTCAATATAAATTTTGCTACTGTACTATTTGTATAGTGAAAATGTTTATAAATCATTTCGCCCAATAATTTCTCATCTTCCTCAAAAAGAGGATCCAGATCTACCATTTCAGTATTACACAATGATTCAAAATTATGTTGCACATCATATATGTATGCTATACCGCCACTCATACCTGCAGCAAAATTTCTCCCTGTTTCTCCAAGTATTATCACACGTCCGGCAGTCATATATTCACAACCATGATCTCCAACTCCTTCGACAACTACATTCGCTCCCGAATTACGCACACAGAACCGTTCACCTGCTTTTCCCCTTATATAAGCTTCACCTGAAGTAGCTCCGTAAAATGCGACATTACCTATTATAATATTTTCTTCCGGAATAAATTCAGCGTCTCTTGACGGATAAATAATAAGCTTAGCGCCGCTTAATCCTTTACCAAAATAATCGTTTGCATCGCCTTCCAATTCAAGCGTAACTCCCTTAGTGTTGAAAGCAGCGAAACTTTGTCCCGCCGTACCGGTAAGTTTATAATTGATAGTATCATGTGGTAATCCATCCGCTTTATATTTTTTCGTGATTTCGTTGGACAAAATTGTTCCCGTTGCCCTATCAGTATTTTGAATTTCAAATGAAGCACTAACTTTTTCACCGAATTGTATTGCAGGCTGTGCAGCTTTTAATAATTTCCAGTCGAGCACCTCATTCAACTCATGATCTTGTTCTTGAGATTTAAATAATCCCGTGTATTCTGAAGCAGGTTCTTTATATAAAATATCAGAAATATCAAGGCTATTATATTTCCAATGCAAAATATTTTCTTTTTTTTGAAGATAATCAACCTGACCAACCATTTCATTTACAGTTCTGAAACCCAATTCAGCCATAATCTCTCGCAACTCCTGGGTTAAAAATTTAAAAAGATTTACGACATGATCGGCGTCACCCGTAAATCTGCTGCGCAATTCCGGGTCCTGTGTCGCAACACCGACAGGGCAGGTGTTCAAATGACATTTTCGCATCATTATACAACCTTCCACAATAAGTGCAGCGGTGGCCACCCCCCATTCTTCCGCCCCTAATAAAGTAGCAATTGCGATATCACGACCGGTTTTTAACTGCCCGTCAGTTTGTACGGTTACTCTACTCCGCAATTTATTTTTTACCAGTGTTTGATGTGTTTCGGCAAGACCTAATTCCCAGGGTAAGCCTGCATGTTTTATAGAACTAATTGGTGAGGCGCCGGTTCCTCCATCATGACCTGAAATTAAAATTACATCCGCCTTAGCTTTCGTAACTCCCGCAGCAATAGTTCCTACACCAGCTTTTGAAACCAGTTTAACATTAATCCTCGCCTTACGGTTTGCATTTTTCAAATCAAAAATCAATTGGGCAAGGTCTTCAATTGAGTATATATCATGGTGCGGAGGCGGAGAAATTAATCCCACGCCGGGTGTTGCATGCCGAACTTTCCCAATCCAATCATCAACCTTGTGGCCCGGCAACTGCCCACCTTCTCCAGGCTTTGCACCCTGAGCCATTTTAATTTGTAGTTCATCCGCTTCGGTAAGATATTGGCTTGTAACTCCAAATCTCGCAGAAGCCACTTGCTTTATTGCGCTGCGCATGAAATCTCCATTAGGCAATCTTTCATATCTTATTTCATCTTCACCTCCCTCACCTGTATTGCTCTTACCACCAAGGCGGTTCATTGCAACTGCAAGAGTAGTGTGAGCTTCCCATGAAATGGATCCGAAAGACATAGCACCTGTTGCAAATCTTTTATAAATATTTTCTGCAGGTTCAACTTCCTCAATAGATATTGAAGGACGCTTATGCTGGAACTGAAATAAGCTTCTTAGGGTAGCTGCTTTTTCACTTTGGTCATTTACAAGTTTTGAATATTTTTTGAAAGTATTATAATCATTTAATCTTGTTGAGTATTGTAACAAGTGAATAGTTTGTGGATTGAATAAATGAACCTCACCTTTCCGCTTCCATTGATAAATACCACCGGTGGTTAAGCGATCAATAGGAATGTTTTTTTTGCTAAATGAGAAAAAATGTTTCACCAGAGTTTCCCTGGCAATTTCATCAAGCCCCATTCCCTCAATCCTTGAAATTGCCCCTTTGAAATATTTGTCTACTACACTTTTATTAAGGCCTATGATTTCAAAAATTTGGGCTCCCTGGTAAGATTGTAGTGTTGAAATTCCCATCTTGGAAAAAACTTTTAGTAACCCGTCATTTACCGCTTTGATATAATTTTTTTTGAGCAAACTCGCATCTAAACCTGTTTGTATCTTACCAGTAAGCTTCATGTCACGTATTGAGGAAAGTGCGAGGTAAGGGTTAATAGCAGTGGCGCCAAATCCAATAAGGCATGCAAAGTGATGGACTTCCCATACATCTGCGGCTTCAATTACCAACCCCACTTTTCCGCGTAAGCCTTTTCTTATGAGGTGATGGTGGACAGCCGCTGTGGCTAACAAAGAAGGAATAGCAGCATGCTCGGAATCTATTGCCCTGTCTGATATTATGAGAACTTCAAACCCATCTTCCACTGCATCCGAAGCGTATCTACAAAGACGATCAAGTCCTTTTTGTAAAGATCCTGGTTTGCCATCCGAATTAAAATAACATTGTAAGGTATGTGCCTGAAAAATTCCCGTATCAATACTTCTTATTTTTTCTAGTTCCCTATTAGAAAGTACAGGATGCTTCAAGGCAAGACTATGGCAAGCTAACGGATCTTCTTCCAAAAGGTTGCCATTATTACCAACAAATGTTACAAGTGACATTACCAGCCTTTCACGGATAGGATCTATGGGAGGATTAGTAACCTGGGCAAAAAGTTGCTTAAAATAGCTACTTAGATGTTGAGGCTGGTCGCTTAATACAGCCAATGGAACATCACTTCCCATAGAACCGGTTGGTTCTTTGCCATCTAATGCCATGGGAGTAATGATTACATCAAGATCTTCAGTTGTATAGCCAAATGTTTTTTGATACTTAAAAATCTGGTCATGTTCTAAGTGTGTAAACATCACCCTTGGCTCAGGCAATTCCTCAAGTCGGATTTTATATTTATTTAACCACTCACTATACGGTTTTTGAGAACAAATTGTTTGTTTGATTTCTTCATCACTTATAATCCTCCCTGCTTCAAGATCTACCACAAACATTTTTCCTGGTTGCAATCTTCCTTTTTCTTTCACAAGTTTTGGATCTACAGGGAGCACACCTGTTTCAGATGCCATAATAACCCTGTCATCAGTCGTGACGCAATATCTTGAAGGTCTCAGGCCATTTCTGTCCAATGTTGCCCCAATCAATTTTCCATCAGTAAAAGAAATGGAAGCAGGGCCATCCCATGGTTCCATGAAAGAAGAATGAAACTCATAAAAGGCCTTTTTTGAAGGATCCATTTTTTCATTACCATCCCAGGCCTCTGGTATCAACATCATCATTACATGTGGTAATGACCTGCCACATAACATAAGCAATTCAATTACATTATCGAGGCACGCAGAGTCTGACTGACCTTCTTCTACAACGGGCAATAACATATCCATTTCTTCTTTAGAAAAAAACTGTGATACAAAACCTTTCTCGCTGGTTCGTAGCCAGTTCAGGTTGCCTTGTAATGTATTGATCTCTCCATTATGAGCAATATACCTGAATGGTTGGGCAAGTTTCCAAGATGGAAAAGTATTGGTTGCAAAACGGGAGTGGATCAAACCAAATGCTGATACTATTTTTTTATTGCCGAGATCAGGGAAATAAGTACGCAATTGTAAGCTGGTAAGCTGCCCTTTATAAATAACTGTCTTGTAAGATAGGGAAGCAATATAAAATCCAATGGCATCTTTTCTTACTGTATTAAGAATGGTTTGTGTTGAATAATTTCGCAATACAAACAATTTTCTTTCAAAGTCATTAGGATTATTGAGATGATCAGGACATGCAATAAAAACCTGTTCGATTTCTGGTTCAACTGATAAGGCTGTAAGACCGATATCATGAGTATTTACGGGTACTTTACGATAGCCGATAATCTCAAGGCCAAGTGTTTCAGAACATCTGTTGAATATGTTTCGGCATTCTTCCTTTAAGGCTATGTCTTTTGGAAAAAATAAGACCCCTACCCCATATTTACTGTATGGGGGCAAATGAATACCAAGCTTTATACACTCGTCAAAGAAAAATTCGTGGGGAGTTTGTATCAGAATTCCAGCTCCATCGCCGGTATTATTCTCGCATCCGCATGCTCCACGATGCTCCATATTTTCCAGAATAGTTAATGCATCAGAAATTATTTGATGACTTTTATTGCTTTTTATATTTGCTACAAACCCGATACCACATGAATCATGTTCGAATTGTGATGAGTATAAACCTTTACTTGTCATAAGCACTAAACAATTTATTTTCTCTTTATTATTTAATCTTTATATAAGATCAAAAAGAATTTCTGGCTATTAACCTTGCAATATTCTACCGGGAGGGTACTCTTGAAATTATTCCTATTACGCTGCCGGAGAAAATTAAATATCCTATTATTATACTATGGGCAACCTACCTAATTTCTTAGGTTATTCAAACTGGTAGAGGGGTTTAGGCATTTTTGTCTACAATGTCCAAGATTTCATCGGTATTCTTTGTATTACCCTAAGATCCCAAAGTTCACGCTCTGAAAGTTAAAAGCAGTTTTTAATGTCCGAATGTCTAACTGCTACTTTTAAAATTATATTGAATGAAATAAGATTAGTTTAAACCTTCTTTTCTGTTGCATAATTCAAACGACAAACCAAAAATGTCTCAAAAATTTTTCAAATATAATTTCCGGAATAAAAAAACCCGGGGTTAATCAGGCCCCGGGTTAAGTTATCAACAAGCATACAAAAAACTATTTTATTTTTTTAAACATTATTATGTAGCCACAAACATTTTTCCTTTTTAGCTTATTTACCTGAACCGGTTTTATGATGTGATATTCACTGAATTTAGGAATATATGGGTAGCTGATAATATTTCCTTGTACGTCATCCCCATAATGTTTCTCATAAAAAACCTGCTTTTCTCTGTAATCATACATTCTTACTTCATATAATTTTGAAGAAAGATCTCCAATAAATACAAACTGATAAAAACTTCCTTCATTCAGGGGAACAATAATAGGCATTTCATACTCACTTTCCATCATCATAGTAGCTTCTCTCACAACCACAAATCCCTTTTTATAAAATCCGGCTTTTAAACTATCTGCTTCTCTTTTTAATGTCGAATCAAAACATGAAACCTGGCGTATAACTTCCTGGCCATTTGCATTTGTATGCAAGAACATCAAGAGGGTCAAAACTGGAATTAGGTTTTTCAATAGGTTTCTTTTGGGTATATGGAAAGTGGATAAACAATATTACTAAAAATAGCTGGATTGGTAAAGAGTTTTGAACGTTTTTTTTAGTAAAATATTTGTTCAATTTTTTTATCAGAAAGCCTCATCTGCTAACGTATAATCTAACAGTTTTATTGCGAAACATTTATACGCGATTTATAAATATACCATTGGCTTGAGAAGTAGATGTAATAGCTAGTTCATTAATACAAACATTAGGTGGAAGAGATGCGGAATAAAATATTACATCAGCAATATCCTTTGCATTAAGAGGTTTGAATCCGTCATAAACTTTATCAGCAGTTTCTGTATCTCCTTTAAAACGAACCAGAGAAAATTCAGTTTCAACTGCACCAGGCTTTATATTTGTCACCTTAATATTTTGGTGTAACAAATCTATTCTCATTGAACGGCTTATAGCATCAACAGCAGCTTTGCTTGCACAATAAACATTTCCCTTTTCATACATATCATCACCAGCCACAGAACCAAGATTAATAATGTGTCCGCTTTTTCTCTTTATCATGAATGGAAGTACTGCTTTACTTACATATAGGAGACCATTTACATTTGTATCTAGCATAGTATCCCAATCTGTAATATCCGCTTCATCAAAAAAATCTCTTCCGAGTGCAAGACCTGCATTGTTAATAAGGATGTCAATTGATTGCCATTTATCACTTAATGTATTGATATTATCAAAAACATCTTTTCTATTCTGCACGTCAAATTCTGCACAAAGCACATCCACCTTATATTTTTTTTGCAGTAATTTTTTTATTTCTAATAGCCTGTCATTTCTCCGGCCATTTATAATAATTGAATCTCCATTTTCAGCAAATTTCTCTGCACAGGCCTTGCCTATACCTGATGTAGCGCCGGTAATAAATATAATTCGATTCATAAAAAATTCTTTATATGTGATAACACCTGTTCACTGAGTGGCTATTTAGATACTGCATTACCTTATTAGGATCACAATACATCTCTTAAATTTTAGTACCCTGGTAATTTATTCCTTCAATTATCCAAACATATTATACCGGGTTTTGAGACTTCCTTTATAAGTACAATCCCAGCCTTCATTTTGTTGAGTTATTGAAAATTACAGTTGATCAAATCTATTATAAATGCGGAAATAATTCAATTTTTTCACGCTTAATGGTATGGCTTTAAAAACTTGATTGATGCTGCCGACATCCAACTATGTGGTTTGCAAACCCTGGAGGGCAAAAGAAAAAAGAATAAAAACTAAAAGGGATTGCTTCATTAATGCCTAAAAATTTCAATAATAAATTAGACCAAATAAATAAAACCCTTTATTGTAATGTATATGAAATCTCTTTCTATGCAGGCTTTGAAGTCTTTAGAGTTTGTTAAACCAGCTTTAAGTAATTAATAAGTTTTTTTATTGATGGAGGAACAGGTCTGTTTAACGCCATATAAGCACCTGCATTTAAGGAGAGAAATTGAATAAGATCAAATGTATTGTGAGGATCGGGTCTGAATAATGTTTTTACATACTTATTCATAGTTAGCCTTGAGAACTTTGATTTCGAAATAATTTTCTTTGATAACTTCTCTTTGTATTCGGAAAATACCTGTGCCATACAATTTTCATAACTTAAGCCAGTACCAAAAACATGCTGTTGTAAATATTTATAGTTTGCTCTTGCCCCGGGAATGTTATGCCTGATTTTTAATTTAGGAGATACTCCTGCACCATATCCTTTATTTACAGAAAGCAACACCATTTGCGTATCATCGCCGGTAGTAAGCTGTTTACCGTTTACACCTTGTATTGTAAACCTCCCTTCTCTTGCTAAATTTGCATATTCCTTCAATAAAGCTGATGACATGCAAAGACCTGCATCAAAAGGATAGCATGATTGCCACTCTGGTAGCCCTGAAAATTTTATTACTGTATCATGGCGTTCCCTGAAAGCAATACGTGCATAGTTTTCAATTTTTTTATCAATTCCATCAATAAAATCTATTGATACATCACCTGCGCCTATTGCTGCAATTTGTGGAAATTGTTCATTTAGCTTTTTTAATTCCTGCAAATAATCAATTTCAGGTTCATTATCATAATCAAAGTAAACAATATATTTTCCTTTTGTTTCTTTTATTGCAGCAATCCTCGCATTACGCAGGCCCTGTGCCGGAACAGTTATAACTTTTATAGAAGGCACTTTGTGCAAAAATTCTTTCACATACGGTAAACTGCTTAAAGGCATTGAACTGTTGTTATCTACTAAAATAACTTCTGTAGTAATGCCAGTTGTATCCAGGTTGTATACAGCATTCAGGCAACGTTTTAATAAACGTTCATCAGGGTTGCAGGTGCTTATCACCAACGAGTAGTCTATCACTTCTTTTAATGCAAGCATTTATTTTTTTTAAAACTTTTACTGAAGAATTAAGAGTTATTTTTTTCTTGAAAAACTATTTAAAGTTATTAAAGTATATGAGCAGTTTTTGCCTGCTGGAGTTGGCTTTTGAAGATTTTCTAAGGATGTTTGAAATATGCCAGTGAATACAGGAACAAATTATAAAAACAATATTCAAATATCAAAAAAATTTAGAAGACGAAAGCCAACTGTGAAGAACTTTTAAGTTAAAATAATTCTGGCATGAAATGTTTTTAAATAAATACTTGCCGATCTATAAAATTTGAAGTTCTATTTTGACAATTATTTTTATTTAAATTTAAATTTAAAATATTTTAAAACTACAAGAGTATGTTTCATCTACTTTCCATTTCAGTGTGCTAACTAAGAATAAAAAAAATTAATGGTTATTTGGTAAGCAGTAGTAACAGGCCCTTTAAAGAAGACTTTCAAGATGGTACTCACCTGGTTCATCTGGCAAAACTTCTGCATAAAATCCAAAATCATTTAAAAGACTGATAAATTTTGAAGCCTGGATATCTCCTGATTTGCATTTAACCCGCAGAATTTTATCGCAATCCTCCAGGTCAAAATTAGCTTCATGCCCCTCAAAATTTTTATGAATTTTATCCACCAAAATTTTTGCCTCGCGGCATTCTTTTACATTGGTTTTAAAAACTTCTATCATCGTCCATTCTTTTTTGACTATTAAATAAACCCAGTACTTTTAATTTTGCTTATTGGGGTCATAGCTAACCATCCATTGAACTCCGAACTTATCATTTAGCATTCAAAAAAAAGCGCCCCAAAGCATTTTTTCAAAAGCCATATCAGGAGTATCTTTAAAGCGTGCATAGTTATAAACTATCCACCAAAAACTGATTTCTAAAATTTAAAAGCTTCTTTAGTATTATATTAAAGTTTAAGTAAGAATTAATTGTTGCCATTATTTGTTTCTTATAATTATAAAAAAAATTATTAGTTAATCGGCTTTATTTACTGCAGAAGGATCCATCCACATAATTTCCCACAGATGCCCGTCAAGGTCCTGGTATGCATGTCCATACCCGAATGCATGATCCTCTGGTTCTTTATAAATAGTTCCGCCCGCATCCACTGCTTTCTTTATCAAATCATCTACTTTTCCCCTGCTATCGGCGGAAAGGCAAATGATAGATTCAGTAGTTTTTGTAGTATCTGCTATTTCTTTTTTTATAAATGATTTGAAAAATTCCTCTACTAAAAGCATTACAAATATTTCCTCTCCTATTATCATACAGGTAGCTTTTTCATCAGTAAATTTGGGGTTAAATGTATAACCGAGTTTTGTAAAAAATTCAACAGATCTTTTAAGATCTTTAACGGGTAAATTCACGAAAATTTTTGTAGACATTGCTTGAAGTTTTAGATTATCGCCTATAGACAAATGTGTTTAACAATTAATTTAATACTAAATCATTTTACCTTTTCAATTTTGCACTTTTTTTATTTTGTGGTAACAGATGTAAGAGACAATTAATAATATTAAATCAATTAAAGGAAAGAATGAATTGGGTACGATTCCATCTACAGAGAGATAGGCTATAGTTGCACTAATATAATCAATGCCAAGCGCCGCATAATTCCATTCTTTTAACCGCCATCCCACAGGGATTATTAGAAGCAATCCACCTATGATATGCCCTATACTTAACTCCCAGCGAAACCACTCCGGCACGCCAAGATGATGCATAGCATCAATGGCCATTTTACTATTGATAAAAAAAGCACCGGATAAAAGGAATAATGCCAATATTCCTGTGGTAATCCAGTAAATAATCTTTGCTGTTTTATTACTTTTTTTATTTGCAATCGTTTCCATGATTATTATTTTTTATTCGCACAAATCTACAGGCTTATTTAATTTAAATGGGGTGTGTATACGGCAATCTAAGGGGATGAATGCGACTTTTTCTTTAAAAGTTTTAAAATTTTGTTATAGATAAATTTTTGAAATGAAGTTAGAGGCATTGCATTTATGTAGGAAGGAGAATTGGTTTTATTATCCTCAAGCACTCCAATTTATTGTTAACATATATGTTTTAGGTAAGGATATTTATGAGCACAGATCAAGAGAATTTTATGAAAAATACAAGTGTCTTTATTAATCTTTCCTTTTCCCAAAGTTTGAAAAAAGTTTAATAGATAGCATAGTTTAGAATAAGAATGAGATATTTTTTATGATGTAAGAGAAGAAATAAAATTTTCACTTTTCATATTTTAGCTTATGTTTGTTTAGCTATAATTAAACATTATATGCAAAGCAGCATAACCAACCATTTGGTCTCCTGCTATTTCTACCCTTACAAAACTCCTTGACCTCATTACCAAAGCCTTCTTTACAGATACAGATGTAAGTCCAAACCTTGTAAGCCATTATTTTTAATTATCAAAGTTTTTAAAGAAATTATTTATGAAAATATATAATGTGGCTAGGAATGTTAAGTCCTGTTCAATTATTTTTTTTATAGCCATTAATTTAATCGGTATAACTTCTCAGGCACAGAAACTTAATATAAGTGACTTCGTTTTATTTGGAGGTTCATCGGGGGTGGACATTTCTTCTTCCACAACTGTTAATGGGGGATCAATTGGAACCTTTAATCTTATCAAAACACTTGACAATTCAGTTCTTAAAACAAATATTTATAGTGGAGGCAAGGTATCATTATCCAGTAGCAATATCGTAACCGGAAGAATTACTGCGGCTAATTCAACAGGTGCAAGAGGTACAATTCTTTCAGTAAATAAAGCTGCAAATATCGCTGGTAACATAGATGTAAATGGTAATATTGTTATTGGCGGAGGCACAATATCTGGTACAGTAACACATCCTGTGGGTACCACCTATTCAGGACCTGTACCCCTGGGAGGCAGTGTAACAGGCCCTCCATCTCTTCCTGTTTTACCCGCATTGCCTGCTATAACAAATTTTCCACCGGCAGGTTCAACAGATATTATTGCAGGAAAGATTATTACTCCGGGAGCCTATGGTAATATAGTTTTGAGAGGAAACCAAACCATTACACTTTCCGGTGCAGGCATTTATACATTTAAATCAATTAAAAATAGTGGAAGCATTAATAATTTCATTTTTGATTTTAAAAATGCTTCAACCGGTACTTTTAAAATATATATTTATAATGATGCGGATCTTTATAAGGTAGGGGCAACTTTGGTAAATGGAGGCAGCGAATCGAGGGTCTTTACCGAAGTGCATGGAACAGGATCCACAACTTCAACAGCAGCTGCTTTTAATATTGCAGCCGGTTCGTCCGCAACCACTTTAAAATGGTTAGGTACTGTATGGGCTACTTCAGGAGCAATCAGCATAGGTACCGGCACAGGAACCTCAACGAATACGAATGATATTTCCGGGGTTCTCTGGAGTGCCACAAAAGTTACTATTCAAAATGGGGTGTCAATTAAATATGCGGCTTTTATTGATGATGTAATTTTTCCTTATTATCCTCCACCGGCTAAAGGAAAAGTATATGATCTTCTTGGATCAGAATTAAATTCGCTTTACGCGAATCCCCGTGCTGGAAGTGATAGTATATTTGTACTTAGTAACGATTCAGTTTACATTGAATGTATTGCGTTAAAGGGTAAAGCGGCACAACTATTAGCGTTTTTACAAACTCCTCCACAGGGCCTTACTAATGTAATAAACAATGGTCCCAATTCATTAATCGTTAGCGGAAAATATCCTATTGCTGGCCTTTTAAAGTTAGACTCACTCGGTGACCTTATTGATTATTGCCGTCCCCTTTTCCCTCCTATTAGAACTGGTGGCAGGACTGGCCTCACTGCAACAAGCGGTGATACAGCCGTCCATTCAGATTTTGTTCGCAACGGATATAATGTTTATGGCGATAGCATTAAGGTTGGAGTAATTTCAGATAGTTACAATACTTTGTTTGGCAACCCTGCAGCTGTTGATGTCTCAAACGGTGATTTACCAGGAACAGGCAACCCAAATGATACAGCCATCGTACAGGTATTAAAAGAATATCCTCCATTTTTTGGAAGCGGGTCTGATGAAGGCCGTGCCATGTTGCAGATCGTTCATGATATTGCCCCAAGGGCTAAGCTAGGCTTTAGAACAGGATTTATAAGTGCGGGAGATTTTGCTCAAGGCATAATTGAATTACAGCAAAATAATTACAATGTAATTGTAGATGATGTAACCTATATAACCGAACCATTTTACCAGGATGGGGTAGTAGCTCAGGCCGTGGACCAGGTTACCAGCCAGGGTGTGTCTTATTTCTCGGCCGCAGGTAACTATGGAAATAGTTCTTACCAAAGCAATTTTAATCCCACGACGGCTCCGGCCGGTATAACTGGTACTGCCCATAATTTTGGTGGAGGTGATATATATCAGAGTGTCTCGCTCACTCCGGGAATTTATACGATTGTTCTACAATGGCAGGATAACATTTACTCACTTGGGCAAACACCAACAGGTACTATCAATGACCTCGACATTTATTTAACACGGCCTGATGGATCAATTCTTTTTGGATTCAACAGGAATAATTTTGGCGGAGATCCCATCGAAGTACTTCCTTTTACTGTGAGCTCTGCTACACAGGCGAATATTATGATAATAAGAGCGGTCGGCTCAACACCGGTAAATTTTAAATACATTGTATTCCGTGGGAATCTCACAATAAACGAATACAATTCAGGACAATCAACAATTGTAGGGCAGGCTAATTCTGCAGGTGCAATGGCAGTGGGTGCAGTGAGATATAAAAACACTCCGGCCTTTGGAAATAATTCTCCTTTTATTGAACCCTTCTCTTCTATAGGTGGAACTCCGGTAAATGGTGTCGTACGAAACAAGCCGGATTTTACCGGACCGGATGGTGTGAATACGCTGGTTGATTTTGGTAGCTTAAATATTGAAGGCGATAACTTCCCCAATTTCTTTGGTACCTCCGCAGCAGCTCCTCACGCTGCAGGAGTAGCCGCTTTGATATTACAATCCGAAAAGAAATTTTCAAGCGTTGTATTAGCGCCTGCTCAAATGAGAAGCCTGTTACAAAGTACAGCCGTAGATATGGCTGCACCTGGATTTGATTTTGGTAGCGGATACGGTTTGATAAACGCCCAGGCAGCATTGGCAACATTTGCGGCACCTACTCCTGTAGCTGATAGCCTTTTACCAGGTAATCTTCCTCCGGGGCAGTTTCCTGATACTGTGACGGTCATGGGTAATTATTTTACTAATCAGACAAAAGTTCTTCTGAGGGGTAATCAACTGCCAACAATATTCGTGAACGCTACGCAAATAAAGGCACCGGTACCTGCTCTCACAGCAGGTAATCCACCGGTACAGGCTTTCACAGCATCCATAGCTATAAATGGCAATGATGGAGGCACTTCAGCACCTCTCTATTTCTTTGGTACTGTTAAAAAACAAGTAAGAATTATTGCAGATGATAAGGTTAAAAAATATGGTGAGCAAATACCTATCCTTACGGCAACTATATTGGTAAATGGTGTACCCCTGGCAAATTCAGGATTAACCTTAAGCGATCTTGGCCTGAACAATCTTGTATTATTCACAAATGCTTCAGATACGAGTAATGTCTTAAAATATTTTATAAGAGCTGATACAAGTAATATTTTAAATGCAGCATTACGGGAGCTTTATAATTATACTTTAACAGATGGTGTTCTTACCATAATTAAATTACCTCTTAAAATTACTCCCGCTGATAAAACAATTAATTACGGGCAAAGGATAAATGGCTTTGATTTTAATTATGAATATGACCAAAGCAATATTGCACCGGCCAACCAGGCTGCTTTTCTTACCAGCTTAATACTTAGCCATAAGTCTAATATTACAGACACGGCTATTGCATTCATTAATGGAAAAAGTATTGTAGCAGGAAGAACTCTTACTGCGGCAGATCTTCTGAATATGAGCTACCTCGCTAGTGGCAAAGCCATTGTTGCAGGAAAAGCCATTGTTGCAGGCAGTCTGGTTTCAATGAAAGTAATTGAAGTGGGGCTTGCGTCAATATTTAATTACCAGTTAGATTCAGCTGTAGCAACACTTGTGAATGGTAAAGCAATTGTTGCTGGAAAAGCAATCGTTGCCGGTAAAGCAATCGTTGCCGGTAAAGCAATTGTTGCGGGTACTCCTATTGTCAATGGCACTAATGTAACTGATTCAAGTAATAGTAACGTGGTTGTTATTATAGATTCTACTGATGTAAGTGGGTCAGGTAACGGCATCCTTAATACTTTTAAATCTATAAACTTAATTACAGGGCTTGATGTAGGAAATTCTTATATAGTACCAGGTGCTTTTCTCTCAGGCAACTTTGAAATTACATATGGGTTGGGTAACCTTATTATTTTGCCTGCAAGTATAACCATGGGTTTTGGTACGACTGCTTCTGGATCGGGTTCAGCAGCTGAGCTGGCACAAGAAATACTACCTGGTAAGATAACTGCATACCCTAATCCTGTAACCAGCAAAGTCAAAATCAACATTGATGGCAAGAACAAGGTAGGAAACGATCTTATCCTTTTGGATATGCCTGGCAGAATTTATAAGCCAAAATCAGTTAAGAAATTATCAGATAATACTTTCGAGCTTGACCTTGGTGGCTTAAACAAGGGAGTTTATTTTGTAAAAATAAAAATAGATAATGTCTACAAAACTTTCAGGATTTTAAAAATGTAAGAAGTTTAAATTATAATTAATAAAAAAAGAAATTGAATTTATGACAGGTTTTCATTTTTTAAATTTGCATCTGCAAGCAGGTAGTTTTTTTAATTAATATAAACCGGTATTAAATATATTCGATTAACTTTCTCAAATGAAAGGGCACAAATTATTCTTCTATATATATTTTAGTTTTCTTTCTTCAGTATGTTTTGCTCAAAATAATTATGTAGATAGTTTAAGGCTATTAATTTCTAAAAGCAGGGATGATACTTTTAAAGTAAACAACCTGCTTAAATTAAATAAGGAATATATTAGTTCTTCCCCTGAAGAAGCAATAAAGTATGGGAATGAAGCCCTTACTCTTTCACAGAAACTTAATTACGCAACCGGTCGTGCCTATTCACTGAAAAATATAGGCATGGTATATTATAACCAAACCCGGTATGTTGAAACAGTTGACTATTGGAATCAATCTTATCTCCTTTTTGATTCCATTGGAGATAATTTGAATGAGGCACTTTTATTAAATAATCTGGGGTCTGTTTATATGAACCAGGGAGACGATGCAAAAGCCCTTGATTATTATTTTAAATCTTTACAGATTGCCGAAGAAAGCAAGGATAAACATAAAATAGCGTTAGCAATGGGGAATATAGGGACCGTTTATTCTAATAATGAATTTACTTCAGATAAGGCATTGGATTATTATCTGAAAGCTTTGGCAATAAGTGAAGAACTGGAAGATAAAAATATAATGGGTGGTCTCCTGGTGAATATCGGGGAATCTTATTTAAACAGCAATAAAGATGATTCAGCTTTATACTATTTTAAAAAATCTCTTCAGGCTTATGAGAACACTGAGAATATTCCTTATTCTTTGAATGATATAGGTAAAACTTACAACAAAAAAGGAAATTATAATCTTGCAAAGCAATACCATGAAAAGGCACTTTCTTTTGCAACAAAACTTAATCTTCAATTGGATATTGTTCAATCTTATCTCGGCCTTGGTGATACTTATTATAAAAATGGTAATTATAGTTCAGGAATAGCTGCTTACCAAAAAGCGCAATCAACTGCCTATGACATCAATCTAAAAAGGGAATCCAAAGATGCTTACCTGGGGCTGGCTAATACTTATGCTGCTATGAAAGATTTTTACAAAGCTTATAATTTTCAAAGGCTATACACAAATATTAAGGACACTTTATTCAATTTAGATATTGCTCAAAAGGTAACTAAGCTGCAAACTAATTTTGATATACAGAAAAAGCAGGGACAAATTGATATTCTTACAAAAGACAAGGCATTGCAAATTCTGGAATTAAAAAGACAAAAATTTGCAAGAAATACATTAGCTGCCAGTTTGCTGTTTGTATTCGCTATAACGTTTATCCTTTTTAATTTATACCGAAAAGTCGGGCGACGCACATTGCAATTAAGAAGATCACTGGAAGAATTAAAAGCCACACAAGCGCAGCTTATACAGTCAGAGAAGATGGCTTCCCTTGGTTCGCTTACTGCAGGTATTGGTCACGAGATACAAAACCCTTTAAATTTTGTAAATAATTTTTCTGAAGTTAATCTTGAATTATTACATGAACTGCAAGATGGCCCTTTAAATAAATTACCTGAAAGTGATAAGCTTCAGGCAATTGAAATTATGAATGATCTTGCACAAAACATGACAAAAATAAATCACCATGGTAAGCGTGCAGATGCAATAGTAAAAGGAATGTTGCAGCATTCAAGAAAAAATACGGGTCAAAGAGAACTAACAAACATAAACGCATTAGCTGAGGAATACCTACGATTAAGTTATCATGGAGTTAATCCAAAGGACAAATCTTTCAATATAGATATTCAAACAAATTATGATGAGGTGCTGGAAAAAATTAATATTATTCCGCAGGATTTCGGTAGGGTATTTTTGAATTTATATAATAATGCTTTTTATTCAGTAGCTGAAAAAAAAGCACTGCGCGGTGAAACATATGAACCAACTATTGCAGTAAGTACTAAAAAATTAAATGATAAAATAAAGATCCGTGTAAAAGACAATGGGATGGGAATACCACAAAAAGCTTTAGATAAAATTTTCCAGCCATTTTTTACAACCAAACCAGCCGGGCAGGGAACAGGTCTGGGTTTATCTTTAAGCTATGATATCATCCAAGCCCATGGAGGAGAATTGAAAGTAGAAACAAAAGAAGGAGAATTTGCAGAGTTTATAATAATTATACCGATAAGCTGAAAATACCTGAATTTAATTTATCCTTTTAACCTGCCTTAAAAAAATAAAGTTTAATTATTATACATCGTGACTAATTTCACCGCTCCAGATAAAGACCAGGCTTCTTTTAAAGCCTATAACTTTTATTACATATATTTCATCGCTTCGTATCCTAACAGCCTGCGCCATAAAGCTATCTGGCCAATGATATTAGCCTCGCGGTAAATAATGAAAGCTATCAAATCGTAATAAGTCATTTTCATACCCGGCATCATCTCAAATGTCTCATCAAGTTTTTCGCTGCTTATATTTACAAGCGCATCTCTAAGAATAGGGCTGATAGTTTCCCAATCTTTTTTGAATTCCGGCAATGATGGATAAGTAATATTGTCCTGGAGACCTTTGTTATTCTTAAATAATTCATTCGCTGCCTGCTCGATATTGGAGCCTAACATGGTTGCTATTTCGTATCTCTGCTCAACGAGGCTGCCGGTAAGCCAGGCAACATGATTTGCTTTTGTGTTTAACCGGTTGTGTGAGTCTTTATCAGAAATGTTTACAATTACATTTGCGAAATAGATTGTATGCATATCATACAAAACAATAAGAGAAGACATCCTGCTATCTTTGACGTTTACCTTTTCCATGATTATTTATTTGGTTATTTTAAATTTTATCGTTTAACTTTTTTAGAATATTTTTCAACTGGTAAATATGCCTTTGCATATGATAGAATACAAAATAAATTAATTCCAGTTTTGTTATTTCGCCAAATGCCGGAAGGTTAATCATCTCACTTAAATTAACACTATTGCCTGTTTCTTTCAACTGGTCAATAGATTTTTTAAGATCTTTAATTATGGTTTCTTTTTGATATACATTTTCATTCGGTACTATAAATTCCGGTGAATTAAATTTTGTAGTAAAATTTAAAAAAATTGCTTTCAATTCCTGTATCCTCTCTTCCGGGTTTCTATTAACAATTTTACCTTCCATACGTAACGACTGCCTAATGGCTTTGTTTGATTTTGTAACATGCGATACCAGCTGTGCCGCTGTCCAGCTACCTTTAAATGGAACTAAGTTAATAGTGACTGAATCTGCTGAAGAAATCAGATTTGATAATTGAAAATAAGTTTCATTAAGCGATGAAAACAATTCTTTTGTATTTAATTTATAGGTTGTCATACATTATTTTTTGCTTGCGAACTGCCAGCAATATGACAAAAAATGAAAAGCAAAAAATGAAATAAACCTAAGAGTTTTGCAAGGCATGTCAAGTCTTGTCTAAAACTTTAGCTGCCTTCAGCTTTATCATATAAGTATTTAACATGGCTACCTTTCCATCTTTAAATTTATAAACATCGCAAAACGCATAATCTTCATCATAACCTTCTTTGTTTTTCATGATCATATTACCGCGTGACATTACAATATCTGCTTCAGCTATGGTATCAGTTACTGTAAACCGGGGAGGGTCCTGAGGCATCTTTGCCATAAAATCTTTGATTGCTTCTTTTCCTCTTATGTCGAAATCGCCAATCATATTCCATCGAACATCATCAATACAGTAGAAGAGAAATGTTTCCGTATCTGATTTGTCAAAAGCTTCATTTATTTTTTCTACAACCTGTTTGTTTTCTTTATACATAATATGATAATTAAAAAAGATGCAATTTATTTTTGCTCAAGAACAGATAAAATATTTCCTGCGGGGTCTTTGAACCACGCAATGTTAGGGCCTTTGTTACTGTCATCACTCCTGCAAATACCTTTTTCGTCAGTTTTTATCTCTCCTCTGTATTGCTCAAATGAAACTCCCCGTTCCGTTAGCTCATCCACTGCTTCATCAATATTTTTTACTGGAAAATTAAGAATGGTAAAAGTTGCAGGAGAGTGATTAGGCTTAGGATATACTATTACATTGTTTCCGCCTTCTATTACCAGTTCTATTATTCCCATTGGAGTATCTAATACCTTTAACCCGAGAACTTCAGCATAAAATTTTTTTGCTTTTGGAATATCATTTACTGAAAATCCACTGAACGCCTTTGTGTGCTTAAACATAAAGTTATTTTTTTTAGGTTATTAATTTGATCTCATAATAAAGTACTTCATCATGAATACAAACCTAATCTCAGAAATTAAATTTTATAGGGTGTAAATACGCCAATCTAATAGGTTGATTGCGACAAAAATGTTCTTTATTTTTGCGGGGATAAATTATACTTAAAATAAAGTTTTATGAAACATGTTTCAATACTTATTCCACATGGACATACCAGCATAGTGAATATTGAAGGAACTCACCAGATTTTTAATGAAGTTAATTCAGTGAGAAAAATTATGGGAAAGCCACCATTATTTAAAGTGCAATTGGTGGGCATTAATAAAGAAACATCCCAGAGAAATGGTTTATTTTCCATTGCGGCCGATGTATTAATTGAAGATGTCAAAAAAACAGACTTAATAATAATTCCTGCAATACATTCCGAACCAAATAAAATGATGAAGGAAAATGCACCTTTTGTTCCCTGGATAATTAAGCAATATAAAGAAGGTGCCGAAGTTGCCAGTCTTTGTATAGCTTCATTTTTTCTTGCCGCCACTGGTTTATTAAATGGAAAACAATGTGCTACTCATTGGTCCGCTGCCAACGATTTCAGAAAAATATTTCCCGATGTAAACCTGGTTGATGATAAGATAATGACCGAAGAAGATGGCATATACACAAGTGGCGGAGCTTATTCTTTTTTAAACCTTGTATTGTACATAATTGAAAAATATGCAGGGCGTGAAATCGCTGTCCAGATTGCAAAAATGTTTATGATAGATATTGACCGCATAAGCCAATCTCCTTTTATAATTTTTGAGGGGCAAAAATCGCATGACGATGAGCCCATAAAAAAAGCACAAGAGTTTATTGAAAATAATTTCGAAGAAAAAATTACTGTTGACCAGTTGGCCTCCATGTTTGCGTTGGGGAGAAGAAATATGGAACGAAGGTTTAAAAAGGCAACTTCCAATACAGTTATTGAATACATTCAAAGAGTAAAAATCGAAGCGGCAAAGAAAACCCTGGAAACCGGGAGAAAAAATGTGAATGAAGTAATGTACCAGGTCGGCTATTCTGACACAAAGGCTTTCAGAACTATATTTAAAAGGATTACAGGTTTATCACCAATCGAATATAGGAGCAAATATAACAGGGAGGCGGTAATGGCGTATGGGTAAGTAATTGGAATAATTAAAATAAATCCCGAAAAAATATACTGTTTTAATAATTAATGCTGGCAAGAATTTAGCCGGCCATTTTTATTTTCTAGTATCTTAGAAACAACCTGAACTTGAAGCCGATGAATAATTTCCAGAAAATAGCAAATAAATCCACTCTGCTGTAAAAAAAAACAGGTCCTTCTGTAGAAACAGAACGACCTTTTACGATTGCTTGTATATGAGACTCTTTAATTAATATTATTTATAAAGCAGGTAGTATATCTAAGAGAATGTTTTAATAATTTTACCAGCTTCAGCGGTTACCGCTTTTTGATCTTTTGTTAAAACAAATTTAATCAACATGCATATACTAAAAGAACTAAGTTATTGCCTCTTTTATTATCCCAGACGCGTTATAAATTTTTTATAAGCCTTACCCGACATACCTTTCATTATAAATTTTAAATGATGCCCAACCTTTTTTCAGATACATTATTTCAATTGATACATTCACTTGAGAAGTCGGAAAAGAGGCATTTCAAGCTATATATCAAAAGAAGTTCCTCTAAAGAAGACCTGAAAATTATTAGATTATTCGATGCTTTTGATAAGCTTTCAGACTATGACGAGAAGCAATTACTTAAAATGTTACCTGATATTACAAAGCCACAGCTTTCTAATTTAAAAACACACTTGTATAAGCAATTACTTGCAAGCCTGCGCCTTTTAAAAACAAATGAAAATATTGATCTAAAGCTGAGTGAGCATCTTGATAATGCAAGGCTGCTCTACAATAAAGGACTCAAAATACAAAGCCTGAACATTCTCGAGAAAGCTAAAGAACTGGCTAAAACAAACCAGAAAATGAATTTCCTTGTACAAGTGATATCGCTCGAGAAAAAAATAGAAACATTACATATAACCAGGAGCACATTAGAAAAAACTCAATTACTGGCCGAAGAAGCTCTCGATATAAGTGGGCATATTGATAGGGTTACAAGATTGTCTAACCTGGCTCTTTTACTTTACAGGTGGTATGTAAAAAATGGCCATGCACGTGATGAACACGATGAAAAAGGGATTCGGGAGTTTTTTAGAAATTCTTTACCTGATGATTATAATGCCATTCATGGATTTTATGAAGAACTCTACTTATATCAAAGCTATTGCTGGTATGCGTTTATACGCCAGGATTTTTTAATGTATTACCGCTATAGCCAAAAATGGATTGACTTGTTTGCAGAACATGAAGTTATGATTGCAGTGGAAACCGGCCATTATATTAAAGGAATGCATAATCTTCTTAATGCCCATTTCGATCTTCGCAATTTTGAAAAATTCGAAATCACATTGAATCAGTTTGAAGAGTTTTCGAAAACACCTATCGCTAATCAGCATGATAATTTTCGTACCCATACTTCTATTTATATCAACAGCGCAAGACTAAACCAGTTTCTTATGCAGGGGAATTTTGCCGAAGGCTTAAAAGTTGTTCCTGAAATAGAAGAAAAACTGCATGAGTATGCATTGTTTGTTGACAGTCATCGAATTCTTGTTTTCAATTACAAAATAGCAACTCTATATTTTGGAGCAGGGGATTATGGCACTGCAATAGATTTTCTGCATAAAATAATAAATGATAACCAGGTAGGCCTCAGAAATGATTTGCAATGCTATGCAAGGCTTATACATCTTCTTTGCCATTTCGAGCTTGGCAATGAAGAAATACTTGATTCACTAATCAAATCTGTTTACAGGTTTATGGCCCGTATGAAAACCCTTACAGTTGTTGAAGAACATATATTTACTTTTCTGCGCCACTCTACAAAGGTGAGGCCTAAACAGTTAAAACCCGAACTTGAACAATTTTTGGAAAAAATTAAACACCTGGAAAATAACCGCTTTCAAACACGTTCCTTTGCCTACCTGGATATTATTTCATGGGTTGAGAGTAAGGTTTTTGAAAAACCTATGAGTGAAATCATTAAGAATAAATTTCTGAAAAGCAGGCATAGAAAAAAACAGCAGTTAAATAAGTAGATTTTATTTTTACCTACGCCAAATGATTATCGTTGTTTTTATCAGCAACAAAAAGGGTGTGCCAAAAGACACACCCTTATAAAATTTACGATAGTCTTTTTTAGAATTTAAAATTTAACGACGCCTGGAAAATAGTACCCAATTGGCTGAATTGAGAACCATTGTAAGCTAATATCCTGTACCTACCACTAAATTCTAAAAAACCTTCCAGTAAGCTTTTAGCAGCAGGGTCTTTAAGTGTACTTACTGCGCTTGCATAATTAGCGTCAGATGAACTTCCGGTTAATTCCAAATTCCATTTTGGTAATACATTTAATATATTATTTACAGTAATGGAAGCTGAAACTTTGCTGGTAAAGTTGTAACCCACATTTAAATCTGTAACGACCGCAGTTGTAAATACTTGCTTAATATTATTCATGATGGCTCCTCCATTATCTAAATCCTGGAATTTTGTTGGCCCAAATAAAGTATTATTTAAATTGAGACTAAGCTTACTTATATTATAGTCAAAACCTAATACTGCTTTATACTTAGGCCGGCTTTCAGTTAATAAAGAGCGTATTTGTGCATTCAAAATATCAGACCCCGCATCAGCAACTGCTTTGGGAGTGTTTGGCTTTCCTTTAATTGAGTTATCAATTGTATAATTAGCCGCCAGGTTTATTCCCAATTTACCACTACCTAAACCGATATTTCTGTAATTGCCTACAAAATCAAGCCCGGAGGTATGCGTTTTTATTCCATTAATAAAAAACTGAACGCTTGATAGATCTACGCCATTACCAGGATGGAGTATTTTAAATAAAGAAGTAGTTGAATCATCTGATGAAATAGAAGAACTGTACACAATCCTGTCTTTAATAGTAATATCGTAATAATCAAGTGTTATGCTGAGATTTCTTACAGGCTTTGCTCCCAAACCTACTGTGAAGTTTGTGGATTTTTCAGGCTTTAATTTTGGAATACCCAATAAAAACGCCTGCTTGCTGTTGTTATTAAACAAGCCAGAAGAAACTATGGTACCTCCTGCAAACGAGGCCTGTGTGGATTGATCATAAATCTGGTGAAGAGTAGGCGCCCTGAAACCTGATGATACAGAGCCACGCAATACTAATTTATCTTCTGCCACTTTTACTCTTGAAGATAGTTTGTATACAAAAGTTTCACCGAAATCACTGTACTTCTCACCTCTTATTGTACCATCCAATAGAAATGCTTTTGATACATCTAGACTTGCATCGACGTATGCTCCTATATTATAGCGGTTAAATGTTCCGGCATTTACTGCGTCTATACCAGGGAATGAATTAGCTCCTTGTCCTGAATAAGATGCAGTATCTCCCGCTATTATTTTGTAGGTTTCTTTTCTTGCTTCTGTACCAAAACCTATAGAAAAATTATCAGTAAGGCTTTTGGAAATATCTATGTTGCCAATAATATTATTAAATTCAAACCCACCGGGTTTAAAAGAAGTAGGGCTGGCTTTTAGGAGGCTTCTGTTTACGGTAGTATTAACTGAATATAACTGTTGGTTACCACCAAAAGTGATACTCAAATCCTGCTTCCATCCGTTCACTTCATTCTTGAAACCAAAAGTGGCATTGTAGTCATTCAGGTCTCCTTCAAACGTAGGGTTATAGCCTATATATCCCTGGTAAACGCCTGCAGCTTTATCTGCAAGAAAATCATTTTGCAGCGGCGAACCCGGATCACCATAGCCTGATCCTGTATAATCGGGTGCGCCAGACACAGGCGTATGGAGCAAACCCTCATCAATTCTCCAGTATGACGGACGGAAGTTTGCTTTACTGTTTACTTTTTTGAAAACATATGCAGCATTACTATAAAACATTGCATTGTTACCAATAGGCAATCCTAAATTATATTCAAATTTTGACGACGTAGTTGCGCCTGTTCCATTTACATTATTGGCTGTTGGATATTTAGCCAGGTATCTTGTAATAGCATCATTAGTTGTAGCATCGCCGCCGAAAGTAGCAATTTCTGTGGCTAAATCAATTTTACCCGAACGTACTGCATCATTCAATTGGCCCAGCCCTATGGTATAATTAATAAATCCTTTATCGCCTATATTACTTCCACTGTTAAGCGTTAAAGAATAATTACCACCATCACCTTTACTGGTTACACCACCATCAAGAGTAACCGAACTATACTGATACCTATCTTTTAAAATAATATTCATTACTCCTGCAATTGCATCAGAGCCATATTGGGCAGATGCACCATCACGAAGTATCTCAACATCTTTGATCGCCTGAAGGGGGATTGCAGATATATCTGCGCCAGTCTCACCCCTGCCTGGTGAAAATTGTACATACAATAATGAACTAAGATTTTTTCTTTTCCCATTAATTAAAATTAAAGTACGGCTTGGCCCAAGGTTTCTTATTTCATAAGGGTCTAATAGTGTACTTGCATCATTAACAGGCGTATTCACTGTATTAAAAGAGGGAACACGGTATTGCAGTGCTTTATCAAAGCTTATCTGCCCTGTGGATTGTAGGTCATTTGAAGAAAGGATATCTACGGGGAGTGCTGTTTCGGTTAAAGTTCGTTGCGAACTTCTGCTACCTACCGATACTCTTACCGCTTCTAGTACGGTTTGCTGAACAGATAATTCAATAGTCAGATTTTCCTGGCCATTTACTGATACCCGTTTTGGAGCATAGCCAACCTGGGTAACATCTAAATTAGATTGTGGGCCTGCTTTAACGGTGAAATTTCCATTCGCATCTGATGTTGCTCCGGTAGAAGATCCAACTACTTTAATAGAAACTCCGGATAAAGGTTCTTTACTTGAATTGTCAATCACTTTGCCTGAAATAGATTGAGCTGATACATTGCTTGCTAGTACAATAACAAGAGCTATTGTAAGCTTAATAATTTTGGTAATCATGTTTAAGATTGGTTTAATTAATAAATATGTGTAAATAGGGCTTTTTCTCACATACTTGGCAACATGAATTTAATGTTATTCTTTTAATATCCTTTTTTTATTCTTACATGCATTGCAAATTCATATGTATCAAATGATATAAATGTATATTCTGTGGCAATGCTTCATACTCTTTTTGCTATAAAATCTTTCCTGTATTAGCAACGAGCTCAGATAATTATTTCTCCTCAAGTGATAAAAGATTAAATAATTTTTTGAACTGTATTTCATTATCATACATTTCCATTTGATATCGTTTACAAAGTATATTGTGAAGTTTAGTTTTTATTTTTTGCATTGAGGTTAATGCCTCCATAAAAAGCCAGGTCTTTATTTTTTAGCTGCTTTACCCAGAAAGCAATTTGCCCTACATGATAGGAATAATGCTCGGTAACATGTATGATAATTCCAACACCGGACAATTCAAACCCCTGCACGGAATACGTTTTAGCCAACTTATAGTCATCACATTCTCTGATTATTTCTTTTGCCCGGGAAACAGTGCTGCTTAGTTGATTCAATAAAGCTGCTTTTCCAGTTCCTTTTTTTATTGAAAATTCTTCATCACGTGTTCTTATATCCTCCATTTCTCCAAGTGCCGAGATTATATATTGCCTGATATTACCGCATAGATGCAAAACGAGATTGCCAATGGTATTGGAGTTATCATTTGGTGATTTCCAGATTTCATCTTCGTCAATTTCATTTAAGCATTTTACAATCCTCTGCATGCTTTCATCAATGCGATAAATGGATTGCTCAATAAATTCTTTTGAAATAGAAACGGCCATAATTTTTTAATTGACAATTTTTTTCATTCTGGAGCTTTAGGCAAAAACCATTTCATTACTTATTTTCTCCAATCCCATAAAACAATTTCCCATTCAACGCCACTTAGATCCTTGTAATTGTGAATAATTTTAAACCCTATCCTTAAATGGGCATTAACCGACCGTTTATTTGTTCTGTCAATTTCGGTAATTGCAAAATCATATCTGTCACTAAAATGTTTTTTGTATGCTATGTAGCAATCATCGAGAATTCCCTGTCCCCGCCAGTCTTTGGCAATACAAACCTGCCCTACTACTAAATATTTATATGCTGAAACTTTTTTATTATCATAAATCATATTGTCAAATACATTAAACATCGGGATCAATATTGGAATATCATTTTTTGATTTTTGCGTCATCGCAAGAAGGTAACCAATTACACGCTCATCTTTTTTCGCTATAATACCTGGTTCTATATTATTCATCTTTTTTAATGTTTCATAACTATGAATAACAGTAACAAACCCTTGTGTACTTATCTGTTCTTCCGTAAGGTTTTGTGGTAAATTACTTTTTTGAAGATCTAAGACCTGAAGAATCTCCTCTTTGGATTTCACGGTAGCGTATATAACCATTTTTCTTATTTCAAAATTAAAAAAGTCTCGCTCTATGTCCTTTCCAAGTTAGAGGTTGTAGAAAAATAATACAGAAAATAAAAAAAATATGGATAAAAAAATTAATGGGCAACTTTGAATTCATTACTTATTTCATCATATTTAACAATGAAATTATTGGATTTTCCATCCTTATCAAAAATTGATTCCCACGTGCTTAAAGGCTCCCAAATGAATGTTCCTTTCATGTCTTCACCCGTAAGAGTAAACGCTATTTCATTTACTTCTTTTTTTAACTGAGAATATTCAGCAATTATTACCGGCTTGCTATATTTCTTTTTAAGCGCAATCAAATTACTTTCTAAATCCTGTAACGTACCATGCCATTTGGGATAATATGATTCGCCTATAACATCAAATGAAACTCCTCGTTTAATCATGTTATCCAGAAAAAATTCTGATTCATTGTTCTGGCCACCCAATGCAATATGCAATAATGTAATTATTTTCGGATCTATATCTTTCACTGCTGCCATTGCAGCCTTCAACAACATTGCAAGGCTATCCGGGTGCTGAATATTACCATCGGGCCATATTATGCCATGATTAATTTCATTACCCGTTTGAACCATATCTGGTAAAGTCCCCTGTTTTTTTAATGCTAATAAGACCTGTTTTGTATGATCATATATTTTATCAGTAAGCGCCAAAAAATCAAACCCTTTCCATGCTGAAGGTTTGTATTGTTTGCCTGGATCAGCCCAGGTATCGCTATAATGAAAATCAAGTAAATATTTCAAACCAGCCTTCTTAATTCGCTTTGCCATTGCAAGTGTATGTTGTAAGTCGCAGAATCCTTTACCAGGCGAATAGCCGCTATCATTAGCAGGATCAACAAATACCCGTAGCCGGATGTAATTAAATCCATGATCTTTTAAAATTTGTATCGCATCTTTTTCAATTCCTTTATCAGAAAATTTTATTCCTTTTGCTTCAAGTTCAGGCAAAAAAGAAATATCTGCACCTAAAACTTTTCCATTGGGTTTCAAAGATGATACTCTTGCATATTTATTTTCAATTCCTTTACCAGGATAGCTTGCCTGATTTTGCTGATTTACAGTAATAATATCTGTTGACCCTTTCCACAAGCCTTCGGACGTTGCTTCGAATTTTATTGTACCTGGCGTTGTACCTGACTGTAAAATTACCTGGCACTTCCCATTAAATAATTTCCTTTGCCATTTTCCATCCAGGCATTTATCCGGTTCATGGCTGCTTGGGTTACCATTGCCTACGCCGATTATTTTTGCATCACCCATTATTGAAAATGAAATAAGATTATCTGCATCGGGAACTTCTCTTCCTTTTTTGTCAACAGCTGTTATGTTTATTACCGTGGCATCTTTTCCATCAGCTATCATGGTTGTTTTGTATGGAGTGATCACTACTTCTGCAGGTGCGCCGGTGGTCTCAACACTCGCTGTAATTTTTTTTCCTTTTTTATATGCTAGCGCTGATAGTGTTCCGGGTTCATAATTTACTTTCCATTGCAAGTGGCTGTTTCGTGGCATATCTTTTTTACCTAAACTTTTTCCATTTAAAAAAAGTTCAACATTGTCAGCATTGGTGTTTACCCATACATCTACCAGCTTTCCTTCTTTGCCTTGCCAATTCCAATGAGGGGATATGTGCAACACATCTTTATCCGTCCACCACGATTGATAATAATAGTAAATATTTTTAGGGAAGCCACACATATCCATTATTCCAAAATGGGAGTTAATATTTGGCCATTCGTAGGGTGTAGGCTCACCACGATAATCAAAGCCGGTCCATACGAAACCTCCCATCCACCATGACCTTACTGCCGCAAGTGACCACCATTGTTCTGCTGTATTAGCCCACCATGGTGCTGTAATATCTTCATCCGGAACGTATGCATTTATAGTATCCTTTGCATAGATGCCACGTGTTGTAACGGTGCTTCCCATTTCTGTACCTACTATAGGTTGATCAGGATGATCTTTGTGATATGGATCAACTCCGGCAATACGATAGTTGAATCCACGCACAGGAATCACTTCATTTACACCCTTAAAAATATTTGCTACATCCGATGCATAAGTACTGGTACGCGTAGGATCCAGTTCTTTTTGTTTCGCCAGTAAAGTTTGGGCAATTCGTTTACCCGTCGTGGTTGTATGTACATATCCCTCTTCATTACCAATTGACCACATAAACACCGAAGGGTGGCTTCGGTCACGAAGGATCATTCGTTCAAGCTGATCTACATATTCACGTCCGCTATTTAATAACCGCGTTTCATCAAGAACGAGCATACCGAGGCTATCACAGGCATCTAATAACTCAGGTGTTGGTGGATTATGAGTGGTTCTGTAAGCGTTAGCGCCCATGTCTTTCAACAACTTTATTCTATAGTATTGTAAATAATCTGGCAAAGCGCTACCTACACCTGCGTGATCCTGGTGATCGCAAACACCCAGAATTTTTGTATAGTTTCCATTTACAAAGAGTCCTTTGTTAGAAATATTAATTGATCTAATCCCAAATCTTTTTTTATCAATATCAATAATTTTTCCGTTGGATTTTATAACAGTAATCACCCGGTACAAATAAGGATCATCAATTGACCAAAGCCTCGGTTTATTTAATAAAATTTTCTGCGTTATATTTTTAACTTCATTAACATTTAATGAAACGGGCTGCTCCTTTGTTTGCCCTAAAACCCTTCCATCACGATCTTTAATTGTTGATGAAACTAAACAGCGTGATGATATCAGGTTTTGATTTACAACAGGGATTTCAATATTCACCGAAGCCTGAACCTTTTGAATATTTGTGTAAACAAATGCACCTTCATTTGCAATGTGAAGATTGTTATATTGATTAAGCCATACATGCCTGTAAATACCTGCGCCCTCATAAAACCATCCTTCATATTGAGATGCGTCAACCCTTACAGTCAATACATTTTCTTTATCGAAATTGATAAAATCTGTTATGTCATAAGCGAAACCTATGTAACCGCTTTTATTATTTCCCAGGTAAATTCCATTGAGCCATACATTCGCATCGCGAAAAATTCCGTCAAACTGAATTTGAAAATGCTGACCTGAATCTTTTTTTTCTACCGAAAAATGTTTTCGGTACCAGCCAATACTTGTTTCCGGAAACAACCCACCCACAGGCTTGAAGCCATGTGCTACGACATCAGAATTTGGTGAGTTTGCAAATGGTAACTCTACTACCCAATCGTGAGGCACGTTCAATGTGCGCCAGTCAGTATCATTAAATTTATTTGCAATTGCAGTCCCTTCTGCTTTACCTGTTTTAGAAAAAATATTTACAATTGAGTAATTAAAATCTTTTAAAGGATCGGATGCACTGCCAGGATGAAATTTCCAATCTTCATCGAAATTCAAATGCCTCTTTGCTATGAAATTTTGAGCGCAACAAAAATTATTTGAAAAAATTAATAGTATAGAAAAAAAGAATAATTGGAGAGAATTTTTTTTCATACAAGCTCACATTTTTTGAAAAATATTAAAATGAATATGGATTAAACTATTTAAAAGCGCTCAAAGCAATTGTTGGCTTTCCGGAATTATCAAAAGCTCCCAAAGTATACCCCTGCCAATTGTTATGTGCCTCCGGTTCCCAATATAAAACTCCAAGTCCTTTACCACCTGAAACAGATTTCGTTTTAGTAATAAGGTCAGCTAAAAATGAATTACAAGCCGTTGAATCTGTCCAGCTCATTCCAACTTCACAAACCATAACGGGTGTATTATATCTTGACACCATATCATTCATATTTGCTAAACATTGTGTACTTAAATCGCTCCAGTTGCTTGCAGAAGGGTAAAGCGACATTCCAATAATATCCCATTTTGCCCCATTACTTTTTAAACCGTCAAACATCCACCTGAATAAACTATTATCATAGCCATTTGAGATGTGAACCATTACTTTAATGGAAGTATCCACAGCTTTTACTGCATTGTATCCTGAATTTACAAGCGAAGCAAAGTTTGCCATATTTGTTGAAGCTTTTCCTTCTGGCCATAGCATGCCATCATTAGTTTCATTGCCAACTGAAACCCAGGCTGGAATTATTCCATCTGATTTTAGGATGTTCAATACCGTTAGGGTATGATTGTAAACCGATGTTCGAAGAGTTGAGATATCCTGGGCTAACCATGCTGCTGGTTTTATTTGATGCCCCGGATCAGCCCAGGTATCACTATAGTGAAAATCAATCATAATTTTCAATCCGGCATTTTTAGCACGTATAGCTTTAGCCTCTACATCGAGGATATTGTTATAATTATTAGCGGGATTAACCCAAACTCTTAACCTTATTGAATTCATTCCAAGGCTTTTCAAAATCTGCATCAGGTCTTGTTCGGTGCCATTCCTGTTATAAAATTTTACACCTGAAGTTTCCATTTCAGTAAGCCAGCTCACATCTGCACCTTTGGCAAAAAAAGAATTGGTGGCGGTATCTACAGGTGGCTCTGGTGGATTAGGGATACCTCCACCCGATCCTGATTTGCTACAATTACACATAATAAAAAGAAAAGCAACAAATAGGTGTCTCCATTTCATGTTCAACTGATTTGAATAATTAGAAAAGTAAAAATTAGTGTTACAAAAAACCGCCCAAATGATCAGGCGGCTTATGAAAATTTATATAGTCTAACCTAAAATTATTGAATGGTGTAAGTGTAATTTCCTGGGATATGAAGATCAAGAATTACCGTATGAGTGCCTGCAGTAATCGGGATATTAGCACCGCCATAATCCAAACTTAGATCCGCACCATCATCTCCAAAATTATTGGTACCATCGTTCCAATCGCTATTAGCCCTGAATTTAAAATTGCCTGGCCCGAAAGTCGTTGTTACTGACCATACTTTAGTAGCTACGTCATAAGTCATAGGTACATCATTACTCCAGTTATTTGAAAGCGTAGGAGCATCTCCAATAATACCCCAGGTGGTCTGTTTTGCGTACCATGTATTTGAATTTGTATTTGCTTTCAATACGTAATATCCTGCGGAAGGAACAAAAAGATTTCCGCCTGAAGTGCTAAACGTTCCCGTAACAATATTGCCATTTACAGTGCTACTTACCCAACCATAAGCAGTATGATTCCAGTCTGGATCACTTGTATATTTAAATTGAAGGGTGCCTCCAGCAGGAAAATAAACATAGCCTTCATAAATACCGTTCGCAGCTTTTGATGAGATTTTTGGCGCACTTCCGGGATCCCAATTCTGGTAATCTCCAGGAACCCATAATGAAGGATAGTTAATAATTACAAAGTATGGAGTAATAGCTATTGGCAAATTATTAGAATAAATAATCAGTGAATCTGTAAGGGTGGATTTTACTCTTACATCAAGTTGTTGTGCACTCCCAGGCGTTAATCCGAGAATTAAAGCAATTTGATTGAAATCTGCACCTGAATATTTAATTGAAGTACTATTGCCGGTACTTATTTCTTTTGCCGCGGTAAAATTTGTCCCCGCCTTGGCAATTTGTAAAGTATATGAGACTGCCGCACTATAGCCATAATCTGATCGGCTCCAGTCGAAGGCTTCAACAGTGTCTGCGGCATTTGCAGAAGATAAAACAACTGAAGGCTGTGATGCAGTTAATGCAGGCGGAACTTCTTTTTTAAGTATTGTTTTTACTTCATCTTTTTTACATGCAGAAAAGAGAGTAACTATTATGCTTATCAAAAAAAGATTATAGAATATTTTTTTCATGATGGTTGTTTATTTTTTTGACTAAAATTTTAGTACCCCGGGTTTTGCACAAGGTTTGGATTGGATGATAAATCTGTAGAAGGTATTGGGAAGATGTTATATTTATTATCAACCGATCTTCCTGCAGCTACACCGCCTTTCCATGCCCATAAGTATGCACCTGTAGTAAATTTTCCATAACGTATCAGATCAGTTCTTCTTTGAGCCTCGTAATATAATTCACGTGCCCGTTCATCCAGTATAAAGTCTTTCGTTAGTTGTGCTGCTGTAATATTACCTGATGGATCCCCATAAGCTCTTGTACGCAACTCATTAATTTTTGCTAAAGCAGTATTTGCATCGCCGCCAGTTCCTCCTTTTAAAACTGATTCAGCATATATAAGATAGATTTCACCTAAACGGAATAATGGAAAATCAATATCAACCCAATTTCCGGCATTATCCCTGTGAGGGGCTGGAGCGCCAGACCTGGTTACGTTTCTATATTTAGTAACAGAAAACCCATCAGTGCCTGTATACAGATCGGTCAATTGAAGGTTTTGTCCTGCTGTATAAAACTGGGCACGCTTATCCGTGTTGCCAGAATAGTCAGTGAAAAGATTTACAAAGTCCTGTGTACAACGCAATCCACCCCAGTTACCACTTGTACCTGAAATGCTGCCGGGAACGGCTGCAGGGCCATGAGTGAGATAAGTGGTTCCACCCCAATTTTGAGTATAGGTGCCGTCATAATTTATGGTAAAAATAAATTCGTCAGTGTTCAAATTATTATCTGCTAACATGAGTTCCCTGTAATTTGAATGAAGAGTATACGTTCCCATTATTTTATTACAGTAGGTGATCGCGTCTGTATATCTCTGCGTGCCAGTGTATACTTCAGCATTTAAATACAACCTGGCGAGTAAAGCCCATGCTGCAGCCTGATCAGCACGGCCATATTCATTAGTTTTAGCGGCTACAAGATCTGCATCAATTGCTTTTAATTCAGATTCTATGTAAGTAAATAAATCTTTCCGTTGAATTTGTTTTGGTAAACCAGTGGCAACAGGATCTTCTTCTGTTATGAATGGAGGATTTGCAAAAAGATCCATTAATACCCAATATTGATATGCTCTTATTAACCGGGCTTCCGCTTTGTAGTGGTGGATACTATCGGCACTTGTACTACTAATTCCCCGACTACTCAAATTAGCATCACTTGCCTGCCTGATAAAATCATTGCACAATGCAATTTGAAAAAATGCACGATAATATACACCGCTAATGATAGGGTTTATTGATGACCAGCTCATTTCATGTAACCCTCTCACACCTGCATCATTTTGCCAGGTCCAACTGGCTTCATCCGTAGTTAATTCCTGCAAGTTCCAATAAAGCCTTAAAAAATCGGAATTACCTTCATCATTAATAATCTGGGGCGATATATCAGGATTGCCAGTACCACCCGTATTACCGGTTAAAGCAAAAGCTGCATATACCTTTGCCAGCCCTTGTTTATAACCCGCCGGAGTACTATAAACTGTTTGAGCTGTAATATCATTGGTAGGGACTAAATCTAATTTTTTAGTACAAGCTCCCGTAGTAATAATGGTAACTAAAGAAGCCATTAGAATTTTATAATTTATTTTTTTCATATACAAAGTTTATACGTCAGAATTAGAAATCAAGATTTACGCCTAAAGAAAAAGTTCTGGGTCTTGGATAAAGATTATTGTCAACTCCTGAACCTATCTCAGGATCTACTCCTTTATAGTTAGTAATAACAAACACATTTTGAACAGTTGCGCTTAACCTTAAGTTCGCTCTATTATGATAAATTCCGCCAATATTGTATCCAATATTTAAATTGTCCATCTTTAAGAAAGATGCGTTTTGAATATAATAATCACTCAAAAGCTCAAGGCTGTTTCCAATAAAATTTGTTTCCAGATAATTTGTAGACGCATTATAAAGTACAGAACTGCCTGTAATTTGCTTTAGTATTCCTGTTGCACTATAAGTGTTATTATATACATAGTTGCCAACACTCGCGCGTATAACAAAACCAGCATTCCATTTTTTATAATTAACTCCGGTACTAAAGCCAAAGAAAACCTTCGGATCAGCGCTCTTGCTTTTATAAAGGTCGTTTTGATTAATTATACCATCCGCATTCTTATCAACAAAAACTCCTTCAATCGGTTTAGATGCAGAGTCATAAACCTGTTTATATAAGTAGAAAGTATTTTTAGGTCCGCCAACTGCATTTATTTGGGTATTTTGTCCGCCTATACCTCCCGCAATGCCTCCGCCCGGGAATCCAATATAATTTGGATCGTTCGGCACTATTGTAAGATTGGTAATCTTGTTTTTATTGTAGGTCACATTAAAATTCACATCCCAATTAAAATCTGTTTTACGGATTATCTGGGTGTTAATATTAAACTCTACACCCTTATTTTCCATATCGCCGACATTAGCAAAAATATATGCAGCAAAATTAGAGCCTGCCGGTTGCGGAATTAAATTCAACAGGTCGGTAGTTTTTTTATAATAAAAGTCAACACTACCTGTGATCCTGTTATTCAGAAATCCATAGTCTAATGCAACATTTGATGTGGCTGTTTGCTCCCATTTCAAATTAGGATTATATCCACTTGGGCGATAACCCTGGTAATAATTATTTCCAAATTGATATGCTGCATTTCCCTGGCTTAAAGAATAGAAAGAAAGATAACTATAATTGCCTAAGCCGTCCTGTTGACCCGTCACCCCATATCCTGCACGTAATTTGAGATCGGATACCACGTTGCTGTTCTTTAAAAATCCTTCTTCTTTTATTTTCCATGCCAAAGCTACTGAAGGAAAAGTGCCCCACTTATTATTTGAACCAAACCTGGAAGAACCGTCACGTCTTAATGTTCCGGTTAATAAATACTTGTCGTTATAAGTAAAATTGGCCCTGCCAAAATATGAAAGTAGGGTATGTTCTGGTATATCAAAAGCAAAAGTAGGATCGCTGTTAGGCTGCTTGGTACCGTTAGCATAGTAATTTGCAAAA
>JBBSEV010000034.1:0-46370 GCA_038239385.1 Chitinophagales bacterium
ATATACTTTTATATTACCACTGCCACTTATTTTTGCATCCACATCTTTGCTGGATACCGTGCTACAATCAATGTTCCCACTGCCGCTTATTTTGGCACTTAATGTATTGGTATTACCACTCTTTAAATCAACATTGCCACTGCCAGCTACGGACAGGTCCAGATCTTTAAAAGAATTAAAATCTAGTTTCAGATTTCCTGAACCCGAAACCCCAATATCAGTTTTTCCATCACTTGTAAATGCACCCGATCCATTAATATTGCCACTCCCACTTTGTTGTAGAGAATTGATTTTAGTCATGGAAACATGCACAACCATTTTCGAATTGGTTTTAAGATTTACTCCTTTTTTGGACTTGATCGTGAGTTTGTCATTTTCAACAGAAGTTTCAATGTAGGGAAGAAGGTTTTCATCTGCTTCAACAATTACACTGTTAGAATTTCCGTAAGCGATTGTTACATCCATTGAACCCTGGGAAGCTAATGAAGTATAGCTGCCTACTTCACGGGTTTCTTTTTTCATTTGACCGTTACCCTTTATGGTCTCCCATCGTTGCGAAAATGAATTGATGCTTAAAAAAACAAATAATGTGATTAATAATTTTTTCATGACAAAATATTTTAAATTTTTAGGAAAGATTTTATGTAACGGATCATTTCTAAAAAAAGTTACAATATCTTATAAATAAATAAAGTTCTTAATCACGGAGGTGTATACATTATTATATTACCGTTGATAGCCTGAATTTAAACCAGTACTTTTTAAATATAAAAAAAGCCAGAAAATCTGGCTTTTTTTTAAATTTCATGTAGTGTCGAAATGTATTTCAAATTACTCTGCTTCCTCCTCCGCAGCCTCGTAATTAATACTGTTTTCAGCGATATCTGTCAATTTTGAATCTGCTTCTTTTTCTTCTGCGAGAGTTTGATTCAGCAAATTTGCAACATCATCAAGACCAAGAGTACTTGCTAATTGCGCAAGCCCACCGTAAGTTGATATTTCATAATGCTCAACTTTCTGGGCGGCAAGAATGAGGCCTACATCACGTGTGCTGGTTCCCGCCTCAGTTTCCTCAATAATACCTTCACCTTCCGTAGTAATACCTTCCATTGCATCGCATTTTTTTGCCTGGGCTTTTTTGCCAAGAGATTCAAATGCCTGCTCCAAACGGCTTACATGGGTTTTTGTAACTTCAAGATGTTCAGTAAAAGCATCCTGTAATTCAGTGGATGTTGCTGCCTTTTTCATTTTTGGCAAAGTCTTTACAAGGTGCTTTTCTGCCCAGTAAATATCTTTCAATTCATCAATAAAAAAATCTCTAAGCATACTATTTTCAGCCCCTTTTCCTGCTGAGGTTGATGTACCCTGAGAAGGTTTTGCCGATTTTGATTTAGTTGTTGTAATCATGTTTTTTGATTTTATTTGGTTAACGTTTTTTTAGTTAACATACAATACCATGCCATTTATGAAAAATAATTCTATAAGACAAATTTTATTAAAATTTGATCACTTCTTATTTCTAAATCGATAACGAAAAAAAATGATAGCTATATTTATAAGCAGTGAAAATGTATTCGTAATAATAATTGGGAGGTTACTTATAAGAACTCCGTAAGAAATCCATAAAGCCAGTCCTCCCATAAGTATCAGCAACATCCATGCAGATATGTCTTCGGTTTTCTTTTCTTTAATTATTTTAATTAATTGTGGTAATAATGAGATCCCTGTAAATATACCTGCAATAAATCCTAATATCTGTGTACTATTCATTCGTGGATTTTATGAAGCCAATTGATTAAAAGAAATAAAATTATTTAAAGATTTCAAAAGTATTTTAGGTGTGTTGAACTTTTTGGACATCTTTGGGTAAAGTAATACACTCATTAAAAAAACAATTGATAGCGTAATCCAGAGATGGCATTAAATTACCTCTGTGAGATCTCATTACAGAATTTAATGGGCGATTAGCTTTAAAATTCACCCCCACGTTTTTTATACCAGCAATCAAGTCTTCATTATATCCTGCTTTCCTGGCAATCTTCACCGCAAATTGTTCCCAACTAAGTGCTCCAATATTTGTAAGATGCCAGATGCCAGATTCTCTGTCCATTAAAAGTTCCAGCGTTGCTGCCACAAGGTGGGGGACGTATGTGGGCGAGATCAACAGATCATCTGCCAATGAAATTTTTTTATTTTCAGATAAAGAATTTAAGGTTGAAAAAACAAAATTATACCTATCCCAGGGGCCAAAAAATGCGCTGCTCCTTATTATAAGTGCTTCAGGATTTTCTCTTAAGATTACCTCCTCGGCCATTGCTTTTGAAGCACCATAAATATTTAAAGGAGCAACCGCATCTGTTTCGAAATAAGGTCCGTTTTTTTCCCCGTCAAATACCAGATCAGACGAAAAGGAGACGAATAATATATGTTTTTCTAAACAGGCTTTTGACAATAGCCCGGCGGCGGTAGAATTTACTTCAAAACATTGTTCAGGCAATTCTTGCGCTCCATCAACATTTACAAAGCCCGCTGTATTTATAATTGCCCACGGTTTTTGTTGATCTAAAAAAGCGTATACATTTTTCTCATTCGTAATGTCGAAGTTTTCCCGCCCTGTTAGTATATATTTAATATTTCTGGCATCACATACTTTTGCAAATGCCTGTCCAAGGGTTCCGGTTTTACCAGTTATGAGCAGCGGGCTGCCCGGTAAATATTCATTTATTAAAAGCTTACTGGAATTATCTTTTTTATGAAAACGATTTTTTTGATGCCACCATCCTTTTTGATTTATAACAGGATGTGCAACATTCTTTTCGAGAACCATATTTTTTATAAAAGCTGCAATAGCGGTAGGTCTGGGCTCTATAGACCGTAAATCAAAAGCCCCGGGTTCATAATCCATATTTTTATTGGTAAGCAATTTGTTCCAGCCGTACGCCCCAAATAACGACCAGAAAGTAACGGCTTTAATATCTATTCCAATCTCTTGTGCATCGTAGCATGAATTTACTATTTCATTAAGCCATCTTAATTGGTCTTCTCTGCCTGAATTCAAATGTGCCTCGGTAATTGCAATGGGTATTTTATATCGCTTCCATGCTTCTTCCAGCAATACAGTTAGGCCAAACGGACTGCCATGATTGATCCTTATAGCTTCCACATCTGCATAATCCTGTATTTCATTACTTCCATGTGTATGCAGGGGATATTTTTTTAAATCATCATCCAAATATCTTTCTGAGGTGATATAATAATTAAATCCCATAATATCAGGAGGCATTGCATTCTCAATAAAAAAATTAAGTGTGCTATCTTTTATGCCCAGCCTTACAAAATAATCCCACATGGTATGGCCTGGCTGCACTTTTCCACACAATAAATCGTAAGTAAGCCAGCGCCTTTCATTTTCGAATGCGGCCTGGTATTTAAGGGATGTAGTACTGAATGTTTTTGAAAGATCTTCTGTTTGCACAAATTTAACACCTGGGTTAATTTTTCTTATTTCTTTCATAGCTAAAATGGTCCCTTTAGTCTGGTTAAGAAACATTTTTGCAAAACTGATATCGTTGGAAATGTGAGGATACCACAAGCCATACAACCCGCTGAAACGTGCAGTAGTAAGGGGCTCATTAATGGGAGTATAATAAGTGATCCACGGGAATCTCTGTGCCACCTCCCGGGCATAACAGGCAAATAGATCAGGAAAACCTGGATCTAAAAGGCTGGTAAACTGAGGCCCGCTGCCATGGTGTAAAAGCCCTGCTATGGGTATGATCCCGTACTTATTTATTTTGTCTAAAGCCTGTGTAGTATGTTTCCAATCTATCGCCTGCTGAGCTTGTGGCTGGTGCTTTTCCCACAAAACAGGATAGCGCAGGACTTTTATCCCAAGCTCTGAAATTAATTTAATATCACTCTCACGGGCATAATGTCCTGATAAATTCAGCTGGTCGTAATATGAATCATTAACACGATTAATAGTGCATTCTATTCCTCCCCAAAATTCAAAATTGCGATTCCTGTATTTCTTCTCTATTGACATATGAATAGGGTTCAGTTTGCATTATTTTTTTATAAAGGGTTAATGCCTGGGCAACCACCTGGTCCATATTGTAATACTTATAAGTAGCCAACCTTCCGGCAAAAAAGGTATTAGGAGTTGCCAGGGCAAGTTGTTGGTATTTTTTATAGAGTTCTGCATTTTCTGGCCGGGGAACCGGATAATAAGGATCTCCATCTGCTTTGGGATATTCATATACAATGCTTGTCTTCGGGTGTACCTGCCCGGTCAAGTATTTAAAATCGGTAATTCTCGTATAAGCTTGTTCGTTAGGATAATTGATTGTTCCGGTTTGCTGGAATTTTTCTGCATTAATGGTTTGAAATTTAAACTCAAGGGAGCGGTATGGCAGCTTTCCATAACAATAGTCAAAGTAGTAATCTATTGGTCCGGTATAAATCATATTCTTATAAGGAATATCCTCTTTAATCTCTTTATAATCTGTATTAAGCATCACCTTGATATTGGGATGGCCCAACATGGTTTCAAACATTTTTGTATACCCATTCAACGGCATCACCTGGTAAGTATCTGTAAAATAACGATCATCTTTATTAGACCTTACAGGCACTCTCGATGTAACTGAAGAATCAAGTTGTGAGGGATCAAGATCCCATTGCTTTCGGGTGTAACCCCTAAAAAATTTTTCATATAACTCTCTTCCAACTTTAGTTATCACTACGTCTTCTGATGTGCATACAGGATGAATAATTTCCGCTTTGGAGGCGTAAAAACTTTCCACCCCTTCCGAACTTAGGTTCAGATTGTACATTTTATTTATTGTGTTAAGATTAATTGGAATCGGTAATAATTGACCGTCAACACTTGCAAGCACCCTGTGCTCATAAGGTCTCCAACTGGTGAACATGCCTAGATAATCGAATACTTCTTTGGAATTTGTGTGAAAAATGTGTGGGCCATATTTATGGATCAGTATACCATCATCATTGTAAAAATCATAAGCATTCCCTGCTATGTGATTTCTTTTATCAACAATTAAAATCTTTTTCCCGGTCTTTGATAGTCTTTCGGCCAGCACACTTCCTGCAAATCCTGCCCCTACTATCATAAAGTCAAACATAAGCATCTTCTTTTTTAGTAGTAATAGAAGAGCCCCTTTTGTTTTTGAGAGTAGCGTTTATATGTTGCATCATTTCGCGCCATGTTTGATCCCATGAATTTTCTTTGAGAAAAAAATCGACACGAGCTAACCAGCTTTTTTTATCGGTAACAGCCAACTCTTTTTCAGCCTCATTTATAAATGCTTCCACATCATCAGCGATATGAATAAGATTATTTATAGCGTAAGGATTTACTACGTCTACAATTGATGAGGATATTACAGGTACGCCCGCTGCTAAATATTCAGGTGTTTTAGTAGGGCTTATATATTTAGTAGAATCATTTAAAAGGAATGGGATCATGGCAATATCCCATCCGGAAAGGTAATAAGGCAGAACCTCGTAATTTCTTGCACCTAAATAATGAATATTCGCTAATTGTGGCAGTGTCGCAGGATCGATTTTAATAACAGGCCCTATAATTACAAAACTCCATTGCGGTCTCCTTGTAGCTATTTCTCTTAGTATATCAATATCGAATCTCTCATCGACAACGCCATAAAAGCCAAAAATGGGGTGAGAGATTTTGGCCTGGTCGGCAGGCTCTTTTCTAATACTACGGGCTTTTTCAAAATGGTCTTTATCAATGCTGCTTGGGAAAGGGAAAATATTGTTATGAGCATTTTTCTTTGCCTTGTAAAGATTATGGCCACCTGTGAATACCAGATCGGCTACCCTGAAAAGTTCTTTTTCTCTTTGCTTTAATTCAGGAGGAGCAAAATTAAAATTAGACAGTTCGTCCATACAATCATAAATGATCATTTCAGGTTGAAGATGGTTACTTATAATGAGTGCCATTGGAGTGTAGTACCAATGAGTATAATTTTTTATAACATATTCATTATAGAACGAGGATAATAATATTTTTTGTTGAAACACATTTTCATCAAGGCTATACCCATGAATGAGATGCGGTGTGATAATCCAAAGATTTGGGCCATCTTTGTTTACTTCCATAAATGGCTTACCAGATTGATCGAATACAGGTTCCTCTAAAAAAAATACTCTATTATGTTTAGCAAACCTTTCCATCAAATGTTGTGGCCTCTGGTAAACAAAATTCCAACGAATATGGCAAAAGCAAATTAGATCCATAGTTAAATGTTTATTTGATTATGATTATTGGTAATTAATAAAACTTAGTAAGTACTGATATTCGATTTGCTACAAATATGCCAATTAAATCATATTTAAACTTTGCGGAATTGTAATGAATTTTAAGTGTTTGTATGAGGACTTAATTCCTCATTTAGAATTGAATGTGGAAAATCCGTTACAGGTTTCGGCTAGATAAAAAGTATGAGTAGTATTGGTAACCAATCAGGGAAAAGGAAAAAAGAGTCAAGTTTTAAAGTATTAATGCAATAAAGCCTCTCTTATAACGCTTATAACTGAAAGAAATAATCTTGGAAAAATTATATTTTGATACAATTTTAACAGGACAAAATTTAAAACGTGATCATTTTATATATCTAAAAATGATCTTGGGTAGGTATTATTAAACATTTCGAAAAAACCAATTGTAAAATGCCAGGCACAAAATTTATGTTTGCTACAGGAATAGAAAACAGTTATCCTAATATTATATTGCCGGATGGTAAAGTAAAGCGCATAGATGAAATGCTGAAGTGTGGTCATTATCAAAACTGGGAAACAGATTTTTCGCTTGTGAATGAGATGGGTATCGAATATCTCCGTTATGGACCTCCGTATTATAGTACAAACGTTGCACCCGGGAAATACAATTGGGATTTTACTGATTCAACGTTTAATAAACTCAGAGAAATGGGTATTACACCCATTGTTGACCTTTGTCATTTCGGTGTACCAGATTGGCTCGGGAATTTCCAAAATCCTGATTTCCCTTTTCACTTTGCCGAATACGCAAAAGCATTTGCAACCCGTTTTCCGAAATTGCATTTATATACACCCATTAATGAAATTTTTATTGCCGCTATGTTTTCCGCACAGTATGGATGGTGGAATGAATGCCTGCAATCTGATAAAACATTTGTAACTGCATTAAAGCATTTATGTAAGGCAAATGTGATGGCAATGCATGAGATATTGAAGATACAGCCTGAAGCTACCTTTATTCAAAGTGAGTCTTCTGAATACTTTCATGCATTCGACCCTGATGCACTTCCACTGGCACGATTTCTTAACCAAAAACGGTTTCTCTCACTTGATCTCACTTATGGCTATCCTTTGAATGTTGCGATGTATGAATACCTGCTAAGCAATGGAATGACACCAAAGGAGTATCAATGGTTTACTGAAAACCAGGTGAAAGCCCGTTGTATAATGGGAAATGATTATTATGTAACCAATGAGCACATCGTTCATCCGGATGGATCTACACAGGCAGCAGGTGAAATCTTCGGATATTATGTTATAACGAATCAATATTACAAACGGTATAAACTTCCGATAATGCATACTGAAACCAATATCAGGATGCCTGCATGCAAAGAATGGCTTTTAAAACAATGGGCTAACGTACACCGTTTGAAACATGACGGTATTCCCGTTATGGGATTTACCTGGTATAGCCTTACCCACCAGGTTGATTGGGATTCAGCTTTGAGGCGCGATGATGGAATAGTGAATGAGCTTGGGCTATATGATCTTGATAGAAAAATAATGCCTGTAGGAGAAGAGTATAAAAATCTAATTAATAAATGGAAAGAAATTATTACTGAAGAAAGTTATGGTCTTGTGTTTCAAAACTGGTAGTTAGCGTGTAAAAAAAACCTCTTTTTTAATTACATCTGCAGTAAAAAGAGAAAATAATTCTACAGCATTTATCCTCACGGAGACTTTATCCAGAACATCAGGTAACGCATTTTCATGCTTATCAGAAGGCTTTTCAATAAATGGAGTAATACCAGCCTGCAATCTCATTATTGACAAACTTTTAAAAGAAGCCATAATTTTGGAATGAATAACTCTCTTCATAAAAACAATTTTAAACTACTGCATAATTAATATGCCAAACCTTCTCAATTAAAGAAACAACAAATCAAATTTACTTCTTTAAGTACAGAATTATTATATTTCTCTGACTATTACTATAGCATTATTTAAATTGAAAAATTAGTATACAAAACTTCTTCTAATGCTTTCGTGAAAAGAAAAAAATATAGGTTTGTAGAGAATTCACTACATAAAAAATAGCATGGAATTTAATTAATAAATATGATTGCGAAACTAAGCGCAGGCCTATTATTATATAGAAAAAGTAAAAGTAAAACAGAAGTTTTTCTTGTGCACCCCGGAGGACCTTACTGGAAAAGTAAAGATGAAGGTGTATGGTCAATTCCAAAGGGCGAATTTAATGAGGATGAAAATCCTTTAGATGCTGCTAAAAGAGAATTTTTCGAAGAAACAGGTACTATAATCTCAGGAGAATTTTTTGAACTTCAACCTGTAAAATTAAAAAGCGGCAAAAAAGTTTTCGCGTGGATAATTGAAAAAAATATAGAAGCGGAAAATATTGTAAGCAACAATTTTGAAATGGAATGGCCGCCGCGTTCTGGAAAATTTCAATCTTTTCCCGAAGTTGACAAAGGTGAATGGATGACTATCGAAAAAGCAAAGAAAAAAATTAATGTGGGGCAGGAAAGTTTCCTGGAGCAACTTCAGCTAATACTCGAAAGGGAACCATGATGATTGAAATTTCCCGCCAAATTATATCTTCCAGCTAATTATTTTATTTGACCATTCGGGCTTATAAGGAACACTAATTTTTATATAATTATCAGTGTAGCCATCCATCATCCCGTTTTTGTTCTTGCCTTCGAAAAGGACTTCTCTCGTTTCACCTTGATGTTGCCGGCTGAATTCCTGCATTTTATTATAAGACAATGATCTAAGGATTTTCGTACGCTCATTACGCACATGTACGGGAACAACATGCCCGATATTCAAAGCAAGTGTGTTGGCTCTTTCGGAATAGGTGAATACATGGAAATAACTTACGTCAATTGATTTTAAAAAATTAACGGTCTCCGTAAAATCATCATTTGTTTCGCCAGGGAAACCCGTAATCACGTCAACACCTATAGAGCAATGAGGAATCAGGCTTTTTATTGTGGCAATTTTTTTAGCATATAATTCTTTCTTATAACGTCTCCGCATAAGACCAAGAATTTTATTACTGCCGCTTTGCAAAGGAATATGAAAATGCGGCATAATTTTTTTGCTCTTCGCAACAAATTCAATTATTTCATTGGTCAATAAATTGGGTTCTATTGATGAAATACGGTACCGGTCAACGCCTTCACTACCTTCCAGTGAGTGTAATAATGTATAGAAATTTTCATTTGTTTTTATGCCATTATTGTCTTTGCCGAAGTCGCCAAGATTTATTCCTGTGAGTACAATTTCTTTTACGCCGGCGTCCGCTATTTTTTTTACTTCACATAAAATATTTTCAATAGTGTTACTCCTGCTTTTACCGCGGGCCATAGGAATGGTACAGAATGAACAATTATAATCACAGCCATCCTGAACTTTTAAAAAAGTTCTTGTTCGTGAGTTAATAGAAAAGGACGAATGAAATCCATTGACTTCTTCGATATCGCAACTACATATTTTTGCAGAATTACCTTTCGTAAGTTGTTGAAGATGTTTGGCGATATTAAATTTTTCTGCTGCGCCTAATACAAGATCTACTCCATCAATTTCAGCAATTTCTTTTGGCTTGAGTTGCGCATAACATCCTGTAATTACCACCATGGCTTCAGGTGCACGGCGTTGTATTCTTCTTACAAGCTGGCGGCATTCTTTATCAGCATTATCGGTGACAGAACAGGTATTGATTACATATACATCAGCCTCATCACTAAAATCTTTTTTTACAAAACCTTCATCTTCCAGCAACCTTTCAATAGATGAGGTTTCAGAATAATTAAGCTTACAGCCTAATGTATGCAATGCAACTGATTTTCCGTTTGGCATAACGCGACAAAAATAAACAATTCGTTATGTATGAGTTTTGATATCAGTCATAAAAATTATCTTGTGTAAAACAACCCCCGTTGAATAGTAGAAAAAATATATTCCTACTTATAATTATTTTTCTCGCATTAGGAATTATTAAAATTGCTTTTTTTTCTTCTACAGGCCAAAATTCCAAAGATGTAAATTCTTTTCGAAATACCGGCCATCTTAAATTAACAAAACATGCAAAATGCAGGATGGAATGCCGGCATATTACTTTACAGGAAATAGAAGAAATCCTGCAAAACGGCAATGAGAATTATGCTAAAAGCGGGCCTGGAAGCAAGGGCGACAAAAAATTTGCTCTTGAAGGTTATAGCACAGAGCATCAGCACATACGCATTATAGTAGCTCCTGAAAATAATGAGGTTGTTGTAATTACCTGTATTGACCTTGATAAAGATTGGCCTTGCAATTGTAATTAGTGCTTGAATTATATATTAAATCATTTAATGTAATTTTGAAAAAGATTAGCCATCCAAATGAAGATAAAATCTTTCCTGGCAAAGCCATATGCCAGCTATACATATAAGCAGATAAGAAAAAGTATGCTCACTGCTGCCGCTGACCAGGAGCAGGTCTTTCAATCCCTAATTAAAACAGGTTTAAAAACTGAATTCGGAAAGGAGCATCATTTCGACAAAATAAAAAATCATGATGATTTTGTAAATAATGTTCCAATAAGGGAATATGAAGACTTCAAGAAATATATAGATAAAATAAAACAGGGAAAGCATAATGTCTTATGGAAAGGTGTGCCTATTTATTTTGCAAAAACGAGTGGCACAACAAGTGGAATTAAATATATACCCATTACTAAAGATTCTATATCCAATCATATAAATTCTGCCAGGGATGCCCTTCTTTGCTATATGGGAGAAACAGGCAATACCCAATTTGCAAATGGCAAGATGATATTTCTTAGTGGCTCTCCCGATCTTGAAAGAGTAGGAGGTATTCCCACAGGAAGGCTCAGTGGTATCGTTAACCATCATATTCCAAGATATCTTCGCTCAAACCAATTACCAACTTTTGAAACCAATTGTATTGAAGACTGGGAAACAAAACTTGAAAAAATAGTTGAGGAAACTGTGAATGAAAAGATGACCCTGATAAGTGGTATTCCACCATGGATGCAAATGTATTTTGATGAACTTGTAAAAAAGACTGGTAAAAAGATTAAAGATATTTTCCCGGATTTTAGCGTGATGGTACAAGGGGGTGTAAATTATGAACCTTACAAATCCAAGCTTATTGAAACTATAGGAAAAGAAATTGATACTATTGAACTGTATCCGGCAAGTGAAGGTTTTTTTGCTTTCCAGGATAGCCAGAAAGAGGAGGGATTACTGCTAAATACTGATAGCGGAATATTTTTTGAATTTGTACCTGCTGCTGAAATTTTTAATGAAAATCCTGCAAGACTTACGCTTAAGGATGTACAATTGAACGAAAATTATGTATTAATAATTAGCAGCAATGCAGGTTTGTGGGCTTATGATATCGGCGATACTATAAAATTCGCATCACTTAATCCATACCGTATTGTAGTAACGGGTAGAGTGAAACACTATATTTCAGCATTTGGGGAACATGTTATTGGTGAAGAGGTAGAGGCGGCATTGATGAAAACTGCAGATGATGAAAATATTAAAGTGACTGAATTTACTGTCGCTCCAAGAATTTCAGATGATGAACAAAAAAGTTTTCATGAATGGTTTATCGAATTTGAAAATTTACCAGACAGCCTTGAAAGGTTTGCAAAAAAAGTTGACCAGAATCTGAGGATAAAGAATATTTATTACGATGACCTGATCAAAGGAAATATTCTTCAGCCTTTGAAAATATCTCCTGTTCAAAAAAACGGCTTTATAAATTACATGAAAAGTATTGGAAAGCTTGGAGGGCAAAATAAAGTGCCTCGTTTAAGCAACGACAGGATTATTGCAGACAAATTGCAGCATTGGGTTAAAAAACCGTTAGCTGAAACAATAGAAAATCCATAATTGCCAGGCAGTTTCTATTGCCAGATAACTGCTATGAATTTTTGTAACAATCAAGCAGGCTCTAAACAATAACAAATTCTTAAAAACGTTTTATTGAATAAATTATAAAAAAATATACATTTGCATTCAATTAATTAAATGTCTTAAAAGTGAAAGGTCACAATTATATTATTTCTTCTTTTGTTTTAGCAGCCTTTGTTGCAGAACATTCCATCCCCGTTCGCTGTTTCTTCCGACCTGGATACTGATAGGCCGAGCAGTTGACATTGCCCCTATCAGTGAAAAAATCCCCGCTCTCACCACACAATTCAATTATTAAAACAACGCAAAGTGGAACAATCACAAATAATTGTTCGTATTGCAACTTCGGCTGATTTCAAACATGCTCAAATCATCACTGATGAAATGGCTAACTCTGCACAGGCAAGAGGAACCGGTATTGCAAAACGTTCAACAGAATATATACAACAAAAAATGCAGGAAGGAAAAGCAGTAATTGCCCTTACCGAAAACAATGAATGGGTAGGCTTTTGCTACATCGAGGCATGGGGTAAGGAAGGCTTCGTGGCTAACAGCGGGCTTATAGTTGCTCCCGCATTTAGAAAAACAGGAATTGCTAAAAATATCAAAAAGAGAATCTTTGATCTCTCCCGCGAAAAATATCCTAAGGCAAAAATATTTGGGCTTACTACAGGGCTCGCAGTAATGAAAATTAACAGTGATCTGGGTTATGAGCCGGTTACCTATAGTGAACTTACTGACGATGAAAATTTTTGGGCTGGCTGTAAAAGCTGTGTTAACTATGATATACTGGTAAGTAAGGAAAGAAAAAATTGTATGTGCACAGCCATGCTTTATGATCCTGCCGATCATTATACTCCTCAAGAAACAGCCGCAGATTTTGAGAAAAATTCAAAGCAGTATGAACGTTTCATGCGCCTTAAGCAAAGCAGGCTTATTAAATTTTTAAAAGGAAAAAGAAGTGATAAGAGCAAATCAATTCTAAGTTTTTTCTTTAATCTCTAAATTGAATTAATGGCTAAAAAAAAAGTAGTTATTGGTTTTAGCGGCGGCCTTGATACTTCATATTGCGTAAAATATTTTACAGATGAATTAAATTATGAAGTTCATAGCATCATTATAAATACTGGTGGTTTCTCCGTAAAAGAACTGGAAGATATTGAAAAGCATGCAAGAGCACTAGGGGTTACAACGCATACTGCAATCGAAGCCACGAAGAGTTATTATGATTCTATAATTAAATACCTGGTCTATGGAAATGTTCTTAAGAACAATACCTATCCTTTAAGCGTAAGCGCAGAGCGCCTTTCACAGGCCCTTCATATTGCTGAACATGTAAAAAAATTAAACGCAGATGCAGTCGCTCATGGTAGTACAGGGGCAGGAAATGACCAGGTAAGGTTCGATATGATTTTTCATATCATGATTCCAGGCGTAGAAATAATTACTCCCATTCGTGACATGCAACTATCGAGGCAACAGGAAATTGATTATCTGAAATTAAAGGGAGTGAAAATGAATTTTGAGAAATCCGCTTACTCAATTAATAAAGGCCTTTGGGGGACAAGCGTTGGAGGAAAAGAAACGCTGTCATCAAATGGAATGATACCAGAGGAAGCATGGCCAACACAACTTTCTAATAATGAACCGCAACAGGTGAAATTGCATTTTGTAAAGGGAGATCTCCTGGGAATAAATGAAAATATATTCGAGCATCCTGTTGAAGCCATTCAATATTTACAAACCATTGCAGGCCCTTATGCGATAGGCCGTGATATACATGTTGGAGATACAATAATTGGGATTAAAGGCCGTGTAGGTTTTGAAGCGGCAGCACCAATTATAATTATTAAAGCACACCATGCTTTGGAAAAGCATGTTCTTACTAAATGGCAATTGAATCTTAAAAACCAACTTTCGGAATTTTACGGTAACTGGCTGCATGAAGGGCAGGTACTCGATCCAGTTATGCGTGACATTGAATCATTTCTGCAATCTTCGCAGCAACAGGTTACAGGAGATGTTTATTTACAATTGATGCCCTATCGCTACCAGGTTACAGGGATAGAATCACCGTTTGATCTTATGAATAGTAAATTTGGGAAATACGGAGAAATGAATACAGGCTGGAGCGGCAATGATGTAAGAGGATTTAGTAAAATCTTTGGCAATCAAACTGCCATTTATCATTCTGTAAAACGAAGCGCGAATGAAAAAGAAAATTAAAGCGGGAATTATTGGCGGAGCCGGTTATACCGGGGGTGAGATGATTCGGTTATTGATAAATCATCCATCTGTTGAATTAATATTTGTACATAGTAAAAGTAATGCAGGGAAAAGCGTACATACGATTCACCAGGATCTTGTAGGCGAAACTGAGATGCAGTTTTCTGAAAAGACTAACGATGAAATAGATGTGCTTTTTTTATGCGTAGGCCATGGTGATTCAAAAAAATACCTGCAACAAAATGAAATTCCGGGACATGTAAAAATTATTTCTCTTTCAGAAGATTTCAGGCTTAAAAAAAATTCAGCTTTCCAAAACAGGACATTTATTTACGGCCTTCCTGAACTCAATAAAGAGAATATTACCAAAGCTGATAACATTGCAAACCCCGGATGCTTTGCAACGGCAATTCAACTTGGATTGTTACCACTTGCGAAAATGAATTTACTAGATGACATTTACACGACAGGTATTACAGGATCTACCGGGGCAGGGCAAACGCTTTCTACGACCTTACATTTTTCATGGAGGCAAAACAACATCCAGGCATACAAGTCATTAACCCATCAGCATCTTAAAGAAATAAATGAATCATTGCATTCACTTTCAGGTAAAGCTGCTGCTGTTCATTTTATTCCGTGGCGTGGTGATTTTGCCAGGGGTATTTTCATTACATCACAATTGAAATGTACAGGAAGCCTTGATGAGATTTATAAGCTTTACCGTGATTTTTACAAAGACCATCCGTTTATTAGGGTCAGTCATGAATCAATATTTTTGAAACAATCAGTTAATACCAATAATTGTTTTATTCATATTGAAAAGGAAGAAGATAACCTTGTTGTTCATTCTACAATTGATAATTTATTGAAAGGTGCAAGCGGACAGGCGATACAAAATATGAACCTTATGTATGGCCTCAACGAAACGGAGGGATTAAAGCTGAAAGCGAATTATTTTTAGTAAGGATATCTATTGCAGGTATCCTTATAAAAATTAATTTAAAAAATAAATGAAATGAAACTTTTTGATGTTTACCCGATAAATGATGTCACCATTGTCAAAGCCCTGGGCTCTTATGTTTGGGATGATAAAGGCGTGGAATATCTCGACATGTATGGCGGCCATGCCGTTATAAGTGTAGGTCATACTCATCCTTATTGGGTACGAAAAATTGAAGAACAGCTTGAAAAAATCGCATTCTATTCCAATTCAATAAAAATCCCCCTTCAGCAACAACTTGCTGATAAGTTAGGTGAAGTTTCAGGTAAAAATGATTACCAGTTGTTTCTTTGTAATTCCGGGGCCGAAGCCAATGAGAATGCCTTGAAGCTTGCATCATTTTTTAATGGGCGTAAGAAAATTATTTCTTTTTCAAAAGCTTTTCACGGACGTTCATCTCTTGCCGTGGCAGTAACAGATAATCCTTCTATTGTTGCTCCTGTAAATGAAACCGAAAATGTAATTTTTCTTCCTTTCAATGATAAAGAAGCTTTGCAAAATTATTTTAACGAGTATGGTGATGAAGTATGCGCTGTAATTGTGGAAGGCATACAAGGTGTTGGAGGAATTAATATTGCTTCGGCATCTTTCCTCCAACTCATTCGTAAACTTTGTGATGAAAACGGTTCGGTATACATTGCAGACTCTGTTCAATGCGGGTATGGAAGAACCGGCAAATTTTATTCTCACGATTTTTCCGGTGTTGACGCGGATATTTATACCATGGCAAAAGGAATGGGCAATGGTTTTCCTGTTGCAGGAATATCAATAGCACCACATATAAAATCAAAGCATTTTATGTTAGGGACTACTTTTGGCGGCAATCATCTTGCCTGCGCAGCAGCTCTTTCGGTTCTCGATATAATTGATGATGAAAAGCTGATGCTGAATGCTGAAGAAATTGGGAATTACTTAATGGGAGAGATAGAAAATATTGACCACTTAACAAATGTGCGTGGTAAAGGCTTAATGATTGGGTTTGATGTTCCTCCAGAATTAAAAGATTTGAAAAAAAATCTTTTAATGAAACATAAAATATTTACCGGAGAAGCGAAACCAAATATAATAAGGCTTCTTCCTTCGCTTGCATTAAAAAAAGAGGATGCAGATAAATTTTTAACCGCATTGATGGATGAGGTTTCAACACTTTCCATGCAGGATGCCAGGACTGTTGCTTCTTAGTTTATGTTGAAAAATTATACATTTACATCTTAAGTAAAAGAAATATTGAAAAACTTTCTTTCCGTAAGAGATGCGGGAAATATTAAAAACCTGGTTAACTCAGCCATCGACTTCAGAAAGAATCCTTTATCGCAACAGAAGGTCGGAAAAGGTAAGCGTATTGGTTTAATATTTTTGAATCCCAGCCTGCGAACAAGATTAAGCACTCAGGTTGCGGCGCAAAATCTGGGAATGGAAGCAATTGTTTTCAACGCCTCACAGGATGGATGGTCACTTGAATTTGAGGAAGGCGCTATTATGAACGGAACTTCTGTTGAGCACATAAAAGATGCAGCACCTATACTTGGCCGTTATTTCGATGTATTAGGTGTTCGTACTTTTCCATCTTTAAAAAATAGGGAAGAAGATTATGCGGAATATGTTATGAAACAATTTGTGAAATATGCCGGCATCCCTGTTGTTAGCCTTGAAAGCGCAACAGTACATCCTTTGCAAAGCCTTGCGGATATTATTACTATTACCGACCATCTTCCGGTAAAAAATAAGGCAAAGATTAAAATTGCATTAACGTGGGCGCCACATGTAAAGCCTTTACCACAGTGTGTTGCCAATAGTTTTAGTGAATGGATATGCGCATGGGATAAATGCGAATTTACTATTGCTCATCCTTTAGGTTACGAATTGGATAAGGCCTTTACCAAAGATGCAAAAACTACTAATGACCAGGCGCAGGCGCTCAGGAATGCTGATTTTGTATACGTAAAAAACTGGAGCAGTTATAAAGACTATGGAAAAATGGAAGAGAATGGAAGTAACTGGATGCTTACTAACGAAAAACTTTTAAGTACTAATAATGCAAAGATTATGCATTGCCTGCCTGTCCGCAGAAATGTAGAAATAAGCGATGAAGTACTGGATGGGTCTAATAGCATTATAACCGAGCAGGCTGCCAACAGGGTATGGGCTGCGCAGGCTGTATTGGCAAAAATTTTAATGGATATGCCATGATTGGAAAAGAAATATTTCATGAAAGGCCTGGTGAAAAAAATCAAGAAAAAGAGGAGTTACTAATAATTAAAATTGGAGGTAACGTAATTGACAATGAAGAAGGGCTTACTTCTTTTCTAAAAGATTTTTCAAATATCCCCTATAGAAAAGTTTTGGTACATGGTGGCGGAAAAATTGCAACCTCTTTTGGAGATAAGCTTGGTATTCAGTCAAAATATATTGATGGTAGAAGAATAACAGATAACGAAACAATTGACCTTGTAACAATGGTTTATGGAGGGCTTGTAAATAAAAAAATCGTGGCTTTGTTGCAATCCATGAATTGTTTATCAATTGGCTTAACGGGTGCTGATGCGAACGTAATGCCGGCAACAAAGCGTACTGTAAAAGAAATTGATTACGGATGGGTGGGTGATATAAATGAAAATGATATTAATACAGAAACCTGGCAATTGTTTTTAGATAATAGATTTGTTCCCGTACTGGCACCGCTCACGCATGATAGCAATGGCCATATACTAAACACAAACGCAGATACAATGGCAGCAGTGCTTTCAATAGCTCTATCAAAATATTATACCGTAAAACTCATATACTGTTTTGAAAAAAACGGTGTTCTTGAAAACGTAGCAGACGATACCTCTGTAATATCGGGGTTGGATATAAATACGTACCTGCAACTTAAAGAAAATAAAAAATTGCATTCAGGTATTTTGCCAAAAATTGATAATGCATTCCATGCGGTAAAGTGTGGAGTAGAAGAAGTGGTTATTGGAAATTCTATTCATTTAAGGCAATTAGTAGATGGTGAAATGGGAACAAAAATATCAGTGTGAAAAAAGAAATAAATGATATTGAAAGCGCAGCTCAATTTAGGAATGAATTCCTAATGCCTTCTCCCTCAAAAGAAATTTTTTCAGACGCAATTTTATTATTAAAACGACTCATTGCTACGCCTTCATATAGTAAAGAAGAAGGAGGAACAGCTACTGAGTTAGAAAATTTTTTAAAAGAAAAAAGTATTCAGGTAAACCGTAACCTGAATAATATATGGGCAATAAATAAATATTTTAATAAGGATAAGTTTACTATTCTTCTAAACTCCCATCACGATACTGTAAAGCCTAATGCGGGTTATACTTTAGATCCTTTTAGGCCTGTTGAAAAAGATAATAAGCTATATGGCCTTGGCAGTAATGATGCCGGCGGAGCATTGGTTTCATTAATATCGGTCTTTGTTCATTTGTATTTTATAAAAAATCTTCCTTTCAATTTAGTATTAGCCGCTACAGCAGAAGAAGAAATTTCCGGGCATAACGGTATAGAATACCTCCTTCCTTTACTTCCAAAAATTGATTGTGGAATCGTGGGAGAACCAACCCTTATGAAAATGGCTGTAGCAGAGAAAGGCCTGTTTGTGTTGGATTGTACAGCAAAAGGAATTGCAGGGCATGCTGCTCGCAACGAAGGCATAAATGCTATTTACATCGCAATGAAAGATATTGAATGGTTCAGTACGTATGAATTTGAAAAAGTATCCTTGCTTCTTGGGCCTGTTCATATGGCAGTTACTTCCATTGAGACAACTAACAAAGCACATAATATAGTACCTTCCGAATGCAATTTTATTGTGGACATAAGGGTTAATGAATTATATACATTTGAAGAAGTGCTTTTTGCCATAAATCAGCATATTAAAAGTGAAGTAAAGCCAAGGAGTATAAGGCTGCGCCCCACATTCATAGACAATAAACATCCTCTTGTAGTAGCTGGTAACGCTGTAAATCTTGAATCTTATGGTTCGCCAACTTGTTCCGATAAAGCTTTGATGCCATTTCCTACTTTAAAAATAGGCCCCGGTGATTCTGCCCGCAGCCACACTGCGGATGAATATATATTTATAGATGAGATAAAAGATGGTATCACTGGTTATTATAATATTTTAAAAAATATAATTATTACCAATAAAGTTTAAGCATGACAACAAAGCTTTGGGAAAAAAATACATCTGCCTTGAAGGAAGTAGAAACATTCACTGTGGGGAAAGACCGAGAACTTGATATGTACCTTGCTCCTTATGATGTTTTGGGCTCTCTCGCCCATATCCAAATGTTGCGATCAATTAATTTACTTACTCAGGAAGATTACGAAAAATTAAGGAATGGCCTGAAAGATATTTATAATGATATCATAGATGGGAAATTTTTTTTGGAACGGGGAGTAGAAGATGTTCACTCACAGGTAGAATTCATCCTTACTAATAAATTAGGTGATACAGGGAAAAAAATTCACAGTGCACGCTCAAGAAACGACCAGGTTTTGCTTGATATCAAACTTTACCTGCGTCGCGAAATTGAAGACCTCGTTACAGAAATAAATGTATTTTTTAACCTTCTTATTCAACAAAGTGAGAAGTATAAAGATTACCTGATGCCGGGTTACACCCATTTTCAATTGGCAATGCCATCTTCATTCGGGCTTTGGTTTGGAGCTTATGCAGAAAGCCTTACTGATGATATGATAACATTGCATGCCTCGTGGGAAATTGTAAACAAAAATCCACTTGGCTCCGGAGCCGGCTTTGGATCTTCTTTTCCAATTAACAGGGAACTCACAACAGATTTACTCGGATTTGAGGACTTGAATTACAATGTAGTGTATGCTCAAATGGGACGCGGGAAAACGGAACGTATTGTAGCGCAATCACTCGCCAATATAGGAGCTACGCTTGCCCGCCTTAGCATGGATGCCTGCCTGTACCTCAATCAAAATTTTGATTTCATTTCTTTTCCCGATGAACTTACAACAGGCAGCAGTATTATGCCGCATAAAAAAAATCCTGATGTGTTTGAATTAATTCGGGCTCATTGCAACCGGATACAGGCATTACCAAACGAAATAATGTTAATGGCTGCTAACTTGCCCTCTGGCTATCACCGGGACTTTCAATTGCTGAAAGAGCATATTATTCCGGCTTTTGAAAACCTTAATGCCTGCCTTACAATGGCCTATAAGATGATTGAAAATATTGAAGTTAAGAGCGATCTTTTAAAAAACGAAAAATACAAATACCTGTTTACTGTTGAGGAAATGAACAAGCTTGTTTTGAAAGGAACTCCCTTAAGAGATGCCTATAAAAAGATTGCGGAAAATATAGAGAATAATAAATTCACGTATGATTTTGAGATAAAACATACTCACGCCGGTTCAATAGGTAACCTGCAAAATGAAACAATTGTTGCAACGATGAATAAAATTACTGCTCGTTTTAATTTTATCAAGGTGAATGATGCGTTACAAAAATTATTAGAGTAAATTGCCGACCTTCAATTATTTGGATTTCCTTAGAGAGTCCTTAAGAATTTATAGAATAAAGATGTATGGCTGAGGATATAAAAAAAAGGATTGCAATTTTTGGTTCTACAGGTTCCATTGGAACACAGGCTTTGGAAGTGATTGACACGAATCCGGGTTTATTTGAAGTTGAAATTTTAACGGCACAAAACAATGACGAGCTTCTGATAAAACAGGCATTAAAATTTATGCCCAATGCTGTGGTTATTGGTGATGAAAAGAAATACGAAAAAGTTAAGTCTGCTTTAAGTTCCAGTAATATTAAGGTTTTTTCAGGCCCCTCTGCTCTTGAAGAAGTTGCAGATTTCGATACATATGACATGATGCTGGCTGCAATTGTAGGATTTGCAGGTTTGGTGCCTACATTAAAAGCAGTTGAAAAAGGTAAAGCTATAGGGTTGGCTAATAAAGAAACTTTAGTAGTAGCTGGTGATATCGTAATGCAAAAGGCTTTGGAAAACAGGACGCCCATAATACCTGTGGATAGTGAACATTCAGCCATATTTCAATGCCTTGTTGGGGAAACAAGAAATAAAATTGAAAAGGTTATTTTGACTGCCAGCGGCGGCCCCTTTCTTGGAAAGAAACCCAATTTTCTTGTAAATGTAAAAAGAGATCATGCGCTTCAGCATCCAAACTGGAAGATGGGTGCAAAAGTTACCATCGACTCTGCAACATTGATGAATAAAGGGCTTGAAATGATTGAAGCAAAATGGCTATTCAATTTATCTCCTGATCAGATCCAGGTAGTAATTCATCCCCAAAGTATTATACATAGTATGGTTCAGTTTGAAGACGGAAGTGTAAAAGCCCAAATGGGATTACCTGATATGAAGTTGCCGATACAGTATGCGCTGGCTTTTCCCTACAGAATTGCCAATAACAGCCCCAGAGCAAATTTCCGGAAGATACCTAATCTGAATTTTGAAGAACCGGATGTAAAAACTTTTCGCAACCTTGTATTGGCTACTACTGCTTTGGAAAAAGGGGGAAACCTGCCTTGTATACTTAATGCAGCTAACGAAATTGCTGTGTGGGCTTTTTTAAATAACAGGATTGGCTTTCTGGATATGACAGCGGTTGTAGAGAAAACGATGGACAAAATCAACTTTATAGAAAAGCCAAATCTTACAGAATATTTTGAAAGCGATGGTGAGGCACGTAATTTCGCGGCTTCATTATTAAATATTTAACCCCCAGCCCTAAAGGGGAATGAAAAGTATATATTTTACATTGACCGTTTCAAAGTAATATGAAATTTAAAAAATCATTTATCAATACTTCGTACATCTCCAGGGGAGGCCTTTGGACATACATCGTACATCACACATTCTATGACATTATTAGCAATTAACTGGCAGCATGTAGGTTTGCAGGCTGGATATCTTATCTTCTCGCTATCAATCCTGGTAATCATTCATGAATTCGGACATTACATTACTGCAAAATGGTTTAAATGCCGTGTTGAAAAATTTTATCTTTTTTTTGATCCATGGTTTTCACTTTTTAAGAAAAAAATAGGTGAAACGGTTTACGGCATCGGCTGGCTTCCCTTAGGCGGATATGTAAAAATAGCGGGAATGGTTGATGAGAGCATGGATAAGGAGCAATTAAAGCAGCCACCCAAGCCATGGGAGTTCAGGAGCAAGCCGGCCTGGCAGCGCCTTATCATTATGCTTGGTGGAGTTACCATGAATGTGTTGCTTGCCTTCTTTATTTATGCTATGATACTTTACCATTGGGGAGAACAGAAGTTGCCTATTGCTAATGCACAATATGGGATATGGGTAACTGATAGTCTTATGAATGGTATTGGACTAAAAAATGGTGATAAAATTACCGCGGTAAATGATGAGCCTATTCAATATTTTAATGACTTGCCTGCAAAAATATTGCTTGGCAAAAAAATTACTGTAAACAGGAACGATGAAACCAAGACGATTAATATTCCTGTAAATATGATTGAAAAGCTGGTAGAGAAAAAAGGGAAACGCAATACCCTCTTAATGCCCAGGATGCCATTAATTGTAGGATCTTTTGAAGATAAAAAATATTCAAATGCAAGGGAAGCAGGCCTGCAACCTTATGATAAAATCGTAGCAGTGGATTCAACACCCTTGGAGTTTTTTGACCAGATGATAGCTGTTTTAAATACTAAAAAAGGAGACAGCGTTACCGTTTCTTTTATTCGTAACCAGGTCCCAATGAAAACGAGGGCCCTGATTGACAAAGAGGGAAAGATAGGTTTCTATGTAATTGATGTTGACCAGGCAGATAGCCTGGGATTACTTAAACAGGAAAATAAAACATATGGTTTTCTCGCATCATTTCCTGCAGGAATTAAAAAAACAGGGCAGCAACTTGATTTTTATATCCAGCAATTTAAGTTAATCCTTAATCCTAAAACAGGCGCCTATAAAGGCCTTGGAGGTTTTAAAACTATGGCATCTATCTTTCCTTCAACTGGCTGGAACTGGGAAGCTTTTTGGAATATTACTGCATTCTTTTCTATAATTCTCGCATTCATGAATCTTCTTCCTATACCTGCTTTAGATGGTGGGCATGTATTGTTTACTTTGATAGAAATGATATCCGGCCGTAAGCCAAGTGATAAATTCCTTGAGTATGCACAAATTGCCGGAATGGTAGTTCTTTTTGCACTTATGCTTTTCGCCAATGGTAATGATTGGTTTGGATGGGGAAGAGGAAAGTAACTGTTAATTAATAATTGACAATTGATAATTGATATTGGGTTTTCAAAATGGCAAATTTTTATTTTTATTATCGATCACTTACCCTTGGCTGTCTTGATAATCGCTGTAAGCAATTTTAATAACTCTTCAATATCAGTTTGAACAGATTGAAAGCTTTTTTCATCTATAAATTTTCCATTATAAAGTAGTTCAATCCAATATTGAGTTTCGTTGGCTTCTTTCAATGCAACAGACAGTTTATGAATAAAATCTGCTCTACTTTCAGCATGTTCACTTTCTCTTATTAAAGCGCCTATAGCAGTACCTGAACGTAATATCTGTTTGGATAAAATAAATTCTTTCTTTCGTTCTATTAAATATTTATAAAGCTTTACTATCCTTAAAGCAAATTGAAATGATTTTACTTTTATAATATTTTCTTTCATTATCAATTATCAATTATAATTCTATCCCAATTTTCTTCATTAGAATAGATGCATTCAAACTATTACATACACCGGGTTTCAGCTGGTAATCAAAATACAATTCATCATTGCTCACCTGCACATCAAAATGATAATTGATGATATTTTTGGGAAAATCTTCTTTTAGTTTTGCAAGTTCAAGGTCATGTGTTGCAATTATAGCGGCAGCATGGTGTTTTATTAATTGCTTCATCAGGGCAACAGAGCCTGTATGCCTGTCAAGTGAATTCGTACCTCTTAATATTTCATCCAGTAAAATAAAAACCCTTTCTCCGTGATTTACTTTTTCAATAATAGTTTTCAGTTTCTTTAATTCAGCATAAAAGGTGGATGTGCTTTCCTCAAGGTTGTCCGTTATGCGCATGCTGCTTATTATCTGCACGTGTGATACTTTAAAAGCTTTTGCGCATACTGCAGAACCGGTCATTGCTAATACTACATTCACTCCTATACTGCGTAAGAAAGTGCTTTTGCCAGCCATATTAGAACCCGTTACCAGCATGATTTCGCCATCGTGCTTTATCTCAATATCATTATTTACTCTTTTCTTTTTTAATAATAATGGATGCCCGATTTCTTTCCCTTCTATAAAAAAATATTCCGGTACAATGGATGGAAATATCCAATCAGGTTCATTAAAATAAAGTGTTGCAAAACTATTCAGCGCCTCTGCATGCCCTAATGTATCAAACCAGTTGTGAATGTTATTTTGGTTTATTGATTTCCATTTTTCGAGATCTAATATTTGCTGTAGATTCCAAAGCAATAAAATATTTAATGGCGCGGATATTACAAGATTATACCTAAGGTCCAGCTTGTCTAATATTTTTTTTATAACCCTGATTTCCTGGGATGCCTTTTTATTTTGCTGGATAAAATTCATTTGCAGATCGCGGAACAATTGACTTTCAAAGCTGGCTGTTTCTATGTGACGTATGCTAACAGAAAGCACATCAAGTTCGTCAGCCATTTTTGATAATTTCTCATGAATGGGAGCTATTATGTTATTTATTTGATAAGCGATGATGGCAAATAGTAATAAAAAAAAATAGAACACACTTGAAGGCACGATGTCAAAAGTATATAGCGTTACAACACTTAAAATAATAAATGGTAATAAATAACGCAGCCATTTCCATTGCTTAAACTTAGAAAATACCGGCGCTTCCTTTACCCAGTTTTCAAGACGGTATTTGGTCGAAAACAAAATTTGAGTTTCTCTGCCCAAAGCCTGTAAATGTTGGCCCCACAGTCTTTCGCCCGATAATTCTTTTATAACCAATTGCCTTTGCAAAATCAATTCATGGCTTGCAGGATGTTGCAAATAATCCGCAAGGCGGCTGCTTCCCATTTCAGAAGAAGCACGGTTTATATATTGAAATAATGAAGCTCTTCCAAAAATATCCAGGTCATTTGAATAAAAATGATCAGGAAGAGCATATTGATTGCCTCCTGGGAAATCGTAAAAATCTCCTTTGATAAATCTTAATTCATCCCTATTAATATTTATTAAATGATTTACATAATTGATAGCTTCTTTGTTGGCGAGGTCAGCAAAAAGCAGTTTTGTAAAAATGATAAGTAATAAAACACTGGCGATTATTACATATAAAACACCCAATGACCATAGCACATAAAAAGCAATAATAATTGCTGCAATGCTTCCAAAACGTAGCCAGCCTAAATAAGATTTCTTTTGCTTTAATTTTTTTAGATCACTTTCTAAATCCTGGATTCTGTTATTATAAAAATCTATTGGTTCCATTAAGCATTTGTATAAGAATAATAAAACTAATGCTTATAGGTTAATTAATAAATATGATGTGAGGATAAAACTGATCCGGAGTATATAAACTGTAAGCAATAATTTTTTCAAATTATTTCTTCACATATTTCCAATTCAGTGACTTTTCTTCTGTGAGCTGCTCAATGGTTTTAGCAATTCTTTTATCTATTGTTTGCTCAGTTTTTGCTCCAGTGATCCACTCGAGATATTCGTATTTATGTGAGGGGCTGAAATTATTAAAAGTTATGGATGCTTTTTTATTTTTATTTAATGCTTTTTGAAAAGCTTCAGGAATTTCAATTTCTTTTTTTTCAGAAATTTTTTTTCTATCGGGCAACTTCACATCATCATCATTTAATTTTACAGCTTCTTTTATCCATCCAATAATTTTTTTATCTGGTGGCAGGTCATTCAAACTCATAATTTTACCCAGGTGTCCCATGGCCTGTTCATTTTTGTCAATCATTTCCTTCGCATCTTTCATCAACGCATTTTTCCAAAAACCAAAAGCGCAATGTTGTTTAAAAGAGGCCAAATTGCATAATGGCCCTTTGTAATCAAAAAATGGCATTCCCCATTTGATGGTTTCCTGAGCATTAGGACACGCTGCATGGACGAGATTTCTTAAATGATTTAAAATTGGTATTGCAAACTCTGCTGACTTTGAAATGTAATCATCTACCCGTTTATCCTTATTACCCATAACGATTATTTTAACCATTAAATTAAAAATAAAATTACGATTTTCATAAAAGTTGATAACACCAATCGACAAATGATGTTATTAAATTTACTTTTTCTTTAAAACAAAAAATCTTTCAGAAGACTGAAAGATTTCAATATAAATTTTTCGTTGAAAGAATAAGAAAAGCTTATTATCTTCCCCTGCCCTGCGACCAACTCCTTGTTCTTCTAAAGCCACTATGTGATGCAGGCCTGCGTGACAGAGGGTTTTGCTGAACCACTGGTGTTTGAACAAATTTCATATCGCTTGCATAAGGATGATCCTCAACAACAGGAATAGTTTGATCGATCAGTTTATGAATATCTCTTAGAAATTGCCTTTCTTCCAAATCACAAAATGACAATGCGATTCCCGACGCACCTGCCCTGCCTGTACGCCCAATACGATGCACGTAAGTTTCAGGAACGTTAGGGAGTTCAAAATTGATTACATGGCTCAGGTCATCAACATCAATTCCTCTTGCCGCGATATCTGTAGCAACCAGCACCCTTATTTTTCCATTTTTAAAATCAGTCAAAGCTTTCTGGCGGGCCGATTGTGTTTTGTTTCCGTGAATAGCATCAGCTTTTATATTTGCACGATACAATTCTTTTGCAATCTTATCTGCACCATATTTTGTTCTTGTAAAAACAAGGGCGCTTTGTATTTTATCGTCTTTTAAAAGATGAATCAATAATTGTCTCTTGTCATTTTTTTCAACAAGATAAATCGACTGATTTACCTTTTCTGCGGTGGATGATACAGGTGTAACCTCTACTCTTACAGGATTGGTGAGAATGGAAGCGGATAGCCTGGAAATTTCAGGAGGCATGGTTGCAGAAAAAAACAATGTTTGTCGTTTTTGCGGGAGCCTTGCTATAATTTTCTTAACGTCATTTATAAATCCCATGTCAAGCATACGATCCGCTTCATCTAATACAAACATTTTTATATGCTGGAGGTTAACGAATCTTTGCGCAATTAAATCAAGTAACCTTCCCGGAGTAGCAATCAAAATATCAACGCCCCTGCGCAATGCATTCGTTTGATGATATTGTGATACGCCACCAAAAATAACCGTATGGCTTAGGCCAGTATGTTTTCCGTACGAAGCAAAACTTTCATCAATTTGTATGGCTAGTTCTCTTGTTGGTGTGAGTATTAATGCTTTGATATTGTCATTGGCAACTTCATGATTTTTTTGCAAAAATAAATTTTGTAAAATAGGAATAGCGAATGCTGCAGTCTTACCTGTTCCTGTTTGTGCACAACCTAAAAGGTCTTTTCCCTTTAGTAGATCTGGTATTGCCTGCTCCTGGATAGGAGTGGGTACGGTATAGCCTTCGGTCTCCAGCGCCTTCAATATGGGCGCAATTAAATGCAATTCTTTAAAATTCAAAATGTTTTAATTTAATGTAAATGATAACTTCCCTGGATCGAAAATGATATATGAAAGTTTGTTTTCGAATATGCTCAGAACCTATGACTTGATGAGCTTTTACCTGTGGGGAAGATTATCCAGTCTGCTAAGTAGGAGTATATAATTTTATGCAAATATACAGCATTGGTGATTGAAAAGTATTTTATGATACTAATTAACACTTTGGCAATATAACTGCGAAAGCTAAACGCAGTTTTAATGGAATTGTTGTGAAGAGTTCGCCCTATAATTCAAGCTAAAACAATTTCGCCATGCTCCTACATCCTTTCTGGTACCTTAATTCCCAACAACTGCATGGCACTTTTTATCACGGTTGCAGTCATAACTGAGATTTGTAAACGCAATAATTTCTTTTCTTCACTTTCTGCGTTGGCAACAGAGTGCTCTGCATAAAACGAGTTAAATGTTTTGGCAAGATGAAAAACGTAGTTGGCAATAACGGAAGGGTTGAGTTCATCCGCTGCCTGCGAAATAATGTTTGAATATTTCTCAAGAAAAGTGATAAGACTTCTTTCAAGCGGAAAAAGTTTTTCTAGTAGCGGCTTTTCATTGTACATTCCCCATTGATCATTGTTCATTAATTCTCCGGTCTTTCTCAAAATTGATTGTATCCTTGCATAAGTATATTGTATAAAGGGCCCGGTAAATCCATGAAAATCTATACTTTCTTCCGGATTAAAAACCATTCGCTTCTTTGGATCAACACGCAACAGGTAAAATTTCATGGCGCCTAATCCCAGCGTTTCATATAATTCTTTCAGTTCTACTTCGGTAAAATCTTTTACTTTCCCAAGATCTTCGGTATGTTTCTTTGAAGTATCAACCATTTCATCTATAAGGTCATCAGCATCCACAACAGTTCCCTCACGACTTTTCATTTTACCGGTTGTGAGCTCTACCATGCCATAGCTTAAATGGAAAATTTTATCTGTAAAAGTCATCCCGAGTTTGCGGCATATTTCTTTAAGCACATTCATGTGATAGATCTGCTCATCGCCAATTACATAAATACTTTCATCCAACTGGTATTCTTCAAATTTTTGTTTTACAAGACCAATATCCTGTGTTATATAAACTGATGTGCCATCACCCCTCAACAATAATTTCTCATCAAGGCCTGCATCGGACAAATCGATCCAAACACTGCCATCCTCTTTTTTATAAAATGAACCATCCTCCAAACCTTTTTTTACAAACTCCTTTCCAAGAATATATGTTTTGCTCTCGTAAAATGTTTGGTCAAAATCAGTTCCCAGGCGTTTGTAAGTCTCATCAAAACCTTTATACACCCAGCCGTTCATTTTATTCCAGAGTTCAATAACTTCCGGCTTTCCATTTTCCCAATCCAGCAACATCTGCTGCGTTTTTTTCATAATGGGCGCTTCTTTTTCAGCTTCTGCTTCGGGCTTTCCTTCATCAACTATTTCTTTTACTTCTTTCCTATATTCATCATTAAATTTTACATAATAATTTCCTACAAAATGATCTCCCTTCGTGTTTGTTGATTGTGGAGTTGCATTCTTCGCAAATTCCTGCCAGGCGATCATACTTTTGCAAATATGAATGCCTCTGTCATTTACGATACTTGATTTGTAAACTTCATTTCCATTTGCTTTTAAAATTTCAGAAACACTCCATCCAATAAAAATATTTCTTAAGTGGCCAAGATGCAGCGGCTTATTTGTATTTGGTGAGGAATACTCCACCATAACTTTTTTATGGTTCAAAGGGTTTTTTCCAAAGCAAACGTCATCGTAATTTTCTTTCAAAAGATTTAGAAGAGAATCATCGGATAAACTAAGATTTAAAAAGCCTTTGATGATATTATAATTTGAAAAAAGATTAGCATGCTTTTTTATGAGAAGATCACCTAATTTTTTTCCCAGGTTTTCAGGAGATTCTTTAAGAGGTTTTAACAATGAAAAAAGCACAACAGTATAATCCCCTTTGAATTCAACCTTGGTTTCATTTACCTGGAAATCTTTTTCAGAAAATTTATTTCCGTACAATTCTTCCAGGCATTCAATGGCAGCAGATTGTATTGTTTTTGTAAAAGACATATTTTAAAATAAATGCAAAATTAACTTTAGTTGCTCAATAATTTCTTTAGTGAACGATAAGGGTTAACGGCAGAATAGATGTATGAGGGGCAATCAAATCCAAATAAGGATTTGTAAATTTATCAGTAAAACTTTTGCTATGAAAAGAAATATATTTTTCACTTTTTTATTCTTTATTTCCGTAATATCCTGCGCACAAACTAACAATAATCAAAAACCCTGCTCTTATCCTGAAGCATCACAGTTTGATTTTTGGGTCGGCAACTGGGAACTCACCTGGAACGATACAAGCCATGGTACAAACAGGATTCAGAAAATTATGGATGGATGCACCGTGAATGAAAATTTTTATGACCCTGCTATTAAATATTCAGGAAGTAGCTGGAGTGTTTACAATCCACAATTAAAACTCTGGCAGCAAACCTGGGTTGATAACCAGGGAGAGTATATTGCATTATCGGGTAAATTTGAAAATAGTATGATGACACTTTCTACCGAACCACAAAAAATGCCGGATGGCAAAGAAATGATTTCAAGAATGGTATTTTATAATATTTCTTTAGAAAAATTTGACTGGCGATGGGAATCTACAAAAGATAATGGCATAAGCTGGCAAACAAACTGGCTTATTCATTATAAAAGAAAAAGTTCTTAGCTGCCAGTATTAAATTTAATTCCCTGATTACTTTTAGTTCTTATTTTAGCCGGAATATTTATATATGAAATTGTATTTATTATTTCTTCCGGCTTTTATTCTTGTATCCTGCAAAAATTCTGCCCATAAAAAAATGTTTGATCTTGAAGGCCACAGAGGATGCCGTGGGCTTATGCCTGAAAATACAATACCTGCAATGCTTAAGGCGATTGATTTGTATGTTAATACCCTTGAAATGGATGTTGTAATAAGTGCAGATAATAAAGTGGTGGTAAGCCACGAGCCATTTTTTAATCATGAAATTACCACACTGCCTTCCGGTGATTCTCTGGATGAAAAGAAAGAAAAAGAATATAATATTTTTACAATGACCTACGATTCTGTCCAGAAGTTTGATGTAGGAATGAGGCTTCATCAACGCTTCCCGTCTCAGCAAAAAATGAAGGTTCAAAAACCACTGCTTTCTACTCTTATTGATTCTGTGGAAGCTTACCTGGTAAAGAAGAATTATAAAAAAGTCATGTACAATATTGAAATTAAATCTACGGAAGCAACGGATAATATTTTTCATCCGGAACCTGAAAAGTTTGCAGATCTTTTAATGGATGTTATAGAAAAAAAAGGAATTCGGGAAAGGGTAATTATTCAATCTTTTGATCCACGAAGTTTGAAGATCGTGAGCCAGAAATATCCAACAATGAAATTATCACTGCTTATCGAAAATCAAAAAATTCCTCTCAAAGCTTTTGGGAAACTATTTGGATTTAAACCCAATATTGTGAGCCCTGATTACGTACTGCTCACAAAGGAAATCGTTGATTCACTTCATCAGAGAAATATAGAAGTAATACCCTGGACGGTTAATGATCTTATATCAGCCCAAAAGCTTTATGAAATGGGCGTAGATGGAATTATTACTGACTATCCTAACAGGATTAATTTGAAAGCGATAAAGAAGCAAGAAGCAGGTATCAAATAGTAAGTACAAGTAGTATATATCAGGAAGCAATTATCTGGTAGCAGATATCAAATAGAATGTAGCGGATAGAAGAATTTCATTATAAGCCAAAATTTACTTCTCATATCTTGCTTCTCACATCTTGCTTCTTTCTTTCTCTAATCTTGCATCTTTCTTCTTACTTTTGCGCCTTCAAAAAAAGGAGTAGCATGATAAGTGTAAATAATGTGACACTGGCTTATGGTAAAAGAGTTTTGTTTGATGAGGTAAATCTCAACTTTATCAAAGGTAATTGTTATGGTATTATAGGAGCAAATGGAGCCGGGAAGTCCACTTTGCTAAAAATAATCAGTGGTGAAATTGATCCCAATAAAGGTTCAGTAAATATTACACCCGGTGAACGTATGGCGGTATTGAGGCAGGACCAGTTTGAGTTTGATGAAGTAAGTGTTTTGCATACAGTAATGATGGGCCATAAAAGAATGTGGGATATAATGAATGAAAAGGATGCGATTTATTTGAAAGAAGATTTTAGCGAAGCTGATGGCATGAAGGCTGGGGAACTGGAAGCAGAATTTGGTGAAATGGGTGGCTATACGGCAGAAAGTGATGCAGCTACCTTTCTAAATGAATTGGGTGTACCTGAAGAACTTCACCAGTTATTGATGAAAGATATTGGAGCTAATATTAAAGTAAGGGTATTGCTTGCCCAGGCGCTTTTTGGAAACCCCGATATTTTATTATTGGATGAACCTACGAATAACCTTGATGTTGAAACCATCTCATGGCTTGAAAATTTCCTGGCAGATTATGAAAATATTGTGTTGGTAGTGAGTCATGACCGGCACTTTTTGGATGCAGTGTGTACGCATGTGGCAGATGTTGACAAGCAAAAAATTAAAATTTATACCGGTAACTATACATTCTGGTACGAGAGTAGCCAGTTAGCAGCCCGGCAGGCAGGCGACAAGAATAAAAAGACAGAGGAAAAGAAAAAAGATTTGCTGGAATTTATTGCCCGCTTTAGCGCCAATGCATCTAAAAGTAAACAGGCCACTTCCCGTAAAAAAGCATTGGATAAACTCGTGTTTGAAGATATTACGCCCAGTAACCGCAAGTATCCCGGCATCATCTTCAAGCCTGAAAGAGATCCGGGAAACCAGATATTGAATGTTCAGAAGCTTGCTAAAAGCATTGATGGCAGGAAACTTTTCAGCAATGTAAATTTTGACATTGTGAAAGGGCAGAAAATCGCATTCATTAGTAAGGACCCTGTTGCTCTTACTACCTTTTTTGAAATTATTAATAAGAGGATAAAGCCTGATAGTGGTGGTTTTGAATGGGGGACAACCATCACTACTGCCTATCTTCCTAACGATAATACCGAATTTTTCACAGGCGATCTTACTTTGATGGATTGGCTCAGGCAATATGTTCCCGATCATTATACTGATGTTGATGAAGATTTTTTAAGAGGATTCCTGGGGAAGATGCTCTTCAGTGGAGACGAAATCAAGAAAAAAACTACGGTGCTTAGCGGTGGGGAAAAAGTAAGGTGTATGATAAGCCGTATGATGCTGCAAAACCCTAATGTGGTTATTCTTGATGAGCCTACTAATCATTTGGACCTAGAAAGTATTACCGCTTTTAATGATGGAATGATCACTTTTCCGGGAATCGTTTTACTCACAACGCACGATCACCAGTTTATGGAAACCGTAGCAAATCGGATTATTGAAATTACTCCAAATGGAATCATTGACAGGCTTTGCACTTACGATGAATATCTTGCAGATGAAAGAATAAAAAATTTGCATTTAGAATTGTATTAATTGCATTATAAATTTTTACAAAGTTTTAATCTTTATAAAAGCCGAATTACATTCACGATAAAATACCTTGCACCAGGTGACTAAAATTTTTCATTCAATTTTACCATTATATATTTTTTTCTAACATTAAAAATCATACTACACCCTTAAATTTATTTTATGAAGAACAAGGCTTTAATCATTTTTGCTTTAATCATTATTGCAGCTGCCGGAGCAAATGCACAGGAATATACAACTGCATTCGGTGCAAAATTTTACACCGGTAACGGATCAATTGGCGGACTTAATATAAAGCATTCTATAGCGGAGCATACTGCTTTGGAAGGATCACTATTATTTTTCAGTGGTGGAGTGGGTATTGAAGGCCTTTATGAATACCAGGGGCCTATAGCAGGAGCGGAAGGTTTACAATATTTCGTAGGTGGAGGTGGTATGCTTGGTTTTGGTACAGGCAGATACAATAATACAACCTTTGCTTTACGCCTTACAGGCGGTGTAGATTACAAATTTGCTGATGCCCCAATTGACGTAAGCCTTGGCTTTGACCCATTCTTTTATTTAGCTCCAAGCACCGGGTCTAATTTGGCTCTTGGCATTGGCTTGCGCTATGTATTTAAATAATTGTCAAACAAATCATTAATAAAAATTCCAATCGTTATTAATTGGAAGAATTTATTTAATGCTTTATGTAAAAAATAAATGCGCCAAAGGCTAATTAATTTTATAGATTTTTTTTATCCTGCCGTCAGGAAGCTTATGCCATTGCAAACTTTTCGTTACGCCGTCTGTGGCGGGGGCAATGTAATTCTTGACCTTTTTATTTATTTTATTAGCTATAATTATATTCTTCATAAACAAAACCTTGACCTTGGATTTATGGTATTCAAGCCGCATATTGCGGCTCTCTTAATGGCATTTTGCATAAGTTTTCCTATAGGCTTTTTACTATCAAAATATGTTGTATTCAATTCATCGCAACTCCGCGGCCGCATACAACTATTTCGCTATATTTTGATCGTGGCAATAAATCTTTTTCTTAATTATGCTATTTTAAAAGTCTTGGTAGAATATCTGCAATTTTATCCAACCATAGCCCGTCTTTTCGCAACAGCACTTGTGGTTACTTTCAGTTATCTTTCTCAAAAACATTTTACTTTCAGAGCTGTCTCACCCCAACCACTCTCCAAAGGAGAGGGACGAGATTTAGGCGTCCTCTAAATTGTAATTTTTGATCTAATCTTTACATAAAAAGGTTGTGATTAGCCATTTTTAAATCTATAATTAGATTGTCTAAAAATTCAATGGTATTATTCCTGCCATTTTTGCACTTTCCTTCCATTGGCATAAACCTTGACATAATCATATCAATAATTAAAATTTTAAAATATTATGGCAAAAATTATAGGTATTGACCTCGGTACAACTAACAGTTGCGTGGCAGTTATGGAGGGTAATGAACCCGTTGTAATTGCTAATGATGAAGGGCGGCGTACTACACCTTCTGTAGTTGCCTTTCTTAAAAATGGTGAAAGAAAAGTGGGTGATCCTGCAAAACGTCAGGCAATTACCAATCCTCATAATACGATCATGAGTGTTAAACGTTTTATGGGGCATAAGTGGGATGAGGTGACGACTGAACTTGGGCATTGGGGTTATAAAGTAATAAAAGGTGATAATAATACGGTGCGTATAGATATTGACGGAAGGCCTTATACGCCACAGGAAATATCTGCGATGACTCTTCAAAAAATGAAGAAAACTGCAGAAGATTATTTAGGCCAGGAAATAAGTGAAGCGGTTATTACAGTTCCTGCCTATTTTAATGATGCACAAAGGCAAGCCACAAAAGAAGCCGGAGAAATTGCCGGGCTTAATGTTCGCCGTATTATAAACGAGCCCACTGCGGCTGCGCTGGCTTACGGCCTTGATAAAAAAAGTATAGATCAGAAGATTGCAGTGTTCGATCTTGGTGGTGGTACATTCGATATTTCTATTCTTGAATTAGGAGATGGTGTGTTTGAAGTAAAATCTACTAATGGGGATACATATCTTGGTGGTGATGATTTTGATAAAGTGATTATGGATTGGCTTGCTGCTGAATTCAAAAAAGATGAAGCTATCGATCTTCATAAAGATCCAATGGCATGGCAGCGTTTAAAAGAAGCTTCAGAAAAGGCTAAGATTGAATTGTCTTCCTCAAGCGAAACTGAAATAAATCTTCCCTACGTTACTGCAGTTGATGGCGTTCCTAAGCACCTGGTGAAAAAACTCACGCGTGCACAATTTGAAAAACTGGCTGATGATCTTTTTACAAGATGTTTGAAGCCGTGTGAAGCTGCGATGAAAGATGCAGGATTGAACGTGTCTGATATAAATGAAGTAATACTTGTTGGCGGATCTACCCGTATTCCTAAAGTACAGGATATGGTAGAGAAATTCTTTGGAAGAAAACCTAATAAGGGTGTAAATCCTGATGAAGTAGTTGCCATAGGTGCCGCAATCCAGGGAGGCGTTTTAACAGGTGAAGTAAAAGATGTTTTGTTGCTTGATGTTACGCCTTTATCTCTTGGTATCGAAACAATGGGAGGTGTAATGACAAGGCTTATTGAAAGCAACACTACCATACCTACTAAAAAAATGGAAACTTTTTCTACTGCAAGTGATAACCAGCCGGGTGTACAGATACATGTGTTGCAGGGTGAGAGGCCGATGGCAGGTCAAAATAAGAGCCTGGGTACTTTCAACCTGGATGGTATTCCGCCAGCACCGAGAGGCGTTCCACAGGTGGAAGTTGCTTTTGATATTGATGCAAATGGAATCCTTAATGTTTCTGCAAAAGATAAAGGAACCGGCAAATCTCATAACATTCGTATTGAGGCAGGCAGCGGCTTAAGCAAAGAGGATATAGAAAAAATGAAGAATGATGCTAAAGCAAATGAAGCGAGTGATAAAGTAGCCAGGGAAAAAGTTGATAAAGTTAACCAGGCGGATAGCCTTATATTTCAAACAGAAAAGCAAATTAAAGAATATGGTGATAAAATATCAGCAGATAAAAAAGGACCTATTGAAGCTGCTTTGACTAAATTGAAAGAAGCACATAAAAACCAGGATGTAACTGCTATTGATACTGCTGTTGCAGAAATGAACACAGCATGGACAGCTGCCAGTGAAGAAATGTATAAGGCTACACAGGAGCAGCCCGGTTCAGCTAATGGTGGTGAAAACGGGCATGGTAATGCACAACCTGAGGGAGCGGAAGCAAATGCAGGAGCAAATGAAAATGTTACAGATGCTGAGTTTGAAGAAGTGAAATAAAGAATATATATTTCTTAAAATAATTAAAGAGGTTGTATAATTTACAACCTCTTTTTTATTGGGGGTGCTTAAATTAAAAATTACATTTGCAAGGCAAAAAATTGCATATACATTTATTAATTCCTGGCAACTATGAGAAAAATTATTTTAAAATTCCCTGTTTTTTTAATTTTGATTTTAGGCTATAATGGCTTTTCATTCTCAATAGTAAAAACTTCCACACCTAAAACTTATATTTCTCCTACTCACATTGAGTATCTCCGTGCATCTGTTTTTGTAGAATTATCTGCAAAAGAATTTGAAGTAATTACCGGTAAAAAATTAAATCTTACTCAAAGAATATATTTCAAAATTATTCAGCGAAAATTAAAACATGAGTTGAGGAAAAATCCTGATCTGCTAATAACAAATTATTACGATCCTGCTAAAGCTAAATTTAAATTTGATTTTCTCTGGTTTATAATAGGTGGATTTATTGGGCCTCTCGGCGTTTTGCTCGCATATATTTCTAAATCAAGAAAGGGTGGCCCAACTAAAAAAAATATGATAATATCTGCGTGGCTGGGTTTTGCCGGCTTTATCTTATGGTTTGGCTTCTCGTTTTTATTCTAAATAAGATATAAAACAGCAGGAAAATTCTGTAATAAATAATATGTCCTTTTGTAACAAAGACATTAATTTAAAAATCAATTATTCACATCGTACTTCTTATATCGTAATTCGTACATTTCTTTATCTTACATTGCTTTTTACATTCTAACCTAAACTGATTAAATTGCCGCTCTTTTAACCTGAATATTTGATGACGATAACTTTTTTTCTAAATTTTCATACTGAATTTGGCCAGGAGCTTTTCATTTGCGGAAACAATAAGTTTTTAGGCAATAATGAAATTGCCAATGCAATTCCCATGATATATTTTGATGACCAATCCTGGGTTGTGACGATAGACTTTCCTGACAATTTTGATGACATAATTTTATATCGATACATCTTGAAAGATAAAGATGGCAGCCATGTTTATGATGGCGAGGATAACCGTTCTATTGATGTATCCGTTGTTAAAAAGAAAACGATTTCAGTAATTGATACATGGAACGCAGATTCTAACATAGCAAACGTTTTTTTTACAACGCCTTTCAGTAAAGTGCTGCTGCCGCATATCGCAAAAATAAAAACGTCTTCTTCCAAAAAGTATACGCACGAATTCAGGGTGAAGGCTCCATTACTGCAACCCGGAGAAATTATTTGTATGTCAGGTTCTTCAAAACAATTAAAGTATTGGGATACTAACGAGCCTTTATTAATGGAAGCTAAAAATAACTGGTTTGTTACCCGGCTTGAAGTAGAACAGGATGGCTTACCACTTGCCTATAAGTATGGTATTTATAATCTCTCTGAAAAAAAATTTGTTGAATTCGAAGAGTATGAAAATCGTATTCTTCGAAAAGATAAACGGGATACTGCGCAACTTACTATAGTCCATGATGGATTTGTCCAGAGCAAGGTAAAGCCCTGGAGAGGTGCGGGAGTAGCCATCCCGGTTTTTAGCCTGCGTTCTGAAAAGAGTTTCGGAGTAGGTGAGTTTAGCGATATGCTGCTGCTTGTGGATTGGGCAAATAAAACTGGCTTAAAACTTATCCAGATACTTCCTGTAAACGATACTACTGCAAATCATAAGTGGACCGACTCGTATCCTTATGCGGCGATATCTGCTTTCGCTTTGCATCCTTTGTATATCAATCTTGAGAAAGTAGCCGGAAAAGAATTTTCGAATATTGTAAAGCCGCTGAAAAAGAAAAGAAAACAATTAAATGATTTGGTAAGTTTTGATTACGAGCAGGTAATGAAGTTTAAGTTATCTGTGCTAAGAGAACTGTATGCTGCTTCAAAAGGTTTGTTTAAAAATGATCCGGATTATTTTGAATTTTTTGACATGAACCGTGAGTGGCTGGTACCTTATGCGGTTTTTTCCTACCTGAGAGATAAATACAAAACGCCTGATTATACAAAATGGAAAAGCTATAAGAAATTTAATGAATCAACTATCCAAAAATTTGCGTCACCCGGCAAAAAGCAATATGATGAAATTGCGTTTTTCTATTTTGTGCAATACCACTTGCATTTGCAATTGAATGAGGTAAAGAGTTATGCTCATAGCAAACAAATAGTTATAAAGGGTGACATACCTATCGGGATTTACCGCTATGGCTGCGATGCGTGGGCAAGCCCGTCACTCTATAATATGGATGAACAGGCTGGGGCGCCTCCTGACGATTTTGCCATTAAAGGGCAAAACTGGGGCTTTCCGACCTACAACTGGGGCAAAATGAAAGAAGATGAGTTCAAATGGTGGCGTCGCCGTTTTGATCAAATGAGCAATTACTTTGATGCATTTCGGATTGATCACATTCTTGGATTTTTTAGAATATGGAGTATTCATATAGACACGATTGATGGAATATTAGGAAGATTTTTTCCTGCGATTCCTGTTGATATTTCAGAATTTTATTCTAATAATATATGGTTTGATCATGACCGTTATTGCAAGCCTTTTATTAAAGATGAAATACTTTGGCACCTGTTCAATGAAACTTTAGAGTATGTGATAGAGCATTTTCTTGATAAGGCAAATGACGGGAAATTTACTTTGAAACAACAATACAATTCACAAAGGAAGATTGCTAGGTTTTTTGAAAAAAATAAAGTCGAAAACGGAGATAAAATAAAACAAGGTTTATTTGATTTAATAAGTAATGTAATTCTCATTGAGGAACAAAATTCACATGGGCAAAAATTTCACTTCAGGTTTGGAATTGCACAAACCAGCTCTTTTCAATATCTCGATAATTATACAAAAGAAAAAATTAATGATCTCTATGTAAATTATTTTTACAGGCGCCAGGAAAATTTCTGGAAAATAGAAGCATTAAAAAAACTGCCACAACTAAAGCATAGTACCAAAATGTTGATTTGCGGTGAAGATCTTGGAATGGTTCCAAATTGTGTACCTGAAGTAATGAAACAGCTCGGAATACTAAGCCTTGAAATTCAAAGAATGCCTAAGGATCCCAATGCCCGGTTTTTCCATCCAAAAGATGCTCCGTATATGTCAGTGGTTACTCCTTCAACTCACGATATGAGTACCGTTCGTGGCTGGTGGGAAGAAGACCGGAATAAAACACAACAGTTTTATAATTATGAACTGGGTCATTATGGCGAGGCACCCTATTTCTGTGAAGCCTGGATTAATAAAGAAATTATATTGCAACATTTATATTCTCCTGCAATGTGGAGTATATTTCAAATACAGGATTTATTGGGAATAAACGAAAATATCCGTCTTGAAAATCCAAACAATGAAAGAATAAATATTCCTTCCGATCCAAGTCATTACTGGCATTACCGGATGCACATAAGCCTTGAAGATTTATTGAAAGAAAAGGAATTTAATGAGGAATTAAAAAAGTATGTATACGAGAGTGGAAGAACCCCGGACTTCACCGCTAACTCTTGAAGGGGAACAACATGAAAATAAAATACAGATCTTCCAATCTTCCCTTCAAACATCCTTTTACTATTTCTAAAGGAACTAAAACACATCAGCCTGCATTACTTGTAGAGCTTGACCATTTCGGGATTAAAGGTTATGGCGAAGCACCAGCCATAGTTCATTACAACATTACAGTTGATAAAATGATTGCAGATATTGAAAGCAAAAAAACTTTTATTGAAAAATTTGCATTCACACATCCAGATAGGTTCTGGCATTACCTACATCATCTCTTTCCCAACAATCCTTTTTTAGTATGCGCTCTTGATATGGCCGGTTGGGATTTGTATGGAAAAATAAAAGGTAAACAATTACATTCATTATGGAACCTTGATATTAATAAAAATCCGTTAACAGATTTTACGATTGGTATTGATATCGTTGAAAAGATGGTGGAGAAAATGAAAGAAATGCCGTGGCCGATTTATAAGATTAAATTGGGTACTAAGGATGATGTTGAAATAATTTCAGAATTGAGAAAGCATACAAATTCTATTTTCAGAATTGATGCAAATACAGCGTGGGAACCGTCTGAGGCATTGGAAAAAATTAATATTTTCAAATATTTGAACGTTGAATTTATAGAGCAGCCCCTTGCAAAAGATGACTGGGAAGGCATGAAATTTTTATATAAAAATTCTGTGTTACCATTTATTGCAGATGAAAGTTGTGTTGCTGAAAACGATGTAGAAAAATGTGCAGGCTACTTTCATGGAATTAATATAAAGCTTACTAAATGCAGCGGCATCACTCCTGCATTGAGAATGATAACAAGAGCAAGAGAACTAAATATGAAAGTGATGGTTGGTTGTATGAATGAAAGTTCCATTGGCTCTTCAGCAATCGCACAGCTATTGCCATTATTGGATTATGTTGATATGGATGGTCCGTTATTGCTTTCAGAAGATGTGGGAGAGGGTGTAAAATTTGAAGATGGGAAAATTATTTATAATAATTTGGAAGGTATTGGAGTGAATATTAATCCGTTTTAATCATTACCCATTTCAAAAAGATTTTTTATTAGACAGATATACTAATACTCTATGTCCCTATCTCTTGGAGAGGGGTTGGGGTAATCCCCAAAACTTTTTTTGTTCAACTAAACTTTCATTCTTTACTTTGTGCCTCAAATGAATCAAATAGTTTACATACATCATCATCATTTTTTTACCAGTAGGTAAGCTATGTTGTTGTATATGTAATCATCATATTTTCAAAAAAAGGCTTACTGGTTAGTGAGCCTTTTTTCATTTTAAAAACTTATCATGTTAAAAATAGCCGTTCAGAAATCAGGAAGATTATATGAACACTCTTTGCAGCTTTTGAAAGAATGTGGCATTGAACTTAATAATGGAAACAGGCAATTAAAGGCGGTATCAACGGATTTTCCACTGGAGGCTTATTTCTTAAGAGACGATGATATTCCCCAATACGTTTATGATGGAGTTGCTGATGTAGGCATCGTAGGTGAAAACGTAGTATTCGAGAAGAATAAAAATGTAGAAGTAATGAACAAGCTTGGTTTTGGCAGATGCAGGCTTAGTATTGCTGTTCCAAAAAACATGGATTACAAAAGTGCAGTTGATTTGGAGGGATTAAAAATTGCGACATCTTATACAGGCTTATTACAAAAGTTTCTTGATGATAAGAATGTAAAGGCAGAAATCCACGAGATTAGCGGCTCGGTTGAAATAGCGCCGGGGATTGGTCTTGCAGAAGCGATATGCGACCTGGTAAGCAGTGGAAGCACGCTCTTTACAAATGGATTAAAGGAAGTAGAAGTTGTTTTAAAATCCGAAGCAGTATTGATAGCAAGGCATGACCTTGAGCCTGGAAAGAAAGAAATATTATCGAACTTACTGCTTAGGATGGACGCCGTTAAAACAGCAAAACATAATAAATATATAATGCTGAATGCTCCTAATTCCCAATTGAAAAATATCGCCGGGATTTTGCCGGGCATGAAAAGCCCCACGGTTGTGCCATTGGCTGAAAGTGGCTGGAGCAGTGTGCAAAGTGTCGTAAATGAAAATGATTTTTGGAGTATTATTGAAAAATTGAAATCATTTGAAGCAGAGGGAATAATTGTTGTACCGATAGAAAAGATGATTCTTTAAAAAAGAAAAAGATGAATAATATACTTATAGAGCCTCAAAGAGAATTATGGCAATCATTAGTTACGAGGCCGCAGGTTTCCACGTTAGCAATGGAAAAGCTTGTTTCGGAAATTCTAATAGATATAAGAGAAAATGGAGATGCCGCCATTTCAAAATATTCCTTAAAATTTGATAGCTATGAAACGGAAAGTTTTTTAGTAAGCGAAGAAGATATTGACGACGCAGTTAATAATATAGAACCAAGGTTAATAGATGCCATTTTATTGGCAAAAAATAATATTGAAAAATTTCATACTGCTCAGGTTGAAAAAAAAATAAAAAAAATTGAGACATCCTCCGGGGTTACATGCTGGCGAAAAAATATAGCGGTAGAGAATGTTGGTTTATATATTCCCGGCGGTACTGCTCCATTATTTTCTACTTTACTTATGCTTGGTATACCAGCCCGGTTAGCGGGCTGTAAAAAAATAATTGTTTGCACTCCCCCGGGTAAGGATGGTAAAATAAATTCCACGATACTTTTTGTTGCTAAACTCCTTGGTCTGAAAAATCTGTACAGGGTAGGTGGGGCGCAAGCTATAGCCGCAATGGCCTATGGTACTGAGAGCATACCAAAGGTTGACAAGATTTTCGGCCCTGGAAATAATTATGTAACGTGTGCAAAGAAACTGGTGAGTATAGAAGGTACCGCTATTGACATGCTTGCCGGCCCCAGTGAGCTTGCAGTATATGCTGATGAAACCTCTGAGCCGGCTTTTATAGCAGCGGATCTTTTGAGCCAGGCAGAGCATGGTATTGATTCGCAGGTAATACTTGTTGCAAAAAATATTGATATTATAGAAAATGTCGTTATTGAAATCAGCATTCAAATGAATGCACTATCAAGAAAAAAAATTATAAATGAAAGCCTTGTTCATAGCAGGCTTATTTTAATTGAGGATGAAGAAAAAGCTTTTGATTTTTTAAATCTCTATGCTCCCGAACATTTAATTATTGCGTCTGAAAATGCAAAAAAACTTTCCAAAAAAGTATCAAATGCAGGAAGTGTTTTTTTAGGAAATTATTCTTCGGAAAGTTCCGGAGATTATGCATCCGGCCCCAATCATTCTTTACCTACAGGTGGAACTGCAAATACTTTTAGTGGTGTATCCGTTGATAGTTTTATTAAAAAAATTACTTTTCAGAAAATAAGTAAAAAGGGAATAAGAAATATCGGGACTTCCGTGGAAGCTATGGCAGAGGCAGAAGGACTTGATGCACATAAAAATGCAGTGAGTATTCGTTTAAAAAAATTAGGCGTATGAGAGCATTTGATGTTGATAGCCTCGTAAGGAGAAACATAAAGAATTTAAAACCGTACTCGTCGGCGAGGACTGAATATAGTGGGGATGCATCGATATTTCTTGATGCAAATGAAAATAGTTTTGGTTCCCCGCTCCCCGAAAACTTTAATCGTTATCCTGATCCGTTACAATGGCAGCTAAAGCAGGAACTTTCAAAAATTAAAGGTATTCCCCCTCAGAATATTTTTATTGGTAATGGCAGCGATGAAGTTATTGATCTTGCTTACCGCATTTTTTGTGAGCCTGGCAAAGATAATGTAATCGTTTGTCCGCCTACTTATGGAATGTATGGTGTGAGCGCCAATATAAATGATGTAGAAATGAAAGAGGTATTACTTAGTAGTGATTTTCAACTCGATGTTGAAACGATTTTAGAAACAGCAAACGATAATACAAGGCTGCTTTTTATTTGCTCGCCTAACAATCCAACAGGTAACAATATGAACCGTGTGGAAATGGAAACTTTGATTAATAATTTTCCGGGGCTTGTGATAATTGATGAAGCGTATATTAATTATTCGCGACAAAAATCTTTTCTCCAGGAACTTACGGAATATGAAAACCTGATAGTGATGCAAACACTTTCCAAAGCGTGGGGGCTAGCCGCATTAAGACTGGGCTTGTGTTTTGCCTCTGAAAAAATTATTGAATTATTCAATAAGGTAAAGCCGCCATATAATATTAACAAAGCTTCTCAACAACTGGGTGTTGAGGCGCTATCTAATATTGAGGAAGTAAACAAGAATATAAAAATTACAGTTGAGCAAAGGGCTATTCTACAAAATAAATTACAACAATTTAAATTTATTCAAAAAATATATCCTTCCGATTCCAATTTCATTTTGACTAAAACAGATGATGCTGTTAAATTATATCGCTACCTGGCTAATAAAAAAATTATAGTGAGAAACAGGAGCAAAGAACCTTTGTGTGAAAATTGTCTTAGAATTACTGTGGGTACACAAGTCGAAAATGAAACATTAATTGGAGCATTAAAAAATTATAATGATGAGTAAAAGAGTTTTATTTATAGACAGGGATGGAACACTTATAAAAGAAGCACCGCCAACTTACCAGCTTGACGCATTTTCCAAACTGGAATTCTATCCCCACGTATTTGAATACCTTGGTAAAATTGCAAAAGAATTCGATTTTGAATTAGTAATGGTTACTAACCAGGACGGCCTTGGTACGGCCGCTTTTCCTGAAGATTGTTTTTGGCCGATACAACATTTCATACTCAGGGCATTGGATAACGAAAGAATTATTTTCTCAGAAATATTTATTGACCGTTCTTTTCCTAATGAAAATAAATTGACAAGAAAGCCAGGCACAGAAATGCTTAAAGATTATTTGAACCCCGACAGGTGTGACCTTGCAAATTCTTTTGTTATCGGCGACAGGCTTACCGATGTTCAACTTGCAAAAAACCTTGGCTGTAAAGCTTTTTGGCTCAACAATCATGATAACCTTGGGAATCATGAATTGGAAGCGACAGCAGAAACTCTAAAAGAAACCATTGTACTTGAAACACAAAACTGGAAAGATATTTACGACTTTCTTTGTGAGCCTTCAAGAAAAATATCTCATAGCCGGAATACAAATGAAACAAAAATTATAATAAATATTAACCTGGATGGAAATGGTAATTCCGAAATCCAGACAGGGTTAGGTTTTTTTGATCACATGCTAGAGCAGGTTGCAAAGCATTCCGGTATGGATTTAAGCATTATTTGTAAAGGTGACCTGCATATTGATGAACATCATACAATCGAAGATGTTGCCATAGCTTTTGGCGAAGCTTTATCAAAAGGGCTTGGAGATAAAAAAGGAGTAGAAAGATATGGATATACACTACCTATGGATGATTGCTTGGCTCAGGTTGCTATTGACTTTGGAGGCAGAAGCTGGTTGGTTTGGGAAGCGGAGTTTCATCGTGAGAAAGTCGGGGAAATGCCGACAGAAATGTTTTATCATTTTTTTAAATCTTTCAGTAATGCCGCAAAATGTAATTTAAATATAAAAGCTGAAGGTGTAAATGAACATCATAAAATTGAATCTATTTTCAAAGCATTTTCAAGGTCAGTAAAAATGGCAATAAAAAGAGATCCATTAAATAAGAGTCTCCCAACAACAAAGGGCATGCTATGAAAATAGCTATAATAAAATATAACGCGGGTAATGTTCAAAGTGTATTGTATGCTTTGCAACGTTTAGGCATAGCTGCAGTTGTTACAGATGAGCATAATGAAATACAAGCAGCAGATAAAGTAATATTCCCCGGTGTTGGTAATGCAGGGTCAGCTATGCAGTATTTAAAAAGAAATGGTTTAGATAAACTTATTACTTCTCTTCAACAGCCTGTTTTAGGAATTTGTCTTGGCCTGCAATTAATGTGTGGCCACAGCGAGGAAGAAAAC
>JBBSEV010000035.1:0-44636 GCA_038239385.1 Chitinophagales bacterium
CTAAACTGGGCTCAATCCAATAAAAATGTAAGAGCAGTTGTAATAACAAGTTCCAGGGTTAATCCAAATGCTTATGTTGACATTTTTTCTGATTATGATATTGAATTGATAGTTACCCGCTTGCAGGATTTTAGTAAAAACGAAAAATGGATTTTTAATTTTGGAAATGTAATCGCCGGTATTAAAGAAATAAATTTTAAGTCACTCACACAATTAGTCTTATATCAGGATGGAGTAAGAATAGACTTTCAACTTTACTCAGTATCAGAATTTATTAAAAGAACAAGGCTAACCTCAATTCCCAAACATTGGGATGTTGGTTACAAAATATTGTTGGATAAGGATGGAGTTACCTTAAGTCTTCCACAGCCCACAAATACATTGTTTAATATAGTCAAGCCAACAGAAAAAGAATTCACAACCCTTATAAAAGATTTTTGGTGGGATACAACTTATGTTGCAAAAAGTTTATGGCGCGATGAGATCTTTTATGCAAAATATATGTTTGATACCCTTATTCATCACAATTATTTAAAGAGCCTTATTGAATGGTATATAGGATCTCAGCACGAGTGGCGTATAAATATCAATAAGAATGGCAGGTGTTTTAAACGTTACCTCGACAATGAAAATTGGGGCAATGTCTTAAAAACTTTTGCTGATAGTGATACAGAAAGAAATTGGGAATCTCTCTTTGCGACCACCCAATTTTTCAGCAGAATTGCGGCGGAACTTGCGGGTAAATTAAATTATGAATATCCAATGGCTGTAGAAAAAGATATAATAGAATATTTAAAAAAGATCCGGCAGCTGGAAAAGAATGCTACCAGTTTTTAGTTTTGAAAACACTCCTAATTTATTAAAATAAATTTATTTCATGCCAGAAGGCCCGTCAATTATTATCCTTAAAGAAGCAGTTCAACAATTTAAAGGGAAAAAGATTTTAAAGGCAGAAGGTAACAGCAAGCTTGATATTGAAAGAATATCAGGGCAAAAAATTATTGACTTTAAAAGCTGGGGCAAGCATTTTATTATCTGTTTCAAAGGCTTCAGTCTTCGCATTCATTTAATGTTGTTTGGAAGTTACCGGATAAATGAAGAAAGAGAAACGATACCAAGATTAAAATTGATTTTTAAAAACGGGCATCTGAATTTTTATGCCTGTTCATTAAAATTTATTGAAGAAAATATTGATGAAGTGTATGACTGGGCTTCTGATGTGATGAATGAAAACTTTGATACCAAAGCTGCTAAGAAAAAAATAAAAGCAATTCCGGATGATCTTGTTTGTGATACATTGCTTAATCAAAATATTTTTACGGGTGTAGGGAATATTATTAAAAACGAAGTATTATTTCGCATAAGGCTTCATCCTGAAACAAGGATGAAGGATATTCCTCAACGCAAGATAAATGAGCTAATAAAGGAATCCCGCAACTATAGTTTCGATTTTCTTGAATGGAAAAAAGCATTTGCTCTAAGAAAACATTGGCTGGCATATACTAAAAAGAAATGCCCCAGAGATCATGTACCCTTCATAAAAAAATATTGTGGCAAAACAAAACGAAGAACTTTTTATTGCGAGGTATGCCAGGTGTTTTATGGAGCTAGGAATGAAACAACACTGGTCATTTCTTCTAATGGGGCAAAGAAGGCAAAGTCTCTAACATCTTTGACATCTTAAAATCCTATACGAATCTTTTAAAAGCTTTCAATACCTTTTTCCAAAGGCCTTTTAATTTCTTCCTCAATTGGAACGAGCGTATCAATAGTTGCGAGTACGGTAACACCTCCTTTCACCGCCTGGTTAAGTGATACATTTAACTCGGTACCTATAGGGAGCAAAACATCTACCCTGCTGCCAAATTTTATAAATCCCATTTCAGTACCCTGTTCTACTTTTTGGCCTACCTGCAGGTAGTTCACAATTCGTTTTGCAACAGCGCCCGCTATTTGCTTTACTAATATTATAGCGCTATTATTTTTAATAACTACTGAATGCCTTTCATTTTCTGTAGATGATTTTGGATTCCATGCTACAAGATATTTTCCCTTATGATATTGACTGTATAAAACTTCCCCTGACATTGGTATCCGGTTAAGATGCACATTGGCGGGGCTCATAAAAATTGAAACCTGGAGACGCTTATCCTGGAAGTATTCAGGATCTAACGTTTCTTCTATTACAACTATTTTTCCATCAGCAGGGCAGATGACCTGGTTATCAGCAACGGTACAATTTCTTTTAGGTGAGCGAAAAAAAGAAATAATAAAAAGTAACGTCAAAAGGCTTCCCCCAAAAATAATCCATGCTATAACAGGCATAGAAGCGCTGAAAAAATAAAAGAATATAATATTAATAGCCCCAAAAATCAATGCGCTTAATGCAATGGATTTATGGCCTTCTTTGTGAATATTCATCCAATAAGTTTAAGTACAAATATAAAAAGTTGAAAGGGAAGAAGCGTATTATTTTTGACAGGCTACATAAAGAAGAAATAATATAAACCCGCCGGGATCGAAGCTATCAGCAATGAATCAAACCTGTCTAAAAATCCGCCATGGCCGGGCATAAAAGTTCCGCTGTCTTTTACACCTGCCATTCTCTTTAATTTACTTTCAAGAAGGTCGCCAAGAGTGCCAAAGACAGCGCAGCAGGCAGCAATGATAAACCAATCTTTAAAACTATAGTAACTGGTTGCTCTACCAATTAACGAAATAGTTACCATGCAAAGAATAGCACCCCCTAAAGTTCCCTCCCAGGTTTTTTTAGGAGAAATTTTAGATAACGGCGTTTTGCCAATTAGAGAGCCAACAATATAAGCCATTGTATCATTTACCCAGATTGAAAAAATAATTCCGCAGGGAAGCACAGGAGAATAACTCCATGCATCTTCATAGCTTTTTTGAAATATTATTGAATCAACATATGAGAACGCACATATACCCAATAAGAGGATGGGTAATGTGATATATAACAATCCCAGGGGGAGAAAATACATCCATTTAATTCTGTTTATCTTTTTAATCAGTCTTGTAAATTCATACCAGCAACCAAAATGAATAATGGTAAAAAGGATGATAAAGCTCCATCCATTGCATAAAAGCCCTGCCAACATTACAATTACAAAAACACCTGCAGTTACTGCCCTTGTTTGAAAAGTTTTAGAATCGAACGCCATCAAAAATTATTAAGATTGAGCAGTCGCCCAATTATGAAAATCATCATCAGGCAAGTCTTCTTCTACAATTTTTGCCCGTTGTACTAAAGAATACTCTCTAAACTTTTTAAAGAGATAAATGATTAAGAAAAGAGCGATGATACCTACCCATAATGGAAAATTTTGCTCAATATCTTTTGGTGATTTTTTCCCGGAAAATGACATGGCATAAAGTGCAGTTACTTGTAGCCCGTTATATAAAAAATGGAAAAGAACGGAAAGCCATAGGTTGCCACTGTAATAAAAAACAAACCCAAGTATTATTCCCAAACCGAACCTGACTAAAAAACCATAATAAGAAATATGGATTATACTAAAAATTATAGAAGTTACTATAACAGCAACCCATGGGCCTTTAAACCAGCGTATGAAAATATTTTGTAACCCGGCCCTGAAACATACTTCTTCGAATAGGCCCGGCAATAATCCTATCACAACTAATGATATCAGGTATTTTGGAAAGGTATTAATATTGATCAATGCTGCTTCCTGTATTGCACGGGAGTCTTCCATTGCTTTAAATTTTATTGCCCAGTCTTTTGGAATGGGTATTATATTATTGAGCTCTGCCAAAGCACCGGAAAGAGGAAACGTAAGTATGAGGATTCCTATAACAATAAAAAATTGCCTGTAGTTAATATTTGTATTAAACCCTATAAACTTTAAAGGTTTGCGATAGCAGATAAGTGCTAAAAAATACACAGGTAAGAAAAACATGAAGAAAGTCGAAATTGCCTGGATGGCCATGATAGCATAATAATATTGGGGCTGTAGCATATCATCGGCCATGGAAAGTATGGGCCTTCCCGTCATCATCATCCATATAATAACAGAAACAATGGCTCCTACTATAAGCCCGACACCCACGAAACCAAGAAATATACCCAATTGTGCCGGATAGCTAATGTTTTTCGAATTCCTGTCAGCAACCATTATCTCAAATTTTAAGTGCGTAAATTTACAGCCTATTTTAATAGAAGCAGCAGGTATCAGGTATCAGGTATCAAGTTGAAAATTTTATTGACAAATGGCTATTGACCCAATGATCGTAACCTGTATTAAACAATTAACAGAGTACAATATTTAAATATGCCTTCAATAGGTAACATACAACTTCCTGAATTTCCTTTATTGCTGGCACCAATGGAGGATGTGAGTGATCCCCCTTTCCGGGCGGTGTGTAAAGACAATGGCGCACACCTTATGTACACTGAATTTATAAGTAGTGAAGGATTGATAAGAGATGCCATCAAAAGCAGGAAAAAGCTTGACATTTTTGATTATGAAAAACCCGTGGGTATACAAATATTCGGTGGAGATGAAGAAAGCCTTTCTCTTGCCGCAAAAATTGTAGATGCTACCAATCCTGATTTACTTGATATTAATTTTGGTTGCCCGGTAAAAAAAGTTGCCTGCCGCGGGGCCGGTGCAGGTGTATTAAAAGATGTGCCCTTGATGGTGCGATTAACCACTGCCGTTGTAAAAAGCACTTCGCTGCCTGTGACAGTAAAAACAAGGCTTGGCTGGGATGATAACACTAAAAATATTGAAGATGTTGCAGAGCGGTTGCAGGATATAGGCATACAGGCTCTTGCCATACATGGGCGCACCCGCACTCAAATGTATAAAGGACAGGCGGACTGGGAATTAATAGCAAAGGTGAAAGAAAATCCAAGAATCTCTATTCCAATTTTTGGAAACGGTGATATTGATTCACCACAAAAAGCGCTGGAATATAAAAACAGGTATGGCGTAGATGGCATTATGATTGGCAGAGCAGCCATCGGTTATCCATGGATATTTAATGAAATAACTCATTTTGTGAATACAGGAACTTTATTACCTCCGCCTACAGTAGAAGAGCGGGTTGCTGTATGTAAAAAGCATTTGATAAAATCTTACGAGTGGAAAGGGCCGGTTGTAGGCATCAATGAAATGCGCAGGCATTATACCAATTATTTAAAAGGCATGCCTAATATAAAAGAATACCGGCTTAAGCTGGTAACCTTAAAAGAGGTTAACGAAATATTAGAAGTACTGGACAAGATTGTTGATCAATATAGCGACTATGAATTCGAAAGATCAGTAATTGAGCTTATCAATTATCATGAAAAATGTGCGGTCTAGTAATTCAGTTTTGTAAATATTTAAATCAGCATTTCTGAAACAGAATGCTTAACAATCCCAGGTTTTCTATAGAACAATAAAGTTTGGTTAGGAGTATTACTTTTAGGATTATCTATTTTATCCTGTTGTTTCTCTATTTTCTCAACATCTTTATCATGTTTCCTGTTCTTCCTTTCTAATTTATTATTACGCCTCTCAAGTTTATTTTGTTGTTTCTTTTGCTTCCGATCCATTCGTGCAACTCTTTTCTCTTGTTTACTCACCCTTCTTTCTTGTTTATCAACTTGTTTCTGAGATTTAATCATGCTGCTACTGTCAACCTGCGCAATAGAATGGTATGAGGCGCCCAGAATTAGCAAAAACGTAATAAGAAAATATTTTTTCATTTAAAGGTTTTTATTGAGTGACCATCCGAAGTATAACAAATAGAGTGCCGCTATAATTTTATTATTATTTAGGTTTTAAAATCGTTGCTAATAAATTTAATAAACAGAATGGGTATATTTTTGGACTCATAGTAATCCCGTTTCATAATGGTCTTGTATAATTGATCATAGAATAAATTTTTAAGGCAGGCAACCATTGGCTATAATGCGGCATTTACTTTTATAAATCACTCCCATATTGTAGATTTTTACATGGATACATCAGAACTTATCAAAGAAGCTAAACAGGGAAGCGCTGCTGCGCAGAAATATCTATTTGATGAGTGGGCAGAAAAGATGCTGTTGGTATGTCGGCGTTATGTAAAAAATGCCGAAGATGCTGAGGAGTTATTGCTCAATGGTTTTTATAAGTTCTTTAAAAAATTAGCATCTTTTAGTTACCAGGGCGATGCAGCATTATATGTCTGGCTGAAAAAAATTATGATAAATGAATGCCTTATGTTTTTACGCAGGAAAAATGTATTCAATATTGTAACAGAGGCAAAAGTAGAAGAGATTCCATTAGAGGAGGAAGCACTTAATAATTTATCTGCATCGGAAATTTTTAATTTAATAATTCAATTACCAATTGGTTATCGTACCGTTTTTAACCTATATGTAATTGAAGGAGTACCCCACGGTGAGATCGCTTCGCTGCTGGGAATTGCAGAAGGAACTTCGAAATCCCAGTTGAGCAAAGCAAAAATATTATTACAAAAATTGTTATTACAAAATGATATAGAATATGTCAAACGAAAATCTCAATAGTGAGTTTCACTGGAAAAGCAAATTGGAAGAATTAAAGAGTTTGCCAGGTGAAATATTCAATAAAGAAGCATCGTGGGAGAAACTTCATGGCCAGTTGCAGAAAAAACCAGGTAATAAAAAAGCTTTATGGTATTGGGCGGCGGCTGCCTGCTTACTGGCAGCAATATCTGTGGCATTGATTTTATCAAATAAAAAAGAAAACGTTTTGGTTAACAATAATCAGGTGCAAAAGAAAATTCAACCATCACCTTCATTTTTACGGACTATCAATGATTCGGCCACGTCCATTGTTATTTCTTCCATTCCTGTTGAAAGAAAATCACCTGCCAGGCAGGCTGAAAACCTTAGTAAAATAATTAAACCTGGGGATCATAAAATATTAATTGTTGAAAATGTTGCAGCCAAACATGATAAAGAAGAATCAATAAAATCCGGGGTAATCAATAATGTTATAACACCTGTTGATAGCCAAATAAGTATCGTTGCGAGTATACCTTTTAAGAAAAAATTACGGGTAGTTCATATAAATGAATTGGGCGATCCTGTTGAAGAGTCTATCATGGCGCGAAAAACAGAAACTCATTCTTTTCAACTGAAGCTTGCAACCCAGGAAGTTTTTGCAAATCCTTCAGTCAATTCTGCAAGCACTGGTTTTACTATTTTAACCATAAAAAATTCTCCAAACTAAAATGAAAAAAGTATTTATTGTATGGATGCTTTTCGCAAGCATCGCACCAAACCTTTGCGCTCAACCTAACAGGAATGCAGACAAGGCTTTTGAAGTTCCTGAAAACATTATCATTCACAGGAGGTTTTATATTAATCTTGAAAAAGGGAATAAGCTAGAAATAGAAATCACCGATATAACAGACCTTGAGCGCATTGCAAATATTGATTCATTGCTTAAAATATTTATCACCGACATTACTCCTTTAAAAGATTCGCTTACAGATCCGCTTACATCGAAGCGTATAGATTACGCTACCGATGCACAGGGAAGAAAGAAAATAAGGCTACAGCAATTTCTGCAAAAAGGAAATACTTACCTGTTGGATAATGGAGAACTTGCTTCATTAAAAACAATGCAGGATACTATTAATATTATCGGCATTATTAATAATCCGCCTAAGCCATTGGAAAAGATCAGTCTTACGCAACCACGCTATTATCATCTTTTATTCTACCTGAATAATATTGGTGAGCTACCTGCCTATATGAATGGAACTTTGAAAGAAAAAATTAATACAATCCAAGATAATTTTAAGGGTAAATGGCCAACTGTATTAGGCAGTGGATATCACTATCTTAAAAAAGATAAAACGATAACCGCTGATAAACCCTACGGAGAAACCGCAAGTGGAACAGGTGATTTCATAACAGGATACATAACAATAAATATACAGAATTATAAAAATTATTTTGTTCCTTCCTTCAGCCTTGGTGTGCGACTCACTTTGAGTAGCCGTGATAGAAACTATAAATGGGAACCTGGATTATTGTGGGAGCCTCATTACATATTTGCAAAAGACAACCAGAATAAATTACGAACCTACAGGAATGATTTTCTTACCCTTACTTATGGGCAGGGCGGTACAACAGATCATGATCCAAGAAAGCAATTTTCCTTTAGTGCCGTATTTTCTTTAGGATATCTTATTAACAGGAATGGAGATTATTTTGATAAAAATACTTTTCGATTGGGCGCAGGTAAAATACAATTAGCAAAAACTTCTATCGAACCTTCCATCTATTTTAATAATTTTTTTAAAGGTGTAACACCTGGGATCAGAATAAGCCAGAGTTTTTAAAAAGGAAAAATATTTATGAATGAAATTGAAACACATCCTTTCTAGCCTTTCATTCCTGATAATGCTACAATATTTACAGATGGCAGTTTCCCTGGAAGATATTACCTAAAAAGAATTAGAAAAAGACGATTGGTTTTACGGCACAAAACGAAACCAGTTTTGAGCAAGGGGAGAAGATTGCTTATTATAAAAAGAAATTTCCGGTATGAGATTATTGCTTTAATCTAAGCTCTGCCACGCATTCAATATGATGTGTATGCGGAAACATATCAACAGGTTGTAAATTTTCAACCGAAAACTTTTCGCTAAGCAATTGTATATCCCGGGCCTGTGTGGCAACATTGCAACTTACATACACAATTTTTTCAGGAGCAATTTCTATTATTTTATCAATAAGGTTTGTATGTAGGCCCGCTCGTGGGGGATCAACAATTATTACATCGGGGCGGTGATGAAGAGCAAAAAATTCATCGTTGCAAATTTCAATTACATCGCCACAAAAAAAGGATGCATGATTGATATTATTGAGTTCAGCATTTTCTACAGCATCTTTTATGGCATCTGCAATTACATCTACGCCGATAATTTTTTTTGCTCCTTTGCTTAAAAAAATTCCTATGCTGCCGGTGCCGCAATACAGGTCATATATAATTTCATTTCCGGTAAGCCCGGCAAAATCCTTTACAATGTTGTACAATCTTTCTGCCTGTTTGGTATTGGTTTGAAAAAATGATTTGGCAGAAATCTTGAAATTATAATCTCCCAGCTTTTCAATCACATACCCTTTCCCAAATACTATTTGCGGATTAAGATCATAAATGCTGTCATTCCATTTGGAATTAATGGTAAACAATAAAGTTGTAATAGAAGATACCATTTGCATCAAATGGCTACAGAGTTTTTCCCTTTCCTTTTCCTCATTATGGCCAAACACCAGATTGACCATAAGCTCCCCTGATTCGCAATTTCTAATAATGATATTTCTTAACCAGCCTTTGTGCTCTTTAATATCATAAAAACTATATTTATTTGCAAGCGCAAAATCACGAACTGCATTTCGTATTCTATTGTTTACAGCATCCATAAGCCAGCACTCATAGATGTCGATAATTTTATCATACAACCGGGGAACATGATATCCTAAGGCATTTCCCGGCCATACATCATCTCCAAGCTTTTCAAATTGCTCAGGCGTTAAAAACTTTTTATTGCTAAAAGTAAACTCTAGCTTATTCCTGTAATGAATAGTTTTTTGGGAACCAAGAATTGTAAGCATGGGAACATTAGTAAGCTTACCGATTCTTTTAAAAGCATCCGAAGCTTCCTGCTGTTTATATTCCAATTGTTTATTGTAAGGAAGCATCTGCCATTTACACCCGCCACATATTCCAAAGTGAATACAGAAAGGTTCAACTCTTTCGTTACTAGGTTCTTTAATTCTAATAGCTTTTCCTTCTGCCCAGTCCTTTTTATTTTTATTTATGAGGACATCAGCAACGTCACCCGGTACTGCACCTTCCACAAAAATTACTTTGCCGTCAACACGGCCCAATGATTTCCCTTCTGCGGCATAATTGGTCACAGATAAATTTTCCATTACGAATTTCTTTTTTCTTTTCATCCTGCTTCTATTGCCATGTTAATCTTAATTGATGTATGTACCACAAAGGCCAAAAAGTATTTTTCTTTGCGTTCTTAGCGGCTTAGTGAGAAATCTGTTATTGCCGGTAATCAAAAAGATGAAGCATAAAAATACTTCATGGAATTCTAACTTAGTTTCGATAGAAATGTTAAGTATTTTAACGTTAAGATTTCTTTTGCCCAATTTGAATATTTTTGTCAATCATTTTACTCAATGAAAATATTTATAAGTATTTCAATGTTATTATTATCGGCAACAGCTTCCTTTGCACAGGGTTACAAAGTATTGTTACATACTCCCAATTTTAAAGATGGCATTGTTTATCTCACTTATTATTATGGCAAGAATATAAACATTGAAGATTCTGCTGCAATAAATAATAAGGGAGAAGCTCTATTTCAAAAAAATGAAACGCTGCTACCTGGTGTATACTCAATTGTTTTCCCAGGCAAAAATAAATTATTCGATTTCCTGGTAGGTAAAGAACAATTGATTACAATAAATGCAGATACAAATGACCTGGTAAATAAAACTATAGTTAACGGATCTTCTGAAAACAAACTTTTCCAGCAATACCAAAAATTTGTAGCCTTAAAAGGAACTGGATTACAACATGAAATGGAAGCTTTTAAAAATTCAAAAACAAAAGCCGATAGTGTATTGCATGAACAAAATTATACAGCGCTCAATAAAGAATTGGTTAGTTACAGGGACAAAATAATCAGCGAAAACCCTGAATCAATGCTGACTGCATTATTCAAAAGCATGAAGGAACCTCAGGCTGTAATGGCAATACCTGTTACGAGAGAAGATTCCATCAATAATTACCAATATTATAAAAAACATTATTGGGATGGAATAGATTTTACTGATAACAGGGTAATACGTACCCCATTTTTTTTGCCAAAACTCGAAAAGTTTTTTAGAGATATTGTAACTCCTTCACCGGATTCAATTATTAAGGAATCAGACTATATGCTTTTAAGGGCAAGAACGTCGCCTGAAATGTATAAATTTTTACTTAACTGGCTTACTGATGAGTATATTAATCCTAAGTATATGGGGCAAGATGCTGTGTTTGTCCACCTATTTGAAAAATATCATTCTAAAGGAATTTCTTCGTGGCTCAATGAAAAGCAAATAACAGCAATTTCAAACAGAGCCTACATGCTTATGTCGAATCTGATTGGCGAACAGGCTGCAAATCTTGTGATGGCAGATACAGCTGGTGTAACGCATTCTTTATATGATTTACAATCCACGTATACTATTGTAGTTTTTTGGGATCCAACATGCGGCCATTGCCAGCACGAAGTACCCAGGCTCGATTCATTTTACAGGGCTAAATGGAAAAATGAAGGTGTGAAAATTTATGGAGTGCTTTCTGAAACAAAAGAACAGGAAAAATGGCGAGACTTTATTAATAAGAACAATTTGCAAAGCTGGGTAAACGTTTACCAAACTGACGAACAAAAGAAAGAAACTGAAGGAGCTCAAAAGCCTTCTTATAAACAACTGTATGATATAACTCAGACTCCAACATTATACCTGCTTGATAAAGACAAACGCATTATAGCAAAAAAACTCACGATTGATCAAATGGATGATTTACTAAAAATGAAATTGAACAACAAGGTGACGAATGAAAAACCATCTCAATAATTTATTCGCACGTTTTTGAAATTTAATTTTTAGATTTCCATGATATCGTATTAATAAAGCAATAATTAATATCTTTTAAGTTGAGAATTCTATATAATTTACCCCAGCCATTTAATTAATAAATTAACCTTAATGAAACAATTGTTTTTACTAATTTCTTTTTTTTCTATCTCTTTTTTTTCTTACTCCCAGGCTTTATTTACTTATGGCGACAATGTGGTAAGCAAAGATGAATTCCTGAAAGCCTATAATAAAAACAAAACTTTAAATACAAATAAAAAACAGGCGCTGAGGGATTACCTGGATCTATATATAAAATTTAAGCTGAAGGTACAGGCTGCGAAAGAGTTACGGCTCGACACACTTCCAGCCCTCGAGGCCGACCTTCAAAATTTCCGTTCACAAATTGAGAGTGGATATTTAAAAGATGACAAGGAAGTGGAGGTACTTACTGATGAGGCTTATAATCGTAGCAAAAGAGATATTCACGTTTCACATTTTTATATACCCGTAAATAGTAAAATGCAACCTGAGGATACATTGAAAGCATACAAGGCAATTAATAAAACTTATGAAGAATTAAAAAAAGGGAAAACGGATTATGAGGGTATCCTCTCAGAAATAAAAGAAAAAATAGCTTCTGTGCAGGGAAATGACCTTGGATTTATAACCGCATTTACACTTCCCTACGAGTTTGAAAATATTATATATATTTTAAACCCTGGGGAAATAAGTAAGCCCTACCGCACCAAAAAAGGATGGCATATTTTTAAAAATGAAGGGCAAAGGCAGGCAGTGGGTAAAATCAAAATCGCCCAGATATTATTTGCTGTGCCATCGGGGAATAATGTTTTAAGAGACCACGCAAAACAATTATCAGATTCAGTTTATAAAGCAATAAAATCGGGAGCAGACTTTAGTGAATTGGCTACAAAGTATAGCGATGATAAAATGACTTATATGAATGGCGGGGTAATGCCGGAATTTGGCGTTGCAAAATACGATGGAGGATTTGAGAAAGTTGCTTTTTCATTGAAAAACGATGAAGAGGTTTCTGAGCCCTTTCAAACCGAGTATGGCTATCATATTTTAAAGCGTATCTCACTATCACCGGTACCTGCTACCAGAAATGATGAGACTTTTGTTTATAGCCTGAAGCAGGAAGTTTTGAATGACGGCAGGATTGAGACGGCGAAAGAAAAATTTGTAAAAGAGATTCTTAGCAAAACAGGATACAAAAAGAATAATGCTATCAATGAAGCTGCACTGTGGAAAATTACTGACAGCTTTACTTTAGCGAATAAAAAAATAGCCTTGAATAATATAAATGATAAATCCATTTTGTTTTCCTTCAATAATAGCAAAGTAACCATTGGAGATTGGCTGCAATATGCTAAAAGAACAAAAGAAGATATACAAACACCTAACGCATCATCGTATGCTGAGCTTTTGAAAAATTATGTAACTATTAGTGCTACTGAAAACTATCGCAACAGGTTACAGGATTTTAGTGTTGATTTTAAATACCAGCTGAAGGAATTCAAAGAAGGAAATATGCTTTTTGAAATTATGGAAAGAAATGTGTGGTCTAAGGCTTCGGCAGACAGCTTAGGCCTTGAAAAATATTATAATCAGCATAAGAGTAATTACACGTGGGACGTAAGTGCTGATGCTGTTTTATATTCCTGTGCCAATGCAACAATTGCTAAAAATGCTATTGAACAAATTGAAAAAAAACGTTCCTGGAAAGATGTAATGGATGAAAACCCTACACAGATGCAGGCTGATTCCGGGCGATATGAATTAAGCCAAATCCCGGTGATTGACAGAACTAATTTTACTGCGGGGCTTATAACTGCCCCCGTTACAAATAAAGCTGATGGCACTACCGTCTTCGCACAAATAATTAAATTGTATCCTGCAAACCAACAAAGAAATTTTGAAGATGCAAGAGGCCTTGTTATTAACGACTATCAAACTTTTCTTGAACAAAAATGGATAGAGCAATTAAAAAAGAAATACCCCGTTACTATAAATGAAAAAGTTTTTCAATCATTGCTTTAGATTTAATAAAATAAATCCGGAACGACGCTTAAATAGTTTTTATTTGTCCTCTTGATTTAAAAACGGTTTCATACAATAAGGTTGAAAATAATTTTGACTTCAAGCTTACTTTTTTGAAAACTAAAACCATAAAATGAAAACACTATCAGGCATTGCTTTGCTTATTCTATTTTTTGCAAAAGCACATTCACAAGTTTATGTACAAGGCGGCATAAATCTCTCAAACATTAGCAAAACTGCTTCAGGACAAACGGAAAAAAATAACCTCCTTACAACGTTCAATGCAGGCATTCTGGGGCGGTTTGATTTATCTAAAACCATTGATCTTGAAAGTGGTTTATTACTTGATGGCCGCGGTTCCAAAGCAGAAACCTATTTTACAGGCACTACTGATGATAATTATGTAAAAACAAGGTTTAATCCCTTGTACCTTGAATTACCATTAAATTTAGTTGTGCGATTTCCCTTGGAAAAAAATACCAATTTTTTTATTCATGGCGGCCCTTATGCTGCTATTGGTATTGCAGGAAACTCTAAATCTGAATCCAAAGTTCTTGGAATCACTTCCACCAGTACAGGCAATATTAAATTCAGCAACGATGATCCTTTTACTTCCAAACAGGACGACGCAGCTTATGATAAACTTAAAAGGTTTGACTTTGGATTAAATGTTGGCGGAGGTTTAGATCTTGGGAAAGTATTATTAAAAGTTAATTATGCTATGGGCCTTACAAAAATTAATTCAACGCAAAGTAACAATAGCGCGGATGATAAAAATAAATACCGCACAGTAAGCATTTCTCTTGGCATTCCACTTTCCAAAAATTAGCACGTAAATTTATTAGCAAAAGTTACAAGCCTAATCTTTTTTAAAAAGAAGCTATATTTAATCGGGGCCTTCTCCTTTTGGAGAGGGGTTGGAGTGAGGTAATTACACCAATTCTTTTACAACATTTGCTACTACATGCGGTTTACCTAGTGTGTAATAATGTAGTACCGGAACTCCTTCTTTTTTAAGTTCTCTAGATTGATAGAGTAACCACTCAGTGCCAACTATTTCCACGTCAGCATCTGTTTTACATTTAATAATTTCATTGCTCAGTTCCGTTGGAATTTCAACATGGAATGTGCGGGGTAAAACAGATAGCTGTTTCTTGGAAGTTATCGGCTTGAGGCCGGGAATTATAGGCACTTGTATGCCCGCATCCCTGCATTTTTTTACAAAATCAAAATATTTTTTATTGTTGAAAAACATTTGGGTAGTTATGTAATCTGATCCCGCATCTACTTTCATTTTAAGATAACGGATATCGCTATCCATATTAGGAGCTTCAAAATGTTTTTCAGGGTAGCCAGCTACACCGATACAAAACTTAGTCTTGTAACCATCCCTTATATCTTCTTCAAGATAAATTCCATTGTTAAGATTTACTGCTTGTTTGAGAAGATCTATTGCGTAGGAATGCCCGTTTTTTTCGGGTTCAAAAAGAGTTTCATTTTTAGCCGCGTCTCCGCGAAGTAAAAGCACATTGTCAATACCGAGAAAAGCAAGGTCAATTAATGCATTTTCGGTTTCCTGGATATTAAAACCACCACAAATTAAATGAGGCACAGCATCAATTTTATAGTGATTCATAATGGCAGCACATATGCCTACTGTTCCCGGCCTTTTTCGTACCTCGATTTTATCAAAAGTTCCATCCGCTTTCTTCTTAAATACCTGCTCACTTCGGTGATAAGTTACATTGATGAATGCAGGATTAAATTCCATTAAAGGATCAAGATGACTGTAAATTGATTCAATTGTTTTCCCCTTTAAAGGGGGAAGAATTTCAAATGAAATTGTGGTATTCTTTGCCTCTTTTATATGATCGGTAACTTTCATTTTTAAAAAATAAATGCAAACATAAACTCAAAAAGCCAATAGTCGTTAACAAACCAATCAAATGATTATTCATTTAACTAATGATCTTAATCATTCCTGATTTTAATAGGTATTAAGAAGAAGATGTTAGCAAAGTTTTTTATATTCATTCACTTACTTTTGTTTAAATGCTTTTGTTTTGAATCAAACCATATTCGCTAAAGATCTTGTAAAATATTATGGGAAGAGGGCCGTTACTAATAACGTTTCTTTCCAGGTAGGCCAGGGAGAAATAGTTGGTTTGCTTGGACCAAACGGTGCCGGTAAAACCACGTCGTTTTACCAGGTAGTTGGCCTTGTAAAACCCGATCAAGGCAAGATTTTTTTGAATGACCTTGATATTACAAGGCTCCCAATGTATAAAAGGGCAAAGATGGGGCTTGGTTATTTGCCACAGGAAGCAAGTATTTTCAGGAAAATTACCGTGGAGGATAATATTTCTGCCGTACTTGAAATGACAAAGCTTTCCAGGAGGGATCAAAAAGAAAAACTGGAATCTTTAATAGCTGAATTTAATCTTGGCCACGTGCGTAAAAGCAACGGTGATGTACTGAGCGGGGGTGAAAGGCGGCGTACTGAAATTGCAAGGGCTTTGGCCGTAGATCCAAAATTCATCTTACTTGACGAGCCCTTCGCTGGGATAGATCCTATCGCTGTAGAAGATATCCAGAGTATTGTTACAAGATTAAAATATAAAAATATCGGTATACTCATTACTGATCATAATGTAAATGAGACCTTGTCCATTTGCGATAGAGCCTACCTGCTTATTGAAGGAAAAATTTTTATAGAAGGCACAGCAGAGCAACTTGCCAAAGACGAGCAGGTACGCAGATTGTATCTTGGCCGTAACTTTGAACTAAAGCGAAAAGATTATTTGCATACTGATGCAATGAAATAATAATGGATAGCTGTTATAGTATTTATATAGTCCATTAATTACATTCCTACCCTTTAAATGCTAAAAAACAATTTAAAATAATTGTTGTATAAAAAGATCGCTGTATGATTTATATAGATTCCTATTCATGAAATGAAATTCAATAACAATTAAACATTAAAGAAGAACGTAATTTATTATCTTGCTTGTAATGAAATTATTAAGCCCTGCCATATCACGTTTAGCGAGGTTACGCTTTTGGGGTGTACAAAACTGGATTGATTACCCTATGGCAGCACAAAGAGATGTGCTGCAGCACCTGGTAACACAAGCTCAATACACTGAATTTGGCCGGCAGTATTCTTTTTCAAAACTTTTTACAATTAAAGATTTCAAAAAAAACGTACCCATTCATGAGTATGATGATATAAAACCTTATATCCTTCGGATGATGAATGGGGAGGAAAATATTTTATGGAATACACCTATTAACTGGTTTGCTAAAAGCAGCGGCACTACTTCTGAGAAAAGTAAGTTTATTCCTATAAGCGAAGAAAGCCTTAAGGATACACATTTCAAGGGATCCAAAGATGTACTTACCAATTATTATAATAATTTTCCGGATAGCGACCTGCTTACTGGCAAAAGCCTTGTGGTAGGTGGAAGTCACCAGGTTAATAATTTCAATGAAGAAATACAATATGGTGATCTGAGCGCAGTGCTTATGCAAAACACGCCATTCTGGGGACATTGGATAAGAACTCCCGAACTTAAAATTGCATTACTTGATGAATGGGAAAGTAAAATTGAACAACTTGCTCAAAGCACGATTAGTGAAAATGTAACATCAATGGCAGGTGTACCTACCTGGACCATCGTATTGATAAAACGGATTCTCGAAATATCAGGAAAGAAAACATTGAAAGATGTGTGGCCTAACCTGGAATTGTACATTCATGGTGGTGTATCGTTTACTCCTTATCGTGAGCAGCTTCTCCATTTAATCGGAGCTCCTATAAATTATCTTGAAATTTACAATGCAAGCGAAGGTTTTTTTGCAGCACAGAATATGCCTGGGGATGATGGCATGCTTCTTTTTACAGATCATGGAATATTTTACGAATTTATGCCTGTTGAGGAATATGGAAAAGAAGGCGCGAAAACAGTTGGCCTGAAGGAGGTTGAGCTGCAAAAAAATTATGCATTGATAATAAGTACCAATGGAGGTTTATGGCGGTATCTTGTTGGGGATACTGTTCAATTCACATCACTCCGGCCTTTTAAAATAAAAGTTACTGGAAGGCTTAAACATTACATGAATGCATTTGGCGAAGAAGTGATCGTAGAGAATTCTGATAAAGCAATTGCCATAGCATCGGCCAAAACAAATGCTGTGGTAAGCGATTATACTGCAGCGCCTGTATTTTTTAGTGAAAAAGAAAATGGCGCTCATGAGTGGCTTATAGAGTTTGATAAATTACCTGATGATAAAACTAATTTTGTTATTGCCCTTGATGCGGCATTAAAATCAGTAAATAGTGATTATGAAGCAAAACGTCACCGGGATCTTGCTTTACGTATACCTATTGTTCATATTTTGAAAACCGGAACCTTTAGAGAATGGCTAAAAAAGAAGAGCAGGCTGGGAGGCCAGCATAAAGTGCCCAGGTTAAGCAATGACAGAAATTTCATTGAAGATATTCTTAGCATGAAAAATTTTGATTACCAAATTTAGAATTAAGTAAAAAGTTTTTTAAATAAACAATAGATTTATTATGGTATTGTTAGATAACAAGGTTTCAATTGTAACGGGCGGTAGCCGTGGCATAGGAGAAGCAATAGCTATAAAGTTTGCTGAAAACGGGTCACACATTGCATTCACATATGTCAGCAGCGACGATAAGGCTAAAGACCTGGAAGAAAAATTGAAGTCTTTTGGCATTAATGCAAAAGCATATAAAAGTAATGCTGGTACTTATGAAGATTGTGAAATAATGGTGAATGATGTAGTTAAAGAATTCGGCACTGTAGATATCTGCGTAAATAATGCAGGAATCTCCAGGGATAATTTATTGCTGCGCATGACACCTGCACAATGGGATGAAGTAATGACTACTAATCTTAAAAGTGTTTTCAATATGACTAAGCAAGTCATTCGCCCTATGATGAAATCTAAAAAGGGAAGCATAATAAATATGAGTTCCATTATTGGAATGCGTGGAAATGCAGGTCAGAGCAGCTATGCTGCGAGCAAAGCCGGAATAATTGGTTTTACAAAATCTATCGCTGCTGAGCTTGGCAGTCGTAATATAAGATGCAATGCAATAGCTCCCGGCTTTGTTGAAACCGATATGACGCATTATTTAAAAGAAGGCGAAGCTGCAAAATCTTTTCTTGACAAAATACCTTTGGGCCGTTTCGGTCAGGCAAGTGAAATTGCCGATGTTGCTTTGTTCCTGGCAAGTGATATGAGCTCTTACGTAACCGGACAGGTAGTAAGTACCTGTGGTGGATTGAATATGTAAAACCTAACAAAAAAAATTTGCTGTAAAAAAATTTTCAATTTTAGTTATGACCTCTTACGAAAAATTGCTTTTAGAAAACAAAGCATGGGCAAAGGAACAAATAGAGAATGATTCGAATTTTTTTAAACGGCTGTCTGCTTTACAAACTCCGGAATTTCTTTGGATTGGTTGCAGTGATAGCAGAGTACCTGCAGATAAGATTACAGGTACTCAGCCGGGTGAAATATTTGTTCATCGTAATATTGCAAATATGGTAGTTCACACTGACGTAAATTTATTGAGTGTATTGGACTTTGCTGTTAATCATTTAAAAGTAAAGCATGTAATTGTATGCGGGCATTATGGTTGCGGAGGCATAAAGGCAGCCATGACAAATCATGATTACAAATACATCCTAAACATGTGGCTTCGCAATATAAAAGATGTGTATCGTCTCTACAGGGAAGAGCTTACCGCAATTACTGATGAAGAAGCCCGTACTGACAGGCTTGTAGAGCTTAATGTAAAAGAGCAGGTAATGCATCTTTCCAAAACATCAATCATTCAAAGGGCATGGAAAAATGAACAACGGCCACAACTGCATGGCTGGGTTTACGGATTAAAAGATGGATTGATTAACCCTGTTTTTGAAATGGATGTGAATACACATATTGATCCATTATATCAATACGACGATCTATAAAAATACAGATGCGAATCAGATATGTTTTGTTTCAGCTTTGAATTTTGCAATAGCTTTTTTTGTGAAATCACTCAACACCAGCTTTCCGCTGATTGCCGCTCTTTCGTTAAGAAGCGCATCCCAGTTTTCCGTTCCTTTCCAAAATATTTTTTTCATCTCAGCCATTGCATCAGGGCTGGAATGTGCTAACGTAGTTGCAAGCCGATAAATAGACTCATCCATGTTTTGAACAGATTCATGTACTTCTGCAAATAATCCTTTTTTCTTTGCCCAATCAGCGTTTCGCCAAAGGGTGGCATCAATAGCAAGCTGGCTGAAAGAAGAAGATCCTATTTTTCTTTCAACAGCAGGACCAACTACGAAAGGGCCAATTCCAATTGATAATTCACTTAATTTTATTTCGGCTGTTGCTACTGCAATAGCATAATCGCAAGCGGCAACAATACCTACGCCACCTCCCACACATTTTCCATGAATTCGTCCGATTATTAGTTTATTACATTTACGCATACCATTTATGAGGTTCGCAAAGCCCTGGAAAAAAAGCAGGCCTTCTTTCTCAGTTTTAATAGAACTTAATTCTTCAAAGCTGGCACCGGCACAAAATGCACCATCACCGGAACTTTGAAGGATTACTACTTTAGATTCGTGATTGGAAGAATAATGTATTTCCTGCGTTATTTTTTCCAGAAGCTTACCCGGAAGCGAATTGCTTTGGGGATGAAAAAATTCTATAGTTGTAATACCATGTTCCGTGTGAGATTTTACATAACCGTCCATACATTCATTTAATTATTAAATATTATGACTGTAAAATTAGGATCATTTTTTCTTTCTAACCATGGTAAGTATCGTTGCAATACCAACTACCGGCTCTTCCGTTTCATCTAAAATTTCGACATACCATTTTACAATTCCCCTGGGTATCTCACTTCCTTTCACAAAAGCCTCACCAGGAATTTGTTCTTTTAATTCCTGTTCTAATTTTTCTTTACAGGTAAAACGGATATAAATTTTATGTTCCGGGTAAATTGGTTTTGTAAAGCGTAACTCGTCAATTCCATAATTTAATAACACAGGATTTTTTTCATAATTATCAACGAATAAACCTGCAGCGATGCTTAGCAAAAAATAACCATGTGCTACCTGTTGCTCAAACATGGTCCCTTCAAAGTCGGTTGTTTTAATATGGGCATAAAAATGATCTCCGCTTAATTCTGCAAAAGTGTCTATGTCTTTACTGGTGATAATTCTTTTTGCTGTTATAAGCTGATCTCCAATAGTCAGTTCTTCAAAGTATTTCTTAAAAGGATGAATTGGAGTAATATTTCCTTTTGCATTAGGTTGATAAACATTTGTAATTGCTGTAAGCATGGAGGGAGATCCCTGCACAGCTACCCTTTGCATATAATGTTTTACGCCACGCAATCCACCCATTTCCTCTCCACCTCCTGCACGGCCGGGACCACCGTGTACCAATAGTGGTAATGGTGAGCCATGACCTGTGCTCTCTTTTGAGCAATCGCTGTTAAGCACCAGGATTCTTCCATGATATGTTCCCGCGCCAAGAATATATTCCTTAGCAAATTTTTCATTTGATGTAACAACAGTACTGCATAAAGAGCCTTTTCCTTTTTTTGAAAGAATAATTGATTCATCAATATTTTTATAAGGCATGATAGTACTTACAGGGCCAAAAGCCTCAACATTATGAGCTTCTTCTGCCTTTAAGGGATTATTATTTAATAGAAGCAATGGGCTCATAAATGCGCCTCTTTTTTCATCAGCATCAATGAGTTCAACACTATCAAGACTGCCATAAATTATTTGAGATGACGCCAGGAGTTTTTGGACCTGATCTTTTACTTCTTGTTTTTGAGATTGGCCTGCCAGTGCGCCCATCCTCACCCTTTCATTTTCCGGATTACCAATAGTAGTTTGCGCCAATAATTTACCAATAGCTTTATATACATCTTCCATTTGATTTTCAGGAACAAATATCCTTCGGATGGCTGTACATTTTTGGCCCGCTTTTGATATCATTTCTTTTCTTATCTCTTTAAGAAAAATATCCCATTCAGGCATTTCAGGGCTTACATCATTACCCAGTACAATACAGTTTAAAGAATCTGCCTCAAGATTAAATGGCACATTTTCATTTAATACAAATGGATTGGCTTTTAATTTTAATCCGGTAGAGGCTGAGCCGGTAAAAGTTATAACATCCTGTGAAGTCACATGATCAAGAATATCACCCGCACTTCCGCATAGTAATTGTAAAGCTCCCTCAGGTAGAATTTTAGAAGCAATAATTTCTTTTACCACCGCTTCTGTAAGGTAAGATGTGAGAGAAGCAGGCTTTACAACTGCGGCTACGCCTGCGAGTAAGTTCACTGCGATTTTTTCAAGCATACCCCATACGGGAAAATTAAAAGCGTTAATGTGAATGGCGACACCTTCTTTTGGTAATAACAAATGCTGTGCTGCAAAAGTGTTGCCTTTACTCAATCCGATGTTACCGCCATCAAGAGCAAATATTTCATTTGGTAATTTTCTTCTCAATGAAGCATTTGAAAAAAGATTACCAATACCACCCTCTATGTCTACCCAGCTGTCAGCTCGGGTTGCACCGGTCTTATAACTGATCGGATAAAAATTTTCTTTTTTCTCAAGTAAGTGTAGTGCCAGTGCTTTTAGCATAAGGCCTCTTTGGTGAAATGTCATTTTCCTAAGCGCAAGACTTCCTTTTTCTCTTCCATAAGCAAGTATCGAAGCAAAATCAAATCCCTTTGTTGTAGCAAGAGCAATAACTTCTCCATTCACTGCATTATACAATTCCTGCCCGGTATCATCTCCTTCAATCCATTTGCCCGTAATATAATTGCCAAGTTTATTCATAGTTATTTTTTTATTTTTCAAAAATAGCTATAGTTGTACAACAAATTTGAGGCATCGATTTTTAAATGCGCATGAATCATATCCATCATTATATCTCTAATAATTCCTGGAAAAAACAATCGGAAAATTTCAAAGAATAAAAAATTAAAGCCCTGGTTGCATCAAGAAAATAATGCGTTCACAAGTCAAATTGCCTTAAATGATGCAAGGCATGCTTATGCAATAGCTGGATATTCATTCCATAATCAAGCTGGCCAAAGAAAGCGTTTCCCGTTTTTAATTCAGGTTTAGTAGTGAAGGCTTCAAAAAAATAATTTAATTCGCTTTCTAATTTATTTATAGCAGAAATCATATCAGGTTGACGAAGTTGTATTCCCTCTTCAGGCATTAATGGGTTTCTTATATCTTCTTTGAAAAGTTCCTCGCTCATTAGAAAATCACGATATTTTTGTAATCTTTCCCCGTCGTTCAAAACTGGTAAAATCAATCTTCCACTGGCATTTTTTACAGCATCAGTATAATGCTCCACCATTTGCTGTGAATTCATTACTCCCCACTTCCCTTTTTCATTTCCCTTCAATCTCCTAACAAGTGGAATAAAATCGTTTTTCAAAAATGCCTCTTTTGATGTGTCCATTTCTATGCAGTAATCTTATCATTAAGGTTGTGATCTCTTTATTCTGGCATCAATTTGCTTCGTTAGAGCAGAAAAAATTTCATCAACAGTTCCCTCGCCCTTTACCATTACAACCTTATTGGCTTTTTTATAATATTCAGCAACAGGCGCAGTTTTTTTATTATACTCTGTGATGCGTGTTCGGATTACCTGTTCATTATTATCATCTGTACGGCCACTCGTTTCTCCGCGTTTTACAAGGCGCTTTACAAGTTCTTCTTCTGTTACATCGAGAGCAAGCATTACATTTATAGAGGTATTTTTAAGCTCGAGCAGTTTATCTAAAGCCTGCGCCTGCATTGCAGTACGCGGAAACCCATCAAATAAAAAGCCAGTTGCGCCAGGGTTCTCATCGAGGGCATAGCTGATCATTCCTATAACCACTTCGTCGGGAACGAGCTGTCCTTTGTCCATAAATTTTTTTGCTTCAATACCTAAAGGTGCTTTACGGGAAATTTCATTTCTAAGGAGGTCACCTGTGGAAAGATGTTTAAGATAGTATTTAGCAATCAGCTTCTCCGATTGTGTCCCCTTGCCACTGCCCGGCGGGCCAAATAAAATGAGATTAAACATACTTTCTTAAAACAATGTGAACGTCAAATATAATGGATGGTTCTCAAAATTCCTTGGTATACATATTATTGACAAAAATGGGATGGTATAGATTTTCAACTTCTTACTCAACACATTTCTCAAATTGAAAAATACGATTGCTGCACTGGTTATGACCTGCCAGTAAATGCCTTTCGCAGCAAGGCAACAATAAATGTAAAAATGGCTGATCCTATTACAGCCCAGATTATTGGGAATGGCTTACCATCAATAGTGATTTCATAAAAATGAGGCAGCCCCATTTTGCCTGCAACCCAAAGCCCTATATATGCCCCAATAAAACCGACAATGATAGAGACAAGACAGCCACCAAGATCATAGCCGGCAATTGCCTGGCCTATACCGCCACATATTGCGGCAATTAGCAGTAGTATTAAAAAGCCAAATAATGTCATAATTAAAATTTACTGAAATATAAAATTAAATTTTTAAAATGTTTATTTATTTGGCTAAAAATTTTGTGTTATAAATACTTAATTAAATGTAATAAAAGATTGAAATTATTTTTTCAGTAAATCTTTTAATTTCAAAAGAGTGTTGTTCCAATATTCTTTCAATTGATCTGCCTTTATTAGACTGTCAATTTTCATATGCTGGACAGCTACCTGTGATTTATTATCGCCTTTTTTATAAAAGTCTACACTGAGGCTTGTTATATTATCGCTCCATGTAATCCTCGCTGATTTATTTTCTGTTGCCTTACGGATAAGAACATTTTCATTTTTTAGCCATTTATTTCTTTGATGATCTTCGATCCATGCCTGGTAAAGAAAACTAACATTTACAGAAATAATTTTGCTGACGCTTATTTCAAAACTTCCATTTCTTTCGCCTCTTTTCTTAATACCCCGACTCCATTCATAGGATGTTGCCAGAAGATTTTGATTCCATTGATTTAAAGATTTTAATTTCGGCGTATTACTTACAAGCTCAAAAATTTTATTATGCTTCATTTTTGTTGCACCTTTCTCATCTAAAACCGTATACCATTCCTCTAGCGTTCTATTAGTTTTTTCTACAACTAATTTATCAGTAATAATATTTCTTTCTTTAATTTTTTCCATTTTACTGTCCAAAAAATTGTGTTAGAACAATCGTTCCATGATGATAAAAATTAATTTCGAAGAGGCATAATACTCATTATAAACTTCTGAAATTTATTTTACTTTCTTAATTTTTCAGCAGCATCTTTATCCAGGAACCAATATATCTCCCCACCTTCAGGCTTTATTAGTTGAGCAGGTAAAAGATGGGGTTCATATTGCCCTTCTATAATGCGCTTCAATATCCCGGATTTATTTTTTCCCGTTACCATAAAAGCAATATGAGAAGCTTTGTTCACAATAGAAGGCATTAGCGTGATTCTATACATTTTTTGTTTTTCATTGTAAACTGTATTTACCCAATGCTCTGATTTCTCATCTATAGGTGAACCCGGAAAAAGAGACAGGGTATGCCCATCATCACCCACACCCAATAAAATAAGATCAAAACTTTTTTGAGTATTTCCAAAATAAGCCTGAAGTACATTTTCATAATCTTTTGAGGCAAATGGAGCCTCAATATCTACACGCATTTTATGGAGCTGTGCCTGCGGAATATCAATATAGTTAAGGAAATTTTCAGATGCCATTTTTGCATTATTTCTTTCATCATCAAAAGGCACTACTCTTTCGTCTCCCCAAAAAATATGTACTCTTTTCCAGTTTATTTTTTCTCTAAAATCTTCTGATGCTAATTTTTTATAAAGTAATTGCGGCGTTTCTCCGCCAGATAATGCTAATGTGAAAAATTCCTGGCTCTGTAATGTTGATTTTATAAGATCAGCTATCCAGGAGGCAAGCCCCACACTTAATTTTTCTTTTGAATCGTAAATATCAAATATCATTTCTTTCTTTTTTTAGCAGGCATTGTTGCCCAGTTATGTCCGTCCCTGGCAATAAGGGCTTCAGCATCCTCAGGCCCCCAGGAGTCGGGTGAATAATTTGGAAAGTCAATGGGCTTGCGGGATTTCCATGCATCAATAATGGGCATTACAACTTCCCAGGCAGCCTCTACCTGGTCGGCACGCATAAAAAGCGTGGCATCACCTTCCATTACATCATATAAAAGTGTTTCATAGGCTTCGGGGTCTTCTCCATCATATTCATCTTTATAATTAAAAATCATATCCACAGGATTAAGAATCATAGCTTGGCCCGGCCGCTTGGATTGGAAACGAAGGCATATATCCATTTCGGGAGAAATACTGATTGATAACCTGTTTGGCCGCCAGGTTTCTGCCGCTTCTTTTGGAAAAGCAAAAGCCGGTGCAGGCTTAAACTGGATAGTAAGAGAAGTATTTTTTTCATGAAGGTGTTTACCAGTGCGTACATAAAATGGAACACCTTCCCAGCGCCAGTTATCAATATAAAATTTAACTGCTGCAAAAGTTTCAGTAGTAGAACCTGCATTCACATCTTTTTCCTGCCGATAGCCAGGAACTTCTTCTCCGTGTATCCAGCCTTCAGCATACTGGCCTCTTGCCGCATATTCCTGCACCTGGTCTTTAGTTATTCTGCGAAGTGCATGTAAAACATCTGCTTTTTTGTTTCTGATTTCATTAGCTTCAAAAGACACCGGTGCTTCCATCCCAATCATACAAAGCAATTGCAATATGTGATTTTGTACCATATCCCTCAATGCTCCGCTTGTTTCATAATAGCCTCCGCGGCCTTCTACACCAACTGTTTCAGCAGCAGTTATTTGTACATGATCAATATAGTTCCTGTTCCAAATTGGCTCAAACAATGCATTAGCAAAACGTAATGCCAGTATATTTTGAACAGTCTCTTTGCCCAAATAATGATCTATGCGGAAAATCTGGTCTTCATCAAAATATTCGCTCAACATCTGGTTCATTTCTTTGGCACTTGCCAGGTCGTATCCAAAAGGCTTTTCAACTACAATTCTTGTGCATTTGATATCTCCACAAAGCTTCATCTTACCTAAGTTCTTAACTATATCAGGCACAAGCTGAGGTGCCACTGCCATGTAAAAAACAATATTTGGATGAGCGCCATATTCTTTTTCCTTGTCTTCTACAATCTTTCTAATTTTTTTATATTCTTCAGCATCTTTTACATCCATTTGCACATAGCTTAAATGGCTTAAAAAAGATTTCCAATTATCTTCAGTTCCTTTTCTTCGGGAAAAATTATCTATTCCTTCCTTTAAATGTTTTTCGTATTCATCTTTGGCATACTCAGAACGGGCGATGCCAACAATATCAAAATGCTCCGGCATTGCATCATCCATAAAAAGATTGAATAAGGCAGGGTTTAATTTTCTATAATTTAAGTCTCCGCTTCCCCCGAAAATAAAAAGGAGAGAGGGTGATAATTTTTTATAATCTAACATTGATTTTAGTTTGTATCTATTGGTTTAGTGGATACTTTTTCTGCTAAAGTTTCCCATTCGCTATGAAAAATTCCTTCCTGATCAATTCGTTGGTAAGTATGTGCTCCGAAAAAATCTCTTTGCGCCTGTATTAAATTTGTTGGCAAAAGGTTTCTTCGATAGGCATTAAAATAATTTAAGGACGCCATAAGCCCGGCACATGGAAAGTTACTGAGTGCAGCTATTGAAACAACTTTCTGAAGTCCCTCCAGCTTTTGCATCATAAGTTCCGCAATCTTTTTATCGAGTAAGAGATTTCGAAGTCCCGGAGTTTCATAGGCTTTTTTGAAAAGATCAAGCAAGGCAGAGCGTATAATACATCCACCTCTCCATACACTAACTACTTCAGGAATTGGAATCTCCATTTTCAATTCCTCTGATGCTTGTGTTAGCAACGCCAATCCTTGTGTATAACTAATGATTGTTGCGAAAAAAAGTGCATCATGCAAAAGATTTTCAAATGATAATCCCTCTGCATTTATTTTTTCAAACTTTGTATTATAAAGTGTTGCCGCTTCTTTACGTTCTTCGATAAGAGAAGATAAGTTGCGGATCATTACAGCTGAGTCTATAGTGGGTATAGGCATTGGTACGTCAAGGCCTTCCTGCGATGTCCATTTGCCTGTTCCCTTTGCTCCCGCTTTATCAAGAATCATATCCACCAGGTAATTGTCCGTTTTCTTATCATCTTTCTTATCAAAAATTGCAGCCGATATTTCTAGTAAAAAAGAATTCATTTCACCACTGTTCCAGTCTTTAAATACACGATGCATCTGTTCATTCGAATAGTCCAGTCCATTGTGTAAAAGATCGTAGCATTCGCTTATCAGTTGCATTATCGCATACTCTATACCGTTATGTACCATCTTAACATAGTGCCCTGCCGCATCTTTTCCCAGGTAACCTACACAGGGCTCATCATTTACCTTTGCTGCTACGGCTTTCAATATCGGCTCAACTAACTTATAAGCTTCTTTATCTCCGCCAGGCATGATGCTTGGGCCTTTACGAGCTCCTTCTTCACCTCCTGAAATTCCAATACCCATGAAATGAAAACCTTTATCCTGCAGGAGCTGTATTCTTTTAAGTGTATCTGTGTAATGTGAATTTCCTCCATCAATCACTATATCACCTTTTTCTAATACAGGAAGAAGATCGTTAATAACGCTATCTACAGGAATACCTGCAGGCACAAGCATCATAATTTTACGGGGCACTTTCAGCTGTTCTATCATCTCCTGAAGTTTGGTTACACCTTTCACAATTGTACCCTTTGTGGCAGAAGATTCAAACAATTTAGTTTTATCAGGATTTTTGTCATAGCCTATAACTGCAAAGCCATGGTCGGCCATGTTCATTAATAAATTGCTACCCATTACTCCAAGACCCACCATTCCAAAATCATATTTATTCTCTGGCATACTATTTTTTTGAGAAGTAAAATTAGTGAAATTGAATTTGAGTAATTTAATGACTATAACTTTGAATAAATACATTTTAAATAAAAGAAAACTATGGTAAAACTTTTAAATGAATTCAATGAATATCGTGAGCGGATGAATGAAGTTATTTTAAGTAAAAACAATCTTGTGATGAAAAGATTATGGAACCTTGATACTAATACATACGAAGATGGGGTTCTAAATAAAAAAGCAAAAGAGATGCTCGATCTTGTCGCCAGTATGATTTTGCAATGTGACGATTGTATCAAATATCGCCTCGATAATCCTATGAACTTAGTATAAAGACTGAGAATATGCACGAAATTTTCGCTGTCGCAAATATTGTTGGCGGAACAATTGGGATTCCTCCTATACGGAGAGCTGCTGAATATTGGGAAGCGCTTCAGGAAGGATAAGTAAAGTCAATTTTTGGCCAAAAGAATAAATTTGTGATTTCATAATTGTATTACATTTCCTGTAACATAGTATGCCTTAACTTTGATAGCATAATTTGTTCAAAAATGAGTGAAACAGCAAGCGGTATTATTACTTTAACCGCGAAAGATTTTGCTACCGACCAGGAAGTAAGATGGTGCCCTGGATGTGGAGATTATTCTATCTTGGCTCAGGTTCAAAAGATAATGCCTGGATTAGGAATTCCTAAAGAAAATATTGTAATGATTTCCGGAATTGGTTGTAGTAGCCGGTTTCCGTATTACATGAATACTTACGGAATGCACAGCATTCATGGAAGAGCCACAGCCATTGCCGGTGGGTTGAAAGCAAGTCGGCCTGAACTAAGTGTATGGATCATTACAGGTGATGGCGACTGCCTTAGCATTGGAGGCAATCATACCATTCATATGCTTAGAAGAAATTTTGATGTGAATCTTCTCCTTTTTAATAATGAAATTTATGGCCTTACCAAAGGGCAGTATTCTCCCACAAGCGAGCAAAGGAAAGTAACAAAAAGTACTCCAATGGGAAGTATTGATCATCCCTTTAATCCGGCAGCCTTAGCTTTGGGTGCTGATGCATCTTTTGTTGCAAGAAGTATGGACAGGGACCCTAAGCATTTGCAGGCAATGATTTTAAGAGCACAGCAACATAGGGGTTCCTCTTTTCTTGAAATTTATCAGAATTGTAATATTTTCAATGATGGAGCTTTTGAAGTTTTTACAGAAAAAAAATCAAAACCTGAAGAAGCATTGTTTTTAGAACATGGAAAACCGCTGGTATTTGGTGCAGAAAAAAATAAAGGAATTAAGCTTGATGGATTAAGACCAACAGTAGTTCAAATAGGTGGGCAGGTTAGCGAAAATGATTTATGGATACATGACGAAAATGATTTTTATAAGGCACAAATACTTTCAAGATTATTTGATGATCCTGCCAAAGAAAATCATTTGCCGAGGCCTTTTGGTGTTTTATATATTAACGAAAGACCTTGTTATGAAGATGTAATGAGTATGCAAATAGAAGAAGCTTTATCCACTAAAGGCAAAGGAGATTTGGATAAACTTTTAAAAGGCAGGGAGACCTGGACTGTAATATAATTCCTGATATTAATTTTTATTATTCAGGAAAATAAAGGGCTTTAATTCTTGCTGGCGGAGAGTTTCCCTTATTATTTTTTCATTAGAAAAAATCTTGTATTTATTTAGATTAATTACTTCGTGAGCAACAATGAGATTTTCAATCTTTTCAACACAATATAATAATTCATGAAGTAATTCTACTTCGTGTTCTATAGCCTGGGGGTTCATTAATTCTTCTTTGAACAACACCAAAAGATCCCGGTTAAATTTGTTCATATTGGATAGAGATTTTTAGATTCTAATATCCAACCATACCTTTTTTATTAGGGCATCCACAATTACTTTTTTTTGACGCATTACAGCTTAACGCAAAAATAGATACCACAATAAATACAAGCAGGAGGATTTTGTTTACGTATTTCATAAAATTGATACCTAAATTAAACTATTTTCACAAATAATTATTGCAATCTTGTGATATACAGGAAAAAAATTAACAATCCTAAGGAGAAGCTTAAGATATTAATAGCTCCCTTAGATTGGGGCCTTGGTCATGTAACACGCTGTATTCCAATAATTAGAAGCTTAAAAAACCAAAATTGTGACCTGATTTTAGCTGCCGATGGAGATACGTTCCTAATATTAAAAAAAGAATTTCCAACCTTAGTAATTTTACGACTTTTCGGTTATAAAATAAAATATAGCCAAGATAAAAAATGGTTAGCTATCAAATTAATATTGCAGCTCCCAAAACTTGCCATAACTATATACAAAGAACATAGGTGGTTAAAAACTATGATTAATATATATCATCCGGATATTGTTATTTCAGACAATAGGTTGGGTATGCATAATAATAGTATCATTTCAATTTACATAACACACCAGCTAAATATCAAAACAGGTAATGCTATTTTTGACAAGATCATAAACACAATTCACAATAGTTTTATTAAGAAATATGATCAATGCTGGGTTCCGGATTTTAAGGAAAATGGACTAGCAGGAGATCTATCCCATGCCGGAAAATTAAAATCAAGCACTGTTTATTTAGGAGCCTTATCAAGGTTTGAAAATTTATCAGTTGAGAGAAAAATTTATGATCTGCTAATTTCAATCTCAGGTCCAGAACCTCAGCGAACAGTTTTTGAGAACATGATATTTAGTCAGTTAAAAAAAAATCAAAAAAAAGTTTTAGTTGTTAGGGGATTACCTGCTGAAAAAAAGAAGATAGACCCTCCTAATTCTTTCATAGAAATTGTAAATCACCTTCCAGCCGCAGAATTAAATAATGCTTTTTTACAATCTGGTATCATTATTTGCAGAAGTGGTTATACTACCATCATGGATCTCATAAAGATTAATAAACAGGCAATATTGATCCCAACTCCCGGACAAACAGAACAGGAATACCTGGCATCTTATCTTATGAAAAAAAAATTATTCTTTTCAATAAGTCAAAAAGATTTCTCACTTGAAGAAGCATTATTAAAAGCAGCGGCCTTCCCTTTTATTAAATCAAATTATGAGATGGATAGCTATAAAAATATAGTTTCAGAATTCATTCTTTCCGTAAAATCAGGCAATTTTACACCTCACTAATTTATTGTTTGCACAACCAAAACTTACTTTAAAATTTCATCTGCTAGCTTACTAATGAAAAAGAGCACATATGCTGATAAATATTTATTAAGAATTTTTTGGAAAGTCGAAGAATAAAAATTCCTTATCAGCATTTTGGATTTCATTCCATTTTTTGGTTTTAACAGAAACAGCAAATACACCACAGGTAGGTATATTATCAATTTTATTATCAATTAATGAATTTGCAAATTCAGTTATACCAGGGTTGTGAGAAAAGAGAGCAATGCTATTATACTTATCATCAACAATTTTAATTGCATTATAAAAATTTAATACTGACGCTTCGTAAAGAGAAGGAATAAGAACTAAATTTTTTTTGTTCTCATTATACACCTCCATGAAAATACTTGCAGTCTTCTTCGCACGTTTTGCAGGGCTTGAAATGAATAAATCTGGTAGAATTTTTTTATCCAGCATTCTCTTCGCCATTTGAGGTGCATCCTCTTTTCCGCGCTCATTTAAAGGGCGGTCAAAATCTGAAAGGGTTACATCGTTCCAACTGCTTTTTGCGTGACGTATTAATAAGAGTGTTTTCAAATTGGTATAATAGTAGAATGGTTAATAATAGTTAATTGTATAATTCATGTAATCGAGTTTAGTATCCTCTCACATTTTTCCCTTCCATATAATTCAAAAAAGCTTTATTAACAACACGATTGCCGCCCGGTGTGGGATAATTTCCTGTAAAGTACCAATCGCCTGTATTAGTGGGGCAACTATCATGAAGGTCTTCAATTGTTTGATAAATTACATCTACAGGCACATCAATATCATCTGGCGTAATAAGTTCAGCAATCTTTTTAGAAATTTCATCCAATGTAAATGGCTTATAAACTTCTCTTACAACATTTTCAGTATGAAGTTTATTATTCCTTCTAAGCTCGTTACATTTATCCATTAATTTATCAAGAATACAATCGAGTTTTCTTTCTTTTATTAATGCCATGGCTGCTTTGAAAGCCACAAATTCTCCAAGCTTACTCATGTCAATTCCATAGCAATCAGGATAACGTATTTGCGGAGCGGAAGAAACCACAATAATTCTTTTTGGCTGAAGCCTGGAAAGCATACGAATGATACTTTCACGCAGCGTAGTACCTCTTACAATAGAATCATCAATTACAACCAGCGTATCTTCATGCTTTCTTACGGTGCCGTAAGTTATATCGTAAACGTGTTGAACCATCTCATTCCTGCTGGTATCTGCTGTGATAAAGGTGCGAAGCTTAACATCTTTGATCGCAATCTTTTCCATCCTTACTTTACGATTAAGCATTTCAAATAGTTTGGCTTCATCAAAATCTTTATTCCAGCTTAATATTCTTTCTGTTTTTATTTTATTCAAATAATCTTCTGCTCCTTTAAGCATGCCATAAAAGGCAGTTTCTGCAGTATTGGGAATAAAAGAAAAGATCGTGTTTTTAAGATCATAATCTACAGCCTTTAAAACTCGCTCGCTAAGGTGATAGCCCAATGCAATTCTTTCACGATAAATTTTTTCATCACTTCCCCTTGAAAAATATATCCGCTCGAAGCTGCATGCTTTTCGTTCTTTAGGCTCCAATATTTGCTGAATAGAAAAATTGCCACTACCTTCTGCAATAAGGGCGTTGCCCGGCATTAATTCCTGCACTTCATTTTCGCCAACATTAAAAACTGTACGGATTGCAGCACGCTCACTGGCCGCAACAATAATTTCATCATCTATATAATAATAGCAAGGCCTTATTCCATGTGCATCTCTTACCACAAAACCGCTACCGCAGCCTGTAATTCCGCCAAAGGTAAAACCACCATCAAAAAGAGAAACGGATTTTTTTAAAACTTGTGCGATATCAGATTTACCAGGTGATTCTTCATCTGCTTTTACCAGGAAGTGATGAATCACATCCATCATAGCGCCAAGATCACTTTGCCTGTCAAGTTCATCGGGGTGGCTATTTATAAGAGAAAATAATTCTTCTTTATTTACAAGGTTAAAATTCCCTGCAAGAGCAAGATTTCGGGCCGGTATAGTATCCCGCTTAATAAATGGATGGCAAAATTGTACATTGTTTTTTCCCTGCGTACCATATCGAAGATGGCCTAATAAAAGTTCTCCTAAAAAATCAATGTGGCCTTTCATAAGGCCTGGATGCTGTTGTATATCCGGATGATATTTTTCTATCTCAGCAATTTGTTTCTCTATCTGGGAAAAAATATCTGCAATGGCTTGGTTGGCACAACTTCGCATTCGATGTAGGAAAGGATATCCGGGTTCGGTATTAAGTTTTATGGTAGCAATACCGGCGCCATCCTGGCCACGGTTATGCTGCTTCTCCATAAGAAGATACAACTTATTAAGCCCGTAAAGTACTGTTCCGTAATTTTGTCGGTAATATGAAAAAGGTTTGCGTAATCTCATGAAAGCAAGGCCGCATTCATGTTTTATTTCGTCGCTCATTGATTGAAATGAAGCGCAAAATTAAGGTAATTATTAAGAAGCAGTAAAGACATTGAATTCATTTACGAACTTTTATTTCTTTTAACTTACCAATAAAAATATTTTAAAAGAAGCTTTATTTGGGCAGGTGATTTTTAATTTATTTCTGCACTGTTGTGTTTGCTGTCCATTTCTGCATTTCTGCACAGGTTTTATATTCTTCACTTATGTTCACGTAGAATGAAGGAATTTTTTTTCCAAACCATTTTTCCAATACATCATTTTTCTTTTCTTCCAATGCCCGTTGTGAAACCTTATCGTAGTCATCCTTTAGATTTTCACGATGTGGAGCAGTTTTAGTTATTACCTCAACTATTCTTACTCCCTTTTTGCCGCGGTCATCTGTAAATTCTGTAGCTGGAGAATATTCACTCACTTTAAGATCCTTTAACATAAGTACAAGATCCTTATCTAGCTGATCAATATTTACAAATGTGCTTCCATCTTTTGCAGGTATGCGGCCGCCAGTAAACTTACTGCTTTCATCTTCACTGTATTTTGAAACAGCTTCACCAAACTGAAGTTCTCCGGCCAATAATCTTGTTCTTACAGAATCCAATTTTTGTTTTGCCTGATTTATCTCAATCGAGCTTACCTGCGGCGTTTTTAATATATGCCTTATTACTGCATCATCTCCGTTACGGCTTATCATTTGAATAATGTGATAACCAAATCTTGTTTTAAAAACATTAGAAATCTGTCCATCTTTTAAACTAAATGCTTTCGAAAGAAAAACAGGATCCCATGTTTTTTCATTACGATTTATTTCATACTTACCACCGCTTTCTTTGCTACCGGGATCATCAGTATATAATGAAGCAAGCACTTCGAATTTTTTGGTACCATCTTCGACTTCTTTTTTATATTCTTTTAGCTGATCTATAGCATATGTTTCAAGATCGCGGCTGGCTTTTGGGTACATAACAATTTCACCTACTTCCAATTGAGAGTCGTAATATAGCAGGCTGTCCTTCGGGATGGTTTCATAATATTCCTGAACTTCTTTAGGTGTTATTCTTATATCCCCTACAATTTTATCCCGTTCTCCCTGAGCTAGCTTTTGTTCACGAAATGTTTGTTTAAAATCTTCTTTAAGCTGGAACAAAGATTTTCCGGCAACCTGCTCTACAATTTCTTTGGAACCATATTGATTAACAAAATACCTTATTTTATTATCTATATCAGCTTCAACATCTTCTTCCGAAACAGGTATGGAATCTATTTCCGCCTGAAGTACTAATGCTTTTAAACCCAATGCCTGCTCAAGAAGTAAGCATCTGCCATTTGCAGGAACATCTATATTTTGCCGCTGCATATCATTAATGCTATTATCAATTTCACTTTTAAGAATTATTTTGTCTCCTACTGTAGCAATAATTTTATCAGCAACAATTTTTTTTGTTTGGGCTAATAATGAGCAACCACAAATAAGAAAGCAAATTGTAAATATGCTTTTATTCATTCTGAAAACTTTATTGATAATGAAATAACACTTTATGTGAAAAAAATACCTATCAAATGTACATAGCTAAACCTGCAGATATTTATTAGAATAGTTAAAAGTTGGATCTATTATGTTAAAGAAGATGCAGCTGTTAAATATTATAATGTTCTCTTTACTTCAACTTCTTCAAAAGCTTCAATCATATCACCGGGCCTTGTATCGCTATAATTTTTTATGCTTACGCCACACTCCATATTATTAGAAACTTCCTTTACATCATCTTTAAAGCGCTTAAGGCTTCCCAGCTCACCGGTAAAAATTATAATACCATCACGTACCAAACGTATACGGTTGTTACGGGCAATCTTACCTTCAATAACCATACAACCGGCGACAGTTATTTTATCAAATTTATAGGTCTCCTTTACTTCAAGAATACCGAGTATTTTTTCCTGAATCTTAGGTTCAAGCATACCTTCCATTGCACTCTTCACCTCATCAATCGCATCGTAAATTATAGAATACGTTTTTATTTCTACGCCTTCATGCTCAGCCAGTTTCGAAGCCTGTAATGCAGGACGTACATTAAAGCCTATTATAACTGCGTCAGATGCGGTTGCAAGTAATACGTCGCTTTCAGTTATCTGTCCTACCCCTTTATGAACGACACTTACTACAATTTCTTCAGTACTTAATTTTTGAAGTGAATCACTCAATGCTTCAACAGAACCATCCACATCCGCCCGTATGATCAAATTAAGCTGCTTGAAATTTCCGAGAGCAAGCCTCCGGCCTATCTCGTCAAGCGTAATATGTTTCTTAGCACGAATACCCTGTTCACGAAGTATCTGCGCTCTCCTGTTTGCTGTTTCTTTAGCCTCAGACTCGTCCTGGTAAACTTTAAAAGTTTCACCCGCCTGCGGAGCGCCATTTAAACCAAGAATTAACACAGGAGTTGCAGGTGGTGCATCATCCACTCGTTGATTACGTTCATTAAACATTGCTTTTACCCTGCCATAATTTTGTCCTGAAACTAAAAGGTCTCCCTGGCTGAGTGTTCCATTCTGCACAAGTATCGTGGCAACATATCCCCTGCCTTTATCAAGAGAAGCTTCTATTACGGTTCCGCTGGCTCCCTTACCAGGATTAGCTTTAAGATCAAGTAAATCTGACTCAAGCAAAATTTTATCTAATAATTCATCAACATTCAGTCCCTGCCTAGCACTTATTTCCTGGCTTTGGTATTTACCACCCCAGTCTTCAACCAGGATATTCATAGCAGAAAGCTGCTCTTTTATTTTTTCAGGATTAGCTCCGTCTTTATCAATTTTATTTAGAGCAAATATCATAGGAACATTTGCGGCCTGCGCATGTGAAATGGCTTCTTTTGTTTGAGGCATTACAGCATCGTCTGCAGCAATTACTATCACTGCAATATCTGTAACTTTAGCGCCACGGGCACGCATCGCCGTAAATGCCTCGTGGCCCGGAGTATCTAAAAAGGTAATAGCTCTACCTCCTTTAAGAGTTACTTCATAGGCACCAATGTGCTGTGTGATACCTCCTGCTTCACCTGCTATTACATTAGCCTGGCGTATATAATCCAGCAGGGATGTCTTTCCATGATCAACATGCCCCATTATGGTAACAATCGGAGGACGTGTCACCATGTCTTTTTCGTTATCTTCTTCTTGCTCTTCTTCGAAGTCGCCTTCATCATCAATACCAATAAATTCAACTTCGTAATTAAATTCGCCTGCTACAAGTTCTATAACATCTGCCTCAAGCCGTTGATTAATAGAAACCATAATTCCAAGGCTCATACATTTACTTATTACATCTGCAAAGCTTACATCCATTAGGTTAGCGAATTCACTTACGGAAATAAATTCAGTTACCTGCAATTTATTATCGGTTACTTCTTCTCCTACATTCTCAGCTGCTTCTTCACGTTTTGCCCGGCGGTATTTAGCTTTTAAGCTCTTACCTCTTCCACCTGAACCCGCAAGTTTTGCCTGGGTTTCTTTTATTTTATCCTGAATTTCTTTTTGGTCAATTTCTTTTTCTTCACGGCGATTAATTGTGGGAGCATTCCTGTTAAATCTTGCACCTTGCTGGGGCCTTGCAGTTTGTGGCCGCTGAAAATTTCCGGGCTGAATGTTATTAGGCTGCTGCTTCTTCTCAACGGGTATGCGCTTACGCTTTCTTCTTTCATCAATTGGGTTTGGCCTTGTGTTATTACTTGACGGAAGGTCTATCTTACCCATTATTTTAGGGCCCTCCAACCTTGTTGCTTTAATATTTGTAATTACAATAGGTTCTGCTTCTATAGTAACTTCTTTAGACTCAATCTCTGGTTGAATCTCTTCTACAATTTCCTTTTCTTCGCCTTTAGATTTTGCTGTCTTTGCTTTTGATGGAGAAGTTTTCTTACTCGTCTCTTTCTTTGGACGTGTAGAAGAATCTATCGAACTCAGGTCAATTTTATCAATTACTTTTAATCCCTCAATTTCAGGTGCCTCAATTTTTATTATTTCCGTCTGGTCTTCGATTTTAGTTTCTTCGATTGTTGTAATTTCTTCGGAAACAGTTTTTTGCTTTTCCAGTACAACAGGTTCAGCGAGGATTTCTGGTTTGACTGCCGCTTCTGCAGGAGTGTGTAGTGGTAAGACTTCTTCTTTTGATTTTACAGGTTCCTTTTTACTAAAAGAAAGATCCTGCTCATCTCTTCTCTTTTTGAAATCCGTAACTGCGTTTTTCGGAAGATCTATTTGTTCAGCTTTTTGCTTGGCAACTTTATCCGTTTGAAATTCGACCTGTAAGACCCGGTACATTTCTTCGGAAATTTTGGAGCTGGGTTTTAATTCATCTCCCTCAAATCCTTTGGACACAAGAAAGTCAACCAAGGTATCTTTACCTATGTTGAATTCTTTGGCTGCTGCCATTACCCGTGGTGTGTTTACTTCTGCCATTAAAGCCTCTCCAAGCCTACATTATAGATAATGCAGGAAATTTTTAAGATTAAAATTATGTTTTATATAATATCTTCAATTAAATAAAGAATTATTCGCTGGCGAATTCTTCTTTCAAGATCTTCTTTACTTCAGTAATAGTTTCTTTTTCAAGATCGGTTCTACGTTCCAACTCTTCATCAGACAATACGAGAACACTTTTTGCTGTATCACAACCTATCTTTTTTAATTCATCTATCACCCATGTTTCAATTTCATCTGCAAATTCATCCAGGTCCACATCGTATTCTTCAACTTCTCCTTCATTATCACGGAAAACATCCAATTCAAGGCCCGTAAGTTCACAAGCAAGTTTAATATTTACTCCTCTACGGCCTATGGCAAGGGAAACCTGGTCAGGTTTCAAATATACATTAGCATGTTTCGCTTCAAGATCTACATCCATACTGGTAATTTTCGCCGGTGTAAGTGAACGTTGTATGAGTAGCTGAATATTATTTGTCCAATTAATTACATCAATATTTTCATTTTTGAGCTCCCTGACAATGCCATGGATACGGCTGCCCTTCATTCCCACACATGCCCCAACAGGGTCAATCCTGTCATCGAAACTTTCAACAGCTACCTTCGCTCTTTCTCCGGGGTCTCTTACTATTTTTCTGATAACAATAAGACCGTCAAAAATCTCAGGAACTTCGATTTCAAGCAATTTAGCAAGAAAGGAAGTGTCTGTTCTGGAAACTATAATTACAGCCTGGCTGTTTTTAAGTTCTACTTTTTTAACAACTGCCCGTATAGTTTCACCTTTTTTGAAATAATCAGATGGTATTTGTTCAGACTTAGGAAGCAACATTTCATTGCCTTCCTCATCAAGTAATAAAATTTCTTTTTTCCAAACCTGGTAAACTTCGCCACTAATTATTTCACCAACCCTATCCTCATATTTTTTTATAAGAATATTCTTCTTCAGATCGTTAATCCTGCTTGCTAAAGTCTGCTTTCCGGCAAGTATCGCTCTTCTGCCAAACTCTTTTTGTATATCAACTTCTTCATATAATTCCTCACCCACCTGGTAGTCCGGTTCAATTTTGATAGCATCTTTATATTCAATTTCTGTTAGGGTGTTATAAAGATCATCATCATCAACAATGGTTCTGCGTCGAAAGATCTCGAGATCCCCTTTTTGATCATTCACAATTACGTCAAAGTTTTCATCGGAACCATATTTTTTTCTAATGAGTGTTTTGAAAACATCTTCCATCACTTTCATAAGTGTTGGCCGGTCTATGTTTTCGGCATCTTTGAATTCCTGAAAGGATTCAATCAAATTGATACTTGCCATCTATAATTTTTTAAAAAGTTATCAGCACTGTTGCGTGCTTTATTTGATTAAATGATATTGTTATGTTTTTGATTAATACTTTATTCCCTTTACCTACCTTTTCTTCTATAATAATATCATCCTGGTTCACTTCAACTAATTTTCCATTTACAACAACGCCATCATTCATCATCACCTCGAGATTTCTTCCAATATTTTTTTTGTATTGGCGGTGCAATTTCAGAGGTTCATCGACACCGGGTGAAGATACTTCCAGTGAAAAATTTCCCCCAGGGAAAAGTTCTGTTTCTTCAATATACTTATAAAGAGCTTTATTTACCTGCGTACATTTTTCAATAGTAATACCATCATCAGCATCAAGTAATACAACAATATTATTACTTTGATTTATCTTAACCTCTACTTGAAAAATATTTTCTGAATGGCTGATAAGGCCATGTAAAAAATTCTCAATATTTTTTAAGGGTGCTTCAAAATCCATCTAAATCCGCAAATTTTTAAAAAAGAAGAAGGGAACGCTTCCGTTCCCTTCGTAGATTCTTTAACACTGCAAATATACGATAATAAAGAATTATGTTCCAAATTATGTTAAAGTGAAAGTTTATAAATCCTGTTAAAAGATTAAATATTTATTTTTGTACGATGAACATTTTAAGATTAGCCGGGGAACTTTTTTTAATATACATTCTATACAAATTAATTTTTGAGTTCATCATTCCTGTTTATCAATCAACAAAAAAAATAAAAAAGCAATTTGGAGATATGCAATCTAAAATGCAACAGGATATGAATACCTATACCAAACAACAAGCTGCTGGCCAGCCATCTCAACCCGAAAAGACAAAAGAAGGTGACTACATTGAATTTGAGGAAATTAAAAAATAAGCTTTACAACCCTATATTTTCTATATAATTTCCACTTTGTAAAAGGATCGTTTGCATACCTATGTTTTTGGCAGTAAGTACGTTTTGAACAGAATCGTCAATAAAAAGAGTATTTAGAGGTTCGAGTTGATTAGTTTCAAGCACATATTTGTAAATGTCATTGTCAGGCTTTCTCATTCCTATATCAAAAGAATAGTAGGCTTTTTCAAAAAAGTTTTCAAAAGCATGCGCCCTTTTCTTTCGATGGTAAATTTTATTAAATTCATTATAATGAATTTCATTTGTATTACTTAACAGGAATAATCTGTACACGGTTTTAATATCATTAATAAATGAGAGGCTGCCTTCCCTGAAAGTTAATAGCATAGCATTCCATGCTTTACTAATTTGATCAGGTCTTAAACAGAGGCCTGTGCATTCATTGAACTCCACATAAAAATTATCTTCTTTAATATTCCCCATTTCCAGGTTCCTAAAAAGCTTGTCGGCTGCGTCCTGCGAATACATTTCATTAAAATTATTAGCTCCTAGTTTTTCAAAAGCTTTCCTGGTTAAATTATAATCAATATCCAGGATAACACCACCTAGATCAAATATGACAGCTTTAATTTTTTGCATAGCCAAAGAAAATTATTTCTTTTCACTTCATGAATTTTTCTATTTTTGCAATCCTTTATTTTTTAGATAAAATAATATGGGCCTATAGCTCAGTTGGTTAGAGCACCTGACTCATAATCAGGTGGTCCCAGGTTCAAATCCTGGTGGGCCCACAAAATGAAAGGTTACAAATGAAGCCTGCGACAGTTTGCAGGCTTCATTTGTTTAACCTTTCTTTAACCATGTAACAAATACATTTGCCACCTTAACAAACTTTATGAAGAAAATTGTTTTTGTAGTTACAAGTTGCCTTTTTTTTAATTTCGTTTTTTCACAAGACTCCTCATACATTGCACCTGCAACTTCTAAAACAATTAAATTACCAACCCGCTCCGGGGATCATTTAATGATACAGCTTTCATCAGATCACTGGACTGGAGTGCCCGACAGTATCAGTAGCCATCAACAAGGATTTTCGAGGGGATTCAATGCATATTTCATGGTTGACAAACCTTTTAGGTCTTCACCAAAATTTAGTATTGGGATTGGAGTGGGTATAGGTACAAGCAATATTTTTTTTAAACGAATAAATGTAGATGTAAAGGCCGGAGGCTCGGTATTACCATTTACTGCCGCAGATTCAACAAATCATTTTAAAAAATATAAACTATCTACCGGTTTTGCTGAGGTACCATTAGAATTTAGATTTACCTCAAAGCCTTTGGAACCCAATAAAAGTTTTAAGATAGCTTTGGGAGCAAAAGTAGGGGCTATCGTAAATGCACATACTAAAGGCAAAGACCTTCAGGATAAAAATAATAACAGTATCAATTCTTATACTCAGAAAGAAATTGGCAGACGCCTTATCAATGGCACACGATTTATGGGAACCGCAAGAATTGGGTATGGTATCATTTCAGTTTTTGGTGCTTACCAAATTAACAATCTCCTGAAAGATGGTGCAGGAGCAAATATGAAACTTTACCAGGTTGGGATTACCCTTAGCGGACTTTAATTTCACTCTTAATTTCACTTTCTAATTGTTTGCATATAGCATGACCTTGCTATAAGGTGAACAGATTGGTTAGTTTTGCAAAAAACGTTTCCTATTGATAGAAAAAAAGATAAATAACCGCAGTGAGGTAAAAGCTATACTTGTTGGCATAATAAAGAAAGAACAAACTGATGAAGTTGTTGCTGAATATATGGAGGAATTAAAATTCCTGGCGGAAACAGCTGGTGCAAAAGCAATAAAATCCTTTACCCAAAAATTATCACATCCTGACAGTAAAACTTTTGTTGGCAAAGGGAAACTCGAACAAATAAAAAATTATATTTCAGGAAAACCAATTGAGTTGGTAATTTTCGATGATGAACTCACGGGCTCGCAGATCAAGAATATTGAAAGCGAATTACAAGTGACTACTATTGACCGGAGCGATCTTATTCTTGACATATTTGCATCTCGTGCAAAAACAGCACAGGCTAAGGTACAGGTTGAACTTGCACAATATCAATATCTGTTACCAAGGCTTAAAGGAATGTGGAAACACCTTGAAAGACAGGGAGGCGGAATAGGCAGTAGGGGACCCGGTGAAACAGAAATTGAAACCGATAGGAGGATAGTAAAAGATAAAATAAGTCTCTTACGCAAAAGGCTAACCGAAATTGATAAACAAGCGTTTACTCAAAGAAAAGATAGAGGGGAATTTATAAGGGTAGCATTGGTCGGTTATACAAATGTGGGCAAGTCTACTATTATGAATATACTTAGCAAAAGCGATGTTTTTGCTGAAAATAAACTTTTTGCTACCCTTGATACCACTACAAGAAAAGTGGTGTTTGGGAATACGCCCTTTCTTTTAAGCGATACAGTTGGTTTCATTAGAAAGCTTCCCCACCATCTCATAGAAAGTTTTAAAAGCACACTCGATGAAGTGAGAGAAGCAGATATACTTTTACATGTTGTAGATATTTCACACCCACAATTTGAAGAGCAGCAAACAGTAGTTAAAAACACATTGGAGGAACTTAATAGCGGTGAAAAGCCTTTTATCACTGTTTTTAATAAAATGGATCAGTATGAAAAAAACACGTTTGATCAATGGCTGGAGTCTGAAATAAAACAAGACCTGCTGAATGAATTAAAAGAAAGATGGCAGGAAAAAACAGAGGGAAAATGTGTCTTCATTTCAGCAATAGAAAAAACCAATATTGCGGAACTAAGGCAAATTGTATTAAACACTATCCGATCGATGTACCAGGTTAAATATCCTTATAAAGCGGAATTTTTTTATTGAGCTATTAAATGAAACATGGCAAGACATATAAATGGTATAAAATCGCAGAGCAAGTTTCCGAATTACATTTTAAGGAAAATAGCCTTTTGCAAATTGAAGTGGCAGGAAAAGAAATATGTATTGCAAAAACCGGCAATTCCATTGCTGCCTGTACTTCAAAATGCCCGCATGCAGGAGGAAATATGTGTGAGGGGTTTTTAGATAAGAACGAAAATATCATATGCCCGGTACATCGCTATATTTTTAATTTAGCGAATGGACGTGATATAAGTGGGGAAGGATATTTTTTAAAAATATACCCTGTAAAAATTAGCGAGGAGGGAATATTTGTTGGATTTGAAGAAGGAGGCTTGCTAAGGTGGTTTAAATAATTTTAAAACAATTTTTGTAGCAAATCAAAATCCTTTATTTTTGCCACCCATTTTTAACAGGACACTCCTCCTTAGCTCAGTTGGTTAGAGCATCTGACTGTTAATCAGAGGGTCTCTGGTTCAAGTCCAGAAGGGGGAGCAAAGAAACAATTATAAAAGTCGCGAATGGCGGCTTTTTGTTTTTTCAAACAGTTTGAAATATTTGGGTAAAATTTGAAAAAGCTATTTTACAAAACAACGCAATTTTATCAGGGAAAATAGGAGTTA
>JBBSEV010000036.1:0-43236 GCA_038239385.1 Chitinophagales bacterium
CAGGATTACAGGTAGAAGAATGCATTGAAAAATGCAGAGATAAAAAAGTTCAGAAGATTTTTTTAAAGGCAGCTTATTTCTCAATAAATTTTAAAGGGATGATTTATTTTTCCTTCGCTGTGCTCAAATAATTTTTTAAAAATATTTGCTGCTCTTTTACTTTTGCTGAGAGGTCGTTCAATACTTTTTCCACATCCCCTGTGTTAAGCGCTAATGTGGCCTTTGATTGATTTACTTTTTTTAATTTATTGTTAGCATTTTCAACCTGTTTTAAAATTACCTCAAGCATTGATTCTGTTTCAGTAGCTGGCCTGGCGGGCATAAACTGGTTGTTCCTATAAGTAAGAAACTTTTTAAAATTTTCTATAGCTTCTTTATAATCATTAACTGCTGAATTGTACAAATCTGCATCCGTATCCTGGTAAATAATTTCTTTTTCCATTCTTAATTGTTTAAGCCTCATGGAAACGATCTCAGTCGGGATGCCATTTCTTTCAATTCTTTTGGCGGCTGCTTCATATTGAGCCAGGGGAGCAAGCTTTTCATTTTCATTTATAGAATCCCGGTAATTAAAATACGCTGTGTTTGATTTATGATAACCTCTCGAAAATTCCTGGTAGGTAAGTGGATAATCCAGGAACTGGAACATTGGATCAAAGGGCATATGTGATTGAATAAATTCTGAAGCAGATACCTGGAAATAGCTTGTGCCTGTTCGCCCTGTAAATTGCCCGTTCTCCTGGAAACCTGCATCCCACGTAGGATCATACAGGTACCAGTTATTATCAATAAAAACTGCACTCCATGCATGCCCTGATTTATCAACAGAACCATTGTAACGTGTGTAGCCTTCTATTTCATAAGACCGTAAATCACATTTTATGCAGATGTCAGTGAGAATTGCTGCAAAGTTTTCACAAACTCCTTTTTTTCTTTCAAGAGCCCAGGTCACTTTTTGTTCACGGTCTTCATTTAAAATTACACGATGAAGATGGGCTGCATCATACTTAATATTATTAGCAACCCACGTATAGGCAGCTCGTACTTTTTTGCTATCAGTATCAAAATGTGCATTTATGTATGCGGCAATATCTGCAGTATTATTGGTTTGAGTTGAGGGAATGCTTAAGGCGATTTTATCTATTTCTGCATATTCATTAAGGCTTTGTGGTTTGCTTATAAAAGAGCAAACTAAAAAGCAGGTTGTAATCGCCAAAAACTTCATAGTCTAAAGTTAAAATATCATTTTTAAAATGTATTGTAAAAAAGAAAGGGGTTACCACAAAATATATAATCAGCTAATCAGAAATATCAGCCTTGTTTTTTTAGACCAGTTATTATTTTTCATTTTCCCTCGTATACCCATTAACAAAAACTTACAATTCCTTAATTAATCCTCTTGCACTTTTTTGTTTCTGATTTAGCAGAACGGCTGTAAACCCCGGCTCTACTATATTATGAAAAAACAAATTTTACTCTTCATTTCAATTCTCGTTTCAACATTAACTTTCGCCCAAACCACTCCCGCTTTTGGAGTAAGAGCAGGCATATCTTATGCAGGCGTAAGAGGCGATGCTGTTGATAATTTAAATAAGCTACTTGATTTTACAGGAGGTGCAATAAAACCATCAAACACAACGGGCTTTTTTGCAGGTGGTTATGCGAGCCTCCCTGTTACTGATATTATTTCAGTAGAGCCAGGATTATATTACTCTCAAAAAGGTTACGAACTTAATGGCGCTCTAAATTTAAAAGGCGTTGAATTTCTTGGCGCCAGTGCAAAAGCTAAACTTCAATTACAATATATTGATCTGCCTGTTTTAGTAAAAGCAAATTTTGGCGGATTGCAATTATTTGCAGGGCCGCAGGTGTCTTATCTTGCCCATGCCGACCTTCGTACAACTGCGGGTATTTTAGGTATCAATCTTTTAAATAAAAGCACTGATGCGACTGCACAATTCAATAAATGGGACGTGGGTGTTACAGGGGGTGTTGGCTACCAGCTTACAAATGGGGTGAACCTGATGGCTTCCTACGATTACGGCTTGTCAAAAATGGATGCTAATCAAAAAGTAAAGTCTTACAATAATGCTTTTAAAGTTGGAGTAGGAATCAGTTTTTAAAATTTAGTTGTCTTAATTATAAATTGCCAGGGTTGCCAGCCTTTACGAAGTCTATTTAATTCAAAGACTTTCGCTAAGGCTGGCAACCTTTTTTCAATAAATAATTGGTAGTTCATAATATACAGGATAAAAAGGCAGGTAGATATTTTTAATGATGTATTAGATAAAGGTATCAATCTTAAGAAAGCGTTGAAGGCAATGGATGGTTTATGAAAGAATTGTACAAATTTTCTCTTTTAATACTCTCGTCATTTCGAACCAGGAGAAATCTCCGGAGATCAAAGCAAAATATCATTTATAAAAACGAAATCTCTTTACCTTCAATATTCATAAAATCTCTTTATGCAAAAATTATTATTCTTTTTTACATTCGTATTTTTATTTGAGGTAACTCTTGCACAAAAGCTTCCGGACAGCTACACTGATGGAAAATATATTACTGTAAATGGTGCTAAACTTTATGTTGTTATCGTTGGCACTGGTGATCCATTGATCATTATTCCCGGTGGGCCTGGCGGTGCACACCCTGGTTATCGCAGATTTGATTCTTTGGCAAAAGACAACCAGCTTATTTTTTACGATGCTTTCGGAAGAGGGAAAAGTGATACCGCAAAAAATGTAAAAGAATATACACTTGCCCGGGATATTGAAGATGTGGAAGGCATTAGAAATGCATTACATCTTGATAAACTAAATGTGCTTGGCCATTCTTATGGTGGACTTGTTGCACAAGGCTATGCAATAAAATATCCATCGCATGTAAGTCATCTGATTCTTGCCAATACTTTTCACAGCTTCATTATGTGGCAGGAGAATGATGATAACAGTAATCATGAAATAAAAACTAATTATCCTGAAGTGTGGGATTCACTAATGATGATTAGGGAAGCCGGTGCAATTTCCAGCGATGCAAAACATCAGGAATTATATGGCAAAGTTCCTTACGGTTTTCTTTATGCGTACAACCCGGAAAATTTTATAAGCCGTGGCAGCAAACCGTATCCAAATTCGTTCAATTCTAAATTATATTACCAGATGGTTGGCAAAGATGGCGATTTTATTGTAGGCAGCGATATTGGCAATTTTGATTTTAGAAAAGAATTAAAAGATCTTAAAATGCCGGTATTAATATATGGCGGCCGATACGATCGTGTAGCCGTTCCCGCTATGATGGTGAAGTTTAAGGAATATTGCCCGCAAGCCCGGTTTGTGATGTTTGAAAAGTCTGGGCACAATCCTCAAATTGAAGAGCCGGGAAAATTGTTCTCAACGATTGAAAGTTTTTTGCATTGATAATGTTCCAGGAATTATTATAAAGACAAAAGGCTTTAATTTTAGATGAAACCTTTTGAATAAATAGAGTGGTCTTATTTAAAAATCATTTTGTAAAGGAACCTTTCAAATCGGATATAGCAACGGCCTGCGCATCTTTAGCCTGTGGCACTTTTGCACCATTCCAAAGAATTCATGAGTAACTCCATTATAATTTTATAATTAACTGTAACACCGGCAGCTTTTAATTTATCTGCAAGAGTTGAGCCTTCATTCATTAAAGGATCTATTTCAGCACCAATAATTGTTGTAGGCGGGAGTCCTTTAAGATTCCTGATTGAGGGAATTTTTTACCTGTTTTTTAAACGGTATTTTTTATTAACCCTGGGATTATTAAAGTATTCATCAAGCTCTTTGCTATTAGTGCTGTCTTCAATAACGGGTACGTCTATAAGTTGTAATTGTACCTGTTTTAATTCTTCCTTAAGCCTTGCTGTTTTATTCACAATATCCGGGTCTTTGTCTCCAACAAGAATATTATCCGTAATTAAATATTGCAATCTTTTAATATCGCTTCTTACGAGTGACGCAGAATTTTGTTCATAATTTTTTGTCGGTGCCACCGCTTCTTTTACCGGCACAAGGGCCACACCTACGCTGGGCAGTATTTTCCCGGTAGTCTGGTTGCTTTGATTTGGTAATGATGAAAAAATGGTGCCGCCCAAAGCAGTTGATGCAGAAGTAAGATCAAACGCAGTACGGGTATTTTTTGTATGTTTTATTTTTTGGTCGAGGATTCTGAACGTACTTTTCAGTTGCAAAATATAAGTATTTATATTTTCAACTATGCTATGGTATTCCATAAGCCTTTGAGGAAAATTAATTGTTTGGTTTACTATAACCTTTACAATAGCTGTATCGCGGTTGTAAAATTTATCAACGCCAATAAAATCAATAATAACCATTTTCTGTTTTTCATTGCCATCTTCTTTTACAAAATCATAGGATGGAATCCATGTAAAATCATCGCCGCACTTAGATACCCTGGTAAGAGAATGTATAGGAAAGTTGCTGAAATAGGTTATTGATTCTACCGGGAAACTTCCTTCTTCACATTGCAACTTAAAACTCAAAGTATCCCCTTCTTCAATATTTAAAATACCACTAACCGTAGGTTTTATCTTCGATGGAATAATTTCTGTATTATAAAAAACCAGGGTGAATGTTGTATCAACCTTCTCTTTTTCATCATTGAGATTTTGTACTCCAAGCTTTACTTTATAGTCGTTATCATACTTTAATTTGCCGGAGAGGAAATAAGATTTATCTGCTTTAAACATTAGCACACCATTGTCTTTATTTATTTTAAGGCCAACCGGCGAATTTCTTAAAAACCAATAGTATTGTTTCGGATCTCTGTTTATTTCAAAAGGATATTCGAGAGTGGAGTCAACATGAAGCGTAAAATATGGTGAGAAATTTTTTATTCGTAAAACGGTATCTTCTTTTCTTTCAGAGAGGCTATCTTCTGATACCTGCCCTTTCCCTGCAAGGGGCATTGCGAAAAAGAATGATAAGGATAAAAAAGTTAAAAGATAAAGACAATGTTTTTTTACCATGCACGTAAAAATATAAAACGCTTACTTTCTTTTGCTATTGAATATTTTATAGACATTATCAGCTAAATAAAACAAGAATAAAATCAATTTTTGCCTTCATAATAATTGCATTGCTGCAAAGAACCAAGCCGGAAACGTAATGGAAATTTAATTGCTTTCTCAACCCTAAGTTCCTGCTTACAAAAAAAACCAAAGTTGCGGGTGTAGTAATCCTGTGTTATCCCGTTATTAACGGACCAGTTATTTATTTTCTTAACAGGCTGATTCCCTATAGTAGAAGTAATAAAATGTAAAGGATATCCGGAAAGTTTAACGGAATTTTTTAAAATAAAATCTTTCTCTTTCAAAGAAGTATTAAATGTAACCTGAGCTGAAGCCTTAGCAGATATAAAGAAAAAAAAGCAGACAACACAAATTTTATTCCAAAAAAACATATCGTTATTTTTGCACCCACAATTTACAACATATAAAAAAGAAAAAAGTTAAATGTCGTTAGGACAGCGTTTACAACAAAAGCTATTACAGAAATTATCGCCTCAGCAAATTCAGCTTATGAAATTGTTGCAGGTTCCGACTGCTCACCTTGAAGAAAGAATTAAAGAAGAAATAGAAGAAAATCCAGCGCTGGAGCCAGGTGAGGATGGGCATGATGATAATTTTGAAGAGCCAAAAGATGAATTTGATGATGAAGCTGATGAAATTGACGGAAGTGAATCGGATTATGAAAGTATTGATATAAGCGAATATGTAAAGGACGGTGATGATGAAGTGGGCGATTATAGGTTAAGAGATGATAATTACGGAGATACTGAGGAAACCAAAACTGTTCCGCACAAAGTAGAAATATCTTTTTTTGATATTTTGAAATCGCAGCTTTTGATGCTAAACCTGGATGATCGCCAGCAAAAAATAGCAGAGCAAATAATAGGAAGCATTGATGACGATGGCTACTTGCGCCGTGAAATTTCAGCTATAGCAGATGACCTTGCATTCAGGCAAAATATTGATTGTACTGAAAAAGAGATTGCAGACCTTGTGCATTTGATCCAGCAATTTGACCCTCCCGGCGTTGCGGCGAGAAACCTGCAGGAATGTCTTTTATTACAGCTCAGGAGAAAAGAATCAGAAGGCAAGCAGGTAAAGGTGGCCATTGATGTAATAGCAAATTATTTCGAAGAGTTTACCAAAAAGCACTATGAAAAAATTCAGCGTGGCCTCAACCTTGGCGATGACGGAATTAAAGAGGTGATTAACCAGATCATAAAATTGAATCCCAAGCCGGGTGGGCAGGTTGGGGAAACAAATAAGCTTCAAAGTTATGTGATCCCTGATTTTTTTGTAATAAACACGCTCGGTAAGCTTGAGGTAACACTCAACTCTAAAAATGCTCCTGATCTACGTATAAGTGAGGGCTACAGGGATATGCTTAAAGATTATGACCGGGGAGCTAAAAAAGATAAGCGGCAAAAAGAAGCGGTACTTTTTATAAAGCAAAAAATAGATTCCGCTAAATGGTTCATTGATGCGATAAAGCAACGACAGCATACATTGCTAAGTACCATGCAGACTATCATGGAATATCAGAAAGAATTTTTTTTAACAGGTGATGATACTGACCTGCGGCCTATGATATTGAAAGATATTGCTGAGAGAACCGGTCTTGATATTTCTACAGTAAGCCGTGTTGCCAATAGTAAATTCGTTCAGACAGAATTTGGTACTTACCGGCTAAAATTTTTCTTTAGTGAAAGCCTTGTAACAGATACTGGCGAAGAAGTAAGTACCCGTGAAGTAAAGAAGATATTAAGCAACTTAATTAATGATGAAAATAAACAACACCCATTGAGTGATGAAAAGCTTACCGAGCTTTTACAGGAAAAAGGCTACAACATTGCACGCCGTACAGTAGCAAAATACAGGGAGCAGCTTAACATTCCTGTTGCACGGCTTAGAAAAGAATTATAATGGATACAAATTTTTTTAACCGGCCTCATGAACCGTCTCCGTCGTTACCGGGAGAAAGGCATAGCCTGGCTTTGAGAATACCTGCTCAAATTTTTTCGTATGTTTTCCATCCTCTTTTTATACCGGTAATCGCAACCTGGTATTTAGCGTTTATACAAGCAGGCTATTTCACAGGTATTCCATACAGCGAAAAAATTTACATATTAATAAGAGTTGCTTATAATACTATTTTTTTTCCCGCATTTACCATTATTCTTCTTAAAGCGCTGGGTTTTATTAATAGCATTTTTTTGAGAACCCAGCGGGAAAGGATCATTCCCTATATAGCAAGCAACATATTTTATTTCTGGATGTATCTTGTTTTCAGGAACCAGCCTGGTGTTCCATTAATTCTTACCGCGTTTATCTTTGGAATATTCCTGTCTTCATCTTTTGCACTGCTGGCAAATATTTATTTTAAGATAAGCATGCATGCATTGGGAGTGGGATCTTTCCTTGGATTATTACTGGTAATTATTTTCAGCGGGTCGCCTTATGGAGTTTTTTTACCTGCGATGCTGGTAATTCTATTAACAGGGGTTGTATGTACGTCAAGATTGATGGTAAGTAATCACACGCCTTTCGATATTTATTCAGGAATATTTGTTGGTATGATTAGCCAGTTTATAGCGCAGGCTTTTATTGGAATTTAAAAATTTAAATTCTTATCGTTACTTTCGATTTATTTACCAGCTAAAGGATCAAATTCAAATAAATTTCCCGGGTCGCCCTTTTTGCCTTCTGAGCTTATATAGAGTTTTCCATCAGGAGAAAAGCACATGCCTTCCGGCTGGGGCATAAGGTCTTTATCAATTAATTGAAAATCTTTTAGCTTTCCATCATGAGAATATACAGCCATGCATTTAGTATCCTTTGTAGAAAGCAAATAAATATCATGTGTTACCGGGTGCACGGCTATCGCAGAAGGATTGAATTCAAGTTTCTCATCAGCTATTTTTTCAAAATCCTTTTTATGTATCAGCATATAAGGTTGATCACTTAAATTATTGTTTGCTATATCAAAAGCATACACCGCCCTTGTTGATTTTTTTTCATCCTGAATACCGGATTCATCTTTGCAGGCAACCAATAATTTATTAGTGACAGGGTCAAAGCATAGTCCTTCTGTATTGTTTTCTTTTTTCAAAAAAGTTTTAATCTCATCAACCTGGGGCTTATCCCTCCAATTCGCAATTTTGAATAAAGTGCCGTGGCTCCAAAGTGCATACACAACATCTTTTACAATCGTTACATCTTCTATGTCAAATTTGTCTTTATCTTCTTCTTTGAAGGTTACTACTTTTTCAAGAGTGGCATTTTTATCATCCAGCTTTATTAAATATAAGATGGGATTAAGATCTTCTATCATAATAAGATGATTGTCATCTATCCATGTGTTTCCGGAAACTTCTATTAATTGGTCAGGTAATTTCCAGGAATGAAGAGGTTTACCCAATTCATATTTAAACTGCCTGCCTGCTGCGACGCTAACAGATGAATCCTTTTCATCTTTTCCACTAACGTTAACTATTACATGATCTTTTTTATCGTCATTAGTATTAGTTGTACATGAAAAAAATAATGCTATAGAAATTACAGTTGTAGCGATTTTGTATACCATGGATATCATTTAAATATTTTGAATTAGAAATAAATTGTAAAGCTAAAGTATATAATGTAGGTACGTTTAGTAAAATGTTTTATTTCAATGTGATGACAAATCTTGAGACATATTCTGAATTAAATCTGTTTAATAGATTAATGGCAGCTATACATTTTAAAGTTTCCTAACTTTATTATATAAACCTTTTCTACAATAAAAGAAATATTATGCAAATAAGTATAAATAATCTCGTTGGATTTACAATCGGGGCTACGGATGGAGATATAGGAAAAGTAGAGGAATTTTATTTTGATGATACCACGTGGACAATAAGATATATGATTGTAATAACCGGTGGCTGGTTAACCGGCAGAGAAGTACTCATTTCTCCCGAAGCTATTCTTAAACCGGACTGGGAAAACAAAATATTACCGGTGAATCTTACAAGGAGCCAGGTAAAGAACAGCCCGGACATTGATATGGCTAAACCAATATCCAGGCAGGAAGAAGAAAAACTTTTTGCCTATTACCCATGGCAAAGCTATTACGATGCAGGATTATATGGCGATGGCATAGGGATGATGGGAACTTTTCCATTAACTCCTGTGGTGAACGAAAACACAGAACAGGCAGAAGTTAGTAAAGAACCTGAGATAAAAACTCATCTAAGAAGTACCCATGAGTTAAGGGGGTATATTATTCATGCAACTGATGGAGAAATTGGAAAGATTTCCGATTTTGTATTCAATGAACAAACGTGGCAAATAAATTTCATTGTAGTAAAAACAGGTAATTTATTTTCAGAAAAAAAAGTATTAGTATCTCCTTCGTGGATTAAGGAAGTAAAATGGAACCTGCAGGAAGTTATAGTAAACGTAAGTGTTGAAGCAGTAAAAAACAGCCCGGTTTATGATTCGTCTAAGCCAATAGAAGATGATTATTCCCAGGGCCTGCACGATCATTATGGGTTTCCTCCTAAGGTAAAATTATAAAATCTGCGCCTGCCTAAAAATTAAGCAGGTGCAGATTTATGCTTCATTTATTTAATAACGCCACAACCAATCCTGGCACCGGAATTACCTGCAGGTTGTGAAGTGTAATCATCCATACCTCCGTGAACCATTATGGTTCTGCCCAAAATATTTTTCTTAGCATCACCGCCTATTGACCATAAATCTGTTTCCAGTTCCATCGTGCCATTACCCTTAGCATCTAAACTTACATTTCCTATATCCCCCGAATGAAAACTGGCACTTCCCCATTTGCCATGGGTTGCCCCGGTAGGATTCCAGTGGCCACCGGCTGCTTTACCCATATCTCCACAATCGCCCATTTCATGTATGTGAACTGCCACACTTTTGTTGGCTTTCGCAGGAATAGAAATTTCCAGTTTCATTTTCACTTTACCGTTCATATCATCAAACTGCACATTGCCTGTAACCGTAGTATCAGGGAAAGTGCCTGAAAGTACTGCTGCTGCGTGATGCATAGAAGTATCAGTGGCCATAGGGCTGGGATCAATTCCAACGCTGTCGCTATTCCCGGTAACCTCTGTTTTAGCAGATGTTGTATCACTGCTACATGATACAAAGCATGAGAAGAAAATTACACATGCTGATAATTTTAAAAAATTAAATAATTGTTTCATTGTAGGTTTTATTAAGTTAAAAATTCTGATTGTTATTATAGCTAATTTATATAGCAAGCAATTATCAGGCAAAAAATTTAATAAAGCTTGTTTTTAAAAATCATTTCTTTAAATATATTGAGGGATACTGATTAATTATGCATTTAAATTTATCACAAGCTATTAAATTTTAAGCAATAGGCATTTGCCATATTTTTATTACAAAGGGTTATTAAATGAAATCACTTTTCTATAAATTTCTTTGAAATCAGTTTGATTTATACTATCAGTAATCCGGGAAGCTTTTAAAAGAGGTAATTTTTACACAAAAAAATTTTATCATCATGTTCAGCCATTCTAAACAATTTCTTATAGCTGCGATCTCTTAATGGCAAGACTTTTGAGACATTTAAGCAACTCCCGTAAGTTTAGGAGAATATCTTTACCTCACAAATAAATGATAGGTATAAATTTTAGATGTAAATTTTTTGTCAATACAATAATGATATATTTTAAAAAAAATAAAAAATAAAATCGTGAAAAGTAATTCACATGAATCAACAGTGTTAGGCGCAATAGGCGCTGCCATTGGAAAAGGGTTAATAGCAGGAGCTGCGGGAACCCTTGCCATCACTGTTTCACAGATGATAGAAATGAGGATCACCAAAAGAAAACCCAGTGATGCTCCTGCCAAAGCCGTGAAAAAAACATTGCACATACAGCCAACACCCGGGAATAAAGAAGATTTTGCTACTGAAGTGCATTGGGTATATGGAACCTCATGGGGCGTATTACGGGGCTTGCTTTCAGTGGCAGGTATTAATGGATTCGCAGCAACCACATTACATATGGCTGCAGTTTGGGGAACTGCAGTTACTATAGAACCAAAGCTCGATATTGCGCCACCACTTAAAGAATGGGAAACCAAGGATATCGCGATAGACATTTTTCATCACCTTGTATATGCAGTTGTAGCAGGGTTGGTATATGATGCTATTGATTAAGCAGATTCGCAGTTTATTGCTGTTGAAAAGTGCTAGTAGTATTCAAACATTTTTTAATTAATTTATATAAGGCAAACGATCGTATTTATATACCTTTATATAGTATTAAAATCATCTGTTATGTCACCTTTTAACTTATCAAAACCTGTAGCAATTGGCTGCGACCATGCCGGGTTTGAATACAAAGAAGATATTATTTCTTTTCTGGATGGTAAAAGCGTTACTTGGAAAGATTTTGGAACGTTTTCAGGTAATTCAGTTGATTACCCAGATTTCGCACATCCTGTAGCATTTGCTGTAGAAAGCGAAGAGGCATGTTTTGGAATATTAATTTGCGGAAGCGCTAATGGAGTTGCTATCACTGCCAACAAACATCAGCATATAAGAGCAGCGGTATGTTGGGAAGAAGAAATTGCCGAGCTTGCCCGCAGGCATAATAATGCAAATGTTATTTGTATCCCCGGCCGTTTTGTAAGAGAAGGCCTTGTGGAAAGAATGATAGAGATATTTATGCATACTGAATTTGAAGGCGGCCGCCATGCAATGCGTGTAAACAAAATTGCCTGTTCTTCTGCTAATCTTGTATGAATGAAAACTAGCCGAAAATAAAAGCATTTATATTTGCGAATCATTTGCAAAATATTTTATGAGACATTATTTTACGGCATTCTTCCTCCTGTTTATTTCCCCCAATAATTTATTTTCTCAAACAGACGTTGCATTAAAGTATGCCGAAAGTATTACGCAGGCAGGCTTAAAAAAACAGCTCACCATTGTCGCTTCTGCAGAAATGGAAGGACGGGAAACCGGAACTGCAGGACAGCAAAAAGCCGCTGATTATATTAAAAGCCAGTTTAAGGAAATTGGCCTGGCATCGCCATCTTCATTGAATGGCTACATTCAAACTTATCCGTTAAGAAAGGATACCCTTATTCCTAAAATATTAAAAATTGGAAAGAACAAATATAATTTCGGCACAGATTACATTGTTACTCCCGGCTCTGGTGAAAACGGAGAATTTGATGCGAAAGAAATAATTTTTGCAGGCTATGGAATTACTGATAAAGATTATGATGACTATGCCGGGAAAGAAGTAGAAGGAAAAGTAGTGGCCATCTTTTATGGTGAACCTAAAGTGAATAATAAATTTGTTATTTCCGGAACAGATAAACCTTCAGGATGGACATTTAATATTTCTAAAAAAGCAATATTAGCAAAGCAAAAAGGTGTGGAAGCTTTATTAATTATTAACCCCGCACTAGATACCTTAGCTTCTTCGCTTGCTAATAATTCCAGGAAATCGACTGTGTATTTTCCACGCCCTGAAAATGCAGAGAATGAAAAAGTGCCTGCTGTATTGATAACGAAATCTGTTGCAATAAATATTTTTGGTGAAAGAAAAATGGCTTCAGTTATTTCATCTGCTAAATCCGGTTCGCTTTTAAATGGAATAACTTTTAATAAAAAAATTAAAACAAAATTAGCATACAGGAAAATTAATATTCCTTCAGAATCCAGTAATGTGATTGGCTATATTGAAGGGACAGATAAAAAGGATGAATATGTTTTTCTTACGGCGCATTATGACCATCTTGGCAAAAGGGGAGAGGTAATTTATTATGGAGCTGATGACGATGGCAGTGGCACAGTAAGTGTAATTGAAATGGCTGATGCATTTGCAAAGGCAAAAGCCGGTGGGAACGGGCCACGCAGATCGGTAGTTTTTATGACAGTAAGCGGGGAAGAAAAGGGACTATGGGGCTCAGAATATTATTCCGATCATCCTGTATTTCCATTGGAAAATACAACTGTGGACCTGAATACCGATATGGTGGGCCGTATTGACCCGGGAAGAAAAAACGGTGACAGTACAAACTATGTGTATGTGATAGGCGATGATAAATTAAGCACCGACCTTAAACCGATAAGCACGTCAGTAAATAATAAATATTCCCATCTCGAACTTGATTATAAATTCAACGATCCCCAGGATCCTGAAAGAATTTATTATCGGAGTGATCATTATAATTTTGCGAGAAAAGGCGTACCCATCATTTTCTTTTTTGACGGTATTCATAAAGATTACCACAGGCCAACGGATACGGTTGATAAAATAAATTTTGACCTGATGGAAAAGAGAGTCCGTTTTATTTTCCTGACAGCCTGGGATATGGCTAACCGTGATGCGATGCTTAAAAGAGATTTGACATTGCCGGCAGGAACACGATAAGGATCCGGGGGATTATTTTCCTGTACGTGGCAGTGAAATTCCAATTGAGGCTCAGAAGCTCATGCGCCGGCAGGCTAAAATTAAAAGGGATGTTAGAAATCAATTAATGTCATTATAATGCAATAAAGAAGGAAAGCCTTTAATCTTTATTTTCTCAAAAAAAAATTCAATACATTTAATTTTCTATTGAACTACTCCTGATAAATTGGTAAGTTAAAGAATACGCTATGCGAATTCTTAATAACCTGCCGGATCGTATCTTTTTAAACACCTTTTACTGCACAATAATTAATTGATAATATCGCTGAGGCAGCGCAATCATTATGAATAGTATAGTCACCGGGTACCACGCAACTATTTCGACTCTAAAATTCAGGTAACGTTTTTTATTACACAATAATCTATCATCTAAAAATTTAAAATCATGCGAAAATTTCTCTTCAATTCAGCAATTGCTTTTATCATTATTATTTTAGGCAGTTTCAATGTTTCCGCCCAGTCCGATAAGCCATATACAGAAGGCCCGATATGGCAGGTACAGTTTGTAAGTGCGAAACCAGGTATGGGTGATCTGTATTTAAAAAATATAAGTGAGGGATGGATAAAACAAATGCGGGCTGCAAAAGATGCCGGTTATATATTGGATTATAAAGTCCTTACGACTCCCAATGCCTCTGAGAATGACTGGAATGTTTTGCTTATGTATGAATTAAAAAATTATGCTATGCTGGACGGAATGCGTGAAAAGATGGACGCTTTATCAGCTAAGATTTTTGGAAGCGAGGAAATGCAACATACCAAAGCAGTTTCGAGGAATGATCTGCGTGTATTGATGGGAGGCAGGCTTGCTCAACAATTGGATTTTAAATAAAATATTAATGAGTACCATCACACCTGCTTTCAAAAGCTGGTGTGATGGTTTTTTAAATATCTCATCCTTCGATGGAACCCTGTAACATTGAATGTTTTTAAATCACTCTCCAACACCTGGTACTACCATCAAACTTTCATTGCCCGTTTCATTCACGGATTGTACAGCAAAAAAATAATTATCCTTTGAATAAGGTAAGATTATATGAGTTTCCGTTGTAAACATTTTCTTTTGCCAAACAGGGCTTGTCGTTTCTCTTATTAAAATATAATACCCTTTTACATTTCCCGTTTTTGGCGGCTGCCATGAAAGCGAAGTTGTGTTTGTTAATCTCTTTACTTCGATTTTTACTTCCTGCGGCATAGCCGGTGCCTTGGAAAGATTGGCAAGGTTCGCCAAATTCATTGCCGTATTTTTTCTCAGGTATTCGTAATCTATATGTTGAGGCAAATCTCCATAGCTAATGCCGTTTTCTGTTCTTACATTCTGGTGCTGGCGTGTATAATTTTCATTCATCTCTGTGAATCTTACGGCAGCAAATCCATTCTCCACATAAGGTGTATGATCGCCGCCTCTTAAGAAACGGTCGTTCCGGTAAATCATTACAACTTCAAGATGATCAACATACCGCTCGCCAATTTCCTTTACATAACGGGCAAGCTGACGCGATTTACCATCATTCTCCAAACCAAGCGCCCGAATCTTTGCAGCATTCTTTTCTGTTTCATAAGCAGGCAACCCTTCACTAAAAACACGAACCCTTGTATTGTCAATAATATTTGTTTCATTGCTGTTATTGCTTCCCATAATATCATTATTCAAAACTGCTTCTATATTCCAGTTTTCTCTTTTGGCTTTTTCCGCCATGTATGTTGAGCCAAGCAGCCCTTGCTCCTCACCACTCACTGCCACAAATATTATCGTTGCCGGGAAAGAATGCCTACTCATAATTCTTGCGCATTCAAGCACTGCTGATGTACCGCTGCCATCATCATTAGCGCCAGGCGCATCGCCGGTTCTGTCCATTACATTGGAGCGCATATTATCCAGGTGGCCGCTGATGATAAAAATTCTTTTATCAGCTGGGTCTGTTCCTCCTAAAGTTGCCATTACATTGCCCAACACAAGAGGCGCATCCACTCTTTTTCCATTTGGTGATAATGTGGTGGTATCAATTACCGAAGTTAATCTCCCATTTGAGTTTTTAGCAAACTCATTGAATTTTTTTAATGCCCAACTTCTTGCTGCGCCTATGCCACGCCTTGCATCCGTTTGAGTGCTCAATGTATTCCTGGTTCCAAAGGCGACCAATGTGTTTATATAAGATTGCAGCGAATCCCGGGAAACTTCATTTACCATTTTCTCGATTTCCGGATCACGGTGAATGATTTCCTGCGCACAAAGGGTATCAGCTAAGAAGATGGTTAGGACTAATAATATGACTTTCATTGAGCTAGTAATTTTATATAAAGGAAAGAAAATCTTAGTAGACAGTGCTTGTTATCGATGGGAAAGTTTTCTCTATAGGTATATTGGCGCGGATGCCAACAACAGCAGGAGCAATAAAATCTTCCTGGATCTTTGTTTCAAGATTAGGCCTCGTAAAATCCTTTCGGATAGCATCCCGGTAATTTGCAAATTCATCGCTTACGCATGATATAAACAAAGTCGCCATTCGTCAGCATTAAAGTTGGTAATGCAATTAATAACTAAAGCCTGTGTGTAGCAGTTATAAGGTAATCAATTAAAGAAAATAAATAAGAGAAATAGTGGATAATGATAATGATAAATGCTTAACTCAAGATTAATTGTTTGAATTAAATGTTTATTTGAATTATTAGTAAATATTCTGAAACTCAGAGTACGGTAAATAATAAGCTTCTATCAATATGCTCTTTTGTATTTATACCTCAGACACCATTCAACAGGGGTTAAAATTTCTAGAGGAATATGTTTTTGTAAACTTAATCGATGCCTGAGAATTGTTTTATAATCTCTTGTGCAAAATACATCACACTTGTAAAAAAGCGCTTCTATTATTAATCTCCTATCATTTATATCTGAAAGATGACTTAGTCCTTTATCTGATAAAAATTCTTCATAATATTTAACCTCTAATCCAGGATTTGTAAAATCATTTTCAATTAGAATATGAAAATAATTCCACAGCTCAGAACAGTAATTGAGCAATTTCCCCCTTTTCGCTTTATTAGAAGTTGCTTGAATTTCATTAAACGTCGTTTTAGAAATCACCATTTCAATAGCATTATGATCTGCATAATAGAAGATTTGAGTCAGGCCTCGGATGTCATCATATTTTCTTTCGTTTATTTTTTTCAGAAATAGCACATCCATCAAAAATGATTTCAGAGTAATCAACAATGAAATTGATTACTGAGGTATCTAAAAATATTCTTTTTGGTAACTGCATTTTATATCTTTAAAATCCTGTCTACACCACCTCCCTCTCCCCAACCACCCTCACTTCATCCCCCACACAAATCCACTTCCCAACTTCACTCGCAGGAATATAGCAATCAACGCTTAAATAATAATGATGATCGTACTCATTTAATTTGGACCAGGCAGGTTGAGAAACAGCACGATGTTTTGCAAAAGTTTTTGGGAAGGCATGAAGTACTTCACCCGTTTCAGGGTTACGGGTAGGCACCACACATCTTGCACGGGGGCTCATGCCAAATAAGGTTACGTCCCCAATTGTAAATTCAATCGCGGCTCCTGGTTTTGAAAAGAGATGATCTTCCCAAAAAGGCATTACATCTGTTATTTCAATAGTTGCCCGAAACCGTTTCCTGGTTTCTTCCAGGTCAATGTTATTGAACCATTCTGAAACGCTTTGTAAAGTTTCAGTTGAGAGAATGGTAATGCCACTAATGTCCGGTATATCCAGGAACCGCCCGTACTTATTCTGAACCAGCGTTGCAGAGATTTTAAAAAAATCAGTGAGGTAAGAATTGATAGCAGGCTTTTCATCTTCTAAATGAAAATGATTCCATGTTGCTTCTTCGTGGTGGCGAAACGAAACGATCTCTTTCTCAAAATCAATTGCAGAGCGTAGGGAATGCACAAGCGGGTTTGCTTTTCCATTTATAAAATTTCCATTTGCATCGGCAATTGCATATTCCCTGTCGTGCAAAAGGCAGCCGCCTTCTGTTATCATGCCTTTTTGCAAAGCAACTCCATCAAGGGATTTTATGGGATAAATAGTAATCCTGCTTACTGTTGGTTGAGACTCCATGATTAAATACTTTAAAAAAGCCAATTGCAAAAATACCGTGTAGTGCTGTACTTCCAATTTCCTGTTCTTTAATTGCAGGTTATAGTGCTGAAACATAGTTTGGCTTCGTGGGTAATCACATCGTTGCTTTTAGTTTTAAGTATATTTGAAATCGTTCAATTCAAAATTTTTTTTAGCCGGCTAAAACCAAAAAATGGAAGTACACCATCATCCGCACGTTCCTCATGGCACAAAAAAGGCCAAAGAATATTTCCTTGAATTCCTGATGATATTCCTGGCGGTAACTATGGGATTTTTTGCAGAAAGCCTGCGGGAGCATATTTCAGAGAATAAAAAAGAAAGAGAGTTTATAACCGGTTTCATAGCTGATCTTAAAGCAGATACTGCGAAATTATCCGCAGTGCTTAAGTATTATGATCACACCATTCCCATGGCAGACAGTGCAAGAAAAAATTTTTACCAACTGCAAAAGCCCGGTAGCTTGCATGCGGTGTCGCTGTTGCAGCGTTCGCTAGCCGGTTACCTGGATTTTATTTATACCGACGCCACTTTGCAACAAATAAAATCTTCCGGTGGTATGATGCTTATTAAAAATAAAGCCGCCGTTGATAGTATTTTAGATTACGACGCACAGGTAAAGTCGGCGTTGATAAATGAAAAAGTATTGGGCGATCTCCTTATAAGTGCACAACATCAAATGGGCGGCATACTTAATATGCAGCCCCTGCTGGAAAGTGTCGGGCGGGCCAAAGATGTAGCGGAACAAAAAGTGATGGTAGATTCTTTGAAGGCCAGCATGCCTGATTTTCTCCTTACTCACGACCCCACGGTACTCGGCCAGTTCTATAACGATCTCAGCTATTATGAAACTGTATCCGTATTGGTAAAAACAGAAATGGCTGGTTTAAAAACCCGTGCCGCTGCCCTTATTGTTTTCTTAAAAAAAGAATACCGGTTAAGAGATGATGAGCATGAGTGATACAAAATTTCGTTCGCACTATTTTATATGCAGGAATATATCCAGCAGCGCAAAGAGGCACCATGCAATTAAAAAAACATAAGGCATTCCCTGGGCGAACTCCAATATACGGCGATGCTTTTTATCTATCGGCATCTTATTATTTTTTGGCATTCCCCTGGTTACATGGTAGTCATCCATTGATGGGTCTTCATCGAAAAGCCTGTATTGCTTTACATGCCACAATGAAATAGTTTCAATAGCGCCGTTTACACCACCGCGTACCATAACTGAAGTAACTATGCCAATAAGCGATAACAGGATGGGAAACCAAAGACTGAATATATCGTTCCAGCCAGCGCTACGGTTGCTCATAGCAGATGCGAATGCAATAGTAAGGAAAGACTGTGAAGTAACGTAAGTGCTTATCCTGCTGTAAAGCAACGTATACTCATGTTGTATTTCCGACCTGTAAAATTGTAGCTTATTTAATTTGGTTTCCTGTGAATCTTTTTCTGCCATGTTAATTTACTTATGTATAATACAGCGACATTTTTTTGAATATTTGAATAAATGTTTTTGAATGATTGAAACATTTGCTTTGTTAGTGTAAATTGATTAGCCCATTTTTGATTGCATATACTACTAATCAAACCCCTTGTTTTGTGACCTGATTTTTGTAACGCGTAATTGCATCATCGTTTATTATTAATTATATCCTAATACTAATTTTAAGTAAAAATAAAATTTTCTACGGTTTTACTCTTACCTTAATATAGCCGCTTAAGATTAAGAAGGATGCTGCTTTGTAATAGGAACAAGATACTATTAGCAGTCAATTTCTGCAGTATTGAATAGCTATTATGAAAACGATATTTCATTTCATATATATTTTTTTAACCAAAATTTTTCCAGTTTTCCTGGTTCTAATTTCTTTCTCTGCCTCAGCACAAAATATGTCCACCAGGATATATACTACGAAAGATGGCCTGCCCGCATCTTATGTGTATGGTGCTTACCAGGATAAGCTTGGTTACTTATGGATTGGCTCCCCGGATGGGCTTAGCCGGTTTGATGGCAAATATTTTACCAATTATGGTTTAGCTGATGGATTGCCGGATACAAGAGCTGTTGTTAGTTTCATGGATAGCCAGTTAAGATATTGGATCGGAACACCAAGAGGTGTTGTTGAGTTTAAAGGAAACAGGTTCATTAATTACCCCCGATCTGATTCACAAAATATTCGATGGGTGTCCCAGGTTATTGAGACGAAAGATGGCCATATTTGGTGTTTAACTAATGTGGGTATTTATCAATTGAATTTTAATAAATGGCAAAAAATAAAATTATACCCAGGTTATGACGATCATAAGTGCATCACTGTGATTGAAACGAAGGAAGGATCATATATAAATTATGGTGACCTATTGGTGCTAAGAAGACCAGACGGCACTTATACCATTATAGGAACATTAAAAGATGTTGGTTATTACTACAATACTTTATCTGCATCTGCAGGGCAAATTTTTGTTTCCACACTGGATGGCATGTACGAGATAAAAAATCAGCAGTTAATTAAATTGCCAGGTGTGTTAGGCAAACTGAAAGGCCTTTACACTTATTTCTGCGACAGTAAAAAAAGATTCTGGATTGGAACTAACACTGCAGGATTGCAATTGTTAGCAGCAGGGGATACTGCTCATTTAATACCGGTTTATAATGGTTCTAAAGATTTTCTTATACAAGGTATTTCGGAAGATAAGCAGGGAAGTATTTGGGTAGGAAGCGGAAATGGATTACTAAGAATATCCGATATGGGATTTAGCATTTTTCCTACTGAGGCAATAAAAGGAAATGGAATTCTTCGCAATGTTTTGCAACCGCCGACAGGCCCGCTGCTGATTAACGATGGAACTCTCACGCTTCATACATTTGAAAACGGATTGTTCAATAAAAAAATACTTGTAAGGAAAACTAATACCAATCTTCTGAATAGCGAAATGATCATTGACGATTATGCGTTTGACGAGAAGAATCGTTATTGGTATTACCTGAGAGGCTTTACATTGGCGATGCAGAATGGCATAAATCTATACGATCAAAGTGGGCCATTGGCACACCTCGGCGACCAGGTATTTGACGTGTTATATGATGGTTACAGAAAAAAAATTATTGTAGCAGTAAGAACACAAAAATATCCCTGCCAGTTTAATGATACCTCTTACAGCATTTTACCTGTTGTTAATAGTATTGAAGTAAAGGGGAACATAATGCGATTACATCAGTGTGTAAATGGGATTATATTATTTGGCACAGACCAGGGTTCAATTTACTCCATTGATACAAAAAATATTTGTAAGCTACAGTTAAATGAATTTAAAACAGAAGGTGTAATAGGCGGATTTTACAATGATCCTCACGGCGATGTATGGATCGTTTATTCCGGCAGAGGACTACGCCGTTATTATTGGCAAAGTGATTCCTTAATTTTTAAAGACCAAATAAATAAAACGAATGGATTGCCTGCAGATAATGTAAGTTCTGCATGTTTTGATAACCGGGATAATTTTTGGGTTTGTGCCAATTCTAATGTAACCGTTTTTTCAAAGGCATATAATCATCCTGATAATGAAAATTATAAAGTAGTTTGTTTTTTTAATTCAGAAGATCTGCAACTGGAAGATTCTTATAACAGCAGGCTGACCAAAGATTTAAAAGGAAATATCTGGCTTTCCTCCGACCGGCATTTAATATGTTTTCATCCTGATAAATTAAATTTTAATCCAACTGTACCAACTGTACAAATTGAGAATATAGAGCTAAATCTTCAACAAACTAACTGGGCGAAATATGCTGACTCTTTATCGGGTATTTTTCAAATCCCAGTTGATACCCATCTTTCTCATGAAAACAATACACTTGGATTTTATTTTAAAGGCATCTCATCGTCCGGTACTAATGGGATTAAATATTCATACTTGCTTGAGGGATTAGAAAATTTCTGGAGCAACCCAACTTCTAATGACTTTGTTTCTTTTGTAAAGCTTCCGCCGGGTAAGTATACTTTCAAAGTAAAAGCGGAATTGCCAAATACTAACTGGAGTGAACCTGCAATATTATCATTTAAAATAAAAAAAGCATTTTGGCAAACATGGTGGTTCTACACTTTCATAACTTTCGTTTTATTATCAGGTATATATTTATTATTCCGCTACCGCCTCCGGCAAAAAATAAATATCCTGGAAATGCGTAACCGTTTCAGCCAGGATCTGCACGATGAAATAGGCTCCTCAATAAGTGGTATTAATCTCCTCAGCCAAATAGCAGCAGAGAAGCTAAATAATAACCAACCTAACGAAGCTTCTGAATATTTAATCAAAGTAAAAAATTATACCCAGGATGTAATTGAAAAGCTAAGCGATATGGTTTGGATTTTTAATCCACAAAACGACAGTATTGAAAAGCTTTTGCAACGATTAAAATCTTACACTATTTCCATTGCGTTATCAAAAAATATAAAAATGCATTTTGTAACAGATAAAGAAAGTGAAGCCATAAACTTAAATATCAGGCAACGCAAAGCGATCTATCTTATAAGTAAAGAAGCCGTGAATAACATATTCAAATATGCGGAGTGCAGCAACATTTATTATACACTTACGGCGCATGGTTACAAATGGCATTTGAAATTACAAGATGATGGAAAAGGTTTTATTTTAAAAGAAAATACAGAGGGTAACGGTTTGAAAAATATGCGAACAAGGGCGATAGAAGTTGGCGCAAAGTTTAGTATGCAATCAAAGCCAGGGGCGGGAACAATAATACAAGTAGAATTGTAAATACCCAATTGAGGGTTTTATAAAAACATAGCATCAACCTATCTTTATAATGTGAATGATAGAAAAGAAATAAGAGTTGCCATTTTTGAAGATAACCCGATTATGATAGACGCTTACCGGTCTATCCTTAATGGTTCACCAGGCTATACATGTACCGGAAGTTTTACCAGTTGTAATGATTGGAAACATGATATTGAAAGGAGTAGGCCTGATGTAGTATTGATGGATATTGAGATGGCGGGCATCAATGGAATAAAAGCAACGGGTCTTATTAAAAAAGAATTTCCGGATACAAGAATATTAATCCAAACGGTTTTTGAAGATGATGTGAAAATATTCGAAGCGCTATGTGCTGGCGCCAATGGGTATATTTTAAAAAACACATCGCCTGTAAAAATGCTTGAAGCTGTGAGTGATGTACATGATGGTGGTGTTGCCTTCAACCCCGCTGTAGCCGCTAAAGTAGTTAAGCTCTTTCAGCAATTTATTGCCCCTTCACAAACTGTAAATAATTATCAACTTACTAACAGGGAAAAAGAAATACTGCAACATCTTACTGAAGGAATGCCCATGCCACGCATAGCAGAAAAAATCTTTCTTAGCTATGAAACAGTAAGAGGCTATGTGAAGAGTATTTATCAAAAACTTCACGTTGCTTCTGCTACTGAGGCTGTAGCAAAGGCTTTAAAAGAAAAATTAGTATAGCTTCATTACTGGTTGATTCTACAAATTTCATGCTTCGATCAAATACCCTCAATTGAGGGTTGTTTTAAATATCTCCTGCTGTTACTTTTGGCGCATCAACCTATCCTTCCCAAAACCATTTGGCTACCTGTTTAGCTTAATCACCGAACTATTCATTGTTCAATAATTAAAAAAACTTACAGAATGAAAAAATTTCTTTCCCTCTCGCAATAAGCCTGTTCTTAATTGCATTCGACAATTGCCAAAAAATATAATTTTTTAAAAAATCTTATAAATCCCTGAATAAAAAAAGACTCACAAAATTTTTAATATTAAAAAAACAACATAATGAAAATTCAATTACGATCAATGCTCCTGCTTATTGCAGCATCCTTCATATTGGTTACAGGATGTAAAAAAAACGATCCTCCTTCTTCACCCTGCGATATGGGCAGCGGTGATTATAACCCTAAAAAGATGGGCGAAGAAACTTCAAAGTTTTCTTCCGAAGTACCTGAAAAGTGGTATGCAGTTATTGTCCAAATATCCCGGGCAATACCTGGGCACATCGCGGGAATCGTTGCCCGTGACTATGGTTATTTAGGCCTTGCCTTATATGAATCGGTAGTACCGGGCATGCCAAAATACCAATCACTTCAAACGCAGCTAAATGAACTGCATCCTCTGCCTAAGATAGATTGCGGGGAGAAATATTATTATCCGGCATGCGCAAATGCTGCACTTGCTAATATGTTGCGTCACCTGTTTGCAAACGCGTCCACCGCCCAAAATTTCACAATTGATTCATTGGAAAATGCATTTAATACACAATTTAAATCATCAATTACTGATCCCGAATATAATCGTTCTGTTAGTTTTGGAAAGGCCGTTTCAAACGCTATTTATCAGTGGTCAGTTTCAGATGGCGGAGACCAGGCTTATCTGAATCCGTTTCCATCAACTTATGTACCTCCGGTAGGCCCTCAATTTTGGACGCCTCTTCCGGGCCAGGTTGCGCTTACTCCTTATTGGGGTAAAAACAGAACTTTTATTAAAGGCATTGCGGCCAATACACAACCACCCGCCCCGCCAGAGTATTCCCTGGATCCTTCCTCAAAATTTTACAAGGAAGAGTTAGAAGTGTACAATGAATCCATCAACCAGGATCCTGAGCATGCTATTATTGGCAGGTATTGGGCAGCCCTTGGTCCTCCGACTGTATCGATTTCTATTCTTAGCTCTGTAATTTTCGATAAGAATGCTAATTTGGCTGTTGCTGCAGAAGCCTATTGCAAAGTGGGTATGGCCACTTCCGATGCTCACGTATCATGTTATGTTACAAAATATAAATACAACCAGGTAAGGCCTGTTACCTATATCAGGGCAAATTTTAACCCGGTTTGGAATTCATTAATCCCAACACCACCATTCCCCGATTATACTTCTGCACATTCTGTTCAAACCGGAGCAGTAGCAAGAGTACTTGCCGATATATTTGGTGACAATACAACCTTTACCGATTACAGCATTAACAATCTTGGATTCACACCGCGTACTTTCACAAAATTTTCAGATTATGCGAACGAAGTAGGGCTTTCACGTATCTATGCCGGTATTCATAACAGGAGCGCTAATTTTACCGGGTTAGCCCAGGGGGATAAGGTTGGGATGGCTGTGAGTGCACTTAAGTTTAAGAAAAATTAAAACAATAAAATAATTATTGCCAATACTTTAAACTTTAATTCAAAAACAAGGAGGTCTCATTATGAAAAGAAAAATTACAAAGTTTACAGGAGCAACTATTGCACTTGCCCTATTTTTTACATCGTGCAAACACGATGAATTTCCACCAGTCTGTGGTGGTAAAAACAGTACAGTAACAACAATAAAAGTTTTTTCAACCGGATTAAATAATCCACGTGGATTAAAAGTTGGGCCAGATGGAAATTTGTATGTAGCAGAAGGCGGCATTGGTGGCACCCATTCAACCGCTGGACAATGTACTCAGATTCCAGCGACCGGACCAGGCCCTTCCACAGGAAGCAACACGGGTAGCCGTATTTCAAAAATTGATTGGCAGGGTGTTCGTACAACTTTTGCAGATAATCTTCCTTCAAGTCAAGCGAATGTTGCTTCAGGTAGCGGAGTTACAGGCATGGCAGATGTTGCTTTTATGGGTAATACATTATATGGGCTTATCGGCGGTGCCGGCTGTTCACATGGAGTAGCTGATATTCCTAATGGCGTTATAAAAGTAAAGTCTAATGGATCGTGGACGTTGGCTGCAAATTATAGCCAGTATATAATAGCTCATCCGGGTGTAAATTATGAGCCTGATGATTATACGCCTGATGGCAATCCATGGAACATGATTAGTGTTAACAACGACTTTTATCTTGTTGAAGCAAACACCGGGGTTTTAGATAAAATCTCCCCTGCAGGAAATGTTAGCAGAGTAGTTGATATATCCGCTACACAAGGGCATATTGTTCCCACGGCTCTTACGCACCATAACGGCTCTTTTTATGTTGGTAATTTAGGTTTATTTCCTATCACGGTTGGCAGTTCTAATGTTTACCAGGTTACGCATGATGGGCATATAAGTGTTTATGCCAGCGGCTTTACAACCGTTGTTGGTGTTGCATTTGATAACCGTAACAGGTTATATGTTCTTGAATTGACTGAAGGACCCGGCGGTCCCAAACCAAACTTAGGCAAGATTATAAGAGTAGATCAGTCTGGAAACAGGGAAACAATTGCATCAGGCCTTAACTTCCCAACAGCGATGACTTTTGGGCCAGATGGAAAATTGTATGTATCTGGGTCAGGTATTGGCGCGCCGGGCAGTGGGCAAATCTTACAGATTGGATTTAAATGCGAAGCTGTAATGGGTGATAACGATAACAATACGCAACAGTGATTAAATATTAAAGTAAATATTTGGCTGATAATTTCAGAGGTTAAGGGTAAAAAGCTTTGCATTGTAAGTGAATGGCAGATTTAATAAGTCTGCCATTTATTCGTAATCAGCTTATAAAAGTTAAGCACTCCGTAATGCAGGCAGTAACGACGATATTGGGAGATCATGTACAATTAATAGATCGTAGTTACGAGTTTAGAGGTTTACCTTCCAGAACTTATGCAAGCATATTTGCTGCCGGCGAAGAAGCAGGAATTTCGCGGCTGTATGGAGGCATCCATTATCATCCTTCAATAAATGTCGGGTTATCGTTAGGGAAAGAACTTGGCAACAGGATAAGGTGCCATAAAGCTTGATTGATTATCTAATAGATTTCGTTGAAAAATAATGACCTAATGCCACACGCTAAATGTGGCATTTTCTTTATTAGAAACTTCTCCCTTTATATGTTTGAATGTCGTTGATAAACAATGAATAGACAAGTCAACGAATTTTTGTGAGAATATTGTTCATAAAAGAATATCATAAAAGAACGGTATCAGAAATAAATAATAAATTGTATTTATCGGCTAATTAGTTTACCAAACGATACGCAATGCGTCAAATAATAAATCATCGCTTGTCCTTATTATTTTTTCCTCTATAATCTATTACCAGTTAAATCCCAAAATATAACCAATGGTTTTAATAGATTATTATCCATTTAGCAATGGAACTATTGATGAATCATTCCACGGTAGCGATGCCATTGTAAATGGTATTGGATATACAAGAGGTTTGCATGATATGAATTTCACACATTCAAAACCTTTTCAACTTCGTGCCGGTACATGCGGCTTATAGGTAACTCATGTTTGACGATTTCAATAGTATCGCTTGTAAAGGATTCAATTTTGTTTACTGCCACGATAAATGAACGGTGAATTCTTATAAAATTATTTGCCGGAAGTGTTTCTTCCAGGGATGAAATGGATTGTTTGGTAATAATATTTTTTGAAGCTGTTACAATTTTAATATAATCTTTAAGGCTTTCGATATATAAAATATCATCGAGTGCGATTTTTAAATTCTTCCTGTCTGCACGCACAGTAATAAATGCAGGTGATGTATTGTTTTGGTGATCAATAATTACATCATTAACGTCATTTTCTCTAAAGCTTGTCTGCATTACTTTATTAACGGCTTTCAAAAACCTTTCAAAAGAAATCGGTTTTAATAAGTAATCCACGGCATCCAGTTCAAAGCCTTCCACTGCAAATTTGCGATAGGCCGTTGTAAAAATTACTTTGGGAGGCTTTACCAGCGTACGCATCAAATCGGTACCCAGCAAGTGCGGCATCTGTATATCAAGGAACAAAAGATCTATAGCCTGCCGGCGCAGGAAATTCAATGCTTCTATCGCATCTGCGCAAGTACCTGCAAGCTCCAGATTATGAACAGAAGTGATATACTTTTTTAGTATATCAAGCGCAGGCGGTTCATCATCCACAGCAAGGCAAATAATTTTTTTATCGGTAGGCATAGAGCTCGATTTATTTTTTTTGATACTTCTTAAAGTTGAAATTGAGCCCCTATGAAAACCTGGTAATCTCCCGAGCCTCCCGCACCAACTGTATAAACACCGGTAATTTTTGATACATTCTTATCAATAAGATTTTGTTTTATGGCGTGTGCAATTGTAAAGGGAACATACGTGTAGAGCGTTGCTCTTTTAAGCTTGTAAATAACACCTGGTTCAGCTGACAAAGTATAGCCGGCACGCCGGGTTCCATTATTCTCACCTATCAGGTCACGAACCGGGGAGCCTTCGTCTCTTAGCCCCGCTGAAAAGGCCCAGGCTTTAAGATTGAAATTTATTCCGGCTCTGAAAGAATATACATCGGCAACACTATTTTCCAATCCCCCTGCTTGTATTATCACTGGTGATGGTGTTTTACCCTGTGTATATTGCACACCGTTTTGATCCCTTGGATTTATGAGATAATAAAAGTTTCCGTAAAGCCCGATTTTATTATCGGTACTAAAAAAATAAAATGTATTGATCTCTGTTATAATTCCGGTTCCACCATCACCTAACTGAATTGAGGGATTAACGACTGACAAAACTTTTGTTGTATCATTCCTGTAAAAATAATCCTGGTATTTATAATCACCCGTTGGCAGTTTTATTCCCAGCCCCAATTGTATATTTCCTTTTTGAGTTACTCTTGGGCTCAATAGCCATTTATATGCTGTAAAGCGTATATCTCCTATACCAAATGTACGTGTGGTATGTCTTGCAGTATTTAGCCCCCCATGCTCGACGGTGCTAGACCTGCTGTTGGATGAAACAGGTAAGCTAAAATCAAGTGACCATCCCTTGTTTAACAAACGGGTTACTCCTATATCCATGGAATAGGATTTAATAATGTTCTGGTTTGGTACAGGTGTTTTAAGATCCAGCTTTTCCTTAAAGTCACGGTATGCCTTAAAGTAACGGGTGTTGATGTTTACCTGCCATTGAGATGTTGTAAAAGCTTTGCTGGTAAGATTATATTGGCCAAAACCAGAAATGTTTCGAACAACAATACAGCCTTGTGGCCTGGCAATGACTGTTGCAAGGATGCTTAGTGTGATAAGAATAATAACCTTTTTCATAATGAAATTTTTAATAATGAATGTCTGGTTTGAGAAAGGCTTCCGCAGGGATATTTGAAATTTTTTCTGTTATTATAGGCGGAGGTTGTTTCAGCAATTCAATTTTAAGATATACTGAAAAAGTACTGTCAGTTGAATTAATATTTAATTGGTGCTTGTTTAAATAAAGTAATTCCAGTCTTTTTTGAACGTTGCCAAGGCCAATTCCATTTTTATTTTTGTTCACATTGGGTTGTGCGGGTTTGCTATTACTACTGTTAAACTCAAGATCATTTTCATTAATATTTATAATCAGGTGCATCCACTGTTTGCCAAGCATGACACTTGCTCCATGCTTGAAACAATTTTCAACAAAGGGTATCATCAACAGTGGTGCAATAAAGCGGTTTTTATAATCGCCGTTAATATGCATTTGAATATCCAGTCGCTCTCCATATCTTACTTTTTCAAGGCCGACATAATCTTGTATTAATTGGATTTCCTTTTCGACCGGCACCAGTGATTTTGACCCTTCAGTGCGCATATATTCCATCATGAAGTATAACCTGTCTAACAAATCCGCAGCTACCAGGGAATTTTTAAGAGAGAAGGAATAGATATTGTTAAGCGTGTTAAAAAGAAAATGTGGGTGAACCTGAGCTTTTAATAATTGTAGCTCCGCCTGTTTATTTTCAAAAAGAAGCATTTCACTTTCTCTTTGTTTGATGTACCAATCTTTGTAATATTTTATTGCCAGCATAACGCAACAGGCGGGTATGGGGCCTGTAAAATTTACATTAGAATAGAAGCCATAGAAAAGCTTTACAAAGGGACTTAATGCGATGCCGCCAAAACGGGCATTATTGATATCGAACAAGGGCATAAGCAAGTAGGTAAACCAGTACAATAGAAAAACAAAAGGAATAATTGTTACTGTAAACATGAGATATTTCCTATGCAAAAGAAGGCGAGGTACCAAAAAATATACAGTTACATAGCAAAAAACTAAATGCGGTGGAAAGCGTATGAGAGCCCTGTTTACCTGGAGACAAACCAGGTTACCTATAGTAACCGGTAATTTGGGTAAACCCGACAACTGAACAGAAGCGGAAAATAACAACCACCCAAACCAAAAGCTAATATGGCGAGCCAACCTGTATTTGGGTTTATACGAAAATAAAAAATCATGCAACTGCATATAAAGCTTTTTCTTTCTGTTCGTTTAAAGGCCGTTCATAAATAACTTCAGGTTCTAAAATGAGTTGAATTGAAAAAAGGCTGTTTTTAAAATTTATTCCCAAACTATGTTTTCCGGGATATATTATTTGTATCCGCTTCAATGCCTGGCTCAGCCCGTTAGTTTGATTGGCTATTTCATATGAGATTTCGGAAAAGCCACTACACGACAATTCAAAAACAAAACTTCCATTCTGTACCTCTATGTTAATATTGACTTCTGTTTTATCAGGCATAGAAAGCAACGATTGTTCGCATAAGTTTTGAACGAGGAAAAATAAGGTCAGAGGAGCTATCCGCATTTCAGTAATGTCGCCAGCTTCCTGAACGTTTGTCGTTAAAAAGCCATCATATAATATCTTCTCCAGTTTAAGATAATCTTTTACCATCTGCAACTCTAACTTCATGGGCACCCAATCTTTTTCGTTGTCATACAAAGTATAGCTAAGCAGATCAGATAGGTTTAATACTGCCTCTGGCGCTTTTGTAGAATGATTGCGTATGAGATGGGAAATATTTTGTAAAGCATTCGGAAGAAAATTCGGATGAAAATTTGGTTTAATCATTCGCAACTCAATATTAATCTTTTGTTGCTGCAACTTTTCGTATTCCTTTTTTTTAAGGTGATGTACTTTCAGTAGCTTGATGATCAAAGCAAGCACACTTGCCACTGTACTAAGTCCCAATCCATATATAATTGGCTGGAAGACTCTAAGCTGGAGAGGCAGCTTCTCGAAGGGAATTTTCTGTGTTATAAGAGCCAACCATTCTGTGAGCTTAAAAGCTGAGGCAAGGTTGACAACGCTTAAGCAAATAAATAAAATAAAAAAGCTAAAATATTTTTCTTTTAAGAGATAGCGGGGTAGCAGAAAATAAATAGATACGTAAACAGAAAGGATACTTATCGGTATGTAGATCATTTTTTGGAATGCCACCAGATATGTATTTGGATTGTAAAAGTCAGAAGACTGCCCGGGAAAAAAATTGACAATAAAAAAATATGCGCTAAAACAAACCCATAAAGAAAGATGCCGCACTAAACGGTGATTGAATTTATTGCTGAATATAAAATCATGTGTAGTCACAAAGAAAATTATTGTTACGATTTTGTCGGCGGTTTTTTTATACACTGACAACATCGATGAATTAAAAACTCAGTTTCACAAAGGTTTACAATTGGCCCGTTTAATAAAAAATACTGTGTGCTATTCTTTCTTAAAATTAGATTGTTGTTTTCTGACTTTTAAACTTTCTTCCGTTTATTCTACACTTTTCATGTTTCGGTCGACGAATGGCAATCGTCGCCAATGAATTAACCGGTACCATCTAAATCGGTTAAATATGGTTTGGAAAGTTCCCGCCATCGAATTTAAAATACCGGCAATCGCTGCTGATTATTTTTGATTTGATTTCAACCAAACAAAAAAAATATCTTAATTATTCACGTTTAAATTTTTCAAAAAATGAAAAAACAAATAAAATCAATGTTGTTATGTATGGGAGCAGTGCTCCTTTTTATTTCCGGTTGTAAAAAGGAGGATTCACATGATTCGCCTTGCGCACAATCTGTTGTTGATTACAATCCTAAAACAGATGGTACCGGAAGTTCAGAAGCTGCCACGGATGTGCCGGCAAAGTGGTACGCACTTGCTATTAAATTGTCCCGCACGACGCCTAACCAGGGGGCAGGCCCCATTATTTCACGTACGTTCGGATATATAGGCCTTGCGTTATATGAATCTGTTGTACCCGGCATTCCGAAATATCAATCTATTCAAAAGCAACTAAATAGCTTGCCTGCTTTACCCCAGGTCCAGTGTGGGGAAAAATATTTTTTTCCCGCATGTGCAAATACTGCATTGGCTGCCATGGTGCATCACATGTTTGGCAACACTTCTGCCACACAAAATTTTACTATTGATTCATTAGAAAATAGCTTTAATGTATTATTTAAATCGGTTGTTCCGGATTATGTTTTCAATCGCTCCACAAGTTTTGGTGCAGCAATATCTACTGCTATTTATAAGTGGTCTGTGTCAGATGGTGGAGACCAGGCTTATCTTAACCCGTATCCAACCTATACTATACCTGTAGGACCAGGCTTATGGATCCCTTTGCCCGGACAAGCCGCTCAACTTCCTTTTTGGGGTAATAACAGGACTTTTATAAAAGAGGATGCAAATGTGCAACCGGCGGCACCCCCGGCTTATTCTCTGGAAACAACATCCCAGTTTTATAAAGAGGAATTGGAAGTATATAACGAATCCATAAATCAGAATCCGGAGCACCGCGCCATTGCTTTGTATTGGGCTGCTTTACCACCCCCGGATGTATCGATTTCTATTTTAAGTTCAGTACTTGCAAGCAAAAATGCCGGTTTATTTCTTTCTGCAGAGGCATATTGCAAAGTTGGTATTGCAACCGCTGATGCTATGATATCGTGCTACAAAACAAAATATATTTATAACCAGGAAAGGCCGGTTACTTTTATTCGTGCAAACCTTGACCCGGCATGGGCTCCGTTAATTCCAACACCGCCATTTCCAGATTATACTTCGGCGCATTCTCAACAGACCGGTGCTGTAGCGAGAGTACTTGCCGACATTTTTGGTAACAACACGACCTTTACTGATAACAGTATTAACGACCTTGGTTTTACGCCTCGCACTTATACAAAGTTTTCCGATTATGCTAATGAAGTGGGACTATCACGCATATATGGAGGAATACATATTCGCAGCTCGAATTTTATTGGACTGGCACAAGGTGATATAATCGGCACACATGTAAGTGCACTTCGGTTTAAGAAAAATTAAAAAGATTTTTATATTAGCGAAATAAAGCAGCATCGATATAAACTGAAATATCTTTTCGAATTTGTTAGATTGATTGCCGGTGACAGTTGTATTGATTTTGCATAAACTAATTGTTTAAAATGCTACATAATAAGTGTGGCATTTTTTATAATTAAACTTTTAGAGCTAAAATAAATTACCGGAATATATAAAACTGCGTATAGTTTTTATTCGCAAATCTTATGTCCTTAAAATCCCCAATTAACCCAAGCCTTCCCATCCGAAGCACTAACCATATCATAAGTAGTGGCACTGGTTTGAACAAAATAATATCCGCTGGTATTATATAGCTTATCATGCGTAAGGGCGGCAGGCCCAGTAGCAGGGGGTGTTCCAAAGGTACCCAGCTCGGTAAATATTGCTCTTCCGTCAGCAGTAAAAGTAGGTGTGGCTGGTGCAGATCCGTAGAATATTGAGAGCCCTGTCTGAGCCGCATTTATAAATATCGGGCCAAAAAAATCGTACCCGGTGCCATAGGCCGGCCAATAGGCCAAGTAAAAGTATGAATCAGTACCGCTTGTAAGTGAATGTACATTATAGGCGTCATCAACTCCATTCACGTGAAACCCATTGACGGAAATCCAATAGCCATTACCGTTATCAACTGCATATTGCCACCACCTGCGAGGCGCACCTAAGTCAACTTTAAGCGGGGTTACAATACCGGTAATAGTTGCTGCGGTACTATTTATGGTTAGATTAATTGTTTCACTAACGGGGTTAAAAGTTATATTATTTAAGCCTGAAATTATTTGAGAACCGTTCACAACAGGGTTGGTAAAACTAATGCCACCGGCTGTAAAATAATATCCTGTAGTAAAAGTTTGCAGAGTTCCATTTGCATCAAGCCAGCTAAAAACAAATTGACGGGTGCGTGGGTTGACCTGTATATCGTACAACACAGAACCTATGGTTAATCTTTTGAAGTAAGTTAATATTTTATTTATGTAAAGCCCTGTTGCCAATCCACCACTATTAAAACTTGTTTCTTCAGCCTGGGTCGCCCTGGTTAAAATTAATTTGCTGCCATGTATCCTGCCAACAAGCTTTATATTATCAGTAGTTACTGTATCAAAATAAAATTCAAAATCTGCTAATAATCCTGATCCGAAATTTTGACCATTGACATTTGGGTCAGGATCAGATAACACATGCAGGTAAGAATAGGTATCAAAAATTAAACTCGGTTGTTGTAAGGCTTTCAGGCGATAGCTGCTTTCTTTAGGAGTAACTGCGGATAAAGAATCGAAGTCTGAAATCATCACCACCCGGTTTGCATCTTTAAACTTAAAATAAAAACTATAAGTAGAACCCCTGCCGCTATCAGTTGTTATTAATCCTGTCCAGCCATTTTGAGCTCCCGAAAGCTGGGTTTGATAAGCAGCGAGTGTTTCATTCAAACGTTCATCAGGAGATTTATCAAAGGCAGGCTTATCCGTTTTTTTACAGGAAGATAAAAATGCTGAAATTATAAAAATGCTTATTAAAACTTTTTTCATTTCGTAATTTTTAAAACAAATTCTTTTTGTATCAATTAATAAAGAAGAGAGTTTATGGCAGTTTTGCTTCTTGCCTGCAAACTGCGAAAATCAATATTCCATGCTTGTTTGAAATAACTTACCACTACAGCTTCTTTTTGTCTCAACCTTGCCTGGGCCATTGCAGCCGTTGTTCCGTTGGGAGTAGTGCCGGTATAATTGATGCTGTTCACATATTGATTAAACCACGCCTGGCCTTCTACTAATAGTAAAGAAACCATTTCGGCCCAATCTTCACGAGCTTGTGAAATGGCATATTGTGAAATGAAGCCTTCATTCTTTGCGCCCTGTGGACTAACATTTAACCAGTCAGATGTATAAGAGCTGGCGCTTGATTGGCTAAACTCCACAGGCACTTTAATATTCTGATCAAGAATGTGCGCATATTCATGATGAATAGTATGAAAAACCTGTTTCACATTATCGGTGTCGCTTAACACATAACCAGGCATTCCTTTAATACGGAAATCATTTACATCATACAAAGTCACTTTCCGCCCCCCTTCGGCAGTACCCAATTTTACAGCTCCCCGCTCATAAGCCGGGCTTCCCACCAATACAAAAAATTTAGGGCTTACGTTTTTAAAAAAGGGAAGCCCCGCCTCGGTTACATAAGGATTTATCCATGCTTTATTTATTGCACTCATAAGAGGTATTACCTTATCTTCTTTCGGTGGTACAAGGTCTTTATTAAAATCACCTTGCAATTCGCCTTGGTCCCATTTATACTTAACGCCTATGTTATAAGGAATAGTTAACGAATCGAGAATCCATGCATCAATGGCGCCCGGCGTCCATGTATCGCCACCAAGCCCTGGAATATTATCAACGCTCCCCAATGGATCTTCTTTTTTACAAGAACTTGCAAAAAGTATAATTGAGAAAGTGACTATTATTATTTTTATTCGTTTCATATTGATAGTTATAGAAATTACATTAAAAGTTATCTTGGATTAGGAGCCAATCCTGCAAGAGATGTTGATTGAGGTATTTGTATTACTTTACGCAAATCATCTGCGGCAAGCGTTATAGTTTGCCCGTCGGTAGTAGTATGCACTACAGGCAATTTATATCTTAAGATGTCGAACCAACGCATGCCTTCATGAATAAACTCTGCTCTCTTGTAATACAAAATTGCTTTTATCAAACCATCCTGGATATTAGTCGTACCAAATACACTATTGATTTTAGCCGCAGTTATATTATTAGCCGCAGCATTATAATTATTAATTCTTGTGCTGGCATATACATTAAGATCTGCAAGTGCCCCGGCAGTATTACCTGTATAAGCATACGCTTCTGCCTGGTTAAACAATACTTCTTCAGTTGTAAAAAGAGGAACCATCACATAAGCAGTACCGATATTTGCATTCACAGAGACCTTTACAAAGTACTCGTCAATTTTAGGAACAAGCTGATGAGTGCCTTCACTTACAGAATATAAAGCAAAAGCAAAATTACCGCCTGTCAGAGGATCTGGCCGTGGAACTATCTCGCTTATCTTTGCTTCGCCCACACCATAGCGGTTAGTATAATAATTTCGTGACCATATAGATGCGGTTTCCACCAAAAGAAGATTGGCAGGTTCGGTAGCTTTTGCGTATATCTTAAAAAGCTCTACAACATCCGTAATGTTTTTATAGGAGGTATTCCATTGTCGTAAATATGGTGCAAAATTGTTTCCAGGAAACGCCTGTTGAGAATAATAGATAACATTGTTGTAATCTTTTTTATATAAATAGAAACGTGTGGCAAAGGCATTGGCTGCAGCCCGGTTGAAATGAAATTTTGGAACTGTATAATTCTTATCCTGTATAAAAGGTAATCCTTCCATTAAATCCTTTTCTATCATGTCATAAACATACTGCACTGTTTTCCTGTCATATTGCTTGATAAATACAGTCTCGGGCTCGGTAACATAGGGTATTCCCAGATCTGTAGAGGCCGTTGCAGGATCATAAAATTTAGAAAAAAAGTTTACTAACATAAAATGAGCATACGCTCTTGCAACTAATGCTTCGCCTTTCTGAGCACTATAAGCATCCGGATTGGTTACTTTGCTTATTGTTGCCAATGCCTGGTTTGCAGCAGCAATAGCGGAATAACATCCATACCAGTAAAACTCCGGTGAGTCCTGTTGATTTTCACGAGTGTCAATAAAAAAATACGGATCGTGAATCGTGTTATCAGTACCTCCATTCCCAATGTCTGTTACGTTATCTGTCATTGATTCGGCAAAGGGCTGGTAATTCGCTTCAGGATAGGCGGTACCTAACAATTCAGATACTTTTTCCGGAGAATCCAACTTGGCCCTGTTGTCAGGCTCTTTTTCCAGGAATTTATTACAACCTGAACCCAAGACAAAAAGTAAAATAATGGAAGTATAAAAAAATATTTTTTTCATGGTTTTATTTTTATAATCCTGCTTTTAATGAAAGGGTAAATTGTTTTTGAATAGGTTGAGCAACACCACCTGTATTAAAAAATTCAGGATCCTGTCCTTTTAATTTTGAATCAGAATAGATCAGCCAGGGGTTGGCAGCTACGGCTGTTAAAGACAGGGTATTAAATGGTGTTTTTTTCAAAACATTCTGGGTTATGTTGTAAGTAAGAGAAACTGTTTTTAATCTTACGAAGCTGCCATCAGCTACCCGTTCGGTAGAATAATTATAGTTGTTATAAGGAGCAGCGCCACTTCCATTTACCAGGTAACGCTGATAAGCATCAAGAACAGAGGGAACATTTGTTTTAGTTTCATCTCCCGGCATTTCCCACCTGTCAATAAATTCTTTTGGCAAAGCATCAAAATCGGAATAGGATGTTTTGAAAATTGGGTACAGCCTTATTTTATTTCCTGCCTGGTAAGTAACAAAAATATTTAGTGATAAAGCTTTATAAGAAAAGGTATTGGAAAATCCGCCCGTGAATTTTGGATCAACAGAGCCTTCAAAAACCAGGTTGGAAATAGTTTCATCCTGCAAATAAACATTCGGACTTACTACGCCTTTTTCATTTACAAATGTGGGAACACCTGTAAGATGATCCAGGCCCTGAAACCTTATAGAAAATAGACTATTAACAGGGTAACCTTCAGTATTGCCGCCTTCAGCTTTTACGAGGTCAAAAATAAGCGGATGATTTTTAGCATTGGTTATTTTAGTATCATTATAACCAAATGTGAAATTGGTTCTCCAGCCCCAGTTCTTTGCCTTAATAACCTGGCCACCAATTAATGCCTCTGCTCCATGTGCTTTTAAATCTGCATAATTGGCTGCTTTAATTGCTTCACCCCCTATGCCTCCGGTTTTGATAAGACTTATCAGGTCAAAGCTATTTCTTTGATAAACATCCAGGCTCACATTTACCTTTCCATTAAACAAGCCTGCATCCAGGCCAATATTAGTTTGATAATTTTTCTCCCAGGTAAGATCAGCATTTTCCAGGTTTACAATTCGTATTACAGATTCTCTTTCTGTAGGAAAAGTCCGGTTTGTGGTAAGGCTATTTAATACAACGCCTGAATTTGTAGCAGGGCCAAGGCTTGCGGTTAATCCATAACTGGCACGGAGTTTAAGATAATCTACCGCATGTATATTTTTCATAAAAGATTCTTCTTCAATATTCCATGCCCCACCAAAACTCCAGGTAGGTAACCACCTTGCAGTTTTGGATGAACCTAATTGGTTTGAACCATCATAACGCACCGTACCATAAAAATTATATTTTTTATCATAAGTATATTGAGCGTTTAAATAAAATGCCGCAAACCTGTCAAACTCTTTACTCATTGCATAATAGGGGAAACTTGATTCAATGGTTTGCTTTAAAATACGGTAATCAACAAAAGGGATACCTCCATTATCATATTGATATCCATATCCCGTGTTTGAAAAATTTTGCCTGTCTGCATATTTTACTTGCTGACCTAGCAAAATATTTATGGCATGCCTGCTATTGAAAGTATTAGTATAAGTAACACTGTTTCTAACATCATACGAAACCAATTTATCTTCAGTACGATTATAGAACCCACCAAATGGTAATACAACAACCGGCGGTGCTGCCGGGTTATCAGGATCAGTGTATAAAAATTTATTATTGGCAGCGATAGTAGCATTTCCATTGGCACGGTATGCATTAGCCATGTTGGCGTTTTCTGTTATCTGATGTTCAAACGAAGTTTTTACATAACGGATAGCTCCTATAAATTCATATTGCAAATGGTTGGTAAGTTTATATCCAAGTTCTCCCTGCAGCTTTAAGTCAATTACATTTATATCAAGGTAATTGTTAGCCAATTCATTAACTATGTTGAAAGGGGCAAAATTTCTTCTGAAATATTCCGGATTACCTTTGTCATCATATGCAGTGATAGTGCGGCTTGTATTTAAAGCATAGCTAAAAGGGTTGATGTCAAAATCCCTGTCAAACTCACCTGAAACGGGATTGCTGACACGGCTTAATGCGCCGGGAGCCCTTTGCTGCCGTACAGAGCCTACCGTTGTGAATCCTACTGTAAGTTTATCAGAAATATTATAATTATTGCGAAAGTTTAAAGTATACCGCTTTACATTGTCTGCAATTGTCCAGCCTGCATCATTAAAAAAACTTGTAGAGAAAAAAGATTGAGATTTATTGGTTCCGGTTGATATACTTAAGGAATGCTCCTGTGTAAGAGAATTTCTAAAGAGTATATCAAACCAATTAGTATTTGCCAGTGCATATTTTTTTAGGAAGCCAGCTTTGGCTTCGGTAGTATTTTGTAAAGCAAAGTTTCCATTAGCATCCGGAACACTTATTAAATCATACATTTTTCCATAAACACCATAATCAGGATTGTCCAGAATATTTGAAGTTAAAATTCCTTTCCGATCCAACTCTCCTAATACTGACATTTGCTGTGCTGAATTCATAATGTTATAATCACTATAAACCGGCTTTAACTGTGTACTGAAATTACCTGTATAAGAGATAACTGATTTACCGATACGTCCTTTTTTTGTGGTGATCACGACCACCCCATTCATAGCTCTTGCTCCATACAACGCTGTGGCAGCAGCATCTTTCAATATATCAAAGGTTTCAATATCATTTGCATTGATGCCTGCTACAGAAGAACCTAATAAAGTAGTTGGGTCTCCGCTTGATAGCTGGTCGTTTGATATATTAATAATATCTTCAAGTACTACACCATCTACAACCCATAAGGGTTTGTTATCACCATTTATAGAAGTTGCCCCGCGAATGCGCAATTTGGGGGCGCTGCCAAATGTGCTTGAAACATTTTGAACAGATACTCCGGCAGCACGTCCCTCAAGCATCCGGCTTATGTCTGTAGCGCCATCTATTTTAACGTCTTCCGCTTTTAAGGTTACTGCTGCGCCGGTAAATTTCTTTTTTTCAATTCGCTGGAAACCGGTGAGTACCACTTCTGCAAGAGTTCCGGCTTCACTATAAAGGCTGGTTGCCACATTGGTTTGTCCTTCAGATAATCTAACTTCCCGGGATTGATATCCCACATTACTTATAACGATTGAAGCACGGGGAGAAACATTAGTCAATACAAAATCTCCGGATCCATTTGTGAAAGTGCCGGTTTTTGTTCCTTTAATCAATACGGATACCCCTGCAAGTGGCGCTCCCGCACTATCGGTAATTCTGCCACGAATCGTCGTATCTGCAACTTCCATTATCTTAAAGTCATTTACTAAACTTTTGTTTATTGGAATATGCCCTGTTTTTTTAAAATACGGACTGGACTTTACCTGCAGGCTCAACACTATAAATATCATTATAGAACTAATGGTTTTAGTCAACTTTACCAGGCTATGTATTTTGGCGCCGGGTTTTATTTTTTTTGTTACCAGCGTTATAATATGATCAGTATAAGTAGTCAGTTTCATGTTTTGAAGTCGGGAGTTTTATATTATTAAAATACGTAAGCTCTTTTTATTGAATTAAATGGGAAGTTTATGGATGAATGTGTAAAGCATCTATCGAAATTAACTATAAAGGGGAAAACAAGCATTGGTAATTTATCATAGTTTATTTATTGAATTTTTTTTATTAAAGCAATAGGGAAGATTAAAACACATTCTCCTTCAAAGGACAAATATTAAATGGAAACTGCTGCATATTCCGATGTTTCAAAAAATAGGGCAATGCTGGTTTTGTTTTATGTAAAGATTGGTATCAATAATTTCAACATAATAAGCTTGCTCCCCCGGAAAAAAATTATTTTTGCAGCCCATTTCGAGAAATAAAAATTAAATAATTTAAGATGAACAAAGGCCCTGTTTCAAATTTTATAGAACATCACTATCGTCACTTCAACGCAGCCGCTTTAATGGATGCAGCAAAAGGATATGTAACTCATATTGATGAAGGTGGTAAAATGATGGTGACACTTGCTGGCGCCATGAGCACAGCAGAGCTTGGAATTTCTTTTGCCGAAATGATTCGGCAGGATAAAGTATCAATCATTAGTTGTACAGGCGCCAATCTTGAAGAAGACATAATGAATCTTGTGGCGCACAGCCATTATAAACGTGTGCCCAATTACCGTGACCTTAGTCCCCGTGAGGAGTGGGATTTATTGGAAAGCCATTATAATCGTGTAACAGATACCTGCATACCTGAAGAAGAGGCATTCAGGAGATTACAAAAACACATTCATAAAATATGGAAAGATGCAGAGAAGGCGGGTGAAAGATATTTTCCACATGAATACATGTATAAAATGTTGCTTAGCGGAGTACTTAAGCAGCACTATGAAATTGATCCAAAAAATAGCTGGATGCTGGCAGCTGCTGAAAAAAATATTCCTATTGTGGTTCCGGGATGGGAAGACAGCACCATGGGAAACATATTTGCCTCTTACGTTATTAAAGGAGAATTGAAAGCGACCACGATGAAAAGCGGTATAGAATATATGGTGGAATTAAGCGACTGGTATCGAAAAAATTCTTCCGGAAAAGGGGTAGGTTTTTTTCAAATAGGTGGTGGCATTGCCGGCGATTTTCCGATATGCGTTGTGCCCATGATGTACCAGGATCTTGAATGGCACGATGTTCCATTCTGGAGTTACTTTTGCCAGATTTCTGATTCAACAACTTCTTATGGTTCTTATTCAGGCGCTGTACCGAATGAAAAAATAACCTGGGGGAAACTTGATATTCTTACGCCAAAATTTATTGTTGAAAGCGATGCGACAATTGTTGCTCCGTTAATATTTGCCTGGATACTGGGATGGTAAAGCATGGAGCCAGCACTTGATATTTTACTTTTGAAGCTTGCTGTTTCATGGTTAGATAATACTAATCTTGTTTTGAAGAATTCCATTTCTTTAATAAATACCGGGCAAGAAAAGTAAAGCTTAAAAGGAACCATGCATAAAAAATATAATTTCCGAGGGAAGGTTTCTCATTGAAAAACGCATAATTTAAACCAATGCCAATTGTTGAATTTATGAGTAGCCAGAGCAGCGTTATAGAAATTGAAGAAATAATTTTGGATAAAAAATTTCTAACATCAGGTTCCATTTCACTCATGCCATAAAATTACTCCTTATCAAAATAATTTTTTGGGTTAACGTATAAGAAAATTATTAAACTCTGTACTATCCCCGGAAAACACGTTAAAATCTACAGGAGCGGAAATTCCATTCACTCTTCCCGCTTCACTATGTTGCCAAAATAGCCATTTGTGTTCCAGCCTGGGTCTATCAGGTTGCAGATAATGAGCAATCCAAACAGGATATTCCGAGAAATCTTTTTCAAGATAATTTGTATAAAAATCAATATTTGTATAGATGACCGGCAGTACTCCATAATTTTTTTCAACAGCCTTAAGCCAATCTGATAATTCTGCTTTTATGACCCGTATACTTACTCCATAAGTTTTTTCAATATCAAGTACCGGAGGAAGATCTCCTCTTTTTAAATTAACCATTTGAATAAAATTCTCAGCTTGTTTTTTGCCACTTCTGCTTGCAATAAAAAAATGATAAGCGCCCTTCGGTATATCCTGTTCTTCGGCCTTCAGCCAGTTCCTCCTGAATTGCGGATCTATTTTATTAATTCCTTCGGTAGCTTTTATAAATACAAAACCAATCCTGATTTTTTTCTCCTGCATTTCTTTTACACTCTTCCAGTTTATGATATCCTGGTAATGGCTCACATCAATGCCATGTATGGCATAACCCGGTGGTATGTCAATTTGAAACCCGGGATAAAATATATCTGGTGGGGAAATAAAATAATTTACGCAATAATAAACTGCCACAGATGCAAGTGCCAACCAAAAAATAATTTTAAAAAATATATTTGCAAATAAGCTACGTTTCTTTTTTCTTGCCACAGATTGAAATTATGCAATAAGTAATGCGCTATAAATTTCGGCAGTACTACTGCTTAAGAATTTTTTTTGCAAACTTAAAGGAATTTCCTGCCTCAATCTTTAGAATATATATGCCCTTCGAAAATTGCTGTGTGTTTATTTCTGTAAATGAAGATCCGGTTAATGTAAGTGATTTTTTATAAACCAATTTACCACATCCATCAAAAATTTTTAAATCTGCTTTGGGCATATTGAAATTTCTTAAATATACATTTACGTTATTTATAAAAGGGCTTGGAAAAATCTGTACAACATTTTGCGTAGTTGTATTATCAATTACTTTTTGAGCTGTATTGTTCCTTGTTATTAGCCAGTATTCAGGATCTATGATTACCGTATCGGCTATAAAACCTATTTCTTTAAAAAAAATCTCGTTGTTCACTTTGTTATCAACAATTATTGTTTTTTGTTGTGTTGCGTTCTTAAACTGTAGTGCTACCGGTAATTCAAAAAAGCTTACTGATGGATCTGATGTGGTTTGACTCATTTTAATTTTCACGTGATCATCACCTAGCTGTTGCCATTCTACATTATAAGTTGGATATCCCTGCCCGTAAAACCATTCATTAAAAAACTTAGTA
>JBBSEV010000037.1:0-43015 GCA_038239385.1 Chitinophagales bacterium
AAAATATTTATAGTTATCCTGTGATTGACGGAGGCAGAAAATTGTTACTTCATGCCCATCAATTAGCAATTGCAGTTTCCAAATGTATGAGGATTAGGGAAGTAAATGTATTCAAAGCCTTTCTATATTTATAGGCCAATTCAAAATATTTTTTTGCAGTATTAAAATAAGGTATTTGATAAATCATCTTTGCACTCTTCCACTTGCATCTCCTTTTATCAATTCTTTTACATCACTTAAAGTGGCGTGGTTTAAATCTCCGGGAATTGTGTGTTTCATTGCAGACGCTGCAACACCAAACTCAGCAGCATCCTTCATTTCCATACCCGTAACCAATCCATAAATAAAACCGCTTGCGAAAGAATCACCACTTCCTACACGGTCCACAATTCTAACTTCATATTGTTTTGAATGATAAAAATCTTTACCATTATATACCAAGGCACTCCATCCATTATCGGAAGCACTATGGCTTTCTCTTAAAGTTGAGGCTATGTATTTGAAACCAAATTTATCTTTCATTTGTTGAAACACATCTCTGTATCCGTCAAGATTCAATTCACCTTTTGTAACATCAGTTCCTTTGGCCCTAAAACCTAAAGTAGTTTCGGCATCCTCTTCATTGCCGATGCATACATCTACATATTGACACAGCTTTGTCATCACTTCTTTTGCCTTTTCTTTGCTCCATAACTTTTTGCGGTAGTTAAGGTCAATGCTTGTTGTAATGCCTTTTGCTTTCGCGGCTTTCAAGGCAGCTTCTGTAAGCGAGGCAGCCTTATCGCCAAGCGCTGGGGTAATACCTGTTGTATGAAACCATACCGCGGACTCAAATATCTTATCGAAATCAAAATCTGAAATTTGAGCTTCTGAAATAGCAGCGTCCGAACGATCATAAACTACCTGTGATGCTCGCATAGAAGCCCCGGTTTCTAAAAAATAAATACCTAATCTTTTTCCCCCTCTTGCAATAAATTGGGTATCTACACCATAACGCCTTAAATGATTAATAGCAGCTTGCCCTATTGGATTGTCCGGCACTTTAGATACAAAAGTTCCCTGTAATCCATAGTTACAAAGAGCTGCTGCAACATTCGCTTCCCCGCCCCCGTAGGTAACATCAAAGCTATCTGCCTGCACAAATCTTTTAAAATCCGGAGTAGATAAGCGAAGCATAATTTCCCCTAGTGTAACTACTTTTTTTGACATGATAATTATAAATTTAATTTAAACAAACACTTTCTCCAAAAAACAGGCAGATCGAATTTCTTTCTTATTTATTGAAGCATCAAAAATTAATGTAAGATCACAAAAGAAAATATAATGAAAGTGTTTAAGTAAAAAATATGGCATAGTTGTATAATTCCAATAACATTGTTTATTTGTAAAAATATTTTATGGATATCAAAAACGAATTATTAAAGTTAATTCCTGAACAAGGAATTTTACCTCTCTATTTTTATAAGGATACTGAAGTAACCCTGGAAGTTTTAAGAGCATTATACAGAGCCGGTATAAGAGCGGTTGAATATACAAACCGTGGCGGGGAAGCATTACAAAATTTCAAAGAAATGCGTAAAGTATGCGACGTAGAATTTAAAGATATGTATTTGGGAATTGGTACAATAAAAAATCGCGAAATGGCGCAAACCTTTATTGAGGCTGGTGCCGACTACATTATTTGTCCGGGCCTTGTGGAAGAAGTGGCCGTGGTGTCGGATAAAAATAAAATGCTTTGGATACCTGGTTGTATGACACCTTCTGAAATTATTCGTGCAGAAAATATGGGTGCAAAAATGATCAAGCTTTTTCCAGGCAATATTTTAGGGCCCGCGTTTATGAGTTCTATAAAGGAATTGTTTCCCGGGTTATTATTTATGCCTACTGGCGGTGTTGAACTTAATAAAGAAAATATTGCAGAGTGGTTTAAAGCTGGTGTATGTGCCGTTGGTATGGGAAGTAAATTGATAAGCAGGCAATTGCTTGAGCAAAAAGATTATGTAAAAATTGAAACTGCCACAAAACAGGTAATGGATATTGTAAAGTCAATAAGGTGATTATTACAAAAGCGTTAAGTATAAAAGAGGAGGTGGTTAAAAAATTTAGGAAGCTTCCATTAAAACTGCCTGGGGTTTTGGCCTGTGCATATTTAATTTTCCATTGTATTGAGCTCCCAGTTCTATTTCAAGAGTATCGGTTGTAATATCCCCATTTACCTGGCCGGTTTTTTTTATTTCAAGTTGGCTTGATTTAATATTACCATTAACGGTACCATATATAATTGCCGAACTGGTAACTATATCGCCTTCAATGTCACCCGTTTCACCAAGTACTACTCCTCCGGTTACATTTACGTTTCCAATTACTTTTCCTTCAATTCTTACAACAGTAGAACCTTGTAATTCACCAGTGAAAGTGTATCCTTCGCCGATAATGGTTGAAATCTCCTGCTGATTAATTTCTAAAGGCTGTTTGTTGCTTTTTTTAAACATGATCATTTAAGAGTTAAAAAAGATTCTGGATTAATTTTTTGCCCGTTCTTATGTACTTCATAATGCAAATGTGGCCCCGTAGATCTTCCCGTAGATCCGATATTGCCTATCTGCTGGCCTATCTCTATTTGCTGCCCCGAACTTACTAAAATTTTTGATAAATGCCCATAAAGAGTTTCAAATCCATTACCATGTTTTAATATAATGCAATTGCCAAAACCACCTCTTGGGCCGGCGAATGTTACTTCACCTTTTGCCATTGCTTTCACGGGCGAGCCATAAGGACCTTTTATATCCAATCCTTTATGAGTTTCTACATTAGAGCCGCCAAAGGGATTTTCCCGTGAGCCGAATGTAGAAGTAATAGGTCCGGGGAAAGGTAACCCTAATGGTGTGTAAGATATATTATAGATAATCCTATTCAGGTAACTATCATAAAAATCACTTATCTCTTCTGATGATATTATATCGTTATCTGCCTCACCACCTTGTGGCCCTTTAGATGCAGTTTGTATACCTCTGGCTTTTAAGAACCCGTTTATAGTAGAAAGGTCTTTATCTATTTTTGTAAATTTTTTTCGCATGGCGCCTGTATCAACCTGTGCAAATAATGTATGCATTGATTGAATTTTGTTTGATAGCGCTTCCCTTAATTTGAATTGCTGGCGACTGTTGGAGGTCAAGTAAACAATGCTGGCTACCAACCCGAAGAAAATAAAAAATAATGCTGCAACATATTTTTTCCAGTTTAAAATAAGTTGGGCTGAAATCTGTACTGGCTTTGGTGCTTTGGCGTTATTACTTACAAATAATACGGTGGTTTTTACTTTTTTTTGTTTCATAGGTACCATATTCAATTAGCGATATATTGGATTATAAACTGGGATAAATCGAAAGCAAGTCGGATTTAGTAAAAATTGAAACCCGGCAACGATAATAGTATAAACGCTGGCCGAAATGATAAATTGCCTTTTGTTAGCAATCTTTTTAGATACTTAAAACATAATGAATTGTGAGTAAGAATTGGATTGAAATATTAACAACGCTGGAATAAAGACCTGACGCACTAAAGCTAATTTTCAAAACATTAATTGAATTTGTATTCAGGTAATTAAATTATATAAATGTTCTTACACCGGTGGATGTATAGGAATGCCTGAATTCTTTTGGTGTACTGTCTTTTTTCTTTTTAAAAATCCTGTTGAAGTTCGACATATTATTGAACCCGCATTTATAAGCAACTTCATTGATGCTATGCGTTGTATCAATCAGCATGCGGGAGGCATGCCCCAACCGCACTTCATTCAATGTATCAACAAATGTTTTTCCTGTTCTCAATTTAAAGAAACGACTAAGTGAAACTTCTGTCATTCCAGCTATTTTAGCGACATCATTCAAAGTTATATTTTGATTAAAATTATTATTTACATGAGCCATTATTTTTTCAATCCTTCTGCTGTTATAAGAAGTCGTTTCTTTATTGAAAGAAGTATCGGAGAGTGTTCTTATGTTTCGTGATGTGGAGAGATCATGCAGAATAGATAAAAGTTCAAGCACGGAGTCAAATCCATGCTTTTGTGGTAATTGCTTTATTCTTGGCATTATAGATAATGCAGTTGAATTGGTAAATAAAACGCCTCTTGTTGAACGTTGAAATAATGTTCTGATAAAACTCATTTGGTTTCGCTGCAAAAATTTATCGTCAAATAAGTCCCGGTGAAATTGAATGGTTATTTCTTTTATTATCTTGTCTTTGCACTTATGCGTAAACCAGCCATGTTGTAAATTAGGCCCGACAAGTACGAGCTCCGTGTCACCTATTTCATCTACATGATCCCCGATTATACGTTTGGCACCCCCTGCATTTCGTATAAAGTTCAATTCAAACTCTTCATGAAAATGTAGAGGAAAGTCAAATTCTTTTTTACTACGTGAGAATAATGAGAAGCAGTCGCTTTTTGTAAGCGGCGTTATTTCTCTTAATAATTTTGTAGACATACTTAAAAGGTTTATTTAAATAGTATAGTTATCTAGCAATATAGTATTAATTTATTCACAATACAAAAATCAAGTAAAGCCCTATGGATACATATTTGTAAATGACACTATTTTTAATAACAATAATAAAGTATTTTTATTAGATAAAATAGTATCCATCTCACGCAAAAATTAGAAATAGCTTTGTGCCCTAAAGATTGTTTAATATGAGAACCCCCCTATTATTTATGAAATTATTTGGAATGTTGATTTTTGTTTTTTCAATGTTCACAACTTCCGCCCAAAACAAAACACTTACCGGAACTATTAGTGACGAAAATGGAGAAGTGCTTTCAGGCGCTACTGTTACAGTAAAAAACACTTCAACCAATACCACGTCCAACTCGCTTGGTGTATTTACCATTGAGGTACCTACAAATGGAAGAATACTTATTGTAAGTTATGTCGGAATGAAACCGCAGGAAGTGTCTATCGGTAATAACCAGGTCTTAAAAGTCACATTAACACCTGTAGTGAATACATTAAATGATGTAGTTGTTATTGGTTACGGAACTTCCCGCCGGTCAAATGTTACTTCGGCTATCTCTTCAGTTAATGAAAGGGATTTGAAAAATTTGCCGGTGGCCGGTGTCGATCAGCAATTGCAGGGAAAAGTTGCCGGCATAAGTGTGACTAATAACTCCGGTCAGCCGGGAGGTGGTGTTTCTATCCGTGTTCGGGGTATCACATCAGTAAATGGCGCAGAGCCACTTTATGTAATTGATGGGGTTCCTATTCTTACATCTACTAACAGCATACCTCAGGATCAACTGGGTGGCCAGGCAGGCCAATCAAATCAAAGTGTACTTGCTACTTTAAACCCTTCAGACATAGCATCTATTGATATTCTGAAAGATGCATCTGCCCAGGCAATTTATGGTTCACTTGGAGGTAATGGAGTAGTATTAATCACTACTAAAAAAGGTAGAAATGGTGAAGGCAAATTATCGTACGATGTCTATTATGGATGGCAGGGGATTCCACAAAAGCTTGACGTATTGAACCTCAACCAGTACGCTCAATATTATAATTCACTCGTACCTGAAATAAGAGCTGCGGGTGGAGGAATAGATACCATCGGTGAGTTTAAAAACCCTGCTGTGTTAGGTAAGGGCACCGATTGGCAGGATGCCATTTTCCAGACAGGTCATATACAAAATCATCAGTTATCTTTTTCCGGCGGCCAGGGCAAAACAGCTTATTATTTTTCCGGAAATTATTATGACCAAACGGGTACTGTTATCGGCTCAGGTTTTACCCGTTATTCATTAAGATTTAATATTGATCACCAGGTAAAAACCTGGTTGAAGGCTGGGATAAGTTCTAATCTGTCCCGGACAAATCAGAAGATAACTTTTACTGATGGTACAGATGCTGTGACAAATATTGTATTATTCAATAGCCCCGCCACGCCCATCAAGAATGCCGCAGGCCAGTATATTACCACTTCATCTATCGGAAATATTGCTTTTGGCAACGGCTCAAATCCTGTGGCTACGGCTTTGTTGAGAAATGTAAATGCACAGCAATCGAAAGCCTTTGGAAATATCTATGCAGAGATCCAGTTTGCCCAGTGGCTTACGTTTAGAAATGAAGTGGGCTATGACTTTCAGTTAAATCAAAATGCAGCATTTCAACCCTACATTACAAATGACATAAGGCAAACGATTTTATCGCCGTCGAGATTGAGAGAAGACAGGAATAACAGTCTTTTCGTTGTGATAAGAAATTACCTGACATTTAATAAAAGTTTTGGCAAACATTCATTAAATGTTGTTCTTGGCCATGAAGCATGGAAGTCCCACTATGACTACCAGTACACAACAGCAACCAATCTTAATCTTAATATCCAATCCACCTCTGCGGGAACTATTGATCCGGCAAATTCAGGTGGCGGCAAGGGTACAAGTGCTATAGACTCTTACTTCGGAAGAGCTAATTACACTTTCGATAACAAATATTCTTTAAGTGCTTCCATAAGAAGAGATGCTTCCTCTTCTTTTGGCCCAAATAAACAATTCGGATATTTTCCTGCCGCATCCGCAGGATGGACCATAACAAATGAAAATTTTGCCAGGGACTGGAAAAAATTGAATTACCTGAAGTTACGGTTTGGCGTTGGTGCGGTGGGCAATTCTAATTCGCCTGTTCAAAATGCTTACTCAACTAATATCCGTTTATTCAGCACAGCTCCGTTCGGCGCAGGGGGTGTACCGGCGAATGTGGGCAATCCGGATCTGAGCTGGGAGTCTGTCTTAACATACAATGGAGGTATCGACGCCAACTTTCTAAATAATAAAATAGAATTGAGTGTGGATATTTATGATAAAGTTACTACCAACATGATCTTGTCATCTACGCTGCCCATATTTGCAGGGCTCGATCCTACTCCGCCCTCACAAGGCTATAGAGAGATTGAGCCACCTGTTACCAATGCAGGTAAAATGACTAACAAGGGAATCGATATTGCAATTACCACTCACAATATTGAGAGCCGCGATTTCAAGTGGTCGACAAATTTAATTTTCAGCAGGTATAAAAATCTTTTAGTACAGCTCAACTCTCCAACAGTAGTGCTGCCGGGCAATGCAAATGATTTTACCGGAAGTTCTTCGGTGGTTAATATAACCCAGGCAGGCCGTGCCGTTGGTTCGTTTTATGGATTCGTTACAGATGGATTGTATCGCACACAGGATGATTTAACTAAAGCGGTGCTACCCGTAGGACTCATAGTAGCGCCGACCGGAGTCTATCTTGGCGATATACGCTATAAAGATTTGAATGGTGACGGTGTAATTGGAAGTGAAGATGTAACATTTATTGGCGATCCGAATCCTAAATTTACTTACGGCCTTACAAATACTTTCTCTTATAAAGGTATCGACTTGTCCGTGTTCTTACAGGGCGTATATGGTGACCAGATTTATAATTGGACCCGCAAATACACTGAGGCTTTATCAAACGCATACACTAACCAGTTAACAACAGTTCTTGACAGGTATACTCCAGCTAACGTTAACAGTACTCTACCCAGGTACAATCAATGGAATAATAATAACCTTCGAAATTCTGACAGGTATATTGAGAATGGTTCTTACCTGAGAATTCAAAACATAGCCCTGGGTTACAATTTGCCTTTGAAGGTTATTTCTCACGCGAAACTTACAACAGCAAGACTGTATGTGTCCGCACAAAATGTGTATACGTTTACAAAATATTCAGGATACGATCCTGAGATAGGCTCTTATAATAAAAGTGTTTTATCGCAAAATGTTGACAACGGGCATTATCCTAATCCACGTACAATCACTATTGGGGCGAACCTTGAATTTTAAAAAAAATTAAATACCTACGCAATGAAAAATATTAGAATATTATTTTTTTTCACAATAACCGCGATGTTCGCTTCTTGTAAAAAGGATTTTGTAAACAGGCCTTCAGAAAATGGCCCTACACTTGACAATTATTATAACTCAGAAGCCGAAGTAAATGCTGCTACCGGCTACCTGTACAATGCTGTATGGGCTAATTATATTGATAAAGCCTTTCACGCTGTGGGTGAAGTGTTAGGTGGTAATGCGCTTACCTCTTCCGGAGACGTTAACTATGGAAGTAACAGTTATGTAAATTTTACAGTCTTAAGCACCGATCCGCTTGTATCAAGCTCATGGCAATCCTTTTATAAAGCCGCAGGTAATGCCACGGTATTGATAACTACCTTCGAGCAAAAAAAATCATTGGTCGTAAACCCGTCTTACCTCGATCTCGGTATTGCTGAGGCAAGGTTCATCAGGGGAGCCGCTTATTTCGATATAGGACGAGCATTCGGCGATGCGCCGATTGTAGCAGATCCGGTGGCATTAGCTGGTTCGGGAGATTATAGTGTGCCACGTTATTTTCAAAAAGATGTTTTAAGATTTGCTCTTGAGGATTTTAAGGCTGCAGAAGCAGGATTGCCTGATGATTCTTATCAGCCTGGACGTGTAACTAAAAACTCTGCCAAAGGAATGATGGCGAAATTGTATTTATACCGGGCGACAATGCTAGGAAGTGCGGAGGACTATGACAGTGCAAAAAACAAAGCCAAAGAGATAATCGATTATGCAAATACAACAGGCAAGATAGGCCTGTATTCAGATTATGAGAAAATGTTTACGAGTGCACAGGCAAATAATAATATCGAATCTTTATTCGCATTACAATGGACCGCCGCAGCTACGTACGGTGGGGGTAATCCTCTGCAGATATATCAATCTCCGTCTACACTTCTAAAACCTGTTACAGGCAATGGCTATTCATCAGTGATTCCATCGCTGGATCTTTTAGCAGCGTACGATCCGGGTGATAACAGAAAGGGTTGGTCAATCATGCAACAAGGTTTTACAAGGACAGACTGGACCAACGTAAATTTCCCGGGCGGCTTTGTTTATGATACAACATATGTTAATTCGTCTGATGATCCCTTTAAGATTAAAACCGGTACAAGAACTAATATTCTTAAGTATGTCGTAGGCACAGGTACCAATGGTGAAGAAGTTGCCAGCACAGGGCATACCTCTATAAATACCTATATTCTGCGATACGCTGATGTGCTGCTGATCTATGCTGAAGCGGTGGCCGGTACTGCAGGAACTACATCAGACGCAACCGCTCTTGATGCGTTCAATATGGTGCATACACGTGCAGGGCTACCTGCTGTTACAACCTCTCTTACAAAGGACTTGATATTGCATGAACGCAGGGTTGAATTCGCATTTGAAGGCGATTACTGGTTTGACGTTCAAAGACAAGGATACGAAAAAGCAAAAGCAATTATAAATGCACAGGAGCGTGGTACATTAAATTATAATGGTACCGCTATTGATCATATAGCTGCCAACTTTAATTCACCAGGCCAGCTTTTTTTACCAATACCACAATCAGAAACTGTTTCAGATCCAAAACTATTTGATCCGGCTGTCTCATATTATTAATAGATTGAAAAAAAGATTTTAATTATAAAAAGATTATTATGAAAAATATTAAAAATTTACCCCTGCTGTTATTAAGCTTGTTTACAAGCATAGTATTTATGTACTCATGTAAAAAAGATCAGCAAATTGGTGGTAAGGCTTCGTCCAGCCCCAAGGCTGATTCGATTTCCCCTGGTGCAGCGGCATCTAATACTGTATTAACTATTACTGGTAGTGGTCTTGGCGGTATTCAAACGATAATGTTTGATAGCGGGAATGTCGCCGCAGCTTTCAATCCAGTATTTAATACTGATAACGCAATCATCTTCAGGGTTCCTGTAGAAGCAATACCAGCAAAACAAAACATCATTCTTACAAATTCTTTAGGAACGCAGTTAGTAATTCCTTTCCAGGTTTTAGGGCTACCAACTATAACAGATGTTTCCAATTATAACTGGAGTTCCAATTATCCAACACTTACGTTAACAGGCAAAAACCTTAACGATGTATTTCATGTTGCTTTTGCTACTGGTACGGATACTGCTACCATTGTATCGCAAACTAATACGTCTCTTGTAATTACACTGCCCGCATCAACGGCCAACCACACATTTCTGAACGTTTCCAATGTAGCCGGCACCGTTACTACCACCCAGGAATTTATTAATGCCGATAACGCTTTCGTTTTATTTGATGATGTTTATGAAAATGGATTTCAAAATGCTTCATGGGGTAGCGATGCTTTTGTGTCAACAACCACATTTAAATCAGGCACCGCATCGGTTGCTAAAACTTACGATAAAGGCAACTGGCATCAGTTAGGTTTCGGATGGAATAACATCAGCGACAACGGTTATACCTATCTCACATTTTGGATAAAAGGCGCTTCGCAGGATTACCCTCTATGGATATCAACAGCAACAAGTGAAGGCGGCTTTGCAAGCTTCAATGATTATGACAAGATAAATGTTCCGGCAAATGTTTGGACTTACTTCAAGCTTCCTATTTCATCTCTTAAGTTGTGGGCTACGGGCTCTGCATGGAATCAAATTGGATGGAGAATTCAAGGCCCCAATAATCAGAATGAAACTTTTTATCTTGATGATGTTATGTTTGTGAAATAGAAATATCTTTCCTCTTGTAATAATCAAATACCCTGCTTCATTTTCAATTCAATTGTGGAACAGGGTATTTGTTTTAATTCATACCTTATCAATTCCGGCTTTAGTTATGATAGCTCTCAATAGAGGAATACAATAATTCTTTCGTTTGTAAATGTTTTAGTATTGCTCTATGAGATTATCTGTTATTAAAATATGATAATACACCGACCCTCCTTGCGTGTCGGCTTTAAAAGACATTCAATCATTTTCTTACAGACAAATTATGCATTTGCGATACCAGCTCCTGTTTCTTTTGCTAATGACCATCGGCGTGACTGGTGCTCAATCTCCTTCTTTTATTTCCGTCAAAGGCCACGGGTTCTTTGTGAATAAAAAGCCACATTATTATATAGGAACCAACTATTGGTATGGGGAATTGCTTGCACTTAAGAATGATAAATCGCGTGGACTTGAAAGACTAAGAAAGGAGTTGGATTTCCTGAAACAGCATGGCGTTACTAATCTCCGTCTGGTGGCTGGAGCGGAAGGTAAAGGAATGGTAAATGGCGTTGAGAGAATCGGACCGCCTTTGCAAAAGGAAGAGGGAATTTTTGATCAGAAAATTTTAAGAGGACTTGATGTTTTATTGAATGAGATGGGTAAAAGAAATATGAAGGCAGTTGTATACTTAAGCAACAACTGGGAATGGAGTGGAGGTTTTCTTCAATATCTAAAATGGAATGGACTTATTGAAGATTCGATATTTCGAAAGAAAATTCCCTGGCAAAAAATGGGTGAGTACATCAGTAAGTTTTATGATTGTGAAAAGTGTAAAGAAGATTATCTGCGGCAAGCAGCTTACATTATAGATCGGACAAATTCTGTTTCTCAAAAAAAATATAAAAACGATCCAGCTATAATGGCCTGGGAACTTGCAAACGAACCAAGACCCATGCGTACTGCTTCAATTGATTCTTATAAGAAGTTTATAAGTAATGCTGCTGCTTTTATAAAGTCGAAAGACTCTCATCATTTAGTAACGCTGGGCGTTGAGGGTTACATGGGCACAGAAAATCTCGATGTATTTGAAAAAATACATAATGATAAAAACGTTGATTATCTCACTATTCATGTATGGCCCAAAAACTGGAGCTGGTTTAATGGAAACGATGTGGCTGGTGGAATTGAAAAAGTTTTTTCTAATTCCTTACAATATATTTATGCGCATGAGCATATTGCCAGGAAACTTGATAAGCCAATTGTAATTGAAGAATTTGGGTTACCAAGGAATGAAAATTCTTTTGATATTGGTGCATCTACATCTTTACGCGATAGTTTTTACAATAGGATATTTACTGAACTCATAAAAAATAAAAATGGCAATAGTGTTTTGTCTGGTGTAAACTTTTGGGCATATGGTGGTTTAGCTAAGCCTGTAAAGGACCAGACATATTGGAAGGCCGGTGATCAATATATGGGCGATCCTCCTATGGAAGAACAGGGATTGAATTCTGTATTTAATAGTGACAAAAGCACATGGACTGTTATTGATGCTGCAAAAAATAATTTGAATAGTAATAATTCCAAAAATGATTTACCTGTTGATAAGAAGGCTACTTCGCAAACAGTCAATCTTTATCATAACTTAAAAACCCTTCAACTCAAAGGCACCATGTTTGGTCACCAGGATGATCTTGCTTATGGAGTAGGTTGGAAATACGTTCCAGGTAAAAGTGACGTGAAAGAAGTTACCGGCGATTATCCAGCTGTGTATGGGTTTGAATTGGGCCGCCTTGAAATCGACCAACCTGTAAATCTCGATAGTGTTCCATTTGATAAAATGAAAAACTATATCCGCGAAGTATATGACCGTGGTGGGGTAGTAACATTAAGCTGGCATTTAAATAATCCGCTAACAGGTAAAACCGCCTGGGATCCTGCGCCCGGCACCGTAGCATCAATATTACCAGGCGGAATAAAGAATGAACTATATAAAACCTGGCTGGATAAGGTTGCCAATTTCATCTTAAGTTTAAAAGGAAAGAATGGTGAATATATTCCAATTATTTTTCGCCCTTTTCATGAATTGAATGGGAACTGGTTTTGGTGGGGTAAAGATCATTGTACTCCTGAAGAATTAAAAGAGCTTTGGCATTTTACAGTTTCCTATCTTAGGGATACTAAAAATATTCACCAGCTTTTGTATGCATATAATACCGATCGTTTTTCTTCTAAAGAAGAATATCTTTTAAAATATCCGGGAGATGAATGGACGGATATTACCGGTTTTGATATTTATCAAAGAAAGAGTGGAGCTGATGGAAATGCAGAGTTTATAAAAGATGCTGATAAAATGTTTACGATGCTTGAAGAAATAGCTTTTGAAAAAAATAAAATTCCCGCACTTACTGAATTTGGATATGGCCGTGTTCCTGATAGTACCTGGTGGACAAACGTTTTTTATAAAGCGCTGGGATATCATAAAATATCTTATGCATTGACATGGAGAAATGCTGGTTATAAATCTTCAGGAGAAGTAGAATATTATTTGCCTTACAAAGGACAGGTATCAGAAAATGATTTTATAAAATTTTATAATGAGCCTGATATTTTATTTCAAAAAGATGTAACAAAAGAGCAGCTATATAAATGAAACTACAACTTATAGATATTTCGATTGTTGTTCTTTACCTCGTATCCATGCTTATGATTGGCTGGTACTACAGGAAGAAAGCACGTCAGAATAAAGAGAGTTATTTATTAGGCGGGAAAAAGCTTCCCTGGTATCTGCTCGGCCTTAGCGATGCGTCCGATATGTTTGACATTAGCGGAACAATGTGGATGGTTTCCCTTTGTTTTATTTATGGATTTAAAAGCATATGGATACCATGGCTGTGGCCGGTTTTTAACCAGGTATTCAACATGATGTTCCTGGCAAAATGGCTTCGTCGTTCTAATGCTGATACCGGCGCAGAATGGCTTGCCACGAGGTTTGGATTAAAAGGAACAGGTGTAAAAGCTTCACATAATATCGTAGTTGTTTTTGCACTGATCGGTTGCCTGGGATTCCTGGCTTATGGGTTTGTGGGACTTGGGAAATTTATAGAAATATTTGTTCCATGGAACGTTGTTCAGCCTTACATTCCATTCCATGTAGCCCCCCAATATATTGCCCATTTCTACGGGATTATTTTTACATTATTTGCCATGTTCTATTCTATACTCGGGGGAATGCATAGTATAGTAATTGGTGATTTCATAAAGTATTCAATAATGACGGTTGGATGTATTGCTATCGGTTATATTGCGATGACTCACTTGCACGGGCAAACGCTCAATGTTCCAAAAGGCTGGAGTCATCCCTTTTTTGGAATTGATCTTAATCTTGATTGGAGCCATATACTGCCAGCTGCGGTACAAAAAATCTCTGATGATAATTTCGGCCTCTTTGGAATATTTTTTATGATGATGTTATTCAAAGGAGTTTTTGCAAGCCTTGCAGGGCCTGCACCAAATTATGATATGCAGAAAGTTTTATCAACACGGTCTCCAAAAGAAGCTTCCAAAATGACAGGGTTTGTGTCTATTATTTTATTGCCGATTCGCTATACTATGGTTATAGGGCTTACAGTATTGGCAGTACTTTATTACAATCAACTTGATCTTTCCGTGCCTGGAGGAGGAACTGATTTTGAAAGAATACTTCCTGGGGCGATCAATAATTTTCTTCCTGTTGGTATTTTGGGTATTGTACTCACAGGTTTGCTGGGTGCATTTATGGGCACCTTTTCGGGAACCTTAAATGCGGCCCAGGCTTATATAGTAAATGATATTTATCTTAAGTATATTAATCCTGCTGCGCCTACTAAAAGAATTATTGCATTGAACTATATGGTAGGAATTATTGTTGCAATGGTAGGAATTATCCTTGGGTTTTTTGCCAAAGATGTAAATTCTATTTTGCAATGGATTGTTGGGGCTTTGTATGGGGGTTATATTGCAGCAAATATGCTTAAGTGGTATTGGTGGCGTTTTAATGCAAATGGGTTTTTCTGGGGAATGATGGCAGGTATAGTCGCAGCTTTGGTTTTCCCATTTATTTTCAAAGGGCTTCCGCTCTATAACTGGCCATTGTTATTTTTAATATCTCTGATTGGTTGCATTGTCGGAACATATTCATCTTCTCCAACTGATATGGAAGTATTAAAAGCTTTTTATAAACAGGTAAGGCCGTGGGGGTTTTGGAAACCTGTGCATGAAATGGTTATAAATGAAGATCCTTCATTTGAGCCTAACAAAAGATTTAAGCTTGATATGTTTAATGTAGTGCTGGGGATTATAGGCCAGTCATGCCTTACTATTCTGCCTATGTATTTAATTTTATGGATGAAACTCCCATTATTGGTAACCATTCTTATCCTGGGAGTCATCATTCTTATTCTTAAAAAAACATGGTGGAACAAATTGGAAAACTAGATAAATTGCTATACAACCTGCCCCAGTGGCGATAAAAAAAAGTACATGAGTCAATACTTTCAACATAGATTACGCTTTCTGCGAAATGCGCATGTTAATTTAATTCAGAAGAGAAACGTAATGCTTGAATCAATGAATGGTATTTTTAACCGTTATGAAAATCCTGTTCTTACTGCATTACACGCTCCACTAGAGTGGCGTTTTGATTTTAACCCTGCTGCAAATCCTTATCTCATGGAGAGGTTTGGAATTAATGCAGCATTTAATGCCGGGGCTATAAAATTTAATAATAATTATGTATTAGTTGCAAGAGTAGAGGGAACTGATAGGAAATCTTTTTTCGCAATTGCTGAAAGCCAGAACGGTATTGATAGTTTTAGATTTTGGGACAAACCCATTATATTGCCACAGGCAAGTGTTCCGGATGATAATATATATGATATGCGTCTTGTGCAACACGAGGATGGCTGGATATATGGGATATTTTGCACGGAGCGTAAAGACCCTGATGCGGCACCGGGTGACTTATCTTCTGCAATAGCTCAATGCGGAATTGCAAGAACCAAAGACCTTATAAAATGGGATCGGTTGCCCGATCTTAAAACTCCTTCCCCACAGCAAAGAAATGTTGTACTTCATCCAGAATTTTTGGGAATGCAATATGCATTTTATACAAGGCCTCAGGATGGTTTCATTGATGCAGGATCTGGTGGGGGCATAGGTTTTGGATTATGCGACGATATTGAGAATGCGGTTATTGAAAAAGAAATTGTTATTGACAAAAGAGTTTATCACACAGTTTATGAATCAAAAAATGGTTTAGGCCCGGCTCCAATTAAGACTGCGAAAGGGTGGTTACATATGGCTCATGGTGTACGAAATACCGCCGCAGGATTAAGGTATGTTTTATATATTTTCTTAACCGACTTGCGGGACATTACAAAAGTAATTCACAAGCCTGGGGGTTACTTCATGGCTCCTGAAGGTGATGAAAGAACCGGCGATGTTTCTAATGTTTTATTTTCTAACGGATGGATAGCAGATGAAGACGGATCTGTATTTATATATTATGCATCGTCAGATTTGAGGATGCATGTTGCCACTTCCACTATTGAAAAATTACTGGATTATGTTATCAATACACCCGAAGACGGGTTTACCTCGGACTCGTCTGCAAAAACAATCGTAAAAATTGTAAATACGAACAAGGATTTTATTGCGATACACAAAGAAATTATTGCTACAACATAAAAGTTTCAAAGTAAAAAATCAAATCCATTATTGTTCCATGATAGAATTAATTGCCAGGTATAAACAGGAAATGCAGGATGAATTAAAAAGCATTCTGTCTTTCTGGATGAAAGAAACAATTGATAATGCTAATGGCGGATTCTATGGAAGGATTGATAATGCTAACAAAATATACGAATATTCTCCCAAAGGATCAGTTTTGAACAGCAGAATATTATGGGCGTTTTCTTCAGCATACCTGCTTACTAATGACGTGGCCTGGCTTAAAGTAGCAGATAGAGCATTCAATTATATACGTGACTTTTTTTTTGATAAAGAATTTGGGGGCGTTTACTGGAGTGTTGATTACGAGGGCAACCCACTTGATACAAAAAAACAATTCTATGCACTTTCATTTGCCATTTATGGATTGAGCGAATTCTATAAGTGTACTAATAATATTGAAGCAAAAGGATTGGCAACAAAATTATATCATACAATTATCGAACACAGTTACGATAGTATATATGGCGGATACATAGAAGCACTTTCCCGTGACTGGAAAGAAATGGAAGATCTGCGCCTGAGTAAAAAAGATGCCAATGAAAAAAAATCAATGAATACTCATTTGCATATTCTGGAAGGCTTCGCAAATCTTTATTCAATATGGCCTGATAACAGCCTTGAACAAAAGATAAAAGAACTAATCGAAATATTTCTTAATCACATCATTGATAAAACTAATAACCATTTAATATTATTTTTTGATGAGGAATGGACCAGGCGTTCTGATGTAGTTTCTTATGGACATGATATTGAAGCTGCCTGGCTCATACTGGAAGCTGCAGAAACAATTAATAATCCTGTCCTTATCAAAAAAGTAAGAGAAACATCTGTGAAACTTGCAGATGCAGCAGCGAAAGGGCTTGACAAAGATGGTGGCCTTTGGTATGAATACGAACAAAATAATGACCATCTTATAAAAGAAAAACATTCATGGCCCCAGGCTGAAGCTATGATTGGTTTTTTTAATACATGGCAAATTACAGGCGATACAAACTATTTGGAAAAATCAATGGCGAGCTGGCAATTTGTAAAAGAGTATATTCTTGATAAGAATAACAAAGAATGGTTTTGGGGTGTGAAGGATAATTATGAGATTATGGACGAAGATAAAATTGGTATTTGGAAATGCCCCTATCACAACAGCAGAGCTTGTATCGAATTAATCAAAAGGATTTCTAAGGTAGCATATAAACACAAACATAATAGAACTGAGGTAATCTATTAGATTAAAACATCAGATGAAATTTTTTCTTTCATATTTTTCTATTTTTCTTTTATGGCAACATTCATTTGCTCAAAATAAATTTAATATCACAACTTATGGTGGTATTGGTGATGGAAAAGTGTAAATTGAATCTCATTTTATTTTCTCATAATTAAAAGCTTGTTATGACTACACGACGCAACTTTCTCAAAACAACCACTGTTCTTTCAGCCGGCTTATTAATGACAAGATCATCCGGTTGCAATTCAAAAAATTCTTTGATTGGATTACAATTATATACAGTAAGAGATGCCATGGGACAAGACCCGAAAGGAACTTTAGCAAAAGTGGCACAGATTGGCTACAATTCTATTGAAACCGCAACCTACACCGGTTCACAGAAATTTTACGGAATGACACCGACAGAGTTTGCAAGTACTTTAAAACAAAACGGGCTGGTTGCTATTAGCGGGCACTATCGCCTGGGAGAAGAGCAACCAAAGGGCGAAGTGCAAATGGGAACTATGTTGCATGGCTGGGATAAAGCAGTAGATGATGCAGCTGCAGTGGGAATAAAATATATGGTGTGTGCTTATTTATCAACTGATGAGCGTGGCGGCCTTGACCATTATAAAAAAGTTGCTGACGAATTAAATATCGCCGGTGAAAGATGTAAAAAAGCGGGTATACAACTCTGTTACCACAACCACGATTTTGAATTTATAAAACAAAACGATCAATATCCTTACGACATTTTGTTATCAACCGATAAGGATCTTGTGAAAATGGAAATGGATATTTACTGGATAACAAAAGCCGGGCAGGATCCCGTTTCTTTATTCAATCAACATCCCGGAAGATTTCCGCTATGGCATGTAAAAGATATGGATAATACCAGTAACAAAGATTTTACTGAAGTTGGAAACGGCATCATTGATTTCAAAAAAGTGTTTGCCGAAAGAAATAAAGCAGGGCTTAAATATTTCTTTGTAGAACAGGATAAAACACCAGGCTCTCCTTTTGATAGTATTACCAAAAGTTTCAATTATATAAAGAAGAATTTAGTGTAAATCATATCCTTTGCCTTAATGATTGAATCAGAAAAAATAAAAACAGTCTAACTATGTATAAAAGATTTTTATTAATAATTGTTTTAATTATTGCCACTGTGTTTGCCTATTCCTCTCCGCCGAAAAAAGATTTTTACCAGGTTAAGATATATCATGTAAAAAATAATGACCAGGTTTCAATGATGGATGATTATTTAAAAAATGCATACCTGCCTGCTTTGCATCAGGCGGGTGTAAAAAATATCGGTGTGTTTAAGCCGATTGCAAACGATACCGCAACTGATAAATTAATTTATGTGCTTATTCCATTTGCATCGGAGGATGCATGGGTAAATATTTCAGGAAAGCTGAACAAAGACGCTGGTTATATGAATGCTTCGAAAACCTTCATGGAAGCAGCATCAGATAAAGCTCCTTATGAAAGAATCGAAAGTATTTTAATGGAAGCCTTTCCTGGCCAGCCTCATTTAGTTATTCCTACTTCAAAAAATATTGAAAGAATTTTTGAATTAAGAAGCTATGAAAGCCCTACTGAAAATTTGCATAAAAAGAAAATAGCGATGTTCAATACAGGTGGAGAAATTCCGTTGTTCAATCGCTTAGGTTTTAATCCTGTTTTCTATGGCAAAGTTATATCCGGTAGCCATATGCCCAACTTTATGTACATGCCTATTTTTGAAAGCATTGAACAGAGAAATATACAGTGGAAGAAGTTTGGTGAAGATCCAGTTTGGAAAGACATTTCAACAAGGCCTGAAAATGAAAATAAAGTTTCTGTATCTCACATTGATAGTATATTGATGCATGCTGCAGACTATTCTGATATCTAAATGTTCACTTGTATAAAAACTTATTTTTTACTTTTTCCTTTTAATTTAAAATACGATTGTATATATGAAACATACTGCCTCATTGATGATTATTTTATTTGTTCTGGCAATACTGCAAATTCCGCAAATAAAGGCGCAAAGTCATAAGCAAGGGCCATCGAATTTGACTTCAATGGTAAAACAAATGACCCTTGAAGAGAAGGTGGGCCAGATGGCCCAGGTTTCAATTGAATCACTTGGAGGAATACAAAACGGAAAATTTTCTTTTAACCAGGATAAGTTTAAGGATGCAGTGGTTAATTATAAAGTAGGCTCTTTATTAAACACACCTGGCCTGCTTAATCCAGCTCAATGGAATGCAATTATTGAAGAAATACAAGATGCAGCAAAACAAACCCGGATGAAAATTCCTGTATTATATGGCCTGGATGATAATCATGGTGTAAACTATGTTGCAGGCGCTACACTTTTCCCACAGGAGATTGGCCAGGCAGCCACATGGAACCGTCAACTTGTTTTCAATGGAGCAGTAATCACCGCCTATGAATCAAGAGCTTCAGGTGTGCCATGGACCTTTTCCCCGGTATTAGATTTAGGAACCAATCCCCAGTGGCCACGCATGTGGGAAGGTTTTGGAGAAGATCCTTATTTGATTTCTGAAATGGGGAAACAATTTGTAAAAGGTATTCAGGATCCAATAGGTAGTAAAGAAAAACTTGCGGTAAGTGTCAAGCATTACATGGCATATTCCGATCCTAAATCAGGGCATGACAGGAGTGACGCATGGATTCCTGAGCATTATTTGCGTGAGTATCATTTGCCGCCTTTTGTCGCAGCTGTAAAAGCCGGTGCAAGAACAGTAATGGTAAACTCAGCATTGATCAATGGTGTGCCCGCTCATATTAATAAGCATCTTCTTACTGATATTATGAAAAATGAATTAGGATTTACTGGCTTTATAGTTTCTGACTGGCAGGATATAGAAAATGTTTATCGCAGGGACCACATTACAAAAGATATCAAAGGAGCCATTATGCTAGCAATAAATGCAGGTATTGATATGTCTATGATACCTTATGATTATAAAGAGTTTTGTACAGACCTTATTGCATTGGTGAAAGAAGGCAAAGTTTCAATGAGCAGGATCGACGATGCGGTCGCAAGAATTTTAAAAGTAAAAGAAGAATTGCAGCTTTTTGAAACACCGGTTACTTACGCTAAGGACTATCCCAAATTTGGAAGTGCAGAATTTGAAAAGGCTTCATATAACACGGCAGCAGAATCCATCACGCTTTTAAAAAATAGTAATAATGTTTTGCCTATACCGAAATCTGCAAAGGTTTTGGTAACAGGCCCCAATGCCAATTCTATGCGAACATTAAATGGCGGATGGACATATACCTGGCAGGGAGACAGAACGGATGAGTATGCTGAGAAATATAATACTGTTTTGGAAGCAGTTACAAAGAAATTTGGAAGTGAGAATGTGAAATATGAAACAGGAGTTGCTTATAATATGAAAGGAAAATATTATGAAGATTCTGTTTTGAATATAGATGCAGCGGTACAAGCTGCTTCCAGCGTTGATTATATTATTCTATGCATTGGCGAGAACAGCTATACCGAAACTCCTGGTAATTTAAATGATCTTAGTTTATCAGATAACCAACTTACATTGGCAAATGCTATGATTAAAACTGGTAAGCCTGTTATTATTGTTTTAAATGAAGGCAGGCCAAGAATTATAAACAGGATTGAACCTGGTGCGGCAGCAGTTCTCGATATTTATCTTCCTTCTAATTTTGGTGCAGATGCCTTGGCAGATATACTTACAGGCGATATTAATCCAAGTGGTAAGTTACCTATAACTTATCCGAAATACACAAATTCTTTAACCGGTTATATTCATAAGCCTTCAGAAGGAAATAGCAATCCACAAGGCGGAGAGTCCAATGCTCAATATGAATTTGGTTTTGGCTTATCGTACACTTCTTTTGAATACAGCAATCTCACTATCGATAAAAAAACATTTTCACCGGGTGAAACGGCGACCATAAATGTAACTATAAAAAATTCTGGTAGCCGTGATGGTAAGGAAGTAGCCCAGCTATTTGTTTCCGACCTTATTGCTTCTTTTACTCCTGACGTAAAAAGATTACGCGACTTTGAAAAAATTGATATTAAAGCCGGTGAATCGAAAACAATTATGTTTAAACTAAATTTAAAAGACCTCGCGTTTGTAAATACTGATAATAAAAGAGTTTTGGAAGCTGGAGATTTTAAAATACAGGTAGGCACCGTGAATGCAATGTTCAATATAAACAAAACTATAACGTACTAATTCGATTAATAATATAATGAATGAGATAATGGAAAATTAAAATCAATAAAACAATTTTATGAAAACATTTTTACGAAAATCCTCTTTATTAGCATTAATAATTTGGTCTGTAACTATACCGGCCTACGCACAGTTGCCTGTATTTAATTCAGTAGCATCAAACACTGGCACGCCTTTAAAGTATGATAAATTTGAATTAACTATTAATCTTACTGCCGCTTATACTAACGCGTATGATTATAGTGATATTGATGTACGCTGCATATTTTCTGCTCCCTCGGGAAGAAAAGATACCGTTGATGGGTTTTTTATGCAGGACTATATTTTAAATCCTGACGGGTCATTGACTACATCTGGTACAGGGTCTTTTAAAGTGCGCTATTCTCCTAATGAAACAGGAGCATGGAACTATAAATTGTCGTGCACAAATACGGCAGGTACAACCACGCAGACTTCAAAAACATTTAATTGTATCACGTCTTCTTCTTCCGGCTTTATAAAAAAGAATCCCACAAATTATTTAAATTTTGATAACGGGAACCAATACATTCCCATAGGGGAAAATGTAGGTTGGCAAAATGGAGGCACTAATAATGTAATCGCTGATTACACAAATTGGGTAACCGGCCTGGCAAATAATAATGCAAATTTCATTCGTGTCTGGATGTCAAGCTGGGCTTTTGCGCTGGAATGGAAAAATGGAACCAATGGCTTTGGCGGGCTGGAAAAATACAAGCAATCATCAGCATATTATCTTGACTGGCTGCTAAATTATTGTAAGCAAAAAAATGTATACATTATGCTTACCTTAAATAATCATGGGCAGGTTTCAACAACCGTAAATCCTGAATGGGTTGACAATCCTTACAGTTCTGCAAATGGCGGACCTGCAACTAATACCTGGGATTTTTTTACAGATGCTACTGCGAAAACAACATTTAAAAACAGGATGCGATATATTATTGCACGTTATGGTTATTCTCAAAATATTCAAAGCTGGGAACTGTTTAATGAAGTAGACTGGACAGATCAATACAATACACGTCAATCAGCTGTAAAAGATTGGCATAATGAAATGTCAACTTATATAAAATCTAAAGATGTTTACAAGCATTTGATATCTACGAGTTTTGCTTATGATTATAATGATCCTGCAACGTGGAATCTTACCACAATTGATTTTACACAAACTCATTTTTATATAAATTCTCCAAATATTGAAAGTGTACTTTCATCAGCTGCACAAAATTATCTTAGCAGTTACCCGAAGCCAACATTGAATGGTGAGTTTGGGCTGGGACCTTCTGGCCCTACGCTTTCTGCAAACGATCCAAACGGTATTCATATTCATAATACCATTTGGGGCAGCTCGTTTAGTGGTGCTATGGGAAGTGCCATGACTTGGTGGTGGGATGATTATATCAACCCTCAAAATTTATATTATCACTATAAGCCTTTGGCTGCGTTTACTTCTAATATTAAATTTAAAGATGACAATTATAAAAAGGCTTCAGCTACCACAACTGGCGGGGGAGCATCGGATGTAACAATTACTCCCGGGGCTAATTTTGGCGCAGCCACTTCTTCATCTTTTGCAATTGACGCAAATGGAGTTATTACACCCGGCCCGGGTCAATTGGGACAATATTTATTTGGAAGCATATATAATACCCAATACCATAATCCACCTACTTTTTCTGTTACATATCCGGTGAGTGGTCAATTTCAGGTAACAACCGGATCAAGCATTGGTACATTGCCACAGATAAATATTTCAGTTGATGGCGTATCCCAACTAAACCAAAACGCCACTATCAATACAACATATAGCGTCAATATAACTGCAGGTGCTCATACTATTAAGGTAGACAATCTGGGGACGGACTGGACCACAATTTCTAATTATACATTTACCAATATTGGTTCCCCTGTTACCTCCTATGTTTTAAAATCAGCTGATACTTATAAAGCCGCAGGATGGTTGCTTAATTCCAAATATAACTGGCAATATGTGCAAAGTAATGGAACGCCGCCCGTTATTTCCGGGAGTAATTTATCAATAACAGGGATGCATAACGGTACTTATACTATTTCATTTTACAGCACTTCCACCGGTAGCTTTTTAAGCGCTTCATCATCTATAGTTTCTAGCGGAATACTTAACGTTCCATTGCCTGATATTGCGTGGGACATTGCTTTTCGTGCTGTAGAGAATTCTGTTGTTCCCATCCGGCTTTATTCATTTACAGGCAATCGCCACATGAATGAAAATTATTTAAACATAAGCATAGCCAATGCTGATAATGTAAAGAACATTTACATAGAAAGATCAGCTGATGGAATCAATTTTAATTTATTATCAAATGCTGGTGTTTCGTGGAGTTCATTTACTGGCAATCATCAATACATTGATAAAGCACCATTGAAGGGGAATAATTTTTACAGATTAAAAATTAATGATAAAGATGGTTTAGTAACCTATTCAACAATTATTAAGCTGGTAAATAATCTTGTAAAATTTGGGGTATATCCCAATCCTGTAAATGATAACGTTGTTCTCAATATTGATGAAGGTAAGTACCTTGTGAAAATTATTGATCAAAGTGGTAGAATAGTTTTCAGTAAACCAATAACAGTTTTAAACAACCCTTCCATTAAAATTCCTGTAAATGAACTTAGCCACGGTAATTATTATTTATCAGTACAGGATGAGAATGGAGATATAGTTGGGTATGAAAAAATTATTAAATAATTAATAATAGCGTGACATGTTTTAATATTTTATTTTTTAAAATGTAATAATGAAAAAACCCTTTTCTTTCATAGTAATTTTATTTTTAAGTATACATTCCTTTGCACAAAAATTTGAAGGCCTCGCTTTAACCCCGCCGATGGGATGGAATAGCTGGAATACTTTTCAAACAAATATTAGTGACTCACTGGTACGTGGAACCGTAGATGTTATGGTTTCTTCCGGTATGAAGGATGCCGGTTACACTTACCTCGTATTAGACGATGGGTGGATGGCTATGGAGAGAGATAGCAGAACCGGTGACCTGGTTCCAGATCCAAAGAAATTTCCTAACGGTATGAAAGTGTTGATCGACTATGTGCATTCCAAAGGGCTTAAATTTGGATTGTATAATTGCGCTGGTACAAAGACTTGTGCCGGCTATCCCGGAACAAGGGGATATGAATACCAGGATGCGAGATTTTATGCATCACTGGGCATTGACTATTTAAAATTTGACTGGTGCAGTTCGGATGGCCTCAATGCAAAAGAGTCGTATACAACAATGAGTAATGCAATTAAGGTTGCGGGACGGCCAATTATTTTCAGCCTTTGCGAATGGGGAGGTAATAAGCCATGGGAGTGGGCGCAAAATGTGGGCGAGCTTTGGCGAACAACAGGCGATATTAGCGCCACGTTTGATGGCTATATTGATCATGGTACCTGGAAGCAACTGGGCGTAATGCCGATTGCTGATATGCAAAGTGGCCTTAGAAAATATGCAGGCCCGGGACATTGGAATGATCCTGATATGCTTGAAGTTGGAAACGGAATGTCGGTGGGCGAGGACCGTGCACACTTTTCGTTGTGGGGTATTTTAGCTGCTCCTTTAATGGCCGGTAATGATATAAGAAAGATGAGTAAGGAAGCAGATGCAATACTTACCAACAAAGAAGTAATTGCAGTAAACCAGGATGCTTCGGGTGTTCAGGGTTTCAAATTTCGGGCAACAGATAGCTTGGAAACATGGGTAAAGCCTTTAGGTAATGGTGATTGGGCTTTTTGTTTTTTAAACCGTTCGGCTGTGATAAAGCCATTCGAATTTAATTGGAAAAATGAAGTGATAGATGATACACTTTCCAGGCAGCATTTAAATGCAAATGAAACAGAGTATAGCATCAGAAATCTTTGGAGCAAAACATCGCAAGGAACAACAAAAAAGCCCTTCAAGGCAACCATACCATCACACGATGTCGTGATGATTCGGCTAAGCAAAATGAAATAATTATTTAAGAATTCTTTCAATTTTATTGAGTTCCTTCTTTGAGAAGTTATAATTTTTTATCGCATCAATTGCATCAGTAACTTGTTGTGGTTTGCTTGCGCCTAAAATTACAGAAGTGATTCGTGGATCTTTTAAAATCCATGCAACCGCCATTTGCGCTAATGATTGGTTCCTGCTTTCGGCGATCTCATTAAGTTTTCCTGCTTTGTTAATTACTTCATCATTTATTTGTGATTCGGTAATAGCCCCATTTTCAAGATGCCTGCCTGCTCTTGAATCATTTGGAATTCCATGTAAATATTTGTTTGTAAGCATGCCTTGTGCCAGCGAGGAAAATGTAATGCATCCAACTTTTTCTTTTTCTAAAAGATCTAATAATCCATCTTCAACCCAGCGGTCAAGCATGGAGTACCTGGGCTGATGAATAAGGCAAGGAGTTCCAAGTTGCTTTAATACCTCAATCGCTTTTTTGGCTTCCCTGGGATGATAACTAGATATGCCTACATATAAAGCTTTTCCCTGCCTTACCATAAGATCCAGCGCTGTCATAGTCTCTTCCAAAGGAGTTTCCGGATCAGGACGATGATGGTAAAATATATCAACATATTCCAATCCCATTCTTTGTAAACTCTGGTCAAGACTGGCTACCAGATATTTTTTTGAGCCCCAGTCTCCATAAGGGCCTTCCCACATTTTCCAGCCGGCTTTTGATGAGATAATTAATTCATCGCGGTGCCCCTGGAAATCTTCTTTAAATATTTTCCCAAAAAGTATTTCAGCATGGCCGGGAGGCGGCCCATAATTATTTGCGAGATCGAAATGAGTAATGCCATTGTCAAAAGCCGTATGCAAAATCTGCCTGCAATTTTCAAAATCATCGGTTTCTCCGAAGTTGTGCCAAAGGCCAAGGGAAATGGCGGGTAATTTTACGCCGCTGTTACCACACCTGCGGTATTCCATGTTATCATATCTTCCAGGACCAGGGTTGTATGCCATAATTATTTTTATTAATAAATATAGAAAGCAATTTGAAATAGTCAAAAATAAACCTAAATAAAGTCAAGATTAGATACTTCCTAATGCATTGCTTATTTGAAAAGTATTTCAAGATAATTATAATTACGATTTGCTATTTAAATTTTTGATAAAAAATTGAGCAAAAAAGGTAGAAAGAAAAAGCTTTTAAGTAAGCCTTTTGAGATGATTAAAAAATAAATTTAATTGAATAAGCCAAATCAAATTGCTTTTGATTTGGCTTGTTCAACATACAACCAGGTCTTATAAAACTTATTTTCGTATGAAATATGGAGTAATTTTTATATTCTTTTATTAAGCTGTGTGGAGCTCCTTCTTTAAGTTTTTTAAAATTTCTTTTAATGGTGTTTCAATCTTTTCAAATTCATCAACCGCCTGCTTGGCTAGTACGATCAGCCCTTCTCTTATTTCAGCTTTTGCAAATTCCTCTATTTTCGAAAGAATTCTCAAAATGCCATGTGCGTACAAAAGACCGGAGCTACCTTTTAATTTGTGCGCCATCTTATAAATAGCATCAAATTGAGTATCAGCGCATACTTTCTGAAGCTCTTTTAACTCACCGGGTGTGTTATCCAGGTAAGTAGTAAGTATCTCGGCTATATATTCATTGTCATCCATTTCCTGCAAAAGGCTGAGATCAAATAAATTTTCGTTTGTTGTGGTTTGGGTTTCCATAATTATTGGTTTTGTGGGTATTTCATTTAATAATTCGCTGATTCGTTTGTATAGGAAAGAAACATCAAAGGGTTTTGACAGGTAATCATTCATGCCTATATTAATGCATTTATCTTTTTCACCTTTTAGGGCAGATGCAGTCATCGCAATAATAGGAATAGAAAGACTCATTTCGTTTCTTATATACTTTGTTGCCTGATACCCGTCCATTTCCGGCATTTGAAGATCCATAATGATAAGGTTATAAGCTGTACTTTTTTTAAGAAATGCAACCGCTTCCAATCCATTGTTTGCCATCTCTACGGTACCTCCGGCTTTTTGTAATACATGCCTTATCACTTTTTGATTTACTTCGTTATCCTCAGCAACAAGGAATTTTTTGCCTTTCAAAAGTGCACTATAGTTTTTTAGCTCGTTGCTTGCAAAAACGGTGGCATTATTAGTATTGCTATAATGATATGGAATAGAAAATTGGAAAGTAGTTCCAACATTAATTTTACTTTCAGCTGATATGGATCCTCCCTGCAATTCCAACAGCTGTTTTGTAATCGCAAGCCCAAGGCCTGTGCCGCCATATTTACGGGATGTCTCAACACTTGCCTGTGTAAAACTTTCAAATATCGCATTGATCTTATCTGCCTGGATACCTATACCGGTATCTGATATGATAAAATTTAAAATTGCTTTTTCAGCAGTTTGTTTTTGAATAGAAACTTTTATAGTAACGCCCCCTTCGTGAGTAAATTTAATGGCATTTCCTAATAGGTTAACGAGGATTTGGTTAAGCCTGTATGGATCCCCCTGTAATATAGAAGGGATATTTTGATCTATATCAAACCGAAAATCTAATTTCTTTTCCTCCAGCCGGTGCCTGAAAATTGCTTTTATATTTTCAACAACTTCAATCAGCTTAAAATCAATTTTTTCTATTGTTAATTTACCGGCTTGTATTTTTGAAAAATCAAGAATATCGTTAATAATAACTAACAAACTATCCGAAGATCGTTTAATAGTTTTTGTAAAGTCAACCTGCTCTTCACTTAACTGTGTTTCTAACAACAGGTCAGTCATTCCTTGTATGCCATTCATGGGAGTCCTTATCTCATGGCTCATATTTGCAAGAAACTGTTCCTGCAGTTTTTTTGCATCTTCCGCTATTTTTTTTGCTTGTATCAGTTGCTCTTCATATCTCACTCTTTCTGTTATATCTGTACCAATTCCACTTAATCCATAAATTTTATTTTGTGTGTCAAGCAACGGAAATTTTGTTATAAGAAAATGATGTTTGCCATCGGGCATTTCTATAATTTCTTCAAGTTCCACATGCTTACATGTTCTTATAACTTCATTATCATAATCGGTAAAACGCTTTGCCTGCTCAGCATTGGCAAAGTCAAAGGCTGTTTTACCAATAATCTTATCATCGCTTACATTAAATGTTTCTTTGAATTGTTCATTAGTAACAAGATATTTTCCTTCCAGGTCTTTTATGTAAATAAATGAAGTAGCATTATCAAGTACAGATTGCAGCCTTTTTTGATTTTGGACTAATTCCATTTCATATTTTCTCAACACTTCCTCCATTTTCTTCTTTTCGGAAATATCTTTCACGATGCATTGAAACCCAATCGGTATTTCGTTTTCCAAAATTAAAATCGCAGATTGTTCCACCCATTTTAACTCTCCCTGCTTTGTTCGAATGCAAAATTCAACCAGTGTTTCTTCTATTTTATTTTTTACCTGCCACTTATATTTTCCCTTTACTTCTTCCAGCCATTCCAGGTCAATTAGTTTTGTAAAATGCATTTCATCCAGTTCAATAAAAGAATAACCTGTTAACTGGAAAGCCCTGTTACTCGAAAAGGTAATACAACCATCTATAGAAGTTGTGTAAATGACTACACCGGAGTTTTCAATCAGGTTTCGATATTTTATTTCTTTTGATGAAAGCTCATCTTTAATATTTGTAAATCTTAACTCTGCTTCTTTTCTTTTTTCGTCAGTCTTATTTAATGATTTTGCAAGCCAAAGCATTAGTAAAGTAAAAATTGAAATAATAAGAATGATTCCCAATGCTGAGCCATATGCCTCATCATATAAATGCAACTTTTGGCCCTGAAGCCTTAACAATCCTATTAGTACAGGAACTCCTATGCCTATTGGTATTAACTTACGGGCAATATTGCCGCCGGTATTTTTCTTCATAAGAAATCCTATGAAACCGTTTCGGTAAATGGATAAGAAAATGCCACACGTAAGAAATAAAAATGTTACCGCAGTATGAATGGCCATAGGAATAAATACTGTATTTCCGGAGTAAGAGCCAGTAGCATACAGATAGCCAATTATTGCCAGCAAACTTATTGTAAAAGCTAAAAAAGCAAGTACCTGTGCAGATATAATGCGGCCTTCTTTTTTGGCGTCTGTTATAAATAAGCTTATGCCAATTAATAAGAAATTTAATACCGTATTCGGATTCATCCGGTTACCCTGCAACCTGGGTCCATATATTATTTTATCTATACCCAGGTCCATAGGTGTACTATACCCGAGTATTCTTGTTAAGGCTATTATTGCTATGAGAAAGCCAATAAGTTTGCCCAGTTTTTTTGATCTGTCCGTTTTTTCTTCCCCTATAAGATATAAAGAAATACCACTAAAGATGAACAAAACAGCAGTGGTTGGATTCATTGCTGGTGTCTGAGGTAAAATGCTCTTTAAAAGTTCAATGTTGAATTGCCACCCTATTAATACAAAACATGGAATTAAAATGACAACTTTAATTATCAGATCATAGGATTTTTGGACTTTAATAAAATTATTTTGATGCATCTATCAATAGTTAATAAAACTGGATTTAGGAAATAAGGCTTTCATAATATTTGATTCTGCAACTTTATCATTTCCAAATAATAGGTTTGTTCAAATAATATTGGCTTTTAATGTATTTAAGAATTGCTTCTTATATAACTATTAATTCAGTGAATTATTGGATGTATAATTTTTTTTATAAAATTTATATTTCATAATCTGCGGCTTGTTTGTAAGCCAGAGTTATGTAATCCTACACGCATATTTCTATAATTAAATTAAATAGCTACCGCTATTGAAGATTCCATTTTCGCCAGCGCCCATTTCTCCAGTTTAAGCGTTAATTCTTCAAGTCTTACGGGCTTAGATATATAATCATTCATTCCTGCATTAAAACATGCTTCCTGGTCGCCTTCCATTGTATTTGCTGTTAATGCTATAATTATGGGTTGGTTCTGCAGGTTTTGCCTAATGAAATTTGTAGCCTGTATACCATCCATTTCAGGCATTTGCATATCCATTAAAATAATATCAAATTGAGTTTCGCGTGCCTTATCTATAGCTACGGCGCCGTTTTCAGCAAGGCAAGGTTTGTAGCCTAATTTATTAAGGATATAAAATATTACTTTTTGATTTACGAGATTATCTTCAGCAACTAAAATTTCGAGAGGATATTTTTCCGAGAAATTCCCGGGCAGTTTTTCTTGAACATTGTTATCTGATGATAACGAATTATTCTGCGGCTGAAGTGCATATAAAATGTTTTTGCTTAGTATATGCTGACGAACCGGCTTATTTAATATGGAAGTAAAAAGTTTGGGATTATGGTTGTTATAGTCTTCACCAACGGAGCTAAGCAAAATTACCGGAAGTGAAGGGTAAAGCCTTTTTACATTTTGTGCAAGTTCAATTCCATCCATATAAGGCATTTGCATATCAGTCAATACGAGTTCAATTTCTTTATCTTTTGACAAAATTTCTAATCCATGGCCTCCTGTTTCTGCAAGTAGCGGTACCAGGTTCCAGATTTCAAGTTGGCTTTTAAGAATGGCCAGATTGGTCAGGTTATCATCTATTACTAATACTTTTTTATTTCGGAGGTCTGCCATATTGTAGTTGGTATAAGGTTTCAATAGCTTTTTACCTACAGCAGTTTGTATATTAAATGCAAATACCGAACCCTTTCCTTCTTCACTTTCAACGTGAAAATCTCCTTTCATAAGACTCACTAATTTATCAGAAATTGCCAGGCCAAGACCGGTACCTCCATACTTTCTGGTAGTTGATGAATCTACTTGTGAGAATGCTTTAAACAAGCGATTGAGCTTTTCTGCAGGAATTCCTATACCAGTATCTCGTATTTCAAAATGTAAGGTTACATTATCAGCACCATCTGATTTTATTAAATGAACTCCAATAAAAACTTCACCTTTTTGTGTAAATTTCATTGCATTACTTACAAGGTTTGTAAGGATTTGTTTTAACCTCAAATTATCTCCTACAATCTGGATGGGAACATTATCATCAATTTTGTATATAAGATCAAGCTCCAATGCTGCTGCTTTTGTACCAAAAATATCGAGTACATCCTCAATGCAGGCCCGTAAATTAAAATCTTCATGTTCTAATTCCATATTACCGGATTCGATCTTGGAAAAATCTAAAATATCATTAATAACATTCAGGAGACTTTCTCCACAATTAATAATTGTATTTGTATAATCACGCTGTTGCTCGGTAAGAGTTGTTTCCGCTAAAAGAGAAGACATACCAATAACTCCATTCATAGGTGTTCTTATCTCATGGCTCATTGTTGCGAGAAAAATACTTTTAGCCTGGTTAGCCTGGTCCGCTTCCTGCTTTGCTTTTTCAGCTTCTATTCTTGCATTCTGTTCTTCTTTTGTCGAGTAAACTAATTGTGTTGTGCGTTCTTCCACCTCTTTTTCCAGTACTCTTTTTTGGGCCTTAATGGTTCTCATTCTTATTTGATAAAACGCTATATATATACCTACAATAGAAAGAAAAATTAATAGCTTGAACCACCATGTTAACCAAAAAGGAGGAGTGATAATTAATTGAAGATTTAATGTGCGGGAAGACCATTTACCTTCATTGTTCAAACCTTTTACTTTGAAAGTATATTTTCCAGGGTCAAGATTGGTATAACTTGCTGATCGTTTATCGCTGGATTCATTCCAATCCTTATCAAAGCCCTCCAGCATATATGCATACCGCTTCTTATCATTATTAGTATAATTTAAAGAAGCAAATTCAAACTCAATTCCCGAGCTGTTATAAGGAAGTGTAATTGATTTGGTTTCGGTAATATCTTTTAACAAAGCAGACTTTACAGAATCTGTTGATACCGGCACATTCTTATTAGAAATTTTAAAATCAGTGAGTACTAAAGGTGGATCAAATGGTGCAACCGCTATATCCGCGGGGTTAAATAAATTGAAACCATTATTACCACCAAAATAAAAAATACCAGATTTAGTTTTACAAAATGCCTGTTCTTTAAATTCATTTCCCTGCAGCCCGTCAACTACACCGTAATTCTTGAATGTCCTGTTTCTCCAGTTAAACTTTGATAGTCCTTTATTTGTACTTATCCATAAATTATCGGCATTATCACTTATTATTCCAAAAATATTATTACCAGGCAATCCATCTTCCATGGTATAATTCTTAAAAACATTAGTATTGGTATTCAGTGATGAAAGGCCTGCCGATGTTGCAATCCAGAATATCCCGAACTCGTCTTTATATATATGGCCTATGGAGTTTCCTACGATGGTATTTTTATTAGCTTCGTCATGCAGGTAATGCTTAACGGCTGATGTTTTTTTGTCGAGTACATTCAATCCCCCTCCGTCGGTGCCAATGAACAGATGCCCATTATTATCATCAAAGATTGAAACGACTTTATCACTGTTTATACCATTTTTATCAGTTTCGCCTTTATTGTATCTTACAAAAGAATTGGATTGGGCATCGTACCGGTTTAAACCACCTCCAAAAGTGCCAATCCAAATATTGTCATCGAGGTCTTTAAAAATATTCCATACATTATTACTGCTGATACTATTTGCTTTACCGGGATCATTCCTATAATGCCTGTAGGTATTTTTGTCTTTATTAAATACGGTTATTCCATCGCCCCATGTTCCTATCCATAAATTGTGCTGGCTGTCTTCGCATACATTAAGCACATAATTTCCACATATGGAGTTAGAGTTTCCGGGCTCATTTTTATAATGCGTAAAGTTTCCGGTAACAGGATCAAATAAATCAAGTCCACCACCATCCGTACCTATCCATATTTGCTGTTTAGAATCTTCATAAATACACAAAGTCTTATTGTCGCTAAGGCTGTTGCTTAAAGCTGTATGCTTAAAGTGAGTAAATTGTTTATCCTGGTTTAAGAGATTGATGCCTCCCGAAAAAGTGCCCAGCCACATATTGCCCTTACGATCCTTGCAAATCGAATAAATGGAGTTATTGCTCAAGCTTGTATTGTCAATTTCATCATAGGCATACGTGTTAAACGTTTTCGTTTCTGCGTTCAATATTGATAATCCCCCGTTTTCTGTACCTACCCAGAGATTGTTATTATTATCTTCGTTAATAACCCGCACTTCATTTCGCGATAAAGTGTTTGCATTATGGATATCATTTTTGTTATGTAAAAATTTATTGTTTTTGATATCAAATAAATCCAGTCCGCCGCCATTAGTACCTACCCACACCTGGTGTTTGCTGTTTTCGAACATTGTAAGTACGTTATTCGAGCAAATAGATGTTGGGTCGTTATCGTCATGTTTAAAACGCGTAAATGTTTTCGTATGCTCGTCAAATAAATTAATGCCTCCATGAACTGTTGCTACCCATAAGTTTTTTTCTTTGTCTTCGAAAATCGTGTTTATGTAGTCATCACTTATAGATTGATGGTTAGCACTATCAAATCTGAAATGGGTAAAATAGCCCGTTTTTTTATTATACATATCAAGGCCAGAAGATTCGGTTCCTACCCAAACATTACCTTTACTATCTTCTGTAACTTTGGTTGTAAAATTTCCTGCAATGCTATGCGGATTAAGTGGATTGTTTTTGTAGGAAATAAATTTCACATTGTTGCGATCAAAGCGGTTGAGCCCGCCTGCCCTTGTTGCTAGCCACAGATTTCCGTCGGAGCTTTCGATCATATCCATTATATAATTGTCACTTATGCTGTTTTTATCTTTAGGATCATTCCTGTACACGGTAAATTTATATCCATCATACTTGTTGAGGCCGTCCCTGGTACCAAACCACATGAATCCGCGACTGTCCTGTAAAATGCACAATACATTACTTTGAGAAAGACCTACATCTGTTTGCAAGTGCTCGAATTTTAGATGTTTGTTTTGAGCCAATGCAAAAAAAGGAAACAAGAAAAATGAATAACAAAATTTTTTCATGCTATTTGATTAAGCAACCGTCAGGTTAATGTAAGATTGTGTATAATATGTATAAGGATATTCATTCAGTAACGGGATAATAAAAAAATAATTGCCTTGGCCTCTTTACCTAATTATGTATAGGCTTTTTAAATTAAACTCGCAAAGCCTTAAACGGATATAAAAAGAATTCAGGTATGATGCGAAAGGATTGCCTGCTTATTTAATTGAATGTGATAATAATTTCCTTCTCTTAATCGTTTATCTCTTCAGGCAGTTAACCAGATTCTTTCATTGATTGACACTTATGTTTCGATTTCGGAATAGCTTATCAAACACTATTGTGTAAGATTACAATTTGCTGTATTAGAATTTTTCTTAACAAAAAATATTATTTAAATCCATTATGTCCTTAGCCATTAAACAGCCGGAAAATGTAATGTCGTGGTTGGTAAAAATTCTTTCGTTCAAAAACACAGCTTCAGTAACAACTTCTTTAACTGACAAAATCACTATTTTTCTTACAATAGATCAATCTACAATTGATGAGTATTTCAATCCAAATGATCCTGCGCCTATATATAAAAGACAGCTTAGCCATCAGTTTCAGCAATATATTATGGCGTCAGTAGAAGCGGCCAAGAGGGATTCTGTTTTTTATTATAAAATAACCTGTAAAAATAAAACTGACAAGCAATACACTGAACCTTTTATCTATGCAATAAAGCGCCACTTTTCTGCTAAAAAATTAATTGAAATTGAAAAGTTTGAAAAGTTTAAAAGGCGCAGTTATCTCTTGCTGTTTCTAAGTGTGTTAGTTATGATGATATGCCACGGATTAGTGCCAATGATTTTATCGGATGACGAAGGCTTTAAATCTGCTCTGCATAATGGGTTGGATATTTTTAGTTGGGTTATTCTATGGCAGCCAATTGATAAACTGGTTTTTCAGTGGAATCCGCATCTCAAAGATATTTCATTAATGAACCGCCTGGTTAATGCGGAAATAACAATAATGGAAAATGCATAAAAATATTTGGATCATATCATTTATCATAATACCTCTTACTGGTAATTGCCAGGAGCATGGCAGTTTCGAGCAATTTTACTACACAGGAGCAGGAACATCTGTAATTGTTCCAAAGTTGCATTATCAAAACAGCAAGAATTGGTTTGGCGAAGTAAGATATAATTATGAAGAATTGCAGACTGTATCATTTAATGCGGGAAAAATGTTTTCAAATAAAAAATCATTTTCTTACGCTGTTACTCCTTATGCAGGCCTGGTACTAGGCAAGATGAATGGGGGTACTCTTGGCTCAAATATTAACCTTGAATATGGAAGTTTGTTTTTTTCGTCAGAATCTCAATACAGTTTTTCGGTAAATGAAAAAACTGAGAATTTTTTCTACAATTGGTCTGAGTTTGGTTACCAGTTTACAGAACTTGTATATTCTGGTATTGCTTTACAACTTACGCATCCTTTTGAAATAAAGAATAATTGGGAGCCGGGAATAATGTTGGGGCTTACATATAAAAGCTGGACATTTCCTTTTTATGCATTTAGCCCTGCTAATAGTAATAGAAATTATGTTCTCGGAGTTAGCTGGGAATGGGATTATAAAAATCATAAAATTCCCAACAATGATTTACTTACCGTTCATTAATAAACAGTATATAATTTTTTACCTATTCAACTTTTAATTATGTTGTTTTTCGCAGTTATTTTAATTGTCATGATTCTTATTGTATTCGGATATTTCTATGCAGTAATGAATGGGCTCAAACTCCGCAACCAAGAACTTATACTGCAGGTAAATGACTTGAATGTGCAATTGGATAAGTTTGCTGAAAAAGAGACTAAGGCAGTTCGTGAAGCAAGCATTGCATTCAATGCAAAAGCTAAATTGTTGTCGCTGTTAAGTCATGAAATTCGTACACCAATGAATGGGGTTATGGGAATGGCCACTTTGTTGGCAGGCACTGATCTCAATAGTGAGCAAACAGAATATGCCGATACCATTCTTGATTGCAGCTCAAAACTACTAACTAATGTGAATGAAATTTTAATAAATGATATGCTGGATTTTTCCAAGATAGATTCAGAAAGTTCCGAATTGGGCCATAAAAATTTCGATCTGAGAAATTGTGTTGAAGAAGTAATGAGCATACTAGCAGGTAAAGCTGCAGAGAAAGGATTGGAATTTTTACATCAGATTGATCAGGATGTACCCTTACAGATAACGGGAGATTATAAACGACTTCAACAGGTATTAATAAATCTTTTGGAAAATGCCATTAATGCGACTAAGAATGGTGAAGTTTTTTTAAGTGTTCATATAGTGGCAGGTAGTTCGCCAGATCAGTTAAAACTAAACTTTACAGTTAAGGATACCGGTACCGGAGTGCCACCGCAAAAATTGAATAACTTGTTTAAAGGAGCTCTTCCTGATAATTATTCAACCAAAACGAAACAGGTGACTAAAGGCTTTGGACTGGTGATTTGTAAGAGGCTTGTTGAGCAAATGGGTGGAGAAATAAAACAGGAAAACCTGCCAGGCGAGGGAAGTTGTTTCATGTTTACTATAATTACAACCACTCCCGCACTGTTATCTAATGATTACTCGAATGACCGGATGCTTGGCTTTGAAGGAAAACAAATTCTTATAATTGATGATAACGTAACAAGCACCAATATCTTAAATAAACAATTAGAGCAATGGAAGCTTTTGCCGGTAATAGCTTCTTCAGGTAAACAAGCATTGGAAATTTTATCACAGATTTCAGTCGACCTTGTAATCACAGATTTAATTATGCCGGGTATGGATGGTATAGAACTTTCGCAGCAAATAAGATCAGCTTATCCTAAAATACCGGTTATTTTGTTAAACAGCGTAAATGATGACCGTTATAAAGAACATGCTGCAATATTTAGTTCAGTAATAAGTAAACCCTTGAAGCAACATGTTTTGCTTGACAGTATTCTCAATGGGATACGGCATAACGATAAGTCTTTAGCTGATGGAACTTCAAATCTTATTCCCGATAATTTTTCGGAAAAGTATCCTTTAAAAATCCTTGTCGCAGAAGATAACCCGGTTAATCAAAAGTGGATCAAAAAAATTCTTTCAAAAATCGGGTATCATTGTGAAATAGCAGAAAATGGTAAGGTCGTAATGGAGAAAGTAAGCTTTGAGCACTATGATCTTATTTTGATGGATGTACAAATGCCGGAAATGGATGGGCTTGAGGCCACAAGAATGATTCGCCTTTGCCTGGAAACACAACCTGTAATAATAGCCATGACAGCCAATGCCATGCAGGGGGACAGGGATGAATGTATACAGAGTGGTATGAATGATTACATTAGTAAGCCCGTCGTACTAAATGTATTACTCAATATGCTTGAGAAATGGGCCTTATTGATAAAAGAAAAAAAGCAATTTGCCATGCAGGAAAAAAGCCTTTAGCCCTAACTATATCTTACCTGGGAACTGGAGTCAACATTTTTCTTTAGGATACAATAATTATTCCTTTTTACGTTTAATACTATTATTGAGTAATGTGCGCACAATAATCATTTGTGATGAACATTACTTATATGATTTATAAAACGAATCCAATTAATAATTAAAGTATGAAAAACCTTACACTTACATTTTTAGTATTTATTTCCCTAACATTATCTCAAAAAATACTTGCCCAAAATGTTGCTATAAATTCTACCGGAAGTAATCCGGACACGAGCGCAATGCTTGATGTAAGCAGTACAGCTTTAGGATTTTTAATGCCCCGACTGACAACAGCCCAACAGAATGCTATAATCTTACCTGCTAAAGGGTTAACTATTTTCAATACAACATTAAATTCAATGATGTTGAATACAGGTACTCCTTTGATTCCTAATTGGTCATCGTTAAATACATCCGCTACGGGAGGTTGGACTTTAACAGGTAATAGTGGAATTAATCCGGTAATTAATTTTTTAGGTACTACTGATAATAAGAGCTTACGTTTTCGCACTAACAATACCCAGCGAATGAAAATTGACAGTGCAACAGGTAATATAGCAATAGGCCAGGATGTTTTTGATGCACTCAATCCGGAAAAGGTTGTAATTAATGCTGGTACTACTACTTCAGTAAATGCTTTGGTTGCTAAAGGAAGTATAGATAGTTATTTGCAGTTCAATATAAAAAACCAATCAGCTGGTAATAACGCAACTACTGACATTGTTGCTACTGCAGACAATGGTAATGAAACAACAAACTTCGTGGACTTAGGAATAAATGGATCAAATTATACTGGTAGTGCTATTCAAACGGGTATTGCTAATGATGGCTATCTTATTTCAACGGCAAATGATTTTTATATGGTAAATGCAAGTGCGAATAAAAGTATGCTTTTTCTTACAGGTGGAACTGGTGTGGCAAATGAAAGAATGAGAATATTGGCAAATGGAAGAGTAGGTATGGGTGTACAGAATCCAACAGCACCATTTGTAGTAAAAGATACGATGGAAATTAGACGGGTGGGCTCATTATCTCAATTGTTATTTACTAATACAGCCGGATCAGGAGATTTTAGAATTGGCGGTGATGGGGGTGATATTTTTTGGCAGGGTGGTGGAGGCCGTGGCCTTCAAATGGGTTCTTACTGGACAACAATATTAACTGGTGACAGGCAAACTATTGTTTATCCGGCTTTTTCAAATACGCCTAATGGCACAGGGGTTTTAGTGTTAGGCTCAAGAGATGCGAGTGTTCCGTTAGCGATACAGGCAAATTCAGTTTCACAAACTGCTAACCTTACTAATTGGAAAAATTCTTCAGGAACAATATTGAGTTCTATGGATAAAAGCGGCAACCTCGGTCTTGGAAATTCTGCGCCTTCACAGAAGCTTGACGTAACCGGTAATGTAAGATTTAGCGGAGCACTTATGCCAAATAATCTTGCAGGTACAGCGGGCAACTTTCTTACATCAAATGGTGCAGGCACTGCGCCAACGTGGACAGTATTTGATACAACAAGTATTTCAAATTTTTCGCAAAAGGTGCGGTCTTTATTATCTGCGACAGCGCCTATAACTTATTCTAACGGGTTGATCGGTATCACGCAGGCAACCACTTCAACTGATGGTTATTTAAGCAGCACAGATTGGAATACTTTTAATAACAAAGCCAGTACAACAAATTCATGGAGCACAATAGGGAATGCTGGCACCACTGCTGCAACCAACTTTATTGGCACAACAGATGCCAATGGTTTTCGGATAAAAGGGAATAGCATTCAGGGCTTACTGGTAGATAGTTTGGGAAATGTGGCTGTTGGAAAAACTCCTGCATTTACTGCACTTCCTGCCCGTGAAAAGTTTTTAGTAGATGCCGGCACTACCACTTCTATAAATGCAATTTCAGCAAAGGGGTCCATTGACAATTATTTACAGTTAAATATTCAGAATCAATCTGCCGGTGTATCAGCTTCATCAGATATTGTTGCTACAGCTAATAATGGAACTGAAACTACCAACTTTATAGATATGGGAATAAATGGTTCTGGCAATACTTCCAATATACTCGGTGTTAGCAATGATGCCTATTTGTATAACCAGGGACAAAATTTTTTCATAGCAAATAGTACTGCAGCCAAATCATTAATTTTCTTAACGGGTGGCACTGATTCTGCAACTAACGAACGTATGCGAATTTCCGGAACAGGAAATATAGGAATAGGAAATGCGGCCCCTTCTCAAAAATTGGATGTAACCGGAAATCTTAAATTAACCGGCGCTTTTATGCCTGGTAATAATGCAGGCAATGCAGGTGAATTTCTTACATCAAGTGGTGCAGGTTTATCTCCCACATGGTATAATGCCAACACATATGTTGGTACCGTTGCATGGTTAAGGGCAGGTAATGCGGGTACTACATCAACAACCGATTTTATTGGTACAACTGATCTTAAAAGCTTTAAGATAAAAACTAATAATAACCAGGGATTTTTATTAGATAGCTTAGGAAATGTGGCTGTTGGAAAAACTCCGGTATTTACTGCACTTCCTGCCCGTGAAAAGTTTTTGGTAGATGCCGGAACCACTACCTCTATAAATGCAATTTCAGCCAAAGGATCCATTGATAATTATTTACAGTTAAATATTCAGAATCAATCTGCCGGTGTATCCGCTTCATCAGATATTGTTGCTACATCTAATAATGGAACTGAAACTACCAACTTTATAGATATGGGAATAAATGGTTCTGGCAATACATCAAATATCCTTGGTAATAGTAATGATGCCTATTTGTATAACCAGGGACAAAATTTTTTCATAGCAAATAGTACTTCAGCCAAATCATTAATTTTCTTAACGGGTGGCACTGATTCTGCAACTAACGAACGTATGCGAATTTCCGGAACAGGAGATGTTGGCATTAGTACTATACCAGTTTCGACCCTGGATGTTGGCGGTTCAGTAGGAACAGCAATAACCACTACTACTGTCAATATTACTTTAGATGCAACTAATTATACAGTTATTCTTACCGGTGGAACACCGGGGGTAACCCTCCCTGCACCAGCAGCAAACAATGCAAGAAGGATTTATGTGATCGTTAATGAATCGGGTGCGATACGTGGTACAAGTAATTATAAAGCTTTATCAGGTGCACCAGCAAATACTATCAATAATGCCACCAGTATTACCATTCAATCAGATGGTACAACCTGGTATCAGATCAGATAATGAAGGCGGCCTTTATTAATATTAAACAGGTACTTTTTCAATTTTATAATACTATGTCGTCATTATATAAAACATTATTTGGATTGATTTTACTACAATCCAATTTATCATTTGCACAGGGAAAAATAATAATGAATGGTGCAAAAATGACCATGCAGAATTCAGTCTATGTTGTAACCACAGATGTGTCTTTAACCAATCCTTCAATATTAAATGTAAATAGATCAACAATAAAAATAGCCGGAACTATCAATAGTAATTTAAATATCAATGTTCAAAGCGGTACGATAGAGATGAATGGTTCATCAGCTCAGACGATACCAGCGGCGAGCTTTACTGGCAATAAGATTAAAAATTTAATAATCAGCAATGATGTAACCCTTGGGGGGCAGGATAGCATAACGGGAGCACTTTCTTATGGGGCGGTAAATGCTAAAACATTTTCAACGGGAGGTTACCTGACTTTAAAATCAACAGCAGCAGGTACCGGTATAGTTGCTGACCTTACCAACAATGATGTAAACAGCGGCAACCAGGTATTGGGAGATGTAATTGCAGAACGGTATCTTTCCTCGATAAAGAAATGGAGATTTTTGACTGTTCCAACCAATAGTGCCCAGACTGTAAAAGCAGCCTGGCAGGAAGGATGCGGCGTCAACCTCAACTGCCTTGTTAATTATGGGACGCAGATTACAGGCCCCGGAGGCACAGCAGCGGGCTTTGATGTTTATACAGCTACCCCTTCCATGAAGACGTATGATTTATCGACCAACAGCTGGAAAACCATACCCAATACAACAAGTTATTTAATAAATACGGTATCCAATAATACGATAGCTTATATGGTATTTGTAAGAGGCGACCGAGGGGCTACTACTTTTGCAAGCCCGGTTACTTCTACCATTTTGCGTACTAAAGGAGTGATTAAGCAAGGCGACCAGTCAGCAGTTACCATAGCCTCACCGGCGACCGCATTTACGGCGGTAGGCAATCCTTACCCATCGTATATAGACTTGCGCAGGCTAACCCCGGCGCCTACGTTGGGGACAAAAATATATGTGTGGGATCCGGTGGCAACAATCGGGAGCGCCTATGGACTGGGAGCATACCAGACTCTTACTTTCGATGGAAGTGATTTTACAGTTACCCCCGGGGGCGGTAGTTACGGGGCTCCCTACAACCAGGATCCCAACCGAATAGAAAGCGGATCGGCATTTTTTGTAGGAGGAAATGCCAGCCCTTACAATATTACTTTTAAGGAAGACATGAAGCCATCAGGGAGCAGTGTTATATCAGCGCCAGCCCGGAGGAAGGAATATTTAGAGGCGAACTTATTGGTAAATAATGGAACGACATTAATGGATGGCATAAAAGCCGATATCAGCGATGACTTTTTAAATGTACTTGATGATAATGATGCCTATAAAATAGCGAACAGTTCAGAAAATGTCAGTTTAAAGAGAGAGGGAAAATTGTTATCAGTAGAGCGCCATCAT
>JBBSEV010000038.1:0-42444 GCA_038239385.1 Chitinophagales bacterium
CTAAGATTCGTTTTTTTTCTTGATTCGAAGCTTACGAATATTAATTCTAATGTTTCGCTGTAAAATATTGTATTCCTGGCTTATTTTTGGGAGTTCAGAAAATGTAGTTTTATATTTCTGGGCAAGCTGATGGAGTTTATCCAGGTCCTGCTTTAACTGTTCTTCTTTTTCATCTTTAACCGATAAATCTGCATCGTGTGAATTATCTTCAATAAGACTATTACAAAGTGAAATAAATTTTTGGTGCGCTGATATACTAATAAAGGTCACTATCTACTATTTGCCGTGCTTTAAAAATTGACTATTAATTAATACAAAGTAAATTAATGTGTTAAGCCGACTGGCAAACTTTACGTTATCTTAATGTAAACAAATCATTAGCAAAATGTGAAGGGCTTTAAAGGCACTCAAAATATTTGTGTAAAATTGAAACGTAAATTTTTTAATAATGTATTGGCTGGCTTGAAAAAAACTCAACCTAATGAAAACATTCCTAATTGAGAATTATATACCGTATGCCTTTTCGTATAGTGAGATAAACAACAATAAGAAATAATCCAACGATAAAAAAAATAATAAAATTTTTCATCATACCGGAACTATTCATTTTTAAAGGAAGGATGGGAAGATCAATATATTGTATTAATGGGGTCTCTCTCATTAAAGTTGTTTTTGCCGATTCAAGGCTTCTTACCAGGTCAATGTAAGTTGATCTTAAAATTTGAACATCAGTTTGTTGTTTTTCCCCGGAAACAATAGTTATCTGCCTTATAGGATTTATATTGGCATCCGTAAAAGATGCCCTGCCGTACAGCGCTCCGCTAAAAGCGTTCCTGATTGAATCTGTTCGCTTTTGAAGAAAGGTTACATTTATTTTTGCACGTTGCGTTTTCGTTTCAATATAAAACTGCGTTACCTCGTTTATTAATGCTTCAAGAAAATACTTAGAAAATAATTCATTCTCAGAAATACAACTCACTGAAATAATACTTGTTCCTTTTCCCTTTTTATCTACTAAAATGTTTTTTGTTATTAAAGTTTCATAGATATTTCTTATGATATTATTTTCAAATAAAATTTCGGCTGTATCTTTTTTTGGGTTAAGAAAATGCAGTTTATAATAAGGGTTGCCTTTCATCCATTTATCCCTGTAATCAAGGGAATCAAGAAAAAAATCACCAAACACAAGAGGCTTGCCATTAATATTTACAGTGCTTCTAAGCGTCTTTTCAATCAAGAGCCTTGATTGCATAAGTTCAACAATATTGGTAGGGCTGCTAAAAACTCCACCCGCATCTAATACTGTTTCTATTCCTAATTGCTCCGATAATTGAGAGTAATCATTTTTAGCACTTTGGCCTGCACCTTCATCTAAAGCAAAAGTAATTTCAGCATTATAAAGCGGCTTTTTCAAGTAACTTCTTATAGCTCCTGCGGTGCCGAAAAGTATGGCTACAATTAGTATAATCAACCATTTTGAAAATATGTAGGAACCTGAACGCTGAACAAGTATAATTAATTTCTTAGGAGAAAATTCGTCAAATACCCGGTTAGAATCCGGTTGGATAAATGTATCTGTCATTTCCCGAATATATTATAGATAATAGCCAACATTGTTAATACTGTTGCGCCAACTGTGATTAACTCACCGGTTCTTAGGCGTTCTTTTTCCCTTTTAACAGGAACAAAAATTTCTGCGCCGGGGCTCAGCTTTGGATAACTCTTAAAGAATAGAAAAGAATGTGTTCCTTTTACAGATCCATTAGCATATACAACATAAGGCCTTTTCTTAGCCGACCTTTCGCTGTATCCACCTGCCCCTGAAATATAATCTTTGAAACTAAAGTTTTTATCGTATCGCACCAACGCCGGATATAATACTTCCCCATTTACTCTTACCGTTTGCAATTGTTTGGGAATTCGTAATGTATCTCCATCATTTAATAAGAGATCATATGCTGATTTAGGATTGTCAATAATTCTTTGCAGATCTATCCCAACATTTTCAGATTTTTTCCTGGTGTAAAGTTCCAATTGATTTTGGAGCAATGCAGGAGAAGTTCCCGATTCATAATTTTGCTTGAGCAAATTAATTAAACCCTGTTCAGAATTGTTTTGCTCAGTCCTGGTTAAATTTTTAGTCCTCACCAAAACTGCGCCTTGGAGATAAGCTTCGGGTGTAAGCCCACCAGATCGTTTTATTAAATCTGAAATGCGTTCGCTCTTGGCTTCAATGGTGTATTTTCCCTGGTACAAAACTTCACCTTCTATTACCGCATTTTTTTGTACATAATAGCCGGGAGCAGGATGTATGACAACCTCATCAAAAGGCTCCAGAATTAATGAAGTATCACTTGCAGCGCCTCCGTTGAGATTAAGATTTATATCCTGCTGATAAATAATTGCTGTTTTTTTATTCAAAGTATCATTGCTTGCATTTTTAACCCGTCTTGATATTTCAACACGATTTAATGAAGCAGACTCTTTAAGCCCACCCGACATCAATACCAAATCCTGAACGGTAATTCCTTCTTCATATATAAATGTTCCGGGATTGGAAACCTCACCTTCAATGGTTACATAATAGCCTTCTTTTAAATCAAATTTTGAGAAAATAGTAATGCGGTCTTCCCTCTTAAGTTTTATATCGTCTATCTTACCACTCAATAATTGTTCAAGATCAAAGGAAATTATTTCAGGGCTCAGATCCTCTTTAAGGCGATGAAGCGTTGCTCTCTTAGGAAAAGCATCTTCCCTTAATCCATCAGCTTCATTAATTAATTGTTGCAATGTCATCCCCTGTTTCAATTCATATTCACCGGGGCGGTACACCGCTCCGTTAATGCTTATCCTGTTGGCAAACCTGTTTAATATTTTTCCAACCACATAAGTATCTCCTTTTTGAGGAGTAATATTTGAAAGACTATTTTGAGTTATTGTTGTGACTTCTCTTTCTTTGGAAGTATTTTTGAAAACCTGTATCCTTGCCGTGTAAGCATTATCAGTGAATCCACCGGCATAGTCAATTATTTGGGATAAAGTTTCGCCATTTTTAACATCATAAAGGCCCGGCTTTTTTACTTCTCCTTTCAACTCGATCCTTACTTCATAAGTATTTATTTTTATAATATCGTCATCCATTAAACGAATATCATTCTTCTTACTTCCGTTCACGAGAAATTGATAAACATCAATCGTTGCGACGGTTTCGTTGTTTCTGATTACTTCTATATTTCTGAATGAGCCATTTTCATTAGGCCCCCCACATGCATACAAAGCATTGTATGCAGAGGCAAGTGATGGCAATGTATAAGTTCCCGGTACGGTAGCTTCTCCTATTATTGTAATTTTTATACTTCTAATTGAGCCAAGGCTTACATCCACAAAAGTATGCCCACCCCGGATATTTGTATAAATGGTACCGGCGAGTTTTTGTGTAATACGTTTTTTCGCCTGCTCAATAGTTAGGCCACTTACAGTTACAGGTCCTGCTACCGGTATTCTTATTACTCCTTCAGGCGAAACTCTCAGGCGATAGTTTGCCTCGGAATATCCTGAAACATCGATCAGCAATTCATCATCTGCAGCCAGCTGGTAATTTTTAGGAGTAGGAATTCTCAGGTTTGGTTCAAAAGTGATACGCCTGTTATTAAAAACATTAAAGCCGAAATTCTTTGCCTGTAATGGATTAAAAACACTATTGTAATCTTCAAGCGGTTTCTGTTCAATATTGCTTATGGAATCCAGCTGCCTGCTTTCCGTATTCGGTTTTGTTTGTTCCTGTAAAGCTTTAGCATTTGCAGCCGTCATTGCTTTTCGCACTGATTGAATTCGCAATTTAAATTTAACAAGCTCAACAGGATTCATTCCTCTTGATAATGCCAATTGTTCTACCTGTTCATCTTTAAGGTTCAACCTATCTGCTTCAATTATGAAACTCCTGATTTGTTGATCTGCTAACTCCTCCACTTTTACATTAGCAAGTTCATCTGAAGTTTGGGCAACTGCACAAACGTGAACAAATAAAATAAAAGCGATAAAAAGAGAAAAGCGTTTAGCAAACGAATTGGGAAAAGACAATTTAAAATGTTTCAATCAATTATATTTAAAGCAGCATTTGCCGAACGTTGGCTTTATCATCAATTCCAGACGATAAATGAATTTTTTGTGAAGCAAAAATAAACAATTCAAAATCCCATATATTATCATTGTATTAATTTTTCAGATTACATTTTTAGCAAGAAGATTCTTGTTAAATTCCCAATAGGTTTGCATTAACAGGCATTGAAAGACCGGAAGTTTTTAATGCAACCGGGATAATGCCTCAATAATCGAAGAATGTATAAAAAGCCACTTAGAACAAAAAAATATTCTATGCGAACAGTTCATTATACAAAGGAATCGAAGTTGTTGATTTCTTAAAGTATGAAAGAGAATTTAAATAGCTGTGGAGAACTGCAACAAAGAATGCAGCGCTACCGCGAGATACTTGCAGGAACTGTAATTTTCTTTTGAATAATAAAAAGCTAATTATTATAAAAAAATTTGACGATCAAGGGAAAGAAAAATTAGAGAACGATTTACTCAAAAGCTAGCTTAAAATACGAATTATAGTTCCTGGATTTGTATTGTTATTCTGGATAGTTAATGCACTTGTAAGGTTTGCTACATATAAAGTAATTTGCTGGTTTCCAGTCAAAATTATGGGAGCCCCTGAAATATTTATAAAATTACAATCGTAAATATGATATTCTCCAGAACGAAGTATTATTCCTTTTGAATTATTAGCTCCTGTATTATCTACCGCTTTTATATATTGGTTTGAAGATCGATTTCCATCAAAATTACAATTTTCAATATAAGTGCCAAATGTTTTTGTACCTGCCTGCAAATTATTATCAGCAATCGCATACCCCGACCAATTGCTAAACATGCAGCCAATAACTTTTATATTTATCGTATTAAATGCCTCTAAATTTATTACACTATTTTGTAAAGGATTTGAATCGTAGTAAGTAAAAATGCAATTCGAAATTAAAACATTATTAATTCTATCTCCGAAGCCTAATTTGATAGCAAACCTATCCTCTGTTCCAGAAAGTGTTCCCGCCTGCCTGTTAAATTCGAATTTACAATTGCTTATTTGTATATCATTAGAACCAACATAAGTACTATCTCCACCCCTAATAAGAATTCCATAAACGAGTCTATAAAAAATACAGTTAGATACCAGAGTATTAAATCCGGAAATCAAAATGCATTCTCTTGAGGGTTGATCAAATGTACAGGAATGTACAAAAGTATCTCCAGCAACAGGCCCCAAATTTATTCCTTGCCAAACATTTAAAAACCATATATCATGAATATTGCATCCTTGGACATTTGAATACACAATACAACGATTGGCCTGAGTACCTGAAAATGCAAAAGCTGAAATTTCAGGTGTCAAACCGACAGCTCCATCATCAACTGGCCCGGTTGTATTATCAGCATTTAATTTCATTCCCATCAAAATATGGTTTTTTTCAGCAAGGTTGGTAAAGTAACCTATTAAGACGGTTGCTCCAAAACCCTCACCTTGTAAGTGTTGCCCTTTTCTAACATATACAGGATTATTTATAACATAATCTCCATTGTTAAGTTTTATTTTTCTTTTTATTGTTGAATAAAGATCTCCGGCAGGGTATGGCATGAGTGCTCTTGTAGCATTATTTATAGCCAAAGACGCATCTGTTCCTGATATTGTTGCGACACCACCAGGGAAGTCTATTCTGGCTCCAGGAATTGCGCCATACCAAGAAGCTTGAATGTCCCCCTGGAATATCCTTTGCCAATATAGGTTTGGTGAAGGGCTGGATGCCGTTATCCCATTATCAGGTGTAATTGTGCCGGATTTTAATACAAAAAGTCCTCCCAATAAAGTATCACTTAATAAACAAATATCTCCCGCACTTCCAGACTGAGCTAATAAAGCGGCGGCAGTTGCAACTGTGTAAGTCATAATTTTTTATTTTAATTGTAAATAATAATAAATCTTGTGGTGAAAAATATTTTTGTCTTGAATTTTATTCCACTTTACTTAAACTAACTCTCAATAGTTTTATAATTAAACCAAAATGGTCCCACTATAAATCTTTTTTTTCCAATTAAATATTTTTTAATAAAAATAAAATATATAAGAAGAGATTATGATTTATGTACATTAAATAAAGTTTATCAATAAGCTATTTTAAAAATAATTTTCACCAAATATGAAGTGATAATGTATAATTATAATATTTACATTTACAAAGGATGCTAATAAGTCAAAAAAAATATTATTTAATTGATCACAAAATTTTGTTTTTGATTGGATTTATTTTTTATCTGATTACACCCGTTTTACTTGGAACTGTAAATGCTTTTCAGGAATATCCCGGGGTAGAATTATTTCAGGGGTTCTTTAAAAAAATTCCGGAAAACAAAATCAGATATTACCTAATAATTATACTCTCTTGGATTCCTGCGTTTTACCTGGGGCATTTATTTTTTAAACTAATTAAGCCATATAAACTAAGCTTACAATCCTTCCCATCTACATTTGAAACCAGAAGCATTAAATATTTGGCACCCATACTTTTTGTCTGCCTGATATTATTTATATTTTTAGCAAGAGGAGCTTTAGTTGGAGCAGGGAGGTATAATGTGGCAGTGAGAGGTAAGCTATCTACATTAATAATCATTTTTGATTTTTTTTTAGTTTATCAATTAATTAGCCGCACAAAAGTTTCAAAACTTATAATTATTGGAATTATTATTAATGCGCTGGTATTATTAGTGGCAGGAGGCAGGCTTACAGCTTTGCAAACCTTTATTGTATTTCTTATTTATAAAACTTCTTTTGCGACAAAGAGATGGAAAATTTCGCATATTTTTATTTTTTCACTTTTAGCTTTTATATTGGGGGGATTCATAGGAATATGGAGGGCGAATGCTGAATTCAGTTTTGCAAGCGCAGGTTTTTCTTTCCTTGCTGAGCCTTTGTTTACATGGTTTAGCAATGCCTCTTTTATGTCAGAGAATGAAATACCATTATTCAATATGCCAACCAATTTTTTGACTTCATTTTTTAATATTGTTCCAAATACTATCTTCAGTTTGCAACAATATGTTATATCCGTAGCAGACATGGGATATTTTTATAAAAATCCTTTTGGTGCCGACAGTATATTTACTTCATTAGTAATTAATTTTGGATCAATAGGATCATGTGTTTTTATTTTTATTACCGGTTTTATGCTCAATTTTCTAAGGCACCTTTCGGAGAAAAGTCGTTTTTGGGCTACCTATTATATTCTTGTGTGTGCCATGCTACCATTTGAATTTTTTAGAACGGGTTTTTATATTTTAAATAAAGAACTTTTCTTTAATTTTTTACTATTACCAGCTTTAATACTTCTAACACTCAAATTTTTTAGGTATTCTCAAATTGAGCTAAGTAAGTTTCCGTATCCGGTTTTCCCGAACATTAAGTATCATTAAAAATTAATTAAGTTTTAAAACAACAGGGGAACAGAATATTGAATCTTCTATTTTTGATTGTAAATAATTACAAGTAACAGTTTCACATTTCCTGAATTCATTAAACTTTTCTTTAGGACTATGGTTACTATTCTCTGTTTTCCTCAATATACATAAGTGTGAAAAAAATAAATTCTATTCAGGTTTTAAGAGGTTTGGCAGCAATAGCGGTAGTTCTATATCATATGGGTCTTATTGAAAAAAAATATTCAGAAGGAAATACTTTATTACCGGCTTTTTTTAAAATAGGCCAATCAGGAGTTGATTTATTTTTCGTTATTAGTGGATTTATTATGGTTACAATAACTAAAACAATAGAAGGACAAAAAATAAATAAAAAAAAATTCCTTTTACATCGTTTTGCAAGAATATATCCTAATTACTGGTTTTATTTTTTTCTCACTTTTTTAGTTTTTCTTATTCAACCACAATTTGTGAATTCATCACAGGGTAATCATTTTGATTTTATCACATCCTTTTTTTTGTTACCCTCAAATAATTTACCGCTTGTATTGGTGGGCTGGTCGCTTATTTATGAAATATATTTTTACCTTATTTTTTCGGGCATTATGCAATTGAAAAAAAAAACGGTGATTTTGTTATTAAGTGCTTGGTTAATATTTCTAATATTGACAAATCTTTTTTTAGCGCCTCCCGCTTCTGCAGTTTTAAAGTTGCTTATGAACCCCTATTCAATTGAATTTATTTTTGGTGCTTTCTGTGCATTTATAGTAAACGATAAAAAAATATTACGCCTGCCTTTAGCATTTTTTCTTTTCTTGACTACGGGAGTAATATTAGCCCTCCCTTTTCTTTTTTTAAGATTTTATAGTATCAACATTAGTGGTTTGTTTATACAGTCGCTGATATTTGGAATTCTATTTTCAGTATTTGTATTGGCTTGCGTTGCGGTTGAAAAAAAGAGAAATATCAGGTTTCCTAATTTGTTTATAAAAATAGGAGATGCATCTTATACAATATATTTGTCCCATGTACTTATACTCGGATTTTGGGGACGTTTATGGGCCAGCTATCTTCAAACGCCTGCAGCGGTGTGGGATAATATTTTTATATTGACAGCTATGCTTACGTCAATTTTAATTTATTCTATAATTGCATATCGCTTTATCGAAAGGCCGTCTTATAATTTTTTTATAAATATATTTTCTTTTTTAAAAGAGAAGGGCTCAATGACATTACAAAAAAAATTATAATTAAGAAGTAATTTTTTTATAATTCAAAAGCTAAAATGTAAATGATTTTTAAGTCACTAAATTATTCTTATAAATTCTGAGTTAAAGGTTTAAAAATATTTAATAAGTAGTTGGATTTTACATTTCGTTAATATTGGAATATGTACTTTCACGCCCCATAATTATCAGAACTATTTATTAAAATTTTTTTCATCAATGAAATACAAAAACTATTTTAATGTCCGAAATTATAGTTGAGGTTGAAGATCTGTCGAAGCTGTATAAGTTAGGGAGCATGGGCACTGGCACTTTTTCGCACGACCTTAATCGCTGGTGGTCTAAAACAATAAAAAAGAAGGATCCGGATATTTTAGCAGGTGAAAAAAATGACAGGCATGTTTCTGGTAAATCGGATTTCATATGGTCGTTGAAGGACATCAACTTTTCAGTAAAGGAAGGTGAGATTTTTGGAGTTATAGGAAAAAACGGTGCAGGCAAATCAACCCTTTTAAAAATTCTATCCAAGATTACCAAACCAACAACAGGCTGCGTTAAACTTGACGGGCGCATTGCATCGCTCCTGGAAGTAGGGACCGGTTTTCATCCGGAACTAACGGGCAGAGAAAATGTTTTTTTAAATGGGGCGATTCTTGGAATGCGCAAGCAGGAAATAAAAGACAAGTTTGATGAAATAGTTGATTTTTCAGGAATAGGAAAATACATTGATACACCTGTAAAAAAATACAGCTCGGGAATGTACGTTCGGCTGGGCTTCGCTATTGCTGCTAATCTTGAGCCGGACATATTAATTGTGGATGAAGTGCTGGCTGTTGGCGATTGGGAGTTCCAGGCAAAATGTATTGGAAAAATGAAAGAGGTTTCTGCCAAACAAGGAAGAACCGTACTTTTTGTGAGCCATAATATTGCGGCAGTTAAGCAATTGTGTACAAGAGGTATTTTATTGGAATTTGGAGAAACAAAATTTATTGGAGAAATAAATGAAGTTATCAGGGAATACCAGGAAGACGAACCGGATTTACTTGACGGTAAAAGAGGAAAGTTACCTAAAGGGATAGCCGGGCACTTTACTGATTGGAAGCTGGATAATAAAAACGTAAAAAATAATCATGCAACCTATAGCGGCGATGTATGTATTTTCTCATTTGGTTTTAGGGCATTGCGAAATTTTAGAAATTGTGAAGTGCGCTTTACAATAAAATATAATGAGATATTAATATTGCACGCAAGCAGCTTATCAAATGAAGAAAATTATTTTTCAATCGAGCCAGGTTATTTCAATTTTAAATTTAAAGTCGGGCTACCGGTCAGGGATGCTGCGTTTGACATTGCGGCTATTTTTTTAAGTGACGAAAACATTATAGATATCTGGAACTCTTCTACCAAACTTACTATCCTGGATAAACTTGAATCAAAATTATTTTTGGGTATGGTTAACCCGGATATAGAATTCACAATGAGTAACGAAGCATTAATGGCTTAAACTTTTCCGATTATTTTTTGCCACCTTTCTATTTACAAATAATTACCAGATGCAGGATTCCAAAAAGAAAATATTATTTGTAAGCCACAAAGCCAATCGAAGCGGGGCACCGTTAGTGTTATTGGAAATAATTAAAGAGTTTAAAAAACAATCAACAATACCTTTTCAAATACTCATAGTAAATGAAGGTGAATTGGTAAAAGAGTTTGCTGCGTTAGGTCAAACATATGTATGGAATAAAAATAGCAAGCACATTACAATATCATTATTACAAAGTGTTATTGGCTTCTTTTCCAGGATTTTATTTATATCAAGAGGACTTTTTATATTATTTCAAATCAGGAACAGTTCACTTGTATTCTTCAATACTATAGCAAACGGACATGTTCACAGAAAGCTTTTATTTCTAAAATGCAGATACATTTATTATATACATGAATTGGAAGCAGCTATTCATATGTTAACCAACGAACAGAGCTTACAATTGATTTTGAATAATACAAATCTTTTTATAGCTGTATCCGAAGCGGTAAAAAATAATCTTGTCAACAATTATGAAATTGAGAAGAGTATTGTCCAAGTGTTACCCACTCCCATGGGTTGTGTTTCAAGGACAAAAGCTACCTACGCCGATTTTATAGTTTCTTTTAAGAACACTTATCATATTCCTGCTGATGCTGTAATAATCGGCGCTGTAGGCCCTAATGAGTGGAGAAAAGGATTTGATTTGTTCCTGCCTTTGATAACTCTATACTTTAATTTATTTCCTGAAAGCAATGCTTATTTTATTTGGAAGGGATTTAACGGTAATAACATTACCTCCTTTTTTGACCTCTACGATTATAAAAAATTCAACTTCAAAGAAAGAGCTATTTTACTTCCACATGGAAACGATGTGCCAGAGCAAATTGCCTGTTTGGATATACATCTCTTGCTTTCCCGTGAAGACCCTTATCCATTAGTACTATTGGAGTCTGCGTCTTTTGCAATACCTACTATATGTTTTATGGATGCAGGGGGTAGTAGTGAATTTATTGAGGATGACTGCGGCTATTGCGTTCCATATGGAGATCTTAAAAAGATGGCAATAAAACTTAATGAACTTGTACAAAGTACTGCCCAAAGAAATACAATGGGATTGAAAGCGCAGGAAAAAGTAAAGCTGCGGCACTCACTTGAAAAAACGACACCGGCATTTATAAAAATATTAGAAGGTAATTTTTAATTATAGAAATAAAACGTCTATAAAAGTTATTGGTTATCAAAAAAATATTTCACGGTATTTTTTAAATTAGAAAATATGAAGAAGATCACAAAAGCAATCTTAATAAAAATGTTCAAATTAATCAGCAAGGTAGAATCCAGGTTCGATAAAGATTATTTGCCGAAGGATGTGCCAATTTCAAACCTTGTTAGTCATCAAAACTGGCAAAATTATTTATATGAAATCGGGAACCGGAAAGGAATGAAAATACTGGAAATAGGCAGCAGGGAAGTAACAGGAAAATCAAGTGCAAGAAAAAAATTTTCTCAGGCAACATACATGGGATTTGACTATTATGCCGGAGCCAATGTTGATATAATTGGAGATGCTCATAAATTGAGTTCCTATTTTAATGAAGATGAAAAATTTGACATTATTTATTCGAGCGCCTGCTTTGAACATTTCGCTATGCCATGGATAGTGGCTGTTGAAATTGCCAAACTACTAAAAATTGGCGGGATAGTTTTTGTTGAAACTCATTTCTCTTATTCATCTCATGAACGGCCATGGAATTTTTTCCAATTTAGTGACATGTCTTTAAAAGTTTTATTCTCTGCCGCACTTGGGTTTGAATGTATTGAAGCTGGTATGTCGAATCCGATGATTGGAAGATTTTCATCATTAGCGGATCGCTATTTAAAAAACAGGCCTGTTACCGGTCTTTTTTGTCACAGTGAATATTTAGGGAGGAAAGTAAGGGAGGTTAATAATTTTAATTGGGAACATGTTAGTTTACCTGATGTGGTGGGAGAAACAAAATACCCTGAACCGGTTTTAGTTGACCTATAATATTCTATAATGATTTCGATAATAATTTGCTCTGCAAATAAATCAGTTTTAGATAAAGCAATTAAAAGTATTACAGATACAATTGGTGTTGCATTTGAAACGATTGTTATAGAAAACAGCGCCGGGCAATTTGGAATTTGCGATGCTTATAACCAGGGCACAGCTAAGGCTAAATATGATATTTTTTGTTTTATGCATGAAGATGTTTCTTTTGAAACAATTGGGTGGGGTGAAAGAGTAATAGCTCATTTACAAGATGTATCATTAGGCCTTATTGGCATAGCGGGCGGAGAAACAAAAAGTTTAGTTCCATCCTCCTGGTCATCATCAATATTTGAAAATGAAATTTCCCTTATCCAGCATTTTAAAGATCCAAACCGGGAATCAATAACAATTTTAAAAACAGCCACGCCTGAAAATAAATCCTTACTCAAACCGGTTGTTTGTATTGATGGCGTTTGGATGTGTACACGCAGAGATGTTTTTAAAAAATATCAATTTGACTCTGAAACTTTCAGCGGATTTCATGGATACGACATTGATTTTTCTTTACAGGTTTTTAATGAATATAAGGTAGCCGTCGTTTTTGATATATTAATTCATCATTATTCCGAAGGTACCTATGACAGGGCCTGTAACTGGAGCCAAATTTTTGTGAGTAATAAATGGAAGAAGAAGCTTCCTAAGTCAGTTAAAAATTTATCGAAAAAAACTTTGATCGATCAGCATTGGACTTCGATGAAAATTTTTTTGGAAAAACTGGTTGAACTAAATTATAGCCTGCCCTTTATTATAAAATATTTTTTAAAATATTCCTTTGTAAAATATTTTTATTGGAAGCATTTTTTGCATTGTTTGAAATATATTTTTTTAGAATATTTTAGAAAGAGAACAATATCTACAAATATTTAAAAAACATAAATAAGGCTTCTGATGAAAACTTTTTTTCTCTTATTTCTTCCTCTTAAATCACATTGTATGCAATCGGATTAAATTTATTACATGCACTTTTTAGAAAATTGCAAAACTATTTTGATAAAAAAACTTGATAACAATTTATTATTGTTTTATTAATCTTGATTATCAAAAAAGAAAATCAATAATCACTTTCTTTGCTTCCGATTCATCCCCTATCAAAATTTTTTCCTTTTTAAAATGGGAGTGATTGTGCGTAAAGCTTACTGCTTTTAATGCATAAAAATTTGCATAGTATTTTATTACTTCTTTCAAAAAAAAGTTGAAAAAAACTTTAAGGGAATCTTATTGCCAAAAAACAAAACAGTTATGAAAGTTATTTTACATCCACACAACAACATCCCAAGAGTTGACGGCGCAAAAACTGCGAACTCAACAAATTGGCGGAAGCCCCGGTCATTGTTTTTGCAAATACTAATTGCGATAACATTTTCTTTCGGATTCAGCCAACAAGCAACGGCCCAACTTAACACCGGCGACCTTGCATTTACCTCATTCAATGCAGACGAAGACGGATGGTCACTTGTGACCTTTGTTGACATTCCTGCCAACACGATTATTTATTTTACAGACAATGAAGCGCAAAGCGCCACTTCATTTAATACAGGTGAATCTTATCATCAATGGAATACGGGAGGCAGTATTATTCCTGCCGGGACAGTAATTCGCTTTAGTGCAATCGACAATGCAACCAGTCTTGCTGCGTCTGTTGGTACACTCACGCGTTTAGCTGTTTCACTAAGTACTAACTATGGTCTTTCTACCGGTGGTGACACAGAGTATGCGTATCTCGCCAACAGTGGTACACCTTCCACTCCTGTTACATTCCTTGCCGCTATTTCAAATGATGAATCTCCTACGCTCACTGATCTAAGCAATGCTGGTCTTACCAATGGAGTGAATGCTCTTGTACTTACCAGTGCTGCGAATGGCCCGGATTATGGAGAATACAATGGGCCACGTAATACGCAAGCAACTTTCGCAGCGTATAAGCCTTTGGTAACTGATCTTTCAAACTGGGCTGTTGACGCAATAGATGGCATTTACAGTACAACTGTTCCAGATATAACGGCATTTACTATTATCACTTGCACAGCACCTGGTCAGCCTGCAGCTTTTACTGCAAAAACAACTTTTGTTTACCAGGGTGATAACAATATAGTGTACGCAATTCCCAACGTAGCCGGTGTAACATATACCTGGTCATATAGTGGAACTGGCGCAATCATTAACGGTACAGGCAATAACGTGACGGTTAGTTATTCTTCAACAGCAACAAGCGGAGACTTAAGCGTTACTGCAGGAAACAGCTGCGGAACCAGTGCTGCCCGCACTCTCGCAATCTATGTAAATACGCCGATAGCCATCAATACTACAAACTATGATTACTCTTTCGTAACAGTTGGTTGTAACAGAGTTGACTACCTTGACACCGCATTTACAACAGGTGACCCTGATTACAGTAGCGGTGCAAGTACTGCTAATGTTTATCAGCTAAAGCGTTTGTTTAATGAGATAGCTCATTTAAACCCGCTTCCAAAATTCTTAATAATGACCGGTGATATTGTAATGGGATATAAAACGCCTTCTACCCCTGATACTACAGAACTTGCAAAACAATTAACTGCATGGAGGGCCATCTATGAAAGCCATCCGCTCTCTTCTATGGGGATTAAATTGGTTACCATTCCGGGTAATCATGAAACGCAGGATAAGGCGGCAGGTAAAAAATCATTTGTTGAAGCCGAACAGATCTTTACCAGGATTATGGCTCCTTACATAAGAGGCAATAATGGACCTGGCATTGGCGGTCCTGATAATCTTACTACGGATCAGAGCAAGCTTACTTACTCGTTTGATTATAACGGCGACCACTTTATAATGATGAACACCGACCCGGTTGGAAAAGATAATCAGGTTGCATATAAATGGCTTGCAGGAGACATCCAGACTGCAAGAGCAAATAATGCACGCCATATTTTTTCCTTTGGACATAAGCCTGCCTATTCTTCACCTCTCACTCCTAACGGTGGGTTGGATGCGGTTGCAACTATACCTCAAAGAGATAGTTTATGGAAATATTTGGAAACATATAATTGTGAAGCAATGTTCTCCGCACATGAACACCTTTGGGATACTATCCACCCAAATTACGGTAAAACCTGGCAGGTAATTGCTGGTAATGGTGGTTCACGCGTGGAACCGGTATGGGTGGGCGCAGGCAGACAATATTATGGCTACACACTGGTAAATATTTACACCGATAGAAAAGTGAATGTAATGGGCTTAGGCAGAAATACAACTCAGTCAACAACCGCGGGTGGTACGCCTTATCCAATCAATGAAGATGCTAACCCAACTACGGTGAGAAATAATTTCAATATTTGCCTGACCACAACTTCAACAACTAATGTAATAGCTTGTGGAAGTTATACGTGGAATGGTAGTACATATACCACATCCGGCAGTTATACATTCCTCACTACTAACGCAGCGGGATGTGATTCAATCGCGACATTAAACCTTACCATATCAATTTGCGGTATTACAGGACCAAGCACTTCTCAATCTCCCTACGTACAATCTGTTGAAGCGTGTGTAAAATATACTTCAATATTAAGCGCTAATGATTCGATAGGCGGTTATAAGATGGTAGGTATTCCCGATGGCCTTGGTGCTTTTGATAACGGTGACGGAACATTTACTTTACTAATGAATCATGAACTTGGTAATACCGTTGGCATACCTCGTGCACATGGTTCTAAAGGTTCTTTTGTTTCCAAATGGATCATTAATAAATCAAATCTTGCCGTATTGAGTGGCAGCGACCTGATGCAGAATGTGAAGCTATGGGATCCTTTAACTTCCACTTACAATACTTACAATGCTTCCAATCCTTCTTCACTGGCTGCTTTCAGCAGGTTCTGCTCTGCTGACCTGCCTGCACCTGCAGCATTTTATAATGCCACGTCAGGGTTAGGAACACAGGAACGCATCTTCATGAACGGCGAAGAAGCCAACGATGAAAGCCGTGCTATGGCACATATCGTTACCGGAACCAATGCAGGTACTTCATGGGAACTTCCTGCTCTTGGTAAAGCTGCCTGGGAAAACTCGGTGGCTACACCTAATTCCGGTGACAGGACTGTCGTGGGATTAATGAATGACGGCACTGACGGACAGGTTTATTTTTATATTGGAACTAAAACAAATACAGGCTCTGAAGTGGATAAAGCAGGTTTAACTAACGGTACTCCATGGGGAGTAGTAGTAAGTGGCTTTGCCAAAGAGCGCATCAATGCTACTACCATTAATCCTCCTCCCGCTCCGGGCACAAGGTTCAGCCTTGTTAACCTCGGTGATGTAAAGAATATCACAGGTGTTACATTCAATAACAACAGTAACACAGCAGGTATCACCAGCTTCTCACGCCCTGAAGACGGAGCATGGGATCCTTCCAACCCTAATGATTTTTATTTCAATACTACTGACCAGTACGACCAGGTAAGTGATGGCGTAGGTACACAAATAGGACGCACAAGAGTTTGGCGTTTACGTTTTGATGATATAACAAATCCTGCCTTGGGCGGTACTGTGGAAGCAGTGCTTGATGGAACCGAAGGCCTTAACATGCTTGACAATATGGCCATAGATAAAAACGGCCACATGCTCTTGAATGAAGATGTAGGCAACCAGGCACACAATGGTAAAGTATGGCAATATGATATAGCCACTGACGCTTTGAAACTGATTGGCAAGCACGACCCTGCAAGGTTTGGCGACCTCACCATTCTTCCTACTGCTCCGTTTAATAGAGATGAAGAAACTTCCGGCATCATTGACATGCAGGATATACTCGGTGCCGGTAAATTCTTACTGGTTGATCAGGCGCATTATGCTACAGGTATACCAGTTGATATCGTAGAAGGTGGGCAATTACTGGCTTTATACAATCCTTATACAATTAACACGCCACCCACCGTCACTATAACCAGCCCGGCTAACGGCGCTACATTTAATGCAGGAACGATCATTACCCTTAACGTAACTGCTGCCGATGCCAATGGTTCGGTTACCAAAGTGGCCTTCTATAATAATGGAGTTAAATTCGGGGAGGACCTTACTGCTCCTTACTCTTATACCGGTATGGAAGTAGAACCGGGAGTTTATGTAGTTACTGCAAAAGCTTTTGATAACAATGGCGACAGCACCGTTTCTAATACGGTAACAATCACCGTAAACGGATGTAATGGTGGCGGAAATATCTCGGCTGAAGGTTATGTGAATATTCCAGGCTCACAGGTTTCTGATCTCACCAGTTCTCCAAAATATCCTAACAGCCCTGATGTAACAGCTACGCTCAACAGCTTTGAGTATGGCCCTAACTATGCGGATAATTATGGGGCAAGAGTAAGGGGTTACATTTGTGCGCCTGTTACCGGTTTCTATACTTTCTACATTGCCGGTGATGACCAGGATGGCCTGTGGCTAAGCACTGATGAAAATCCTGCCAATAAAGTACTGATTGCCTATAACGAATCTTATGTTCCTTTCAGGGGATATTTCAATAACCCAACTCAGAAATCTGCCCAAATAAGGTTAGTGAAAGGTGCCAGGTATTATATTGAAACCTTGCATAAAGAATCCGTTGGATCTGACCATCTTTCTGTAGCATGGAACATACCAGGTGGCGCATTTGAAGGGCCTATTCCCGGCAGCCGACTATCTCCTTTCGGTTCTGTGTTCCCTAATGCACCAAACTTTGATTTTGCAGGTGCCATGGAAAACGCCATGAACAAAGGGTTGAAAGTTTCAGCTACGCCGAATCCTTCTTCAGATTACTTTACAATAAATACAAAAAGCAGCAGTGAAGAAAGGATTAACGTAATCGTTACAGATGTTACCGGAAGGATTTTGGAAAGAAGGATTAACCTCTCTGCAAACGGTACTATTAAACTGGGAAATAAATTGCCAGCCGGCATCTACATGGTAGAAGTAGCTCAGGGTGCTAAAAAACAAATACTGAAAGTGGTAAAACAATAAACTTCTTAAACCTAACAAACAGGGCATGAAAACCGTCTCAATTAATTTTGAGGCGGTTTTTTTATTTTACTTTGAGCCTTTAAGATTATTGTAGATTCAAAAAATCATGTTTCAAAAAATTAGCTCAAATAGTCTATTTCTTTGAAAACTTAACATTGCAATGTTATCATTGTATTAATTTTAGGTTAATTAATTCATCAAAAAATTATTATATGGGTAAGACGGTTAAAGAAAAAACAAAAAAATTACTTAAAGAAAACGCGAAAATTGTGGCGTATGATAAGCTTCTCCAGGTGTTTGGAGAATATAAGAATGGAGATTCTAAAAAATTTGACAAGAGGTTACAAAAAGCAACCAAACTGTTTGTTCCTTTTATTGTCAATGAGAAGTCAACTCAAGGGGCAGAATAATTGCTATCGGGTAATTTATTTGTTACTAAATGAAGCTGTAAAAGCTTCATTTTTTTTTGCCTTTGTAAATCCTGAGAAGTAAGTGTAATCATTACATTAATGCACGCTGTATTATTCAATAAATTTCTTCATGAAATAGTAATTTATTATTCACACTTACATAACTTAAGTAATTTATTTTAGTTGAAAATGAATTATGACATTCTCCGATTGGATCAACTACTGGGATAAAGTTTTATTCATTCTTATTCATAATGATTCGCAGCATTCCTTTTTGGATCCCATTATGCTTGCATTAAGAAACCCATTAACGTGGATACCTTTGTATCTGTTCATAATATTTTACTCATTAAAAAAAGCAGGCAGCAAAGCGTGGCCATTAATATTATTCTCAGTAATATTAATTGGTTTTTCAAATACCCTTTCGTCTGAAATTCTAAAACCTTTTTTTGCGAGGGCACGTCCATGCTTTGATGACTCACTCCATAAGTTTTTAAGAAACATTGTGGATTGTGGCGGTATTTATTCCATGCCATCTACCCATGCAGTCAATCATTTTGCAATGGCTTCTTTTTGGTATTGGATCATTTATTTATTAAGAGGAAAAAAGTGGAACTGGTTATGGATTTGGGCAGCGTTGATCGGGTACGCATAAGTGTATGTGGGTAAGCATTATCCGTCCGATGTACTCGTTGGAGCTTTTATTGGATATATACTTGGAACCAGTATGGCAAAGATTTTTGAGTATGTAGTAATAGCAAAACAACACAATTTTTTGCCGGGCTTTCAATGGAAAAATTCTAAAGGGCTTACCCATTGATTTGGACTAGGGCATGGTGGATTTAATAAATTTTCAATCATTAACTCGTAATAAAAAGTTTACGTTATTTTCTTCCGGGAACATTATGTAATTCAGGAGATCTTGTAGTTTGCATAAACTTTATCACGATACAAATTCTTATCGAAGCATTTTATTTGCAGGACGATATTAATCGGAAGAGTATCCATAAATTTTACGGACGATTTTACAATTACAGTTTTAACGAATTAAAGTTCTTAGTCTTTTTACGGGGGAAATTTTGATTTTATAAAGGGGTCAAAAAATTCGTTGTATGCCTGCTTACAACTATGAAATCACTCATGAATACCATTAAAAATTTATTAATAATTGAATTTGACAAAAACCGGGTTTATGGATTAGATGTAATGAGATGCCTTGCCATACTATCTGTAGTAGCGGGGCATAGCCTGGATCTCTTACCTGAAACATCACATAAAAATATTCATTATATTCTCCAATATATAGTGCCTTTCCCGGATGGGGTATCTGTTTTTTTTGTTTTAAGCGGGTTTCTTATCGGAGGTATTCTCATAAAAGTATTAGAGAAAGAAAGGCACTCATTCAAAACCCTGCTTGGTTTTTGGAAACGCAGGTGGTTAAGGACGCTGCCAAATTATTTTCTGATTTTATCAATCATAATTATTTTATCCATTTTATTAATTAAGGATTTCAGAATAATAGATGTATTAAGTTATTTTATTTTTAGCCAGAATATTGTTACTCCTTCTCCACCATTCTTCACCGAAGCATGGAGCCTGAGCATAGAAGAATGGTTTTATTTATTGATACCTTTTATTATTTTTTTTGGTGTTGGAATATTAAAGCTAACACCTAAAAAATCCGTATTTGTAACTATTTTAATCATAATCATTTTTACTATTGCGTTTAGATATTACCGTTATGTAACCATTCCTATTACTTCTGAAGAAGAATGGGGTGGCTTATTCAGGGGCCAGGTAATTACCAGGTTAGATAACCTTATGTTTGGAGTGTTGGGCGCCTATGTTTTTTTCTATTATACCAGGTGGTGGGTAAAGTATAAAAATCAATCCTTAATCGCCGGGTTGATTCTTATTGTTTTTGTAAAATTTATTACTGCCTTTTACTTATCAGGATCAGTATTTTACTACTGCAACGTATCATTTATATTAGAAGCTATGGCTATTCTACTAACGCTACCCTGGCTGAGCCAGCTAAAAAAAGGGAATGGAAATATTTATACATTTATTACTTACACAAGCCTTATTTCTTACTCACTGTATCTTATTCATGGGGTTCTTATTCTTCATTTAATATTAGCAAGAATACCATTTTTGCAAACGGCTAATATCCCAATAATTATAACAAGGTATATTCTTTACTGGATACTAATTTATACTTGCTCTGCATTATTGTATAAATATTTTGAAAAACCCATAATGCTTATACGAAGTAAATTGAAATGAGTAAATTGAAATTATTCCGTAATTCAAGTGACTTTCTTTATTAAAAAATTTAAAGCCAGGAGTTTTCGGGAACATTTAATTCTTAAGAAAAGAAAATTTATTATTAAGAGAAAAGAGAAAATTTATTAATCACAACAGATGATACGTTTGAAAAAAGAACATTCTAATAGCCAGCAAAAAATTGAGGAAATAGAAAAGCTTGTAGCCTCCAATGACGCCGAGGTAGTGATATATGAAAACCCGGTTTCTTACCCGGTAGAAACTGCGCAGGTTGATTATAATTTCCAGGGAGGCCTTATTGATAGTAAAACCTTACAGTTAATTAAAGAAGCCACTCTCTTACGGCATAATAGAATTTGTCAGGCTATGCCTGAGTGGAATTATGATAGCCTTGAAATAAGCCGGTTGCCTAAAATAGAAGGTACCTTTTTATTTGGCGGAATACTCTTAAATAATTTTGGCCATTTCCTGTTGGAATCCATAAGCAGATTATGGGCTTATGATATGTTTAAGAAATTTGATCCATATATTTTATTTTATGCCCCCTGGGGAATTCCCGATTATTTGAAAAAAAATAATCATGTCCACCAGGTGTTTAAAGGATTTGACATTCCTCTTAAACGACTTATTTTCTTTAAAGAAATTATTAAACTGCAAAGAGTTATCATACCAGAACAAAAGTATGGATTTGGAAAATGCAGAACACCCAATAATGCGTTTATTAATTTCATTAAAAAATTCAATTTCCGGGATCAATTGCCTAAGGCATTTCATGATTCAGATAAAATATATGTGTCGCGGTCCGGGTTATCTTTTAGCCAGGGCAGGCCCTTTGGAGAAACCCTGTTTGAAACATATTTACAAGCAAATGGTTACAGAATTATCTATCCCGAAAAGCATACTCTTTATGAACAATTAGCCATATATAAACAGGCAAAGAGGATTATCTTCTGTGATGGCGGCGCAGTATATAGTACTATTCTTCTGCCAGAGTTAAGTGCAGAAGTCGCCATTGTTGCAAGAAGAAGAGATTCACGCTGGAATTATAAAGAAGTAGTTACAGAACATTTTAACGGCTACAACAAAACAGTTCTATGGATTGATGAAGTAGTCGGCCAGTATCAGTATGGATTGGAGACATGGGATGCTGCTGGGGAAATTGATTGGTACAAGGTGAGTTTACTATTGAAAAAAGAAAATTTTGTATTAACTGCTTTTGAGAATTTAGATACAACCAAATATGCTGATATTAAGAGAAACGAACTTCAACAATATATTCAGTCAATCCACACAAATCCCATTTTCCTGGATTATATGCAAAAGCAACAGGAACAATATCCGATAATGCCCTTGAGGTTTCCAGAATAAAACCGGGATAATTCAAAACATAAAAAAAGCCAGCTTACGCTGGCTTTTTTTCTAAAACATGTAAAGGAAAAAGAAAGTTATCTACTTATTGAATAGCTATGGAAATCCATGGTGTTCCTGTAGTAACACCAGCCAAAGTCCAGTTATCAGTTGTTATAACTCCGCCACGCTGAGTGGTACCTACAAAATTAAATCCACATGGTTGTGCAGGTAAACCCACAGTAGTTAAATCTACTCCTGTATTCAAGAAAGGAGTAGAAGCTGTATTTTCAAGCGTGCCACCTAAATTGAAATCTGAGAATGCAGTCAAACCATTATTCAGATTATTAGCACTGGTTAATTTTGCTACAAGTGTTGCATCATTAACTAAACCACAGGGTTCAGGGTTTCCTTCAGTTCCTTGTACGGCAACTCCGGCAAAGCCTGGGTTATTAATTTGGTAAATATTAAACGCCTGTACATTTCCTGGCAAAGCAAGAGAAGGGGGGTCAAGCAATGTGGCAACCGGGGCACTACCACCACCAGCGCCGGTAGTTGGCGTAAATACTAAACCATACGGTTGAGCCTGGGCAATTACGTAAGAGTTCACAAGCTTTAAGCTAACCCTTCTTCTCGCAAGCACTGCACCATCAAAATAGGAAGCCGTCGTAGCAGTACCGCTGCAAATATCATGTTGAGCGGCAGGTCCGATCAAGGTTGCATTGGCAATGAAAGGTGAGGTATAGGGTTGAACGTTTGAAAAGACCGCATCATTATCAGCTTCAATATTGTGTGATCCTGAATTATCTGCAGTAGTATCTCTGTAACTAACAATAAACTGGAGATGGCCGTGATAGCCTTCATCAAAATCATAGTCATCGTCTTTTGCAGCATACACAAGGAAGTGGTCAATATTCACAGCGCCGCCAAAAAATTCAACACCATCATCACCAGCCTTTAATACTTCTACGTGGTTAATAATAGTTCCACAACCAACAGCGCAAAGGGTTAAGCCATTTATTTCTTTGTTTACAGCAGTTACAACTCCGCCGCCAAATTCAAAACGATTGTATGTAATGGTGCCGGAATTATCAGCGTCATTAGAACCGCCGTAGAAGTTTTCCAGGCGTGTAGGAACAAGATCGAAGGCTTCAAAACGCGTTGAAGTTGTATTACCAAACTGATTGTGAAATGTAGCAAGTCCATATACTACCAGGCCGCCCCAGTCTCCAAGCTTCCTTTGTCCAACAGCAATTTTGTCATCAGAAGTCCAGATAATAGGATTACCAAGAACGCCCGTGGCATTTAATTTAGCGCCTGTCTGGATGCATAAGGTACCCTTGTTTCTTTGCAAATTAGTAGTGTCGAAAACACCACCTATTACTGATGGGCCTGGAATTATGGTGCTCTGGCTTCCATATACCGTAACTCCCGGGTTGATAGTTAAAGTAACACCGGGGCGTACATACACTATTCCAAAAATATAGGCATTAGTGGAAACAGTTCTGTTGGCAGTGATTACACCTTGCAATGTGTCTAATACAACGGTTGGTGATTGAAATGATTTGTGAGTTTCATCAAGATTTTTTTTACAAGAGCTCGCAAAAATGATTGCAAAAGCCATTGCCGAATACATTATTTTTTTCATTTTTAATTTTTTAATTTTTAATTTTTTTAATTTCAAAAAGATATCACATGCATGATCGAAATCACGTATTACCTAACTTTAATAAAGGTGAAAACTGGTTTTTTTTATGTATTGGATGCCATTCGAATAGCGGGAGTAAAAGTACATTTCCTTTTCTCATATTCGTTTAACGGTGTATTAACAAATAAAGAACTTAACGTTAAATATCTTAACAACTTTTTTCTTTTTAAATGAGGTTTAAGAATTAAAATAATTTCCTGAATTTTTGTTTTTGAAAAAGTTGTATACTAAAAAATTTGTAAAATTTTTTGTATGAAAAAGCAGATAATTTATTCCTCCAGAATAAACACGAATCCGTAATAATTAATTATAGTTCGCCGAACTGTAATTTAAAATTTCAATTATTATAATCTATTTGAAGAGGGATAAAATTTACCCAGCCCTGCATCCAGTTATCTGCGCCTAAGGCTCCCCGGTAGTTTACCTTATTAAAGAAAGGATCTGTGTAGTTTGGATCGTTGAAGTCAGCGCCTGTTAAAAGAAAGCTTCCGGGTAATGGCAATGGATTTGGCAGGCCACTAAAATAATTATAAGGATCTGTAAACATAAATTTGGAAGAATCTGTAACCAGGCTGTTATTAAATTTCGGTTGTAATAAAAAATCTTTCAGGTCTGTAGATGTATATGGAGGATATACATTTGGCGGCAAATAAAAAGCGGCTGAAGTATCTGCATGATAAATAATTGAGTAAGATAATTCCGACTCGCCATTATTTAATGATAAAGCTGTATTGGTTCCATCAATAAAATAACCATATCCATAATACGGAGTAGGGCTTAAACCTATAAATGATTTTGCCGGATATCCATATAAAAGCGAATTACGGATATGGAATTTACAGCCGCCTTCTGTAATCAGGCCGGCCCTTTTAGAAGGCAGACCTGCAATATAAGCAGGGTTGATACCGTATTTTAAATCCGGGCCGAGCATTGTAAGATTTGAGATAACCGGTGATGTGGAAGTGTCCCTGATGTACATGCCATCGGGCTCGCCTTCAGCATAATTAGGATGCCGGTAAGCCAGTAAATTTTGCAACATGCCTCTATATCCCTTTTGGAGAATAAAGTCCGCGCCTGCTGCTGCATACGAAACTAAATTGGACGCATTACAGTTTCCCCCGGTAAATGTGAAAGAAGGTTTGGCGAAAGAGTAGCTTACCTGTATATTATTGAGTATGGTTTTATTACTTACATTGGTAAATAACATTGCCGATGATGCACTAAAAGGTGAGTTGCCGGCAAATTCTATTCTTACATAACTAAGTGTACCTGAACTTTCACCGGAAGCATTCCCAAATATTTGAATACCTTTCCAGGTACCTTCAAACCCGGTTATGCCTGCATGCCCTTTTAAAGAATTAGCCGTGAAAACAATGGGTTGTTCTGCCGATCCGATTGCTTCTATTTTACCACCTTGTTCAATAGTTATGGTTATATTATTAGCTTTAATAAGTGTACCTGCATCTATTAATAAAGTATGGCCATCGGCAATAGTAATATCTGTAGCAAAAACATATACAGTATCTTTTACAAAATGAACCTCGCTGTTGTTTAAGCGCTTATCAGAGCCATTGATAATTATCTCCGGTTTTGACCGATATTGGAAAGGAGACTCTTTTTTACAGGCAGCCATAATCGTTATGATCAATAAAAAGCTATAAGAATATATCGGTAATTTTTTATCCTTGTACATATTCATAATTTATCAAAAAGTATATGAGATGGAAAAAGAATAGGTGCGTTGTGGCTGTACGCTTAAGTATAAGGCATCAATGCCGCTTTCGTAAGCAGCGTCTATTTCCGATATTACAGAAAAGGGTTTAACTTTAATAGGAGCATCAAATTTCTTATTGCCGTTGGTGTCCTGGTAAATAATGTATGGTTTATTTAAAAGATTACTTGCACTGAGTTTTATTTTACATTTGTTTTTAAATAAGGATTGGGTTATTACAAGATCGAGCAGGTCCCTTGCGAGCAACCGGGCAACCGGTGTTGGCAAATAAGATTGCTTTTCAACTTTTGCCGCGGAGCCTAATTGATATATGTAGTCCCCGGTGCGGTTGTAATTAAGTGTCGTTTCAAAAGTATTTTTAAAAGCGGAAATACTTATACCGGCGTTAATGATATAGTCAGGCTGCCCGGTTAACGTATGCTCGGCGACGGTTTGAAATTCTACGGTATTTATATCTATACTATTCACTTTTGATTCCAGCAAACTGCCATTCGCAAAAAGCGTTACATTTTTTAGCCACGGTGCAAAAGGAATAAAGTCTATCTTTTTTCTTACTTCCGCCTCTAACCCTTTTACATAAGCATCTCCTGTGTTTAAAGACCGTATACTTCTGTCGAAGTAATTTAAAGACCTTGCAAACTCTATTGGGTCAACTATTTTTTTATAAAAAGCGGCTAAGGATACTATTTCACCGGCGCTTGGGAACAGTTCAAATTTTAAATCGAAATTTTGAATGTTAGTGCTGCGCAAATTGCTGTTCCCAAGAATTACAATAAATTTTTGATAATCATACCTCTCAAAATCTGCGAGGTCCTTAAGCTCAGGCCTGATAACGGTCTTGGAATAAGCTGCCCGGATATTTATTTTTTTTGTAAGGGCATACACCAGATTTGCAGAGGGCAAAAAATCAAAAGTATTCCTGGCGGATAAAGCATTAATGCTAAAATCATAATCACGAAAATTATTATAGATAAGCGGCGAATATACGTATACGTATTGCTGATAATTTTCTGCCCTTATACCCCAGATAAAACGGATTTTTTCCCATATTTTATTTTCAATGCTAATATATGCCGCCAGCGAACTACTGCCGGCATTATAATTTCCTGTAGAAGCGCCATCAAAAGTGCCTAATGAAGCTCCGTTTGCACCATAGAAATGGGAGGGTGCAAGAAAACTATCTATCGTTGATGAAAATGGGCTATAAGCAATTGTGTTAGAAACAGCTTTTCTTGCCCTGTTTTGAAACAACATTCCGCCTTTCAAAAGCTGCTTTACCCTAAATAAAATAAAAGGGGAAGTAATATTAAATGCCCCTCCATAAATAAAATCTTTATCCTTTTGCCATATCCTGCTATTTTGCTGCAAGGACTGTTCAACTGTATTTTGATTCTGATTAATTGAATATATGTGATTCACAGAATCTTCTTCTTTTAATACAAAATTTCTTATGTCGGGCCTGTTAGTATTAACTGATGTAATATTTACATTCCAGTCAATACGGGTGTCATTATCTTTACCTGTTCTGTGCTCTCCTGAAATAACGCTATTTAGCAACGCTTTTTGCTCCGGAAAATAAGTATTGCCATATCCTTTGCCAAGGCCGGGGAATGCGCCATCCGTAGCTCTTACTATGGAACGTCTTGTATAAATGTTATCGAATAGCTGTGTAAATAAATTCTTAAGAGTAATCTTATTTTTGCCAAAGCTATAAGCAATATTAAGTGCGCCGCCAATATCTGTATTGTACCTGTACCGGGAGTTTTCAGAATAATATTTCAACCCATAAATGATGAGGTCGGAAGTAGTTGAACTGGCTTGATCTATACTTGGATCTCTTGCAGTAATTTCCTGGTCTATCAATTCTGTCTTGCGTTGGCTTAATGCCGCTACTATACCAAGCTGCGTTTCGTTTTTGAATTTAAAAGTTTTACCGTAGCCCAACTGTATATTTTCATTGAGGTTAGAAGGCCCATGGTTTAAAGGAGCAAGATTATTTTTTAACATCCGAAGATATCTTTGCCGCTCTACATTGTTATAAAGCCTTAGCTCCCCACCTTTACTGGAAGGTGATGGGAAATCTTTCGGCAGCTTCCTGATGTTATTTCCAAAACTCAATATTTCAAGCTTATCTCTTTTATCTGAATAAAAATCATTTCCGATAGTTTTATCAGAAAAGCCTGCACCTAGTTGGATTGAAAAAAAATCATTTGAAGGAAAATCCTTCGTATTTATCTGCACTACACCGCCTGCAAAGTTGCCCGGCATATCTGGAGTTGCTGTTTTATTTACCACAATATTATCTACAACGGAAGCCGGTATCAGGTCAAGGGCAAAAGCATTCCTGTCACTTTCTGTACTGGTCATTGGCACACCATTCAATGTAGTTTGGTTATATTGGTCTGCAAGGCCTCTTACAACTATAAAGCGATTGTCCTGCACATTTACGCCTGTTATTCTTTTAGCAATCTGGCCTACATTATTATCAGGGGTTTTGCGAATAGTTTCTATAGAAATACCATCTGACGCTGCTGAACTGGTCTTTTGTTTGTTATAAATAGCTGATACTGTTTCTTTTTTTACTGATAAAGTGACAACTACAGCCTGTAATTTTTTATTAGCTTCTTCAAGAATTATATTGAGGTCAGTAGTTTCTCCTGCTTTGATTTCAATATCACTTATGTCTTTTTGCTGATATCCTGAATGAGAAAAACTTACTGTGTATTTTCCTGCAGGTAATAAAAGTATATAGGTTCCGTCTGTTATAGATTGTGTACCCTTTTTACTTCCCTTTGGTATCACGCTTACACTGCTAAGGGTTTGATTAAGAGTTGCATCAGATATTTTACCTGCTAATTTACCTGAATTACTCTGTCCTAAACATGGTATAGAAATTATCAGGATGAAGAAGAATAAGCTCCAGAATTTTTTAAATAATATTTTATTAAAAATCAGTAAAAAAATATTTTTATTTCTTAGTATGTGTTTATTATTCGTCATTTTTATTCTTTAAAAATTCTACTCCGGAAAATTATAGTTGGTCTTTAAAGGTTTAAAATTTGTCCAGTCTTTTAACCAGTCATCTTTACCAATAGCACCTACATAAAATTCATTTTTATCAAAATAAGAATTACTGAAAATTGGGCCGTCAAAATTTGACCCTGATAATAAAGAGGAGCTTTCGAGAGGCATTAGGTCAGGACCGGCATCATAATTATTAATATTATGAAACATGAAATCCCCAGCATCAGTAAATGATTTATTTTTAAAAAGTGCACCTAATATATAATTTCTAAAGTCATCAGAACTATAACCACCAAATGTTCCCGGCGCCAGGTAAAATTCTCTCGAATTATAATTACTGTGAATGATGGAATAGTTTAATTCGCCATTACCAGCTAACAAATTAACTGCCGTTACAGAGTCATTTAGAAACCACCCGGCCGCCGGAAAACCCAGCAATACAGAATTTCTTATATGAAAACAGGCATTAGTAGTGGTAACTAAGGCCGCTGAGTTGATGCTTGTATCATTGTAAACTGCAGGAGAGCCATTTTGGTTATTAGCGCCTATAACTGTTAAGTTTGAAATTATGGGATTCGTATATGGTATAAGTGCAGGAGAATTATTTGAATTATTCTGAATGTAAATTCCTGAAATGGTATTACCAGGATTGTTGCCTGTCTTACCAAAAAATGGGTGCCTGGCTGCAATCACATTTTGCATATTACCAGAATATCCGTTTGTAATAAAGAAATCTGCCGGGCCTGAACATGCATAGGATATTAAATATTTTGCATTGAAAGTGCCTCCATAAATATTAAAAGAACATTGATATTGATCGTACGTTTCCCGGTTAGTGTAGCTTACCATTATATTTTCTAAAACAGTGTTATTACCCACAGCATATAAGGTAACTGGCGCAAACTCAACTCTTACATATTTAAAAACTCCGGAAAAATCATCGGCTATTCCACTGCTGCCATTTTCATTGTCAAACGATTTCCCTTTAATGATAATACCTCCCCAATTAATTCCCTGTGTTCCTTTCTTTGCATTGCTGGTGAAAACTATTGGATTCCCGGCATTTCCGTTGGCAGTAATAATTCCTCCCGGGTTTATAGTGATGCTGCTTGCTGTATTTGCTTTTATTAGGGTTCCTTCATCAATTATTAATTGTTCCCCAGCTTCTCTTACAAAATAATTGTTTAAAATATAAACCGTATCCTTATTTAGATGAATAACTTTTATGCGATTATTATTACCTGCATTGCCTTGTGGCTGGTCAGGTATAATAACCTCCGGTTTTACCAGGGAAGTTCTTATATTTTCCTGCTTTTTACATGACTGCAGTGAAACTAGAAGTGAAAATAGAAGTGAAATCCCCAATATACTTACGGTCAAGTAGTTAAAATAATTTTTCATTTCCTTTCTATTTAAACAAATATGATAAGCTGAAATAATACACTGGCGATTTTTTTATGCTAATGACAGTGTTGTCTATTCCACTTATAAAATAGCCTGCTCCGCCATTCATATTGTTGTTTGTGAGTACCAGGGGATCATCAAATTTTTTATTACCGTTCAAATCCTGGTATTGTATAATTTTTTTGCTTAACAAATTATTCACTCCTGCAATAATTTCTATTTTGTTTTTATAAAATTTTTGGGCGATTTGAATATCGAGATCCTCTGTTCCCTTTATCCTGTAGTCAGGTGTTTGTAACACTATGTTACCATTGGATAATTGATATTTATCCCCCGAACCCAAAGCATAGAGATAATCTCCCGTGTTGCTGTATATAATCGAAAGCTCCGGAAATCTATTTTTCTGGATAACCAAGCCTGTGTTAAACATATAATCCGGTGTGCCGCTCAATTTGTGTTTAAGAACTTCGGTTATAATAATGCTCTTTACCGGCCCTGCTTCTACATTTGATTCCGTTATGTTTCCGTTTGCAAAAACAGACACGCCGGAAAGCCAGGGAAGTTTTGTAATGCCTAAATCTAATCTGATACTTGCTTCCAATCCCTTAACTGTCCCAGGTGGAGTATTATATGGAGTACTTAATATGTTGCCATTGCCATAACCAGATACAATATTTTCAATGGGCTGGTCAATTTTTTTATAAAAGGCAGAGATGCTTATAGCCGAAAGAGCATCTATCAAAAAGTTAGCCCCGGCATTAAAATTTTGAATGATGGATGATGATAAAATTGGATTACCTGTTTTTACCGTAAACGAGTAAGGATCGTAATAAGAATATTGCACGAGCTCCTGTAATTGTGGCTTGTTTAATGTTTTAAAATAAGCAGCATTTAAATTTATTTTATTAAAAACTTTATATACAAGATTTAAAGAAGGTAGAAAATTAAAAGATGAGATCCTGGAGTTCTCAAAAACAGGAGTAATCTTTGGATACCTAAAGATTCCAAAATAAGTATATCGGGTATTCGATGCAAGAATACTATTCGATTCAAAGCGCAAGCCCCAATGTATGATAAGATTATTTTTTAAGCGATTATCAAAAGAAATATAGGAAGCCCCTGAATTGGCAGAGGCAGTATAGTTGCCAAGGTCTCTTTTGTTTAAAGAAGTGATGCCCTTATATTCATTACTAAAAAAATTCTCAACTGTCAACCCGCCCGGGTAAAAGCGCTCAGGAGCTATCAAATCATTGAGCGAAAAAAAACCTTTCCCGGAATACAACAGCATATCACTGTAAAAGACCCGGTACTTTTGTTGTATATAAATGCCGCCTGATAAAAGTTGTGGCTGCCTCAATAAATTAAATGGAAAACTTAAATTAAAAGAACCTGTGAAATTATTATCTGTGTATTTTCTCCAGAGCCGGCCTGAATTTGTGAAGCTTGCATCAACAATTCCGGCGCTGCTTTGATTATTAAGCGATGTAAGCGGAGTGGCTATTTCAAAGTTGCCTTTGCCTGTACTATCTGCCCTTAGGAGAAAATTACGTTCATCAGGATTTTGTTGGTTAATGTAAGAGTAAGTAACCTGCCAATCCATTTTTAATTTACCGTTATTTCCCAAAGCATGCTCTCCTGCCAATTGTGTATTCAAAAAGTAGGTTTGGCTTGTAGAATAATTTATTCCTGTATGGGCGAGGGTATCCTCGTCGGGCTTATTAATTGCATTCCGCCTGGTATAAGTGTTTGTGAGTTGGCTGCCAAAAAAATTTCTGAAGGAAATTTTATTTCTGCCATATACAATCGAAGCATTTATAATACCAGACAACTGTGATGAATACCGATACTTGCTATCGGTAGATTGTGAATGGATCAACACTTTATCGATATTATTAAATGGGTATGGGTTATCCGATACGTTGGGAGAAACCTGGGCAGTTGATTCATCAAAAACCTCAGATTTATTTTGATCGATAAAAGAAATAATGCTGATTTTTGCGCCTGTTTTCAGTTTATATAATTTACCAAATCCTATTAAGGCTTTTTCGGTGGGATGCTGATTTCCATAAGATAGGGGCGCTAAATTATTTTTCAGCAATTTTGATAAGTATACTTGTTCCTGTAAATTTTTGGCGCTGAATGGAAATTCAGACCTGGTTGTAGGAAATGAACCAGGTAAGCTTCTTTGTGAACCAGAAAGCCCTAACGGCTCCCAGTCATTTCTTTTATCTCCATAAAAAGTTTTAGAACCTGTCTCCCGGTTAAAATCAATACCCGCCTTTATGTAAAAAAAATCCCTGTCAGTATAATCCTTTGTTTTCAATGAAATTGTGCCACCACTAAAATTGGAAGGTAAGCTTCCATTGCTTATTTTTTGAACACTCACTTCTTCTATAGCTTCAGAGGGTAATAATTCAAGTGGATACGAGTTGGCAAGCGGCGCATAACTACTCAAAACCGCCCCGTTTATAATAAGCTGGTTATATCGGTCTCCCATGCCGGATATTAAAAAAGTGTGATCGTATGGAGCGAAAGGAATATCCTGTAATACAACTCCATTTAATCTTTTTAGTAAAAACAATGTGTTCTTGTCTGTACCTGGCCTGATGCTTTCGCCGGTTATTACATCACCTGGGAAACCCTTTCCTAACCATGCCGGGTTATAGTTTCTTAATAAACGCTCTTTAAAGAAACTGGTATTTGAAACAGAATCCCCGGCACTTAGCGAGTCCTTATATTTATTGTAGCGGTTTGTTCCAGATTGTAAAAGAGGATATAAAATAATATTAAGATAAGTTACTTCTCCTTTTGTGATGGTTACCTGGGAAATAGCTTTAGTCTGGAAACCAGGAAGCTTATAAGAAACCGTATGTATGCCATTATTTATTTTTATTGTATAATTTCCTTCTGCAGAAGTAAGCGTTGCAAAGGAAGAGCTATCAAAGGAAACAGCCACCCCGAACAATATATTGTAGGTTGTGCCATCAACCACTTTACCTTTTAATATACCTTGTTGAATTTGAGAAAAGCTATCTGTACTGAATAACGAAAATAAGACCAGTAAAAAAAAATTAAATATGCTGTATTTAAAATCTAACAATTTTTTGATAAACATTTCGAACTTCTTAATAAGTAAAATAGCTAATGGTATTTATCTGCTTTTTCGGTTTATAGAAACTACTATTTTACATTTAGTAAATCTCTTACGGTTCCTGATAATTAAATTTTTTAGTGCTTTATTTAAAAAGACAACTAATCAAAATGAATCTCTTTTTAAATTTTGATAAAATTTAAGCGAGCTACTGGATTTGACTGGATCAAAGAGGAGGACAGAGGATTTATTTATTAAAAATTTAGTTCGCAAATTGAAACTGTCTGTAAAAACCAACTACACTTTAAGACACTTGCCGTTTTCCTGCCTGCGAAAAAATAGATAATTGTCAATTTAAATTATTAACGTTCGAAACCCATCCATTTTTTTGAAGTTTCCAGACTCCGGAAAAAGCAATGGGCCTTAAGTTTTTTTCTAAATTTTTAATCAGATCGCCAGCCTCATGACTCGTTTTTACTTTTAAGGATTGGGTTTTAAAATGTGAAACACTAAAATCGTCCTTAAACATATCAGGTTTAATATATCCCGCAAGTATAGAAACGTTTTTTGCGAAATCCTGGGCAGTGATTATTTTTGATATTCTTGTTATAAATGCATTTTTTCCATTTGAAAAAGAAGCTACAAATGAAGCCGGGTCAAGTCCATTCGTAAATTGCACAAGCACTCTTTCGGGCAATTGTTTTTTGTTTTCAGCCGATTGTTCAATACTTTGATTAAGCTGAGCCTGGGTCATAAAACTCAAAAGGAGAAAAGCTGGAAGAATAATATATTTTTTTTTCATAATTTTTAGCGGAAGTTTTAATAGAAGGATGCAAAAATCTTAGTTTAAGAAAATTGATCTACAAACAAATTATTTTGACGTTTAAAATTTTTCCAAAAGTATTGTAAATATCAAAGGCCGATGTTAAGAAACCATTACCTTCTGATTAACAATTTGAGAAGCCAACACGAATTATCCACAACTTCTTACCTATGAAATAATGAATGATAGTTGTCAGCTTCAACATAGAAAATGGCTGGATTTTATTAAAGAGAAAAAAACTGTTTAATAAAGTGAAAAGAGACTATAGAATTTGAAAAACTATGATTAATTGCGACAAAATATTTTATTTCATGAATTAAGCCGGCAAATAATTACCCCTTCTTTTTATACACCCGTACATAATCAACAATGAATTGATCGGGTAAATTTTTAATATCCAACGGGCCAGCAGATTGCTCGCTTACCAATAAACTAAGAATTAAAAATTCAGGTACTTTTGAAATTAACTGGTTACCGGTAAAAGTTACTTTCCCATCAACAAAAGTGCGGTAACTATTTTCGGTCCATTCAAAACCTACTGTATGAAAGTCATCTTTGGTCAGGCTTAAGTCGCCCCAAATTGGGCCCTCCACTTTATGAGTTGCTCCGTAGCCTCCCCAATGCATGGCATGAGAAACTTTGTCTTTGAATGCATGCGGGTAATATTCAAAAATGTCGATTTCTGCGCCGCTATTTTCGGGAGTGCCGTGTAAAGTGTTTATTAATGGAGACTCTAGCCAAAACGCAGGAAAAGTGCCACGGGTATGAGTAAATTTTGCCCGGCATTCAAAGTAGCCGTATTTAACTGCAAGAATATTATCTGTAGATATCATTCCTGCAAGAACAGAATCATTCCTTTTAAACACATCGATAACCAAATGCCCTTTTCCGTCAAGTCTTACGGCTTCTTTTGTGATAAATGCACCATCTCTTTTCCCAAGGCCATAGTAATCCCATTTTTTTTTATCTAATTGTTTGTCATCGAACTCGTCATTCCAAAAAAGGGTGTAACCCTTTACTGGTATTGAATCGGTTTTATGTGTTGAAGAAAACATGCAGGACATTAAAAAACAAGAAAGCAAGAGTTGAATCATCTTATAATTTGTTTTATTTATAAACAATGCTTGCCTGTTTGATATAAGAATGTAGACTGTGTTTATTTACTTACAAAATGTCTTATTTTGTTGGATATCTTTTGAAAAGTATCACTAACAGTATAGGGTTGCATATGCCACGCTACGTCGTGAATTGATTCGCGGATCTTTTTGAATACAATAGTTTTTCCTGAAAAGTTTTTAACCATCTTCCAGCCTGTATCGGCTTTCATGAAATCGGTAAGTATGGATACAGATTTCATTTCAGCATCATCAATTATCATTAAGCCGTCTTTTTTTAATTTATCTGCAGTATAAAACCAATCTATAACCGGCCACGGAAAAGCATGTTTGCCATCAAGTAATATCAGATCAAATCCATCATCTTCATTTCTCGGTAAAAAATAATCAGATGATTGCTGAACAAAATCTACTTTGTCAAATAATATATCATTTGCGGCAGCATATTCTTTAATCAAATTAATCTCTGAAAGTGAAGGGGTAACTGCAGTATGTTGTGATTTGCAATAAGCAAAAACCAAAGTAGAGCATCCTGCACCGGTTTCTAAAGTCTTGTTTCCTTCCCTGACATTATCAGCTATAAATAAAAGAACCTCTTTTTCAATACCGTAACAAGTCAGGTTTACTTCTGTAAGTTTTTTTAATTCTTTACCGGAAAGCAACGTTTCCTCTTGTGTAAAGGGCCTTTCAATTTCAGTTTCCCCCTTGTGAAAATTTGGATGTTCATTTATGATGAGCTGTAACTTATCCATATTTATATTTACTCTTTTTAATATTTACTCCTTATCAGTTAACCAAATGATTTTTTTAATAAGGATAAACCTTCCCTGGGTAACTTTTTAAAATAACTTACCACATTATTCATTCCTCCAACGAAAGGAAAAATAAAAAGGCTTGATAAAAAACCAGTCCAATTCTGCCGGTGAAAACTATTTAGTATGTGTATTTTGTGGTAGCGGGTTTTATATCTTTTTTTCCAATAGCCTGCATCTGGGCTTTTACTGAATTTCAATTTTTCAATCCTTCGCAAACATGACTTTTCAATAACCAAATAATGAGCCTTCAAAGCTTTGGATTTGTTGTGTAAACTTGAAATCCCCCCATTATGAATACGGTAATTATACAATGGCTTATTTATAAAAAATATGTTACCCTCCTCTTCCAGCAAATAATACAAATCCTGGTCTATGGCCAGATCGTATTCTTTCCCGGGGTAAAGTTTTTCGGTCTTGTCGTAGCTAGATTTTTTAAACGTAGCAAAATGATGTATGCTCCCATCATTTAAAAGCAAATAAGTTTCGTTCTTATTCAATGTCCTTTGATAACCGGCAATGGATTTGTCTTTTAAATTCTCATCACAAATAAAATGAGTGGAATAAATAAGGCTGCATTCAGGTTTTTGCGAATGGGCATTGACCATAATCTCCAGGGCTTTAGGCTCAAGAGTGTCATCAGGGTCCAGGAAACCCAGTACATCGCCGATTGCTTTTTCAGTCAGTTTTCTTTTTGTAAAAGCACAACCCATATTTTTACCATTCCTGAAAATTTTAATTCTCTGGTCATTTTCAAATTCTTTGATCACTGTTTCAAATTCATCGGTGGAACCATCGTCAACTAATATTACTTCCCAGTTGGTGTATGTCTGGGCATATACACTATTCAATGACTCTTTCAAAAACCTTGCATTGTTGTAATGTGCCATCAATAAAGAGAAAAGCATAAACTTCTGATAATATTACCTAGGATCTTATTGCCGTATTTGTCCCTATTTTTAATTTTTCAAAGATATAATATCAAAAAATCCTACCAGCGGAAATACAATATGTTAACTTAAAAATCATGGGCAAGGAGAAAGTCTTTTGCATAATAGTAACTTATAATGGGATGAACTGGCTTAAGAGATGTCTTGATAATTTAATATCGGGTTCATGTCAACCACACATCATTGTTATTGATAACAATTCGAAAGATGATACTATAAATTTTATTAAGAAAAATTATCCTGTTGTTCAATTAATAGAAACAGGGAAAAATCACGGGTTTGGACAAGGGAACAATATGGGATTAGCTATTGCTGTCAATAGTGCGGCAGATTATGTTTTTCTAATGAACCAGGATGTGTATGTTGAAACGGATACTCTTGAAAAGCTCATAAATGCACACAAGAATAATCCTGAATTTGGAATATTGAGTCCCATACATCTTAACGGCACAGGCGATGAATTTGATGATCATTTTTATAAATTTCTCATGGAATCTGATATAAAAGAAGTAATTACAACAGAGATTTTGAATAAAAAAAAATCAGGTGATATTATTGATACTTCCTTTGTAAATGCAGCTGCATGGCTTATCAGCAGGGAATGCTTACTAAAAACGGGTGGGTTTGATCCAATTTTTTTTCATTATGGAGAGGATGATAATTATGCACAGAGGGTATTATTTAAAGGATTAAAAATTGGTATACTAACAACAACAAAAATATATCACGATAAATTAAGGCCGGATATAAAAGAGATTGAGCCTTTAAATCTGAAACAAGACAGGATTATTTTTTTAAACCAGGCTTGCGACCTTCATCAAAAAGCATATAAGAAGCTAATGGTGAAAAGGGTTTTACGTTATTCTTTCTTAACGATATTAAGTATTGCTTCATTAAATAAGAAAAGCGTTTATTATAATTTCGGAATGGGAAAATATATACTGCTTTCGCTTGGGAAAATTAAGAGAAGCCGTAATGATTCACAAAACAAGAACATGCCTTATTTACAGGGAATCGAATAAAAAATTAAAAAAATTGAATCCAATGTTCAATACTAAATTTTATCATTCTGAATGAGGCGCTTTACCTTTTGAAATCCTCTTTCAATAATAGTATTTTTTTTACTTTCCTGTAAATCCTTATCAAAAATATCTTTAGGAATATGCCGGGTTATTTCATATATAACTGATTCCCGTATACGCTCCGAAAATTTGTAATTTGTATGAATATTAAAGCTTTGATAGATATAGGTCATAACAATTATTTTATCATACCCCATATGCTTTGTAGTAAATCCTTTATCATGCAAGCGATAAACACCCATTACTTCGGGAAGGTATTTAAATTTCCCGCGAAGCGATAATAAAAGCATTATCGGTAGATCGCCATAGGTGCAATTAAAAAACCAATCAGGAATTTCAAAATCAGGATAATTTACAAAGACGAACGAAGGAGATGGAATGAACCAAGGGCCTAATACATCCTCCGTATCAAAGGTATCTTTGGGAAGTTTCTCATGCATTATCCATTCTTTCTCTACCCCATTTCTGAATGACTTTATTAATACATTATGCAAACATGCACTGAAATCTGTATTTGATTCTAAAAAATTAATTTGCTTTTGTAGTTTTAAAGGATCAGTCCAATAGTCATCTCCTTCAATAAAAGCGATATATTTTCCGTCGCATTCTTTATACGTACGAAAAAAGTTTTTTTGCATGCCAACATTATGTTCTGTGGCTATCAGTTTTATTACCCCAGGATATTTTGTAGCATAATCATGACAAATTTCTCTTGTTCTATCTTTACTGAAATCTTCGCCAATAACTATCTCAACCGGGAAATCAGTTTCCTGTTTCAAAACACTTTCTAATGCCTGCTCAATAAAATTTTCATGGTTATAAGTAATCATGCAAACAGAAACTTTCATATCTTCTTATAGTATTTAATAACAGCTTTTTCACCAGCTACAACCGCATTATCAGGAACGTTTTTCTTTACCACCGATGCTGCAGATATGATTACATTTTTTCCAATTTTTACTTTTGGCAAAATGATAGCCCCTGTTCCTATGAGCGTTTTTTCTCCAATCTCTACATCACCTGTAATAATAACACCGGGCCCTATTTCACAATACGATCCGATGGTACATCCATGGCCAACATTGGCAGTTTTGTTGATCAAACAACCCTGGCCAATAGAAACGCCTGCTTCAATTTCTACCCTGCTTAAAACAATAGAACCTTTACCCACTTGCGTATAAGGACTAATTGTAGAAAACGGGCTTAGATAGGAAGTGATATTACCGCCCAGTTCGGAAAATCTTTTCGTAAGGCTTTCCCTGTTTTCTACACCCCCTATGCATAATATAAATGATTTAGTTACCGTATTGAAATAGTCAATAACTGCCTCATCATTTTGTATTATTGAAAACTTTTCTTTAATAAATGAATACTTGGTTTCCACTTCACTCCAGAAAAGAATATTCTGCGCTTTTAAAGCTACCAGTTCATCAAAAAGCTGGGCAGCTAAGCCCCCTGCTCCAACGATAAGCATAATTAAAAATTTACGAAATTGTAATTGCAATAACTTTTGAGTATTTATTCATTTATCCCATTATTTTTTAATGAACCTAATTTTAGCCGGTACTCCAGCTAATACTGCATTATCAGGAATATTCTTTGTGACAACAGCTCCTGCAGATATCACCACATTATTTCCAATTTTTACTTTTGGCTGAATAATAGCGCCCATTCCCACATAGCAGTTTTCACCCATTTCCACATCGGAAGCCACAATTGAATATGGCCCGATGGAACAATAAGCTGAAATGCTGCAGCCGTGTCCAAAATTGGCTCTTTTGTTAATAATACAATTTTCCCCTATCGAAACTCCAGGCTCGGAACTTGCTTTATTCATAATAATAGAACCATTACCTACCGCAGTATAACTGCTGAGATAATGAAAAGGAGAGGTGTAAGTTGTGAGTGCGCCGCCAAGGTTCAGAAACTTTTCCGTTAGTCTTTTTCTATTCATAATGTCCCAAATTCCTGTGACAAATGCAGTTGAAATATTATTAAAATAATCAACCACTTCTTCATCAGTATTAATAATTTTAAAATTCTCTTTTATACATTGGTAATTCGTTTCTTCTTCACTCCAGAAAACAATATCCTGTACTTTTAAAGCTACCAATTCGTCAAAAAGCTGGGCAGCTAACCCTCCGGCTCCAACAATAAGCATAGTCGCAATTATAAGATTAACACGATTGATATTTACGCATTAGTTGTAATTAATCATTTCCATTTTATTGATTGAAGCATTCCGTAATTCACTATGGTTTTTAGTGATTGGTTTTTTGTAGATAGACAACATTATGTATTTTCCCATTGACAGAAATCTTCTGAGCCTAAAATATTTTGTAAAAGAAAAATACAAGTAATAAAAAATAATCCGGTAGTAGGGATAACGCAACCTGAATAAGTCATACAAAAAAACCTGCAGGGATTTCCAATGGTAAAAATTAAACTCGTCTTTTGTTAAAGGATACACAGAGATGGGGAGATATTTCTTCCATTTTTTACTAATGACTAAAGTACTTTCCAGCCAGGCTCTGTCAGGATTTCCTGCTGAGTAATGATGAACCAACACGTCAAAGATTACTACAACATCATACTTACCGAAAATCTGTAAAGAGAAATCAATATCATACCCATGGAATCCTTTAAGATTTTTCTGATCGAATGTAACTTTCTTAAAAATTTCTTTTCTTGTGCACATAAAAAACCCATCTACTGAAACAACTTTTTTTGAAGTAAGATTGCGGTTGCCCTCCGATATAAAAATATGCTTACCCCTGGCATCTCCTTTTTTATATTGAATAAGATTCATTTCTTTCGATTTGAAAACTGTAGACCATGAGGAAGGAACAATTCCCTTGGTATCTCCGCCTGCCATCCCCAAAAGGCCTGTTTCAGGATTATCCAAATGTTGCCGGATAAGCTGACCCCAGTTTGGGGTATGAAAAAGAATGTCTTCATGAATAAAACATAGTATAGGGAATTTCGCCCTTGCTCCTGCCCGGTTATATACTTCACAAATTCCTGTATTACTGTTGCTGTTATCAATAGCGATTATTTCATACTCTATACCAATTGACTCTGCAATATTTAATTTCAGTTGATTGAGTAAATTTTTATTTACGGAACAAATAATAACAGAGATCATACTAAATAATTATACTTCCCAAAAAACTTAAATTAAATTATATCAACAAAATTTTTCTCAACTGAATTAAAAATGATAACACCTAAAAACAAAAAGAAAACCATGAAGCCGGCATCATAACTTAAAAGCTCCCAGCTAAAATATCCTTTGCCCGTAAAACCATACCTAAATGCTTCTATAATTCCTGTCATCGGGTTTGCTAAAATTATATTCCTGTATTCATTATGCTGCATATTGCTTACAGGAAAAAAAACCGGCGAGGTAAACATCATTAGCTGTATCCCAAATGTGATCAAATGAACAAAGTCTTTATAGCGAATTGTGAGAGAAGAAATGATCATTCCGCATCCTAATCCTAAGCCGGCGGTTAAAATAATCAGCAGTGGCAAAAGAAGTAAATATAAATTAGGGTGAATGCCGGGAACTGTTGCTAAATAATAAAAATAAACACAGATGAACAACAAAAACTGTATGGCAAATTTTACAAGGTTTGTTAGTACAAGAGATAAGGGAATAATAAGCCGGGGAAAATAAACTTTTGATAATACAGGCGTGCTATCTTTAAAAAAGGTCGCCGTTTTAGTAATGCATTCAGAGAAATAACTCCAAACAATGATTCCACTTATATAAAATAAAACGGGCGGAAGGTCAGTAGTTGATAATTTTGCAATTCGTGAAAAAATAATAACATAAGTGATAGTCGTCAATATGGGTTGAAGAATAAACCACAACGGCCCCAGGATAGTTTGCTTGTATATTGCCAGAATATCTCTCTTCATCCAGATCACCAGCAGATCGCGGTATTCCCATATCTCCCGGACATTCAATTTCCAGATACTATTTTCCGGAGTTATAATTTCCTTCCATTTTCTTTTAGAGTGCCCTGCTTTTTCCATTCCATCTATTAAACATCAATGATATAATATTTTTTTACACAAACAGGGACACAATAAAAATTTAATGGAATGTTATTATAGGTGATTATTGATTTAAGTTAAATAAGGTTTTAACTCGTTTATAAAATAATCAACCGCATCTGCAGGGTGTTTTGCTTTTATGGAGTCGTAGGCATTTATTCCTAATTGTTCCCATTCTGTTCTCCTGTTCCACGCTCTTTCCAGTGCATCATCGATCGCACTTACCGCGGGAAATTCAGCAATAAATCCCGAAATTTCATCCTCAAGTAATTC
>JBBSEV010000039.1:0-41862 GCA_038239385.1 Chitinophagales bacterium
ATCTTGAGATGGAAGTAATGGAAGATGAAGAAAAAATAAATGAATTTTTGAAAAAATAAATTTTGGGATTAACTATAAAATCAATGCAATGGAAACAGCAGAAAAATTAAGTTTAGCACAAAAGGCATTGGACCAGGGAAAAGGCATTTTGCGATTAGCACCTAATTGGGTGCCGCGGTCATTTTGTGTTCCGGGACGAAGAATCAAATTGCATCCGGATGACTACTATGTTCTGGGCGGAGAGCGCGGCGGGATTGATGAACGATGGTTTTCTTCCACTACTCCGGCAAAGAATGGGCCGCTTACCGGCGAACATGAGGGACTAAGCTTTATTATATTTAAAGATGGAAATGATGAAAAATTTATTCTTCTGAAAGATGCGGTAGACGAATTAAGAGGTGACCTGATCGGAAAAAGATTATGGGATGAATATGAAAGCTGGCCAATGTATTCAAAGTTCTTTGATAACATGGGGCCTCTTCCGCATCACATTCATCACAATGATGAAAAGGCGGCATTGATAGGACAGAAAGGAAAACCTGAAGCCTACTATTTTCCACCGCAGGTAAATAATCATGGCGGCGATTTTCCATACACTTTTTTTGGAATTGCACCAGGAACAACGAAAGAGCAAATCCGTGAATGCCTGGTGAACTTTACAAAAGGCGATAACAAGATAACGAATTACTCGCAGGCTTTTCGCCTCGAGCCCGGTACCGGCTGGGATGTGCCACCGGGCATGTTGCATGCACCGGGAAGTATGTGTACTTATGAGCCGCAGAAAGCATCTGATGTGTTTGCGATGTACCAATCTTTAGTAAACGAAGCGATCATTCCGGAGGTATTATTATGGAATGGCACGCCTGAGGATAAGGTAGGAGATTTCGATGCTTTAATGGATGTGATAGATTGGGAGTTGAATGTAAATCCCAATATTTTAGAAACCCGTTTTATGAATCCAAAGCCAGTAAAATCATTAGATGAAATGAAGGCGGAAGGCTATGTAGAGAAATGGGTTTGTTACAGATCAACCGCATTTAGCGCCAAAGAACTGACCATTGATCCCGGCGTAACAGTTACCATAAAAGACAATGCAGCCTATGGTATGATCATGATGCAGGGGCATGGTACTATGGGTGTGTGGGATATTGAAACGCCGGCGCTAATCCGTTACGGAAAGTTGACCCATGATGAATATTTTGTTAGCGAATCAGCCGCGAAAGAAGGGGTGAAGATCGTCAATAAATCCTCTGTTGACCCCATCGTGATGCTAAAACACTTCGGCCCGGAAAATCCAGATTTGAAATTATAATACTTAAGATTAATTCTAAACTTTTTGCGATATGACCGAAAATAATTTTCCAAAGCTTCACAACGCAACGTGGCCGGGTATTGTAGGAAAAGGACAAGATTCAGAGCCTATCATCTCTTTTGACTCCATGCTGGAGATGACCGCCGCTGCAGAAGTAGGGGGTACTAAATTCGACGGCATCGATATCGGGCTTTTTGATCCGCATGTTGAGGTAGATAGTTCGGACGATGGCCTTAAAAAACTGGCAGATAAAGTTGCATCTTATAATCTTAAGATTGGCAGCCTCGTGGCACCTGTGTGGCCACCATCAGGAGGTGCAGCGATGGGAAATAAAGAAGAAAGATCGCGTTTCATTGATCAGGTTCGAAAATCATGCAACGTAGGAAAAAAGCTGCGTGAGCTTGGCATTCGTCCATATGGAGTAGTTCGCATCGATTCTGCAAGTACTCCGGAAAGTTGGCTAACTGACCCTGCCAACAACACGAAGCTTATTGCCGAAACATTTCGCGAAGCGTGCGATGTAGCCGCTGAGTATGGTGAAAAACTTGCTGCAGAAGGTGAGATCTGTTGGGGTGGCATGCATAGCTGGAGAGCAATGGTGGACACACTCGAAGCAGTTGATCGTCCTAACATCGGGTTCCAGGCTGACATGGCTCACACGCTTTTATATCTTCTTGGATATAACAGTCCCGAAGACAGGATACTGCCAGCAGATTTTAATTGGAATGATCGTGCGGCTTTAGAAAAAGGATTGAAAGAACTTACCCGTGCATTACGTCCGTGGACAATTGATTTTCATGTGGCGCAGAATGACGGAACGGTGCATGGAACAGGCTCGCATGATAAAACGGGCCGCCATTGCCTTGCAACAGATGCCAATGGCAGGTTAGACATTCCTAACGATGCCGGCTACTGGCTGCGCAATGAAGATGGAAAACTAACAAAAGCATTCAGGCATATATGCTGGGATGGCTGTATGTTTCCAAACGAGGTTATGACACAGCAACGAACATGGAATGATATATTGAATACCATGATAAAGGTTCGTGAGAAGCATGGATGGTACGAGGCAGAATAGAAAAGGTTTCCTGAAACGCCGAAGGAATAAAATTTATTTTAAAATATTTTTTGGTCAAATAACCGGATGAAAATTATGCGTCATCGTTCATCAATCATTTTATGTTCTTTATTTGGAGCATTCATACTTTTTGCATTTAGTGGCTTTAAGATTTTCAATCAAAAACAATTTGACAAAGATGGCTTCATAAAGATATTTGATGGAAAAACACTGAACGGATGGGAGGGTGACTCTGTATATTGGCATGTTGAAAATGGTGAGATAGTCGGAACCGTAACTCCCGAAACAATACTGAAAAGAAATACATTTCTTATTTGGCGCGGAGGAATAACTAAGAATTTTGAATTAAAAGTGGAATACAGGATTTCTGATAATGGCAATAGTGGCATTAACTATCGCAGTGAAGAAGCAAAAAATATTCCCTATGCACTAAGGGGATATCAATTTGATATCGATGGTAAAAATCAATATACCGGTCAAAACTATGAAGAACGTGGAAGAACGATACTAGCTTATCCCGGACAAGCAGTAGTGTTACCAATTGTACAGGATTCTCTGTCAGCCTTTGTTAAAAACAATGCATGGACTGCATCTATTGTGACCCGATCATTAGGACAGGTTGAGGAGCTAAAAAAATCGATAACAAGTGATTGGAATGAATGCCATTTAATTGTAAAAGGAAATCACCTGCAACATTATATTAATGGTGTTTTAATGAGCGAGGTAACTGATAAGGATACCCTAAATAGAAAATTCAGCGGGCTGCTGGGTGTGCAGGTGCATGTAGGCCCCCCGATGAAGGTTGAGTATCGAAACTTTCTGCTAAAGAAGTTGAAATAATGTAGTTTTTATTTAAATAAAACGATGGCAATTTCATTAATAAAAAAAGTTCTCGAATATGGCAAAAAAGAAAGAACTAAGAATTGGTTTGATCGGCTGCGGATTTATGGGGCGAACTCATTCCAATGGTTATAACAGGGTACCTAATTTCTTCCCCGATCTTGAATACCGGCCTGTTTTAAAAGCGGCCTGTTCACGAACTGAAGATAAAGTGAAAGCCTTTGCAGATCAGTGGGGTTTTGAATCGTATGAAACAGACTGGAAAAACCTGGTAAAAAGAGAAGAGATTGACGCGGTCGACATTTGTACTCCAAATGACACGCACGCTGAAATTGCTATCGCCGCTGCCGCCGCAGGTAAAATGGTACTTACGGAAAAACCTCTCTCACGCAATCTCGAAGAAGGTAAACGAATGGTAGATGCAATCGAAAAAGCTGGCGTAAAAAACACGGTTTGGTATAACTATCGGCGCATACCCGCAGTCACCCTCGCGAAACAAATTATAGACTCGGGTAAGCTTGGGAAAATATTTCATTACCGGGCAAATTTTTTACAAGACTGGACAATCAATGCAGATCTTCCGCAAGGCGGCGAAGCCCTTTGGCGCATGGATGCAGAAGTTGCGGGCTCTGGTGTAACAGGTGACTTGCTGGCACATTGCATTGACACGGCGATGTGGCTGAATGGTGGTATTAAAGATGTATCTGCAGTTACAGAAATATTTATAAAAGAGCGTATGCACCAATTAACGGGCAAGATGGAAAAGGTAGGAATTGATGATGCATGTATTTTTCACTGTCACTTCACCAATGGTTCGCTCGGACTTTTTGAATCCACCCGCTATGCCCGTGGGCACAAGGCTTTATATACTTTTGAAATTAACGGAGAGCATGCTTCTATTCGTTGGGATCTGCACGATCTGAACAGGCTGGAATATTTTGATCATGCCGACGATTCAATTGTGCGGGGATGGCGCTCAGTACATGTAACTGATAGTGATCAACCTTATATGGATAAATGGTGGGTGCCCGGTCTTTCTATCGGCTATGAACATAGTTTTGTCCACCAGGCAGCAGATTTTTTGAAAAGCCTTGAAACGGGAGAACCATGTTCACCTACATTTAAAGAAGCCCTGGAAACGCAAAAAGTTTGCGAAGCAGTTCTTGATTCAGCCGCTTCAAAGAGTTGGAAAGATATCGATGATATGAAATGATATTGTGAGTGAGAAAATTTGTTTCTGACGAAATTAAAAATATAGTTCCTGTTGATAAAATTTAATTTAAAAATTTTTTAACCAATCAATCAAACCATGTATAAATATTTAAAATCTTTCGGAGGCGCATGTTCCTTCGCCATGCTATCCCCCTGCCTGATCTTTAGCAGTTGCAATTCTTCTGACAGCAACGAAGATGTCCAAAAAGAAACCATGCAAGACTCATCAGATTTTGTTTCATTATTCGATGGAGCATCACTTAAAGGCTGGGAGGGCGATACCGCAGTATGGCATGCGAAAGATGGCATAATCGTAGGAGAGGTTACTCCCGCCTCAACGCCACTAAAGACCAATACTTTCCTTATATGGAGCAATGGCAAACCTTCAGACTTTGAATTAAAGGGAGAATATGAAATATCAGCCGAAGGAAATAGCGGTATACAATATCGCAGCGAAGAAGTAGAAGGCGTGCCTTTTGGTTTAAAAGGGTATCAATTTGATATAGACGGCGCCAACACTTATACCGGCCAAAACTATGAAGAGCGTGCCAGATCTATTATAGCATTCCGTGGACAGAAAGTTACGCTTCCCCCGGTTACAGAATCTATTGAGGCACTTGCCAAAAATAATATATGGTCAGTCGCAGTGGTAACCGATTCCCTTGGTAGCAGGGATTCTTTAAAAGCGCTTATCCATGAGGGTTGGAACAGCTTTCATATTGTTGCAAAAGGTAATCACCTGCAACATTATATTAATGATGTGCTGATGTGCGATGTAACGGATAACGATACTACCAATCGCAAGGCCTCCGGGGTAATAGGCCTGCAAATGCACGCAGGTCATATTATGAGAGTAGCGTACAGGAACCTTAGTCTGAAGGAGATAAAATAAAATATATTTTTTTCGGGGTATTCAACATTGGGAAATAAAACGGTTGCTTAGTCTTTTTACTTAAAAAATTTAAGATTATATGGGAGATTTACAAATCAAGAAATCGTCAGATAAATATGATGTTATTATCGTTGGTTCAGGCGCAGGCGGAGGAATGGCTGGGTACGTTCTTGCAAATGCCGGAATAAAAGTTTTAATGCTGGAAGCAGGGCCCTATTTTGATCCGGCGAAGGACTCAAAACAATTACAATTTCCATGGCAATCACCACGAAGAGGTGCGTCCACCACGAGGGCATTTGGAGACTTCGATGCAGCTTATGGTGGATGGCAGATAGAGGGTGAACCTTACACATTAAAGGACGATACAAAATTCACCTGGTTTCGTTCACATATGCTTGGCGGCCGTACTAATCACTGGGGCAGAATTTCTCTTCGCATGGGGCCTCATGATTTTAAAGGAAAAGCTTTCGATGGAGCAACTGATGACTGGCCCATTAGTTATGATGACGTTAAGCCGTTCTATGATAAAGTTGATCGCTTAATTGGAGTGTATGGAAGTATAGAAGGTATAGAAAATGATCCTGACGGTATATTTCTTCCACCTCCTAAGCCCCGACTCAATGAAATACTTATAAAACAGGGAGCGAAAAAGGCTGGAGTACGGGTAATTCCGGGTCGTGGCTCTGTACTTACAGAAGCACTGCCCGGCAACAAAGACCGAAGCGCATGTTTTTTTTGCGGGCAGTGCAGCAGGAGCTGCAAAATATATGGCGACTTTTCCTCCTCATCCTGCCTGGTAATACCTGCCATTAAAACAGGTAATCTTAAAGTGGTTCCTAATGCTATGGTGCGGGAAGTAATCGTGGGAAAAGATGGTTTGGCTAAAGGTGTTTCTTATGTAAGCAAAGATGATATGATGGAATACCAGGTCAATGGTGGCATTGTTATCCTGGCGGCAAGTGCGTGCAGTTCCGCAAGAATATTACTTAATTCAAAATCAACAACGCATCCGAATGGATTGGCAAATTCAAGCGGTATTGTTGGTAAATATTTGCATGATTCTACGGGTTCTTCTATGTCAGGCTTTCTGCCCCAGTTAATGGATAGAAAGAGATATAATGAAGATGGCGTAGGCAGCGCCCAGATTCTCTCCCCCTGGGTACTTGATAATAAGAAATTAGATTTCCCGCGAGGGTATCATATTGAGTATGGTGGAGGCATGGGAATGCCATCTTATGGTTTTGGGTCAGGGGTGCCACATATAAATGGAATGGTAGCCGGCCGCGATGGAAAGATGAAAGATGCCGGAGGTTTTGGCCAATCTTTAAAAGATGACTATCGCCGGTTTTATGGAGCTAATGTAGGCATGGCCGGCAGGGGAATGGCTATTGCCCGTGAGTATAATTATTGTGAAATTGATCCTGATGTAGTTGACAAATTTGGTATCCCGGTATTGCGCTTTAATTATAAATGGAGCGATGCAGAAATTAAGCAGGCAAAGCACATGCAGGAAACCTTCGAATCTATAATGCATGCGATGGGAGCAATCGTTACTTCCAAAGCAAAAGGTAAAGAAGATAATTATGGACTTCATGCGCCAGGCGATATTATTCATGAAGTAGGTACAGCACGAATGGGAGATGATCCAAAAACTTCAGCTTTGAATAAGTGGAGCCAGGCACATGATTGTAAAAATTTATTTGTTACAGATGGTGCTCCCTTTGTTCAGCAGGGAGATAAGAATCCTACGTGGACGATCCTGGCTCTTTCTATGAGAACAGCAGAATACATTATTGATCAAAAATCCAAAAAAAATATATAGTTATGAACAGGCGGGAATCAATAAAAGCATTAGGAATAACAACAGTAAGTACAGGCATATTATTAGAAGCTTGTAAAACGGAGGATAGTAAATCAACCACCAAAGCTCCGGTGACTCCCGATGTTACGAGTACGGACGGTCTCCAGGAATTTGAGAAAGAACGTTTAAAAAGGCTAAGCAATGAACCTGTTTTTTTTACTGAACATGAAAGGCTCACGCTGATAGTACTGGCTGATATTATAATTCCAAAGGATGATGTATCGGGTAGCGCCTCCGACGCAAAAGTTATAGATTTCATTGAGTTTATTGTAAAAGATATTCCGGATCACCAGCTTCCTATGCGTGGAGGGCTGCGGTGGCTTGATATGCAATGTTTGAATCGTTACGAACAATCTTTTAGAACTTGTACAACCGCGCAACAACTGGAAATGGTGAAAGAGATTGCCTATCCTTTGAAAGCTAAACCGGAGATGCAACCAGGCGTAACTTTCTTTAATCGTATGCGGGATCTCACTGCCACCGGATTCTATACAAGCCAAATTGGAATAAAAGATATTGGTTATGTAGGAAATGCTCCGGGTAAGTGGGAAGGGGTACCGGCAGATGTACTCTCTCAATATAATCTTAGCGATGTTTAATAAGTCTCATAATTTATAAACATAATCAACCATAAATTATCATCATGAAAAAAAGCAGGCACAATACTAAAAATGCAACAAATAATTCAAGGCGAAATTTTATCAAAAATGCAGGAATAACTTCTGCAGGGTTTATGATTTTGCCCCGTCATGTATTGGGTGGCAAAGGCTTTATAGCTCCAAGTGACAAATTGAATATTGCCGCTATTGGTGCGGGCGGAAAAGGCGAAAGCGATTTGCGTGAGTTTGCTAAGAGTCCTAATGTGAACATCGTTGCATTATGCGATGTGGACGACCGTCGTTCCGCAAAATCCAGGGCTGCTTATCCCAAAGCAAAATATTACAAGGATTTCAGAAAAATGTTGGATACAGAAAAGAATAACATTGATGCATGTTCTATTTCTACACCAGACAATGTGCATGCAGTGGCAACCATGGCCGCAATGCAATTAGGCAAACATGTATACAATCAAAAACCATTGGCTCACGATATTTATGAATGCCGGGCATTGGCTAATGCGGCAAATCGTTACAAGGTAGTTACACAAATGGGCAACCAGGGAGGATCAGGCGATGGTGTGCGCCAGGGACAGGAAATGTATGATGCCGGAATGATTGGAGATGTGCATACAGTGCAGGCATGGACCAACCGGCCTGTATGGCCGCAAGGATTACCCACCCCTACAGGTAATTTTCCGGTGCCCGAGGGAGTCGATTGGGATCTTTGGTTAGGCCCATCCCCAAAAGTTATAGATTATAATCCTGCTTATTTGCCCTTTAGCTGGAGAGGATGGAATGCATTTGGCACCGGCGCTTTGGGCGATATGGCTTGTCATATGATGGATCCTGCGTTTCGTATTTTGCCCATTGATTTCCCTTCGGAAATAGAATGTAGCATTCCAAAAAGCTGGACGATTGATGGAGGTGAAGCCAAATATCCGGATGGATTTCCCGCCGCATCTATCATACACCTGAAGTACCCGAGAAAAGATGGTAAAGGAAGTATCGATTTATCGTGGCATGATGGTGGGCTACTGCCCGCACTTCCTGATGAGTTGTTGCCTGGTGAGCCATTTGGAAATAGCGATGGCGGAATTTTATTTATTGGCACAAAAGGAAAATTACTTTTTGATTGCTATGGAGAGAACCCAAGATTATTGCCGACGAAGCTTATGAAAGAAATCACCATGCCTAAAGCAACAATAGCACGTGTACCTGAAGGACACTATCTCCAATGGATAAACGCTTGTATGGCCGGTTACGGCAAGGCAAAAACAAGTTCTTCATTTGATTTTGCAGGGCCCTTTGCAGAAAGCGTTCTAATTGGTAACGTGGCAATCCGTAGCTGGAACCTTGAGAGCAAGGCAGCAAATGGAAGGTCTGAGTATCCGGGCAGAAAAAGGCTTCTTTGGGATGCAAAGGCAATGAAAATTACAAACTTTGATGAGGCAAATCAATTTGTAAAACGTGAATATCGCCAAGGCTGGAGTTTAGGCGTTTAATACATTATTTAACGAAGTAATCTAAATAAGAAATTTTATGAAAAAATACATTTTAATTTTCATCCTGGCCTTAATGTTCATGGCTTGTTTAAGCAGCCACAAAGTAAAAAACAGCACTGGTTGGACCAGCCTTTTTGATGGCAAATCACTCGACGGCTGGAAAGCGAGTGAAGCACCCGGTACCTTTTCGGTTGAAGATGGCGCAATTAAGGTAGCAGGTCCCCGGTCTCACTTATATTATGAAGGGCAGGTGATGAATCATGACTTTAAAAATTTTGAATTTAAAGCGCTTGTAATGACTAAGCCAGGCTCAAATTCGGGAATATATTTTCATACAGCATACCAGGAGAAAGGCTTTCCGGATAAGGGATTTGAAGTGCAGGTAAATAACTCCCATACCGATTGGAAAAGAACCGGCGGCCTTTATGACATCCAGGATACCCGTGAAGTTTATGTAAAAGATGACGTATGGTTTACTGAATATATTCGCGTCGAAGGGAAACATGTTATTGTCAAAATAAATGATAAAGTAGTTACCGATTGGACTCAGCCAGATGGTTTTGTTCCTCCCGAGGGCCATGCTTATCGAATTATTGCCGATGGCACGTTTGCATTGCAGGGCCATGATCCAAAAAGCATTGTATTTTTTAAGGATATTATGGTGAAACCATTACCGTAGACAGCCTGCATAGTTAGTATCTCTTTATTTTTAATTACACATTTCAATCTCTAAATTAAAATCAATGAAACATCCTTCCAAAACTAACAACTCCGGGTACCTGACGTTATTTCTAACGCTCCTAACCCTGATAATTTTTAGTATAAGTCCTGCTTTTGCGAAACAAAACACCAGGGTATTAATATTTTGCAAGACTGCCGGGTATCACCACAGTTCAATCGCTGTTGGTATAGTGGCTATTCAAAAATTAGGCACTGAAAATAAATTTGATGTAGATACATCTACTGATGCCAACAAAATCAATTCTGAAAATTTAAAGCAGTATAAAGCGGTAATATTTTTGAGCACTACCGGGGATATATTAAATGATGAGCAACAAGAGTCATTTAAAAAATACATTGAAGCCGGCGGCGGCTTTATGGGCATTCATGCGGCCACAGATTGTGAATACGATTGGCCATGGTATGGTAATCTTGTCGGTGCATATTTTGGTGGGCATCCTGCGCAACAGGTTGCAACGTTAAATATTGTAGATACCCAAAACCCTTCTACCAAACATTTGCCTAACCCATGGCAACGGAAAGACGAGTGGTACAGTTTTAAATGGATGGCAGAAGGTCTGCACGAACTGATTACTATCGATGAAAAAAGTTATGATCTTGGTAAGATCGCTCCTATGGGACATCATCCCATGGCCTGGTATCACGAATACGATGGCGGCAGATCTTTTTATACAGAATTAGGCCATACAGAAGAATCTTTCGCCGATCCCCTTTACCTGGAACATATTCTTGCCGGTATTAAATATGCCATGGGCATGAAGCAGTAGAAAAACTTCAGAGCGGAAAGTGATAAGATCATCGCTGATGAAAAAATTCAATATAATATGAAAATTAAATTACAGGTTTTATTTCTGGTGATTTTATCTATTTCGGTTTTTACGTGTAACATGCGTGAGGATAATAAAAAGCCTGAATTTAATCCGCATCCTACAGCAAGGTATTTATCGCCGCAAGAAAGTATGAAGACGATGTATTTACCTAAGGGATATCATATGGAGTTAGTGGCGAGTGAACCTATGATACAAGACCCTGTTGCGATTACCTGGGATGGTAATGGAAGAATGTACGTGGCAGAAATGCTCACTTATATGCAGGACGCCGATGCGACCGGCGAACAAAAACCATGGAGCAGAATAATGCTGCTCGAGGATACTGATAATGATGGTAAAATGGATAAAAGCTCTGTATTTATTGACAGCCTTTTGTTGCCAAGAATGATGCAGAGTGTGGAAAATGAGTTGTTGGTGAATGAAACAAATTCAATTAATATCACCAGCTATTCCGATACGAATGGTGATGGTAAAGCAGATTTCAAAAAGATAGTTTATAAAGATGATAAATATGTTCCCAGCGATGCTAATATGGAACACCAGCGAAGTGGGCTGGATTGGAACCTGGACAACTGGATGTATATGACCTATGATCCGGTTCGGTTTCGATACACTAACGGTACCATAAAGGTAGATACCATTACCAGCGGAGTAGATGGACAATGGGGTTTAACCCATGATAATTATGGCCGTTTGTTTTTCTCCAGCGCCGGCGGAGAAACTCCTGTGTTGGGATTTCAGATTAACCCTATGTATGGAAGCCTGGACTTTCCGGATCAGTTCAGTCCTGAGTTCCAGGAAGTATGGCCTATCATGGCCACGCCTGATGTACAGGGAGGAAATCACAGGCTGCGCCCAAATAATACCCTTAACCATTTTACGGCTTGTTGTGGCCAGTCAATTTTCAGGGGCGACAGGCTACCTGGAGATCTTGTGGGAGATTATATTGTTTGCGAACCCGTTGGGAGAATAATAAGAAGGGCGAAAGTGATTGACACGAAAGGAAAAATTATTCTTAAAAATGCCTACGACAGCATGGAATTTATATCATCTTCAGATATGAACTTCCGTCCTGTAAATAGTGCTACCGGCCCGGATGGAAATTTATATATTGTAGATATGAACCATGGCATTATTCAACAGGGAAGCTGGACCCAGCCCGGATCTTTTCTCCGCAATAAAATTGATAGCCTTGGCCTTGCTAAAAACATCACCGGTGGCCGCATCTATAGGGTAGTTTACGATGGCTTCAAAGAAGGACCTAAGCCAAATATGCTTAATGAATCTTCCTCAACACTTCTTAAATACCTGGGACATCCTAATGGTTGGTGGCGCGACAATGCCCAAAAACTAATTATCCTTCGCGGTGACAAGTCAGTAATTCCTGCCTTAAAAAATATTGCGACAGGGCAACAAAAAGTTTCAGGAGATGACACCGGCCAACTGGCACGCATACACGCTTTATGGACTCTTGAGGGATTGGATGCTATTGATAAAGAAACGTTGTCGCATGCATTTAATGATCCTGATCCGCAGGTAAGAAAAACTGCGGTTTGGATTAGTGAATCTTTTATGAAGAAAAACGATAGCCAGGTAATAGATGAAGTGGCCAGGCTAAAAGACGATAGAAATTACGATGTTCGCGTGCAGGTGCTGTTGTCAATGTACAATAACAATTCGGATGAAGCTAAAGCCGTTGTTAAGCAAATTTTACAACAGAATGCAAATAATGAAATGCTATTGGCCACCAAAGATGCCCTTGATGAAAACGAACTTGTAAAAAACCTTTCAGCCCGGCTCGGTAATATGATCGCAGAAGACAAAAAAACAATTCTGAACGGGGCTACTATTTTTAGATCACTTTGTGCAAATTGCCATGGAGGTGATGGAAAGGGATTAGCCATTGGTGGCAGCACCATGGCGGCACCGCCGCTTGTCGGGGCAACACTTTTTCAACCTGCAGAAAAAGATAATGTAATAAGGCTATTGCTTCATGGTTTAAGCGGGCCTGTCAACGGAAAAACATATCCTGCTGAAATGCCTTCGATGGCTGCAAATAGTGACAGATGGATAGCATCGGTGTTGAGCTATACCCGGTATGAGTTTGGAAATATTCACGGGGATAAAAGAACGCTTTCCCCCATCGTTAAACAAGACGAGGTGAAAAAGATAAGAGAAGAAAATAAAAGCAGAAATAAACCGTGGACGCTGGCAGAGCTTAAGGATAAAAAGTAGTATAGAATTAGTTATAATGTGTCAATTAATAGTTTTGACAATCTTTGTCATCACATCGACTTTTCTTTGATAGTTTTTGTTTGAGTAACATCATCAATGACTTTTGCATAGACCTGAGTAGGTAGATTTGAAGTGCAGGTGAATAATTCTCATACTGACTGGAAAAGAAACGGTGGTTTGTATGACATTAAGGATACCAAAGAAGTTTACGTTTAGGATGATGTATGGTTTACTGAATATATTCGTGATGATGGGAAACACGTGATCGTAAAAATAAATGATACTGTAGTTACCGATTGGACTTAGCCAGAAGGTTTTGTTCCTTCCGAAGGCAATGCTTATAGAAGTATTGCCGATGGCACTTTTGCATTGCAGGGACATGATCCAAAAAGCGTCGTATTTTTTAAGGACATAATGGTTAAACGATTGCCTTGAATAATTCAGGCAGCGCTGCTCAATTTGAATGTGTGAATAAAATCTTTCAATGAATTCGGTTATCCTTAGTTTTTTTTGCCCGTTAAAATATTAACTTGTAATTAATGAATCCCATTGTTCAAATTTCTCTTGACCTGACCAATATTGATGAAGCGTTGGAAACGGCAGCTATGGCTATGCGGGCCGGAGTAGATTGGCTGGAAGCAGGAACACCCCTTATCCTTGCAGAAGGACTGTATGGAGTAAGAGAACTAAGGCGGGCCTTTCCCGGAGTTCCAATTGTTGCCGATCTTAAAACGATGGACGGGGGATACCTTGAAGCTGAAATGATGGCTAAGGCTGGGGCTACCCATGTCGTAGTTATGGCAAGGGCCCATGAAGAAACGATTAAGTGCGTAGTCAACGCCGGTCGCGATTTTGGAATAAAAGTAATGGGGGATAATCTTGGATGCGGGGATATGGTTGCAGCGGCAAGATGGCTGGAAGACATGGGGTGTGATTTCGTAATTCATCATATTGGTTATGATGAGCGCCGTGGCATTGCTGCAAAGGGCCAGCGTATGCCGAGTCCGCTCGACCAGCTTCGGGAAGTGGTGCAGGCAGTCAAAATTCCGGTCCAGGCAGTAGGGGGCCTTACTTTGGAACAGGCAATTAAATGCCCTGAATATGGCGCCCCCCTGGTTGTGCTGGGAGCGCCCCTGACCATTGATGGGGACAGTTTCAAAACCGCAGCGGGCGACCTGGAAAGTTCACTGCGCCTGATTTGCGATAAGATCCATTCGTATAAAAATTAATAAAAAATCCATTGTAAAAAAATGAAATCGGCTGCTGTAGTAAATTATGCTCCTGAAAAGGGCTCGGTAGAAATCAGGGAAATTGAAAGGCCTGTAATTGAAGATGAGGATGTGCTCCTTGAAGTTTCCAATGTTGGCGTATGTGGCAGCGACCTTCATCAATGGACTGCTGATCAAAGCTGGGCTGTAAATTATCCTGTTGTGCTGGGACATGAATTCGGCGGACATATTGTTGAAAAAGGCGCTAGGGTAACAAGATGGAAAGAAGGTGATAGGGTGGTAAGTGAAACTGCTGCAATTATTGATTTGAATAATCCCATGTCAAGAATAGGATTGTATAATCTTGATCCGTCCAGGAAAGGTTTTGGATACGGAGTAAATGGTGCTATGACCCGTTTTGTGCGAGTACCTTCCCGCTGTTTACATAAGGTGCCCGACCAGGTTCCTTTTGAACACGCCTGTCTCACCGAGCCCTGCTGTGTGGCCTATAGTGCGGTGGTTGAGAACACCGGGATTAAGCCCGGCGACCGCGTCGTTGTTCTTGGCCCGGGAACAATAGGTATCCTGTGTGCAGCAGTCGCAAGTTTAAGTGGTGCACAAGTGGCTATAGTTGGATTGGAGGCCGATAAACACCGCCTGGATATTGCCAGGCAGTATGGGTGCGAAGCCATAACCGGTGATGCGACAGATTGGGCAAATAAACGCGACGGGCTTGGAGCCGATTGTGTTATTGATGCGGCCGGTGTGAGTATTACATTGAAAATTGCCTTGCAACTGGTGAGGCCTGGTGGAAAAATTACAAAGGTAGGATGGGGCCCCCAGCCTTTAGGATTCTCACTTGACCCTCTTGTTCAGAAAAATATTACGCTGCAGGGGAGTTTCAGCCATAATTGGCCCATGTGGGAGCGGGTTATCGACCTGATGGCAAGCGGACAGTTGGACGTAACACCCATTATTGGAGGGATATGGCCGATAACTGAATGGCACACCGCCTTTGACAAAATGCACAAAGGAGAAATAGTAAAGGGTATACTTAAACCAACATAAATTTATGCGTTTGCAAAATAAGGTGATTGTTGTAACCGGCAGCACAACGGGCATCGGTAAGGCTATTGCCATACGTTGCGTAGCGGAAGGCGCCCGTGTTGTAATTCATGGCCTGGAAGAAAGCTGGGGAAGAACGGTAGTTGATGAACTGGGGCGGGACAAGGCGGTGCTGCATATAGAAGATATCAGCGGGGAAGGTGCGCCCGGCCGGCTTGTTGATCTTGCAGTGCGATCATTTGGGAAATTGGATGCTGTTGTAAATAATGCGGCGATAGTCGTTTCATCCAATATTCATACTACTGATAAGCCTTTTATACAAAGAGTACTGGAAGTTAACACCATTGCTCCGTTCTTACTGATCAAGGCCGCCTTACATCATTTAACAGAGCAGCGGGGCTGTGTATTAAATATCGGGTCTGTAAATGCATGGAGTGGTGAACCCAATCTTTTTGCCTATAGCGTTTCTAAAGGCGCTTTAATGACGATGACAAGGAACCTCGGCGATACCTTACACCGTGAAAACGGAGTTCGCGTAAACCAGGTCAATCCGGGTTGGGTATTGACCGAAACAGAAAAGCAACGAAAGAAAGACCATGGCCTGTCTGCAGATTGGTTTAAAGATCTTCCACCAGTGTACGCACCTGCCGGCCGTATCTTATGGCCCGAAGAAATCGCTGCCGCTGCTGTTTATTGGCTAGCAGATGAAAGTGGTCCTATTAGTGGCCAGGTAGTAGACCTGGAACAACACCCCTTTTTGGGGCGTAATCCACCTAAAGACACTTCGACCATTAAAACTTCAAAATAATATAAGTTTAGTATGCCCCGGTTAGCTGTATTTCCAAAAGCCTTTATGAACGCATTATGTAAAGACGGAAGTATGCGGTTATGCGAATGGATCAATATGGCGGGTAAACTTAATGTTGACGGGCTGGAATGGTATGCGGGTTTCATGGAAATGTCTGATGAGGACAACTGGCAAGCCTTTCGCACCCAGGTTGAAGATTTCGGGAAAGTGATTCCGATGATGTGTTGTTCGCCTGATTTCACGCACCCCGATTTGTCATTCCGGAAAATCGAAATTGAAAAGCAGAAAAAATGGATCGACATGACCTTTGCTTTGGGGGGCTCGTATTGCAGGGTACTTTCCGGCCAGAAGCGCCCCGGGATTTCCATAGATGAGGGAGTAAAATTAGCATCCGATTGTATATCTTCCTGTCTGCCGTATGCTGAGGATAGAAAAATCACCCTTATTCTTGAAAATCATTATAAAGATGATTTCTGGCAATACCCTGAATTTGCCCAAAAAATGGATGTTTTTTGCAAGCTTGTCGATAGTATTCGCAATCCTTTTTTTGGAGTCAATTATGATCCAAGCAATACGTACCTGGCGGGGGAGGATCCCATAGAACTCTTAAAACGGGTATCAGATCGCGTAGTAACGATGCATGCCAGCGATCGTTATCTTAAGGATGGAACGCTCGAGGACCTTCGAAAAGAAGAAGGTGGGAAAGAAGGCTATGCGAAAAGGTTAAGTCATGGTGAAATAGGAAAAGGATTAAATGACTATGATGCTATTTTCACTATTCTCAAAACAGCCGGTTTTGAAGGCTGGATAAGCATTGAAGACGGTGTGGATGGTATGGATCAATTGGAACGAAGTGTTGCTTTTCTAAGAAAAAAATTAGCGCAATACTGGCCCGTTGACAATAAATCATAAATGCTTTTTTTTGCGTTGTTTTAAATTAAAGATGAGATAATTATGAAAGCAGAGGTATTGCATCCATCGCAATGTATACTGGGAGAAAGCCCTCTATGGCATCCTGAAAGAAGATGCTGCTTTTGGGTGGATATCGAAAATGGTGTTTTATATGAATACAGTTGGATAAAACATACAATAAGAACCTGGAAATTTGATTATAGGCTTACGCTGGCCGTACAGGGAACAGATAATGAATTAATATTGGCATTAAATACAAAAATCGCCAGGTTTGATTTGGAAACCGAGCAACTGGAATGGTTGCCCGATGTTGAAATGCCACCTTTGAACATGCGCTGTAATGATGGAGCATGCGATAGCTCTGGTAGGCTTTGGGTTGGCACTATGCATCTTGATCATACCAATGGAGCAGGTGCTTTGTATTGCGTTGATACCAATTTGAATATTCATAAAAAATTGAACAATGCTACTATTTCAAATGGGATTGCCTGGTCTTTGAATAATAAACGGCTATATTATATTGACAGCCCCACCCAGGTCGTGCAGTCTTTTATATTCGAAGAAGAATCAGGTGAAATTATTTTCGAAAAAAACATTATTCATATACCTTTTGAAATGGGATCACCCGACGGGATGGCCATAGATGAAGAAGGAATGCTTTGGGTTGCCCATTGGGGAGGGTTTGGCGTGTACAGGTGGGATCCGCACGATGGCCGGCTAATGGACAGAATTGAAGTGCCCGTTCCCCAGGTTAGCTCCTGTGCTTTCGCGGGTGAAAACTTAGACTACTTGGTGATCACCACAGCCAGGGAAAATTTAAATGAAGAAAAATTAAAAAAATACCCTGGCAGCGGGGATGTATTTTTTACCAAAGTGGGCGTGAAAGGAGTTGCAACCAATAAATGTTCAGTTTAAAAGCAAAAAAAATAATAACACAATTGATAATATATTTGATTATACGCAATTATATAAGTTGTCCCACGAGGATTCGAACCTCGACAAACAGAATCAAAATCTGTCGTACTACCTTTATACTATGGGACAATAGGAGTGCAAAAGTAAGGTTATGAAATAAAATTTCAAAAAGTGATATAGGCCTTCGATTAAGTCAGAGAAATTTCATTTTCTTTTTCTTCGTCCTCTTTTAATTTTTTTATGTAGGCAAGTGCATCCGGAATTACATCGCACATTATTGTAATAATTGCTCCGGGTTTTACATTATCATACGCATATTGTATTGCCTCCTTTTCTTTTTGTAAAATCATAACGGGAATATCCTTCGTTTTGCCTTCATTAATACCTTCTACAAGTAGATCGATTATTTCTTCGGCTGTGCGTCCACGTAAGTGCTTGTCCTGCCTGATGATTATTTCATCGAAATTCTTTCCGGATATTCTTCCAATTTCCCGGATATCATCGTCTCTTCTATCTCCTGTTCCACTAATGATACCAACTTTGTAGGTACCATCCAACCGGTTTACAAAATCGCATAGCAGATTTAACCCCGCAGGATTATGAGCAAAGTCTGCAAGAAATTTAAAATTTTTGAATTCAAAAAGATTAAGCCTGCCAGGTGTTTGAGAAACTGAAGGAATAAATGTATGTAGTGCCTGGCGTATGTCTTCGACCTTGATATTTCTAAAAAGATAACAGGCAAGTATAGATGGCAGAGTATTCATAATATTATGAGTTGCCTTACCACCAAAAGTTATTGGAATTTCTGTAACTTTTTCTACACGTATCTTCCAGTTGCCTTTCATGATTGTGACGTACTCATTCTCATACACAGCTGCTAAACCACCCTTATTGCAATGCTGTTTTATACGCTTATTATTTTCATCCATACTGAACAATGCTATGTTACAATTAAGATCTTTTCTCATTGCATAAACGAGGTCATCATCCGCATTTAAAATTGCAAATCCTTTCCTGAAGACAGTTTCAGGTAATACTTGTTTTACTTTAGCCATTTGCTCAATCGTTTCAATGCCTCCGAGGCCCATGTGATCGGCAGTTACATTGGTTACAATAGCTATATCACAATATCTAAAGGCAAGCCCGTTCCTAAGGATGCCTCCTCTTGCACATTCGAGCACAGCAAAATCTACGGTAGGATCTTTTAAAACAAATTCAGCACTTTTTGGTCCTGTACAATCACCTTTCATCATTAACTGATTTTGTATATATACTCCATCAGAAGTAGTAAAGCCGACTTTGTAACCCGCTGCTTTACAAATATGCGCAGTAAGCCTGCTTGTTGTTGTTTTACCATTTGTACCGGTAACAGCAATTATAGGAATTCTGCCATCGGCTCCTTTTGGATAAAGCATTTCCACAACCGGCTCTGCCGCATTTCTCGCAATACCCTCAGATGGTTCAACATGCATGCGAAAACCTGGCGCCGCATTTACTTCGAGCACGGCTCCCCCATTTTCGTTAAGCGGCTTTTTTAAATCAGAAGCCATAATATCAATCCCACAAATATCAAGTCCTATTATTTTTGCGATACGTTCCGCTAAAAAAATATTTACCGGATGCACTTCATCAGTTACATCTGTGGAGGTACCTCCTGTTGATAAATTTGCTGTGGGCTTTACTAAAACCAATTCATTTTTTACAGGAATGGTATCTAAATTGTAACCCTTTTCATCCAGTATTTTTTGAGTAAAGCCATCAATTTTTATTTGAGTTAAAACTTTTTCGTGGCCATACCCCCGCCTCGGATCTTTATTAGTTTCTTCTATTAACCATTGAATGCTGTGCTCACCATCACCCCTAACGGATGCGGGTGTACGTAATGCTGCACAAATAAATTTGAAATTGACTACCAAAACCCTGAAGTCAAATCCTGTTATATATTTTTCACAGATAACAGTTTTTCCATAATATCTGGCAGCTTCCAACGCTTTTTCCGCCTGTTCAAAAGTGGTAATATTTGTTGTAGCTCCTTTACCATGATTTCCATTTATTGGCTTAATTACAAATGGATACCCAACAGAGTCAATCGCCCGCTGCACATTCTCATCGCTGTGCAGAATTATTCCTTTGGGAACAGGAACTTCCGCTGCGCTAAGGAGATTTTTTGTTTCTTCTTTATCTCCGGCAATATCAACTGCGATGCTCGATGTTGTTCCTGCAATCGTTGCCCGTATTCTTTGCTGATGTATTCCATATCCAAGTTGTACAAGACTTTGTTTATTTAGCCTTATAAACGGTATTCCTCTTTTAACAGCTTCTTCAACGATACTCCCGGTAGATGGGCCAAGTCTCGTATTCTCCCTGATGACTCTCATACTTTGCAGCTCTTCTTCAAGGTTGTATTCTGAATTATTGATGATAGATTCAACTAAATTAAAAGCTGATTTTGCTGCAAACACACCGGCTTCCTCTTCCATGTAATCAAATACAACAAAATATTCTCCGTGCTTTCCGGTAGTCCTTGTTCGTCCAAATCCCATATCCATTCCAGCGAGTGTCTGTAGTTCAAGAGCGACGTGTTCTATCACATGCCCCATCCAGGTACCTTCTTCCACACGTAACAAAAATCCACCAGGCACTCCTTCACTACATCTGTGCTCATAAAGGCCAGGCAATAGTTTCTCAAGGTTTACTTTAAATCCTTCTACCTTATTGGTAGGTAGTGTTTCCATCTCCTCAAGATCAAGTTTCATTTGTATAAGCTTCGGCCGGCGCACACTCCAGTAATTAGGGCCACGAAGCACTTTAATTTCTACAATTTTCATAAAGTAAAATAGAGGTGATTATTTTAAAAAATAGATTCTGATAGTAAATTGTAAGGTAGGAAAAATTATGTGTCAAAAAAAAATCACCCTTAATTGAACAATCTCTTTATCCCAATTCCGTTACTTTTGTAATTGATATTTATTTTGACATTGTTTGTAAGAGAAATATTAATTGTATGAAAAATGGAACAATGTTTTTATCAAATTTGACTGCATGCAAAATCCGTTGGGGACACTTTTTGCCATAGGTGGCGCCGAAGACAAAGGCGTAGATCTTGAGAAAGGAGAAATGATTCGAAATAATCTTAATTTTTTTGAGCTGGGGATTCTCCGCCGAATAATTGAGGAGGCAGGTGGTCCGGAAACAAGAATAGAAGTAATAACTACTGCTTCTATGATACCTAACGAAGTAGGTGAAAATTATCTGAATGCTTTTGGAAAAATAGGATGTACTAACATTGGCCTTATGCCTATACGCAACCGTTCTGATGCGATGGACAACGAATACATTGAACGCATAAAAAGTTGTAATGTAATTATGATGAGCGGAGGTAATCAATTGAGGCTCTCTGCAACATTTGGAGGAACTCACCTCCTTGAAATTATATTAAACAGATATCACGAAGAAAAAAATTTTATAGTTGCAGGCACATCTGCCGGGGCGATGGCTATGAGTAATACCATGATTTATGAGGGAAATGCTACCACAGCTCACTTAAAAGGTGAAGTAAAAATTACAACAGGACTCGGATTTATGGACGACGTAATTTTTGACAGCCACTTTGAAAAACGGGGAAGGTTTGGAAGGCTTGCACAATCAATAGCTAGCAACCCGTCCGCAGTAGGAATAGGGCTGGGAGAAGATACCGGGATGCTCATTAGCGGGGGCAATAAAATGGAAGCAATTGGCAGCGGACTTGTAATGATTATTGACGGACATGATATAAGGCACAGCAATATTGCTGATATTCCTGATGGAAATCCGATCAGTATTGAAAATATCAAAGTTCATTTTTGTGAGAAGGGAAATGGTTATTTACTTAAAGAAAGAACTTTTATTCCTGACATTTTAGAATACAACAGGCAGGAAATTGCTAAGCCTGTAAAACTAAAAAAGGCGGTTTAAAAGCCAGAGAATAGGCAATCCAACAACTATTCACCAGTAACCTTTAAAAGGTAATAGTTTTTCTTTCCCTTTTGTATCAGTAAATATTTATCATTAAGAAAATCAGTCATCTTTCCTTGAGTAGGTATTGCCTTTTCTTTATTTATAAAAACACCCCCGCCTGAAATCATTTTTCTCGCCTCACCTTTACTGGAAAAAATTTTAGAATATACCAATAAAGAAGGAAGATCAATATTATCTTCAAATTCCCTTTTATTCATTTCTATATTGGGAACTCCTTCCATGACTTGTAGCAATTGGGCTTCATCCAATTCCTTGAGCGTTTGTGCTGTATCGTTACTAAATAAAATGGAGGAAGCTTTTACCGCAAATTCATAATCATTTTTTGAATGTACAAAACAGGTAAGTTCTTCAGCTAATTTTTTTTGAAGGATTCTCTTATGCTCATTTCCAGTATGCTGCTCAATTAAGTCTTGTATTTCTTTCTGAGTTAAAAAAGTAAATATTTTTAAAAATCTTTCTGCGTCAGCATCAGCGGTATTTAACCAAAACTGGTAAAAACTATAGGGAGAAGTCTTGGTAGCATCCAGCCATATATTTCCCTTTTCACTTTTTCCAAATTTATTTCCATCAGCTTTTGTAAGCAAGGGGCAGGTAAATGCAAAGGCTTCCCCGCCACATTTTCGCCTGATCAGTTCAGTGCCTGTTACGATATTTCCCCATTGATCACTACCTCCAAATTGAAGTTTACAATTCTTATTTTGATACAACCAGTAAAAGTCGTAACCCTGTACCAGCTGGTAAGTAAATTCAGTAAAGCTCATTCCATTTTCAGCTTCCAGTCTTTTCCGTACGCTATCTTTCGCCATCATATAATTTATAGAAATGTGCTTACCTGTATCTCTTATAAAATCCAAAAATGTAATTTCTTTAAACCAGTCATAATTATTTACCATTTCCGCCGCATTAATCTTTTTTTCACTAAAATCAAGAAACCCGGCAAGTTGTTTCTTTACAGATTCCTGGTTATAATTCAATACCTCTGTATTGAGAAGATTGCGTTCCTCACTTTTTCCTGAAGGGTCGCCCACCATACCTGTAGCTCCCCCAACTAAGGCAATTGGCTTATGCCCAAATTTTTGTAAATGAACCATTATAATTATCGGTATCAGGCTACCGATGTGAAGGCTATCTGAAGTAGGGTCAAAGCCTACATAAGCTGTTGTAAGTTCTTTGCAAAGCTGCTCGGCAGTTCCGGGAATAATATCCTGGACCAGGCCCCGCCACTTCAATTCAGCTATTACATCTTCCATATAATTTTTCAGATTAAAACAAACATGTTTATTAATGCTTCAAAAATAGTCTACAAAACTAAATTTACCCTCACAGGATTTCTTTAAATTTTCTACGCATAGGTATAAACTCTTCCCCCTTAAGTATACGATCCTTGTTGTGATTTAAATTCACTTGAATAATTATCCTGTAAATGCGATGAGAAATTCAAAAAGTTTTCTTTTTTAATGTTTAAATGGCTCTATGAATTATTGAGGAAGATTTGCTTAATTTTAATATGGGGCGGCGATACAATAAATGCAATATATACAAATAAGAATCGTTTTAAATACCCGGAAATTACACTGAACCTATCCATAAACAGACTTTTCTTCCTTATGAGAATTTCTCAAATTATAAAAATCATAACGCTATTGCTATTCCCATGCCTTGGGTTTGCACAATTCAGAAAATATTCAAATGAATTTTTAAATATAGGCGCTGGGGCACGCGGATTGGGTATGGGTGCCGCACAGGCGGCTTCAGTTTCCGATGGCACAGCAGGATACTGGAATCCCGCTGCTTTAACAGCAGTTAAAGATAATCCTTCTATTAATTTTATGCATGCCAGTTATTTTGATAATATTGGTAAATACGATTATGGAAGTGTAGCTATTCCCGTGAGTGATAATAAAAGAACGCTTGGGCTTTCTATTTTAAGATTTGCAGTGGATGATATTCCTAATACACTTTTTCTTGTTGAACCGGATGGGAGCATTAATTACGGAAATATCACCACTTTCTCTTCAGCAGATTATGCGTTGTTATTATCCTTTGCGCAAAAAATTAAAGATGAAGATGATTTGAAAATGAGCTTTGGCGGGAATGCAAAAATAATATACCGAAAGGTTGGCCACTTCGCATCAGCATGGGGTTTTGGTTTTGATGCAGGTTTTAAATTCCAAAAAAATAACTGGAGCCTTGGTATAGTGGCCAAAGACCTTACCACCACTTTTAATGCCTGGTCATTTAACTTTAGTGAAAAAGAAAAAGAAGTACTTTATCTTACTAAAAATGATATTCCTGTAAGATCAACAGAGCTTACTGCACCTCGACTTACTATCGGAAACTCTTATAATTTTAAACTGGGCTCATCAGTAAATATTCTTGCAGAAGCAGATCTTGATTTCACTTTTGATGGACAAAGAAATACAATAATAAGTGGTAAATCTGTAAGCATTGACCCACATGCAGGACTTGAGGCCTCTATAAAAAATGTATTCTTTATAAGAGCGGGCATATATAATTTCCAGAAAGCCCTTGCGGACGGAGATACGACGAATCAAAAAAAGGTATGGATTTACCAGCCAAGCCTGGGTGCAGGTTTCAAAATAAAAAACATAAGTATTGATTATGCTTTTTCGAATCTCGCCAACCAATCTAATCCGTTATACACTCATATTTTCTCTTTAAGATTCGATCTTACCAGAAAAGAAAACAATTAAGGTTCAAATAACTACAATGAAAAAATTATTATTACTTTCTTTCATCTTCATATCGGTAGCGGGATTCTCACAGCCCTATACCAATAGCTGGATTGATTATAATAAAACTTATTACAAATTTTATGTAGGCCAGGATGGGGTATACCGCATTCCCCAATCGGTGTTAAACGGAATATCATTAGGAAATACACCTGCGGAGCAATTTCAATTATGGAGAAACGGACAGGAAATACCACTATATACTACTACTCCTACAGGGCCTTTAGGAGCGTCAGGCTACCTAGAATTCTGGGGAGTTATGAATGATGGAAAAGCAGATACCAAACTTTACCGTGATCCTGATTACCAGCTTTCTGACCATTACAGTTTACAAACAGATACTTCATCATATTTTTTAACCGTCAATCCATCCGGAAGTAACCTTAGGTTTACTAATGCGCTCAATAATGTTGCAGGCAATACTCTGCCGCCGGAACCTTATTTCATGAACACACGTGGTAACTATTATCAAAATCAAATCAATGTTGGTTATGGCTTACCACTTGGAAGTTACGTTTACTCATCTTCCTATGATATTGGAGAGGGATGGACTACTAATGATATCTTTCCTGGCTATGGTTTATCTGCAGGCTTTGACAGTCTTAATATTTACCCGGGTGGCCCAAATGTCACTTTTAAATTTGGCACTTCAGGAAATGCACTGAATGGGCGAAATATCAGGATAAAGTTTTTTAATACGGTAATAGATGATGAGCCAATGCCCTATTTTACTTACATTAAGAAAACAATTCCCAATATTCCTACTAGTTATCTGCTTAGTCCTGCTTTTCTTGTTATATCCTTTGAGGATATTTCTACAGTTACTACTGACAGGATTGTAGTCTCTTTTGTTGAGCTTACTTACGCGAGTACATTTAATTTCAATAATAAAAGCAATTTTTCTTTTGAATTACCGGCTACCGGTATCGGAAATTTTCTTGTAATAGACAACTTTAATTATGGATCAGTCTCCCCCGTTTTACTTGATATATCTTCTAATACAAGGTACTTGGGTGATGTGACTTCTACACCGGGCAAAGTTAAATTTGCATTACCTCCGTCGTCTATTGGACCAAGAAAATTTGTATTAATGAGTGAAGACCCAACGGGCGTAAATACTATCAATACTTTATCAACAAAAAATTTTACAAATTTTAGCTTGGCAGCTAACCAGGGAAATTATCTTATAATCAGTAATCCTGTTTTATTTAATAATGGCTCAGGAGTGAATAATGTAGATCTATATAAACAATATAGAAGTTCTGCTGCAGGAGGTGGGTTTAATGTAAAGATTTATAATAGTGATGAACTTATTGATCAGTTTGCTTATGGCATAAAAAAACATCCGGCGGGAATTAAAGATTTTATTCAATTTGCAAAAAATACCTTCTCCGCTCCTCAATATGTTTTTCTTATGGGTAAAGGTATTACCTATAACGATTACAGAACACATGAAAGCAGTCCTTATGCAGACAAATTAAATCTCATCCCCACTTTTGGAAATCCGGCGTCTGATGTTTTACTGGCATCCCCTTATGGAAGCATTATACCAAATATTCCTATCGGCAGGCTCTCTGCAGTTTCAGGAAACGAGGTGGGAAATTATTTGCAAAAAATCCAGGAATATGAACAAGCGCAGGCGTCGTCCAACCAAACACTTGCCAATAAGCTTTGGATGAAAAAAGTATTGCATGTGATTGGTGGAAAAGACAGTTCGGAAAGTGATCTTTTTAAATTTTACATGAACCAGTATAAAAATATTATAGAAGATACCTTATATGGGGGCAACGTGGAAACTTTTGCAAAATCATCAAATTCTGCTGTGCAGCTAATCGCCGGGCAGAGGGTTGAACAATTATTCAATGAAGGTATAAGCCTTATATCATACTTCGGGCACTCTTCTGCTAACGTACTTGAATTCAATCTGAATGATCCCTCTTTTTACTCAAACCAGGGCAGGTATCCATTTTTCTCAGTAAGTGGTTGTACAGCCGGCAACAATTACATTTATGACCCTTTGAGAATTACTCAAAGTAACTTATCTATTTCAGAAAATTTTGTATTGGCAAGCCAACGTGGATCTATTGGCTTTTTAGCGAGCTCACATCTTGGTGTACCTCCCTATCTTAATAACTATGATGACCAACTGTACAGGCAATTGGGCATAGATAATTATGGTAATACTGTTGGAAATGATATGAAAAATGTTATTACCACTCTTAACGGTGGAAATAATTCAATAGATTATCTTACAAGGACGCATCTTGAAGAAATATCTTTACATGGTGATCCTGCTATAAAAATAAATCCTCACCCAAAACCAGATTATGTAGTAGAAGATCAACAGGTAAAAATAAACCCCCCTTTTATTTCGGTAGCAGCAAACAGTTTTGTTCTTGATGCGAAAGTATATAACATTGGCAGGGCCATTGAAGATTCTATAACTTTTGAAGTAAAAAGAACTTATCCAAATGGTACTACAGATATATTGATCCGTAAAAGAATTTCAGCTATAAAGTATGCCGACTCTGTACACCTGGTTGTCCCTATTATTTCTTCCAGGGATAAAGGCCTCAATAAAATCACGGTCACTATTGATGCAGACAATGAGGTCGACGAAATTTCAGAGAGTAACAACAGTATTGTAAAAGATTTTTTCATCTATGAAGATGAAGCAAAACCAGCCTATCCCTATGATTATGCAATTGTAAATGTTGGTAATCAAAAATTATATGCATCCACTGCAAACCCGATAAGCGCTCCAAAGGATTATGTAATGGAGATAGATACAACTATTCTTTTCAATTCAACAATAAAAGTATCCAAAACTGTAAACGCACCAGGGGGCGCTATAGAATTTGATCCGGCATTTAGCTATACTGATAGTACTGTTTACTATTGGCGTGTTTCTCTTGTGCCAGCTTCCGGTTTGCCGCAAGATTATCAGTGGAACAATGCTTCATTCATATATCTTGCAAATAGTTCAGTAGGATCAAATCAATCACATTATTACCAGCATTTAAACAGCGATACTCAAAACATAAGACTTGACAGCGCGAGACAATGGGATTATGCAAAAATTCTAAACACTATTTATGCAAATAATGGTGTTTATCCAACTGCAGCAACTACAGGAACAGATATTCTTGTATCAGTAAACGGAAGCGATTTTACAAGTGCAGTATGCGGTATTAATGGATTAGTCTTTTCTGTAATCAATCCCCTTACTCTCAAACCATGGCTAAATGTAATGGGTACACCTACAGGATTATATGGCAGTGACCCTGTTTGTAATATTACAAGAATAGGTAATTTCCAATATAATAATCTTACCCAGGCGAGGAGGAAGCTTGTAATGGATTTCCTGGATTCTATTCCTGATAATTACATTGTTGTGGCCCGGTATATTACAGGCACCAATCCAGCCGCCAATACTTATGCAAGTACATGGGCAGGTGATACTGCAGTTTATGGAGCAAACAATTCAATATACCACAGGCTTAAATCACAAGGCTTTGTACTTATAGATTCTTTCTCCAGGCCAAGAGCATTCATATTTACTTATCAAAAAAACAATCCATCTTTTCAACCGGAATTTGTTTTTTCACAGGGCTTTTATGATAAAATAGAACTTAGCAAAACATATATTACTTCGGATTCATTAGGGTACATTACGTCTCCAAAGTTTGGCCCGGCTACTTTATGGAAAGAAATGCATTGGAGAGGAACAAGCCTTGAAGCAAACTCCCCGGATAACCCCAAAGTTCAAATCATTGGGATTGATACGCTGGGTAACCAATCTACACTTTTCATTGTAGATAAAACTATGCAGGATGTTGATATATCATCTGTGAGTGCAGCACAATATCCATATATACAGCTCAAGATGCGGAATGCTGATAGTATAAAGTTCACGCCTTACCAAATCTCGTACTGGAGACTAAATTATGATGCAGCACCCGAAGGCGCATTAACTCCAAGCTTATTCTTTTTGTCAAAGGACACTTTGCAGCAAGCAGAGATCCTGCATTTCGGAATTGCATTTAAAAATATCAGTTTACCTTCTTTTGATAGTATAAAAATTAAGCTTGCTATCATTGATAATAATAACATCACTCATTTAATTCAGTTGCCAAGGCAAAAACCGTTAATAAGCGGGGATACTATTATTTTAAGATATGATATTGATACAAAACCATATTCAGGTGCAAATATTTTATTAGTAGATTTCAATCCTGATAATGATCAGCCTGAGCAATATCATTTTAATAATTTTCTTTACCAGAATTTTTACGTACGTGGCGACAAATACAATCCGCTGTTAGATGTAACTTTCGATGGGCTTCACATTTTAAATCGTGATATTGTATCTGCAAGGCCGCACATTCTTATCAAGCTAAAGGATGAAAGCACATTCCTTGCTCTCAACGATACATCGCTGATTAAAGTTCAAATACGTTTTCCGGATGGTTCTTTAAAAACTTACAAATTCGATAACGATACCATGCGTTTCACGCCCGCAAACTTAGCTACCGGAGAAAATACAGCCACGATAGATTTTTCGCCATTACTTAGCGGGAATGATGAAGAATATGAATTAATTGTCTCAGGAAAAGATGTTTTAGGCAATCAGGCCGGTGAATTAGATTATCATATCAACTTCCGGGTGATAAGTAAACCTATGATTTCAAACCTGCTGAATTACCCGAATCCTTTTACTACATCAACAGCTTTTGTATTCACTGTTACCGGAACTGTTATTCCTCAAAACATTCGCATACAAATATTAACCGTTACCGGAAAAATAGTAAGAGAAATTACAAAAGATGAATTGGGGCCACTTCATATTGGAAGAAATATCACGGAATTTAAATGGGACGGAACTGATATGTATGGACAAAAAGTAGCCAATGGAGTTTACCTATATCGTGTTCTCACAAACCTTAACGGTAAGTCTTTAGAGAAGTTTACGGATACAGATGATAATACAGATAAATATTTTACGAAGGGATATGGCAAGATGTATTTTATGAGATAAGACAGTAAAAAATTTAAACCTCAAATTTATAAAAGCTTTTGCCTTCACCGGGCAAAAGCTTTTATTATTAGTGATGAATCATATAATTACTTACATTCATAATTCAGCATTCTACATTTCTTACTTCAAATATTGACCAATACAATTGAGTAGTAAATTATCAGCGGGTTTACCAAACAAAATGTACTTTCCTCAATTAGATTCTATCAGGGGAATGTCTTTCCTCGCTATCTTTTTTTATCATGCTTTTCATATTCCCGTTTCTAAAAGCGATCACTTTCCTACAAACTTTATTATTTACTGTTATGATAATATACCACTTGCCATCGATGTATTTTTTATTTTATCCTCATTTTTGTTAACCTATCTCGCACTAAATGAATATAAGAAACGAAATAATTTTTCTTTCAAAAATTATTTTACCCGGCGCATTTTAAGAATATGGCCGTTATATTTTTTTATTATGATTTTGGCATTTTTTGTCTTCCCTTTAATAGCCAGGCAGTTTGGAACTTCTCTTACTTTACCAAATTCTTTATATTATATATTTTTTATCGCGAATTTTTATACGATAGATCATGTATTCTTTTTAAAGTTTTTATGGACTATTTCCGTTGAAGAACAATTTTATCTTTTCTGGGGCCTCTCTTTAAGATTTCTTCATAAAAAATTGAACATGATAATCATAGTTCTTTTTTTGTTAAGTATCCTTTCATCTATATATAGTATTATAAAAGGAAGTAGTAATTACTATTCAACCCTAACCTATTTATTTGATTTTGGTTGCGGTGCTTTAGCTTCAATTTATATTTTTACAAACAGTCGTTTGATTGCCTGGATAAAAAATTTATCACGTGCCCGCACATACGCCTTTTACGTTTATTTAATTTTTCATTTCATTTTTTTTTATTTTTTAAATGCAAATACTACAGGAGTGGCAAATGATTTTGCAGGTCTTTTAAACCGCTATCTGTTTATTATATACGTCTCCCTTTTTATAACAGAGCAAATGATAAATACTTCACGCACTAATATATTCAGTAACAACCGGTTTTTGATTTTGACCGGCAAACTCTCATATGGCCTATATTGTTTTCATGGTATCACTATTACATTTGTGAATCTTTTGTTGCAGCATTTTAAAATAAATATTATGAGCTGGTTGCTGGTAATTATTTATTTCACTATTAATTATTTAATTGCTGCAATAAGTTATAATTATTTAGAACTTCCGTTTCTCAAATTGAAAAGCAAATGGAGAAGAATTTAATAAATTATACGCCGACTTTTTTGTGAAAATTAATATAATAACTTCGCTTCCGTTATGCATGATGAAATATATGATTTAGTAATTATTGGAAGCGGGCCAATTGGCCTTGCGTGCGGAATTGAAGCAAAAAAAGCAGGATTAAATTATATAATTTTTGAAAAAGGCACGCTAGTAAACTCGTTGTATAATTATCCTGTAAATATGACCTTTTTCAGTACAAGCGAAAGGCTTGAAATAGGTGGTGTACCTTTTGTAAGTAGCAGCATTAAACCCACACGTAATGAATCTTTGGAATATTACAGAAGAGTAACTTCTTCTTTCCACCTTAATGTACATTTATTTGAAGCGGTTGAAAAAGTTTCAGGATCAGAAAAAAAATTTTCTGTACGAACTTCTAAGGCTGAATACTTTGCTTTAAACATAATAATCGCAACCGGTTTTTACGATATTCCTTATCGGCTACATGTAAAAGGTGAAGATCTTGAAAAGGTGAAACATTACTATGATGATCCGCACTTTTATGCATTTCAAAAAGTATTGGTCGTAGGCGCAGCCAACTCCGCTGTAGATGCAGCACTTGAAACCTGGCGTAAAGGGGCAGAAGTAACCATGGTAATCCGGGGAGATAAAATAAGCGATCGGGTAAAATACTGGGTGAAGCCAGATGTAGAGAATCGCATCACAGAGAATTCCATTAAAGCATATTTCAATTCTACACTTTCAGAGATAAGGCTGCATGACGTAGATATAAAGACCCCCGAAGGCATCATTACCCTTAAAAATGATTGGGTAATTGCAATGACCGGCTATCAACCAAATCTTAAATTCTTAAAGAATCTCGGGATTCAGCTTTCAGCAGATGAAATATGCAAGCCTAATTATAATGAAGAAAATTATGAAAGTAATGTGAAGGGAATTTACCTGGCTGGTGTAATATGTGGAGGAATGAATACGCATCGACTCTTTATAGAAAATTCAAGAGAGCATGCAGAGAAGATAATTAAAAACATATCTGGAAAAAAATCCAACGTTAACCGGGAAGCCAGCATTCTCCAAAGAGATCCCTTAGATCTTATTTGACTATGGGCTCGTACTACTTTTCTCTTCCCTTTTCAAAATTTTTTTATAACGTTTTTCGCTAAAGACATAAGTAAAATGCGAAGCAAAAAATCCAATTAAAATTGAGATAATGATTATCAGGTAAATTAACCTTTCGCCTCCTGTTTCCCATGCTTCTGTAAATAATTTTGTCAGGAAAAAAATGACAAGAAATGAAACGACAGTCCATGCTATGGTGAACTGCAGGTAATACTTCCAGCGTAGCCCGCTCTTTTGCTCAAGCCAATGATTTATAAAACGTTTCTCTTGCTTTGTGATCATATTCATTATGGCATTTCAATTTCGCCTTTCATGTAAAACACACACTTGCCTGACATGATTACCCTCTCTCCATCGAGTTCACAAAAAATCTGGCCCCCACGCTTAGAAAGCTGTAGGGCTTTCATTTTCGTCTTGTTCAATTTTTTACTCCAAAAAGGAATTAGTTGTGAATGAGCAGAACCAGTCACTGGATCTTCATCAACTCCTGCGGTTGGCGCAAAAAAACGGGACACAAAGTCAACATCATTTCCCGGAGCTGTAATAATAATTTTATACCCTGTTTTTTGTATCAGAGAAAAATCTGGTGCACAATTTTTTACGGCGGCTTCATTCTCTAATAAGACTAATAAATCCCTGTTTTTATAAATGCCCAAAACATCTACACCCCCAAGCGCATCTTTAAGTTGAACAGGCGGGTCATTAAATATCTTCGGTTCCCATGAAGGAAAATCCATGTCAATAAATCCATCTTTTTTTGTAACCTTTAAAACGCCGCTTTGAGAATTAAAATTTATAACAGGTTTGTCATAACTTAAAATATTGAATAATACAAATGCAGATGCAAGAGTGGCGTGGCCGCATAAATTAATTTCTACTGTTGGGGTAAACCATCTTATTTCAAAATCACTACCAGCAGTATTATCTTGAGGCACAAAAAAAACTGTTTCGCTAAGATTATTTTCCAAAGCAATTTTCTGCATTAGCTTTTCATCAATCCATTTTTGAAGAGGAATAACTGCGGCCGGATTTCCTCCAAAAAGATGGTCAGTAAAAGCGTCAATTTGGTATAGTGTCATTTGCAATTTTTATCGATAAAGATGTAACCCTACCTCGTTTCATTCCTCCATCATTTCCTTTACTGCTTGTTTTATATCTTCTATATTAGGTTTACTGAAATAATCCCCATCACTACCATAAGCAGCCCTGTGGTCCTTTCCGGTTATTGTACGTGGAGCAACATCCAGCCAGCGATAGCCGCCTTGTTCCTCCATCACTTTATTGAACATGAAAGCAGCAGCCCCGCCAGGAACATCTTCATCTATAAAAATGATACGGTTTGTTTTCTTGAGAGAATTTAAAATAGTATGAGGAATATCAAAAGGAAGAAGTGTTTGAACATCTATTATCTCGCAACTAATTTTTACTTTCTCAAGTTCATCTGCTGCTTCCTGTATAATTCTTAAAATTGAGCCATAAGAAACCATAGTTATATCATCCCCTTCTCTTATAACTTCCGGAACGCCTAATGACACTGTATATTCGGTTAAATTAGATGGCAATTTTTCCTTTAGCCGATATCCATTAAGACATTCTATCATTATTGCAGGATCATTACTTTGAAATAAAGTATTGTACATACCTGCCGCCTGAACCATATTTCTTGGTACACATACATACATACCCCGAAGTGCATTAATTATCATACCAAGTGGAGAGCCGCTATGCCAGATACCTTCAAGCCGATGGCCACGTGTGCGTACAATTAATGGCACACTTTGCTGGCCCATAGTGCGGTAATGCGTTGTACAAACATCATCACTTAAAGGTTGCAATCCATATAATAAATAATCGAGATATTGTATTTCAGCAATTGGCTTTAAGCCACGAAGAGCTAACCCAATTCCCTGCCCTATTATAGATAATTCCCGAATGCCTGAATCAAAAATTCTGCCTTCACCATATTTTTCCTGCAGGCCGCTGAAGCCTTGGTTTACATCTCCAATGTGGCCAAGATCCTCACCAAAAGCTACAATTTTTTTATTCACAGAAAACAGTTCATCAAAATACTTGTTAAGTACTTCGTAACCGTTAATCATTTCAGAATCCTCATGATAGCTGGCTGGAATTTGCTTAATTTTTATGGCAGCTTTCGGGCCTTCATTATAAAGATGGGAGTCGTATAATTCTGAATATTGTTTTTTTAAAGTGGTATAAAATTCTTGAATCTGTGACTTAGCGGATAAAGATTTTGTAATATCAATTGTATCGGCAAGCGCTTTCATTATGTCGCGGCGCATTGGTTCAGCAATAATCTTTAAATTGTCTGCCGTTTTTTGAATTGCACTATCCTCATTTTCATTGGCTATTTTTTCAAGGAAAGTGACCACATCATTTACCTGCTGCACGATAGGTATGATATATTTCTCCCATGCATTATTTCGGCTTTGCTTTACAAACTCTTTTGCCTCATATTCAATGGTATCCAAATCTGTGTCTTCTGCCAGGGCATTGGAGATAAGCCATTCCCTCATTTGTTTCTTACAATCCCATTTTTTTTCCCAATCCAGCCTTTCAGGATTTTTATAACGTTCATGACTACCTGAGGTTGAATGCCCCTGTGGCTGAGTAATTTCCTCCACGTGAAATAAAGCAGGAGTATGTGTTTCACGGATATTTTTTATGGCTACTTCAAGCACCTCACACATTCCGGCATAATCCCATCCCTTTAATTTATAAATATTTATCCCATTTGTACCTTCTTCTTTTTGTAAACCTGATAATGCATCTGATATAGATGATTTGGTGGTTTGAAACTCTTTTGGGACGGAAATACCATAACCATCGTCCCATATAAAAACTGCCAAAGGAACTTGTTGCACACCTGCAGCATTCATGGTTTCCCAAAAATGACCTTCAGAAGTGGAAGCGTCTCCAATTGTACAAAAGCAAACTTCATTTCCATTATTACTTAAATCCTTCATCTCCTGAAACGAAGGCTCAATCCTAAAGATTTTTGAAGCGAGGGCTAGCCCAAGGGCTCTTGGCATTTGACCTGCCGTAGGAGCAATATCTGCAGAAATATTCTTTTTTTGAGAAAGTGCCAACCAGTCTCCATTATCATCTACGAATCGTGTAGCGAAGTGAGAATTCATTTGTCGTCCTGCACTGAAAGGATCATTCTCAATATTAGTATCAGCATATAGCTGGGAAAAAAATTGTTCTACTGTTGCCAAACCTGCTGAAAACATAAATGTTTGATCCCGGTAATACCCTGCCCTGAAATCACCTGGCATAAAAAATTTTGCCATTGCCACCTGAGCAACTTCCTTTCCGCCACCGAAAATTCCAAATTTGGCTTTACCCGTTAAAACTTCCTTTCTACCTAACAGGCTGGCTTCACGGCTTTCACATACAATGCGATAGTCCTTTAAAACTTCTTTTTTAAAATTATCAAAGGATAGCTTTTCAGAAATTAAGGCTTCGGTATCCTGGGATGCATCCATGCGGCAAAAATATTAATAATGAATGATTGATTGTTAAAAATGTAATAACCTTGCCACAATTTGCAACCTTTTCCTTCGTTTTATTATCTTTGAAGTCGTTTAAATTAAGCAAATGAAAATAATATTTACTTTATTATTTGGGTTGGTTTTTTCGTACGGGACAATAGCTCAAACAAATACGACTACTAAGAAGACTCTTAAAACAATAGTTTCTCCCACAACAACTTCACAGTCTTCAATATCAACTTCAGTTAAATTATCCGGGGCTGATTCTATAAAACCGGTACCGGAAGTAATGAGCCTTACCGAAACTGATTATGATTTTGGTAAAATACCACAAGGCAAACCTGTTACTCATGTTTTCGAATTTAAAAATATAGGTTCTTCTCCTTTTTCACTTGAAAATGTACAGGCAAGTTGCGGTTGTACAACTCCTGAATGGAACAAAGATATTATCGCTCCCGGAGCAACAGCAAAAATCACTATAGGGTATAATGCACAAAATGAAGGAACCTTTACAAAACCAGTAACCATAACTTATAATGGGAATCAAACCAAGCAAATAATTATTAAAGGAGATGTATGGAAAACTCCCGTAAGTTCCGCTCCTGAAAATACAAAAATTAATTCTTTAAAAAACGAACAATAAAATAAACACTTAAAAAAATAAAATGAAAAAAATACTTTTCGCAATTCTTGCCTTGTCTTCAACTTCGTTGTTCGCTCAAAAAAAAGCAGATGATGTAGCTAAAATTGATGTTCAAACTTATGATTTAGGTAAAGTAAAACAAGGAGTTCCTGCTACTGCAACCTTTGTAGTAACAAATATTGGTTCTGAGCCTTTGCTTATAGAGCAGGCCAGCCCTACTTGTGGTTGCACAATTTCCGATTACACAAAATCTGAAATAGCTCCTGGAAAAACCGGGTATATCAAAGCAACTTACAATGCGGCTAATCTTGGCCATATTGATAAAACACTTACTGTAAAGTTTGCGGGAGCTGATGATATAAAGTCAATAAAACTTACAGGCGATGTACTTGAGCCAACTGCTTACGATAAAGAAATGGCTGATAAGGGGACTAAAGTAAAAACTGATGCAGCTGCTACGACCACTAAAAAAGAGAAAAAAGAAAAGAAGGTTTTGGTTACTTCTTCCAAATCTTAAAACAAGCTATTTATAAATATTACCCCTGCAATTTGCAGGGGTTTTTTTTATGCCTGTTGAAATGTAAGATTGTTTTTGTGGTATTTTGGTATGAAGGTTTACTTTAGTTTAAAAAATTTCCATTTGAAATAATCATGTATTTTTTATTTCAACAAGTAAGTCCTGCAAAACTTTTTTAGCATCTCCAAATAACATGGAAGTTTTAGGCTGAAAAAATAATGCGTTCTCAATACCGGCGTAACCAGGTTTCATACTTCTTTTGTTTACAATAACTGTTTTAGCCATTTCTACTTCAAGCACGGGCATCCCATATATAGGTGAAGAAGGATCATTTTTTGCAGCAGGGTTTACAACATCATTAGCTCCCAATATTAATACTACGTCGGTTGATTTAAATTCATCATTTGCTTCCTGCATTTCCAAAAGCTTCTCATAATTTACATCTGCTTCTGCAAGTAATACATTCATATGGCCCGGCATACGCCCTGCTACCGGATGAATAGCATATTCAACTTCTACCCCTTTTTCATTTAACACCTTCTCCAACTCATGACATGCGTGTTGGGCCTGGGCAACTGCCAGCCCATAGCCCGGCACAATCATTACCTTTTTGGCATAAGCCATTACTATGGCCGCATCGCTTAAGGATATTTCTTTATAAGTACCAAATTCACTTTGAACACTAGTAGTTGATTTTGCAGATCCTCCAAATGATCCAATCAAAACATTTTTAAGACTCCTGTTCATTGCACGGCACATTAATATAGTAAGCAATGTTCCCGCAGCTCCTACAAGTATGCCCCCTGTAAGCATCGCTTTATTACTATATAAAAATCCGCCACATGCAGCTGCTACTCCTGTGAAAGAATTGAGTAAAGAAATTACTACCGGCATATCTGCGCCGCCAATCGGAAGAACAAAAAATACCCCGTATAAAAGTGCTAGTAAAAAAACGAGGTAAAAAAGAAAATAGTTAGCAGAAGAAAGATTGAATAATAAATAGCCACTTAAAATAAGCGCTATAATCAATAATAAAATATTGACAATATGTTGCCCGTTAAATGAGAAATCTTTTATTTTTCCACTCAATTTCCCCCAGGCAATCATACTGCCGGCAAACGAAACTGAGCCAATAATTAATCCTAAAAAAATTATTAATAACGTCGGTTGCCAGTTTGAAACAGCAGCATCTGAAAAAAATTCCTTTGATAAATGTCCAAATTCAATAATGGAAATCAAAGCTGCGCATGCACCACCCATGCCATTGAAGAAGCTTACGAGTTCAGGCATCGCGGTCATCTTTACTTTTTTTGCAGTAATTGTACCAATTATACTTCCAATAATAATTCCCCCGAAAATCCATCCATAATTCCCTAATTTTTTTCCTTCATTTTCATATAAAAAAATGGTACCTGCTATTGCAATAGTCATTCCACCAGCAGCAATTAAATTGCCTCGCCTTGCGGTAGCAGGATTGGACAACATTTTTAAGCCAAGAATAAAAGTTACAGATGCAATAAGATAACAGAGAGATAAAATGCTTATGCTCATTAATTAAGTTGATTGATTAATTCCTCTTTTTAATTCCTTTTATTTTACAATTCAAATCTTATTTTTTCTTTTTGAACATTTCAAGCATTCTGTCTGTTACTACAAATCCTCCTACCACATTAAGAGTTCCCAATATTACAGCAAGGAGCCCCAATATCAGCGCTATATAATTATCGCTTTCTGCTTTCCCCATTACTATGATCGCACCTATAATTACAACACCATGAATCGCATTAGCCCCACTCATTAAAGGTGTATGCAAAACGCTTGGAACCCTTCCTATAATTTCTATTCCTAAAAAAATCATGAGTATAACAATGTAGATTAGTTCAATATTCTGATTAATGAAATTTAAAATTGCTTGCATAAAATTTATTAAATCAAATTATAATTTTCACAATAATGTTTTTACCCTTTCATTCATTATTTCTCCATTGTGCACTATACAGGTACCTTTTACAAGATCATCCTCGAAATTTAAATTCAGCGCCCCTTCTTTATCAATAATTAATTGCAGAAAATTGAGAATATTCTTACCATACATTTTACTTGCATCATAAGGCATACTTGCTGCAAGCCTGGAGTTTCCAACAATGCTCACACCATTATATTTTACGGTTTCTTCATCTTTTGTATTGCTCGTATTACCCCCCGTTGCGGATGCAAGATCAATAATTACCGATCCGTTTTTCATACTGTTCAACATCTCTTCTGAAATTAAAACCGGGGCTTTTTTACCTGGTATTTGCGCCGTGGTAATTATAATATCCGCCTTCGCTACACTTTCAGCAATTTTCTCTTTTTGTTTTTTCAAAAATTCTTCTGATTGCTCAACTGCATAACCCCCTGCCTTGCTTGCATCTGCTGCGCCTTCCACTTCAACAAACTTTGCCCCAAGGCTCATTACTTCTTCCTTTACTGCGGGCCTTGTATCAAATACTTCCACGACAGCACCTAATCTTTTTGCAGTCGCAATAGCCTGCAATCCTGCAACACCAGCTCCCAGTATTAATACTTTTGCAGGAGGTATGCTTCCCGCCGCAGTCATAAACATGGGAAAATATTTTGGAAATAAATTAGCCGCAAGCAAAACAGCTTTATAACCTGCAATATTTGCCTGGCTGCTAAGAACATCCATACTTTGTGCACGAGTGGTTCGTGGAATCATATCAATGCTGAAGACGGTAATGTTTTTTTGAGAGCATTTTTTTATAAATAAGGTATTATATAAAGGTTGAAAATTTCCAAGAATTATTTTAGGTTGAAGATTTTCTATTTCAAGTGACTCAGCATTTATAGATAAAATTATATCTGAGGTTTCCAATACCTGGGCCCTGGAAACTATTACTGCGCCGGCTTCTTCATACTTGTTATTCTTTGCGAAGGCACTTGCACCGGCATCACTTTCTACAATTACCCTTACGTTATTTTTTTTTAGTATCGCCAGATGTTCGGGTAATAATGAGACCCTGGTTTCAGGTTCAGTTTCTTTCAATACACCTACTATCATAGTTAATTATTCCTGTCAAATTAGTGATTATTTTTTATCCGCTATTTATAAAGCAAAAGAACTGTATAATTTTTTTATACTAATTTTTTAATCAGGCAATTTTTTGATAATTCAAAACCGTATAGTAAAATCCTGTTTTACTTTAAAACCCGGATTAAAAAAAACAAGCCCTATAAAAAAAAGGTCTATAGTTAAAGTTACTGAAGGGTCCGCCTTTATTTGTCTCCATGCTTCTTCCATTTCGGAGCTCCAGTGTATATCATCAAAAACAAAAATGGAAGAAGCAGTTGATTTTTTTAAACCCATATGGAAATAAGTCAGGGTAGCATCCCGGCGGTGATTACCATCAATAAAAAGAAGATCAATATTTTGAATTCCACCTAACATTTCAGGAAATGATTTATCAAAGCTACCCTGAACAAAATGAATATTTTCCAGGTTTATTTTTTTGAAATTGGCTTCGGCAATTTCTCCAATACTTTTAGAACCTTCAAGTGTAAAAACTTTGGAAGCAGTACTTGCACAGGCAAGGTAAGAAGTGGTAATTCCAAAAGACGTTCCTAATTCCACAATTGTTTCAGGCTGGTAATATTTTACAATCCTGAAAAGTAATTGAGCAAATTTTTTCTTTTTTAAAGAAGACCCGGTAATGGCGCTCACTTTTCTATCGATGTAGGGGATAACAGCGGAGCCTGCTCCAAAATCTTCTACGGAGATAATAGTATTATTAGTCAATAACTCTTTTCGTAACGGTTCAATTTTTTTATAACAATCATAAATTTTTTTATCATTCAAAACATTGTTTACAAAATCAAATACAAATGGTGAATGTATGCCATGACCCTTTCCGTTTTTTGAATTGAAATAATATCGAACAAATTTTTTTGCTAACTGGAAAGAAGAATACATTCTGTGTGGCTTATTAATTTCCAGGATCTTTTTCCCATACTTCAAATGTGTAAGCATAGTTATGTTTATCATCAGCAGTAAAAGACTTTGAACTAATCTTTGTCCATACAGCATCATTTATTTTAGGATAAAAAGTATCTCCATCTACTTTAGTATGAACTCTTGTAATATATATTCTTGAAACTTTATCCATAGTTTGCTTGAAAATCTCACCGCCACCAATTATAAAAATTTCTTTGGCATCGCTTTCTTCAGCTTTTTCAATTGCGGATTCAATATTATTAACAACCAAAACTTCTTCAGGATGCCAATCTTTTTTTTTTGTAATTACAATATTCATTCTTCCCGGCAAAGATTTTTTTAGTGCTTCATAAGTATTTCTTCCCATTATAACAGGCATTCCCCATGTCTTATTTTTAAAATATTTGAAATCATTGGGCAGGTTCCAGGGCAGTTCATTCTTTGAACCAATGACGTTATTTTCCGATGCAGCTACTATGTGGGAAAGCATGAAAGAGGTTTATTTATTATTTAATCTTAAAAGATATTTACACAGCCACGGATGCTTTTATTGCCGGATAACTTTGATAATTTATTAGTTGAAAGTCATCAAAAGAAAAATTGAAAATATCTTTTACATCAGGATTTATTTTCATCTGAGGAAGCAGAAATGGTTTTCTTGTTAATTGTAATTCTGCCTGTTCGAAATGATTTTTATATAGGTGAACATCTCCAAATGAATGAATGAAATCTCCTGGTTCCATATCACAAACCTGTGCAATCATCATTGTAAGCAATGCATAAGACGCAATGTTAAATGGAACTCCCAGAAAAACATCTGCTGAACGCTGATACAATTGACAGCTTAATCTTCGCCGTTGTCCCTCTTTGGGTGAGTTAGAAGGAGCAGTATAAAATTGAAACAAACAATGGCAAGGCATTAATTTCATTTGTGGCAAATCAGCAACATTCCATGCGCTTATAATTAATCTCCTGCTATCCGGGTTAGTTTTTAATTGATGGATAACTTCAGC
>JBBSEV010000040.1:0-41418 GCA_038239385.1 Chitinophagales bacterium
ACTATGTTGACATACCAAATTTTCCGGTTAGCACCGTTGAAGGGCACAGTGGCCAGCTGATCTTTGGCGAAATAAGCGGGAAAAAAGTTGTTGCAATGGCAGGACGTTTTCACTATTATGAAGGATATTCTACACAGGAGGTTGTTTTTCCAATAAGGGTTTTAAAATTTCTAGGCATAGAAACTTTACTTATAAGCAATGCTGCAGGAGGCACAAACAAATCTTTCTGTGTGGGAGATCTCATGATAATAAGGGATCACATAAGTATGTTTGCTTTAAATCCTTTACTTGGAAAAAATGAAGAAGAGTTTGGCCCCAGGTTTCCTGATATGAGTGAACCTTACAAGAAGTATTTAATTTCTTTAGCTAAAAGTATTGCAAAAGAAAATGATATTGATATCAAAGAAGGAATCTATATAGGTGTAACCGGCCCTTCTTTTGAAACAAGAGCAGAATATAAAATGCTAAATATTCTTGGCGGAGACGCGGTAGGCATGAGCACTGTCCAGGAAGTAATAGCAGCAGTTCACCTGGGGTTGCCTGTTTTTGCTATAAGTGTAATTACAGATATTGGAATAAGAGAAGAAGAAAATAAAATAACACACGAAGAAGTTTTACTTGCAGCAAATGAAGCAGAACCTAAGCTTACATTAATTTTTAAAAAACTAATTGAGGGGCTATAAGAATTAAATTAATGAGGGATAATAAGCAAATACAATTTTCAAAGTTTATTCAAAAAATTATTTGCATCATAATTTTATTGGCGGTTGGAGGCATAGTACATTCACAGGTTCCCGGTATTTTCAAAACAAGGCCCGGGAGTATAAACCCACAAAGCAGGACAACAACTTCAAATAAAAAGGGCCCTGGGGCAAAATCTGACACGCTTGGTTTTAAACATCGTGATGACCTTGCAGATTCAATTACCATTTCTTTCCGCTACCTTGATTCTTTAAAGAGTGACAAATTAGATTCATCGGTAAGTGATTTCAATAAAATTTATTCTGTTCCTGCTAATTATGTAACGCTTGGAAATAACGGTAGCGCCGCATTTCCTGTACTTTTTACGCCCTTTCTGAAAGCCGGTTGGGACGCAGGTTTTCATGCTTATGACCTGTACAAATATAGTCTGGAAAGTACACAGTTCTATAAAACAACGAGGCCTTTTACGCAATTGACTTATTTACTGGCAACTGGTAAAGAGCAGCTGATTAAAGTAGAGCACACGCAAAATATAAAACCCAACTGGAATGCGGGTATTGAATATAGGTTAATATCATCGCCTGGGTTTTTTCAAACACAAAATACCAATCATAATAATTACCGTTTTTTTAGTAACTACCAGGGAACTAAAAAAAGGTATGCAGCCTATTTCGTATTGCTGGGAAATAAATTGTCCGCTTCAGAAAATGGGGGAATTCAGAATGATTCATCTCTCCTTGATCCTAAATTGAAAAAGCGTTTCACCATTCCCGTTAATCTTGGAGGAAATGTGGAACAAAGTTATAATGTATTTTCAACTAAAGTAAATACGGGAAATTTCTACAGCAATTTTACTGCATTCTTCAGGCAGAGCTATGATTTTGGAATCAAAGATTCTATAATTATAAATGATAGCACTACAGATTATTTATTCTATCCTAAATTTCGTTTCCAGCATACTATCAATTATAGCGCTTATACCTATCGGTTTAGAGATACATTGGGCATTTTGACATACGCTCAGAGAGATGCCTTCTTGCTTAATAAATGGTACGGCATAACGGTCAATCCTTCAGCAGGTTTAAATTTTTTGGTTCAGGATAAATGGAAATTTGTGTCAAATGATTTTGCGATAAAACAATTTCCTGAAACTAAAAATCCCGCGCAATTTATTGAAGCTGGCCTTCGCCTTGAAAATTTCCAGGGAATATTTTCATACTCCGTTCGTGAAAGATTTCCCGTGCAGGTATTACCCAAACCACCGGTACGTAAAAATTTTTATAACGTAGTACTTCATGGAGAATATCGCAACAAGACTAAAAATAAAAAGTGGGATGCCTTGCTGAAAGGAGAATTTTATGCAGCAGGTCTTAATGCAGGTGATTATAGTGCTTATGCAACTCTCACACGTTTTCTTAATAGTAAATTGGGTGATGTGCAGGTTACTTTTCAAAATATAAACCGTTCTCCATCTTTTATATTTGAAGGAAATTCAGCTTTTAATTTTAATAACAATCTTAATACTAAAAAAGAAAATATTACTGTTATTTCAGCGGAAGCTGATAATCCAAAATTTACATTACTTGCAAGGAATATTTCTATTACGAACTATACCTATTTTACAAATTACTATAAAACAGATCAGTTTAACGGGCTCCTGAATATTACCCAGTTTGTCGCTTCCACAAAAAATAAAGTTATAGGGCATCTTAATTTATATAGTGATTTTACAATTCAGCAGACTGCAGGAAATAATCCAATAAGAGTACCTCTTTTTTTTACCAGGCAGCGACTTGCATTTGAAGGAGTGTTCTTCAAAAACCTTAATTTAAGTACTGGTGTTGACGTAAAATATAACACCCCTTATAAGGCAAATAACTATTCTCCGGTGGTAGGCCAGTTTTTCCCGCAGGATACAACTACGATAAAAAACATTCCTGAAGTAAGCGCTTATTTTAATTTTAGAATAAAATCATTTACAGGCCTTATAAAAGTTGAGAACCTGAATACTATCTCATTTTCTCAAGGCTTTGGTTTTACCAATAATAATTTTGCTGCCCCAAATTATCCTACAGCCGGATATATTTTGAGGATTGGAGTACAATGGAAATTTGTTAATTAGCAAGCGCCTGAATGATAAAAAAATTATGATGCTTTATTTACCAGTTCCACTTCTGCAACTGGGCTGAAAAGAAAAAGCTTACCACTCATATTTTCTTTGCATAAATATCTTTTTCTTATTTTATTTCCTTTTGTAAAAGTCTTACCACCTTTTACTTTGAAGATACTGTCAGGAGGAAGTTCTTCTACTAAATAAATGCCGGGTTTATCAGTATCGTATTTTCTCAAAATTCTTAGCAATGTATCTTCAGCACACGAACTTGCTGCCGGATTTTTCAGGCTTTTTATGAGTTCTCTTTCAATGTCGCCGGGAAATATTTTTTTTGAAATAAATGCGGCCAGGATTTGTCCAAACTCTTTTTTCCATTCTATGCCGTGAGGCTGAATGCGGTTGTTGTATTTTTCATAGGCCACCAGGTGGCCCAATTCGTGCAATAAAGTTATGAGAAAAGAATACTTATTAAGGTTGCCATTTATGCTTATACGGTGATTTTTATCATGTCCCTGATTTCTGTAATCCCCAAGAATACTTTTTCTTTCGCGGCTGATGGTTAGATGCACTTTAAACTGCATTAAGAATTTTGCAACATCCTCGAAAGAACCTTCAGGTAAATAGATACTCAATTGTTGAAGTGGTGATTCTTTCTTAGCCATCTGATTTTTTGCGGGCAATTTTCATTAATTGTTTTACTTCTATAGCGGTGTATAAAAAGTATAATCCCATACATGTAAATAGTGATGGTTTATTCACCTTTCCATTAGTAATAAAAGCATACATGAATACAGCTATTATAATTACAAACATTTTAATTAATAAAGAAGAATATATCCCTCGTATAAAAGCATTTGTATTAGTCGACCTCAGGCCACGAACCTGGAAAAGAAAGCCGGAAAAGCTTATCATAAATAAAATAAGGTTTCCAATCAGTAAAAAGTTAATACTAAACCCATTTGATTTTAAAAAGGGTTTTAAAATAAATATGATAAGTGTTATTAAAACAAACAATAGAATCAGAGGTGCAAATTTTTTAGGCATAATGAGTTTATTTCTTCGCAGATGTTTCTTTTAGAATATTATATATAATGCCGATGATTATTAAAAGAGGTAACAGCCAAACAAGCAATGGGAAAGACATTTTCATCCATCCGTCGGCTTTCAGGCCTAAGAATACCCCTAATCCAATACTTACTAAAAACTGCATGGCCAGTCCCGCATATCGCATCAATGGTTTATTATTTTCGTTATCTGAATTCATATTAAGGTATATAATAGAAATTTAGTCCCTGCTCTTTTCTACATTTTTTAATTTGAGGGTAGAAGTGTCTAAGGGCACTACTTTTCCTTTCAAAACTCTTTCAATCATATTTATATATTGCTGCTTCTTCATAAGGCTTTGTTCGACTGAATCGGCTCTCACCTTGAGCATTTCATACTCTTTAGCCTTTTGAGCTTCTCCATAACCAGGTATATACAACTTAAGCGGTGTGAACATAATTAAAGCCACCGTAAGACCTACTAAAACAACAAAAGAAGTGCAAAGGGCAATATAAACACTTACCCTGTTTAGCTTAAAAGCCACCACTTCTTCAAAGGTATCTTCATTAAGAAGTACAAGCCGGTAGCGGTTTCTAAGACGTTGTAAAGTTGTATTGCCTTGAGGCAAAGCCATGACATTTTTTTAGGTTGTTAAAAATACTGTACGGTATTCATTAAAAGGCACAATAAGCTCAAAATAACCGTATTTTTAAAATATTTTTGTAGAATGGAAGTTAATAGAGATATGCTATTATTCCATACCAGTACTTCTGTAAAACTTGTAAAATTCATGAACATCCGGATTGTAAAAACTGTTTTTATAATATTCTTCTCATGCTTTTTTTTTCTACCTGTTCATGCCCAACTAGGCAAAATTACCATTGACCTTGAAAAAGACAAACCTGAAAAATTTAAAACCAAAACCCTTAAGTCAGAAAAGACAGGCCAGAAAAAATTTACGCTTCCCAGGAGATTTATTCAGAACACTGTAAGCCACTACAATTATTATTTTAATGCAAATAATAAAATAAATGAAGTAATTGAAAGAGCCCGCTTGTCCAATAAAGATGACTATGCAAAACTCCTGCCTTTTTATGGTTTTTCACTTATAAATACTGCAGCGCAAAGTACCGAGCTTGACTCCGTAATTTACAAAGCTACTGCTGGAATTTTATTACACGACCTCAGAAGTGATTGGATTGATAATTTATACCTGCTTATAGGCAAAGCTTATTATCTGAGGCAGGATTTTGATTCTGCTTCGCAGACTTTTCAATTTATTAATTACAATTTATATCCCAGGAAGAAAAAAGATGATGATCAGCTGATAGTCGGCTCCAATGATAATGGCGCCACAAAAGCATTAAGCATTTCCAGTAAAGAGAATCGCAATATTATTGACAAGGCATGGTCAAGGCCACCCAGCAGAAATGATGCATTGATATGGCAAATAAGAACATTAATTGAAATGAAGGCTTATGGTGATGCAGCCGGTTTAATAAATACTCTTCAAAACGATCCGGCATTTCCAGGGCGTCTTGATCCATCTCTCGAAGAAATGAGCGCCTACTGGTTTTACAATCAGCAGATGTATGATAGCGCCATTATACATCTTGAAAATTCATTACCCACTACAATTGACAATGAAGACATGGCAAGGCGTGAATACCTTCTTGCGCAACTTAATGAAATTAACAGGAACCTTGAAACTGCTTCAGATTATTACGATAAGGCGATACATCGTACTACTGATCCGCTGATGGATATTTATGCTAATCTCAATAAAGCTAAGATGCTGAAAAGTAAGGATCCGGCGGAGATTGATAAAAGCATTATTACCTTATTGCGCATGGCAAAAAAAGATAAGTACGACCTGTACCGTGATATTATATATTTTTCAGCAGCAGATCTTGCCATGCAAAAGCCGGATACTTCCGCGGCCATTGTTTATTTTAAGAAAAGTATTTTATATAATGAATTAAATGTCTCTTATAAAAACAGGGCTTTTCTAAATTTAGCAGAGATTAGCTATCACAATAAAGATTATAAAAATGCTTTTGCCTATTATGATAGCCTGCAGACAGGAGATACTTCACTGGGCGATCTTACCCAAATACGTGACAGAAGAAATGCACTGGCGAAAATTGTGGAAAACCTCACCATAATTGAAAGGGAAGACAGTCTCCAGCATATTGCGGGAATGTCACAGGCTGACAGGGATGCCTTTCTTAAAAAACTTTCAAAAAAATTAAAAAAAGAACGTGGCATCAAAGATGCAGATGTTGATTATACCAATACTGCTGCAGCTTTTTTTGATACAAAAAATGCAGCGCCAGATCTTTTTAATGTAACAGATACCAAAGGTGACTGGTATTTTTATAATGCTTCGCTAAAGTCTAAAGGCTATACTGAATTTAAAAGAGTGTGGGGGAAAAGATCGAATGTAGATAATTGGCGACGGCTTGCTACAGGCGAAGGACTTGCTAATGTCTCAAATCCGTCAGCAACAAATTTAAATGGATTTTCCGGAGACCCTTTAGGAGGTGACTCAACCCAAGTGTTGAATACTGACAGTGATGGTAATCCTTTAGCCGGAAACAATTCTCTCGTACCTGCTAACCCTTACCAGGATGATGTAAGTGTTGAAGGGCTCTTGTTCAATGTGCCGGTTACAAAAGTATTGATGGATGTTTCCAATACAAAGGTTTCAAATTCATTATTTCAACTGGGAAAAAATTATCAAAATCTCCTCGAAGATTATCCGGCAGCAATTGATGCCTACCAGCAATCGTTAACTCGTTTTCCTGATAGTCTTTATGGAGGGGAATTATATATGAACCTTTCTTATTGCTACAGAAAAACCGGAGACCTTCAAAAAGCAGATTACTATAAAAATCTTGTTTTGAACAAATTTAGCAAGAGCAAATTTGCCCAATACATAGCGCATCCTGAAGCATTAAATCCTACAAAAAAAGATACCGCTGCAACAAAGCGTTACCAGGAAATTTACAGCTTGTTTATTGAAGGTAAGTTTGATGAAGCCACCAAACAAAAACAAAAGGCTGACAGCCTTTACGGAGTTAATTATTGGAGTCCACAGTTGCTTTATATAGAATCCATGTATTATATACGCCAGCGACAGGATTCAATAGCAACTGGCCTTTTAAATCAAATCATCAATCAATATCCTAACTCAGCTTTAAAAGAGAAAGCCTCAACAATGATAGATGTTCTGCAAAGGAGATCATCAATCGAAGATTATTTATCAAAGCTTTCTGTTGAAAGAGCAAAAGAAGATTCGCAAATAATTGTTTACGATTCTGCGATGATAAGTAAAGGAGTTTTACCGGCTAAAAGAAATGAAAACGTAAAGCCAAATGTACAATTGGTAACCGCAGAAAAAGCAGTTTTAAATCCTGAGAAAAAACTTCCTCCTCCTATAAGCAATGGCACATTTACATTTGACCCTCTTACTCCACAATATGTAGTTATGTTGCTTAATAAGGTCGACCCGGTTTATAGCAATGAAGCAAAAAATGCTTTTGTAAGATACAATCGCGAAAAATTCCGGTTACTAAATCTTGAGATTACAAAAGATACGCTTGACAGAGAAAAAACGCTATTAGTATTTACCCAGTTTGAAAATGCAGATGCGGCTATTAAATTCATGGATAAAATAAAAAAGGATGCACCTTCTGAAATTTCCTGGTTGCCCGTGGATAAATATTCATTCTATATTATTTCCAGCACGAATCTTGAACTATTAAAACAAAATAAAAACCTTACTAATTACCTGGAACTACTAAATAAAAAATATCCGGGTAAATTTTAGTTATAAAAACATTTCTCTTAACACCAAAATATGGCAACCAGCACACAGAAATCAAATAACAAACCAGGTAAGAAAGCTATTACCAGGCCAAGCGTAAAAATATTATGGATGATGGTTTTTATTGGAATCTCGCTGGCAATATGTGTATTTGCAGCAGTAAATTTTGGATTATTCGGTAAACTTCCATCACTCCAGGAATTAGAAAACCCACAGGCAAACCTTGCCTCAGAAATTTATGCAAATGATGGTACTACATTAATGGGAAAAATATATGCAGAAAACAGAGTATCGGTAGATTACAAAGATATTTCCACACATGTAATTGATGCATTGATTTCTACGGAAGACATAAGATTTTATGAGCACTCCGGCATTGATGCAATTGCCATAGGCCGTGCCATTAAAGGCCTTGGCCAGGAAGGTGGTGGAAGTACCCTTACACAGCAATTAGCAAAAAATATTCTTGGGCAAGGGCGTGGCTCAGTTTTAAAAAGAGGTACTGATAAATTAAAAGAATGGATCGTTGCGCTAAAGCTTGAAAAAAACTTTACCAAGCAGGAAATTATTGCACTCTATCTCAATAGGGTTTCCTGGGGAAACATTTATGGAATAAGAAATGCATCCCGGGTATTTTTTCAAAAAGAGCCATCGCAACTTAAAACAGATGAAGCAGCATTGCTGGTAGGAATGCTTAGTGGCCCCGGCCAATACGATCCGCTCAGGCATGCAAAGGCCGCTACAGAGAGAAGAAACCTGGTACTTGATCGTATGGTTACTAACAATGTTTTATCTGCTTCAGAAGCCGCTGTACTACAAAAAAAACCTTTGGGCATAAAATATAAAAAGCTGGATGAGAGCCTTGGAATAGCTCCATATTTTCGTTCTGTGCTTAATAAGAAACTGGACGAGTGGTGTAAAACTCACAAAAATCCGGTGACTGGAAATAATTATGATATGTACCGGGATGGGTTGAAAATATATACCACCATCGATCCCAAAATGCAATTATACGCGGAAGAAGCCATGATAAAACACATGGTTATCATGCAAAAAAAATTCAACGCCCAGCTTTCTAAAAATGTTTGGAAAGGGCACGAAGATATTTTAGATAAAGCAATGATAGAAAGTGAACGGTGGAAAAATTTAAAAGAAGAAGGGCTTAAAACTGACGAAATAAAAAAGACTTTTTATGAACCGGTGAAGATGAAAATTTTTGCCTGGAATGCAAATCGGTCAACCGACACCGTTATGACGCCTATCGATTCTATCAAATATAATAAGCAGATGATGCAAACGTCATTTGCGGCAGTTGATCCGGTATCAGGTGAGGTTAAAGCATGGGTGGGTGGAATAGATTTTAACTGGTTCAAATACGATCATGTAACAGCTAATCGGCAGGTAGGCTCTACATTCAAGCCATTGCTGTATACGCTTGCTTTGACAGATGCCGGGCTTACACCGGATAGTTACATAGGCGGAAAGGCCATTACACTTGCCAATAAAACAATTTCCGGCGGCGGGGGCACTATGGCTTACTGTCTTGCTAAATCTTTAAACGCCGGAGCATGGGATCTTATGAGCCGTATAGGTCCTAAAAAAACTGCTGATTTTGCTCATCTGTGTGGCATTCAAAGTAAAATACCAGTTGTTCCCTCAATAGCCTTAGGTTCTGCTGATCTCCAACTTCTGGAAATGTTGAGAGCCTACTCTATGTTTCCTAACCGGGGTTTTAGTACAGAGCCAATTTTTATAAGTAGAATAGAAGATAAAAATGGCAATGTTCTTCAAACTTTTCAGTCAGAATCAAAACAGGTGATAAGTGAGGCAGATGCCTATATGATGTATAAGATGATGCAAGGTGTTGTTGATTTTGGTACTGGTCATTCTATGCGTGACCGCTATGAAATTAATTCACAAATGGGCGGTAAAACGGGGACAACTAATGATAACACAGATGGATGGTTTATTGGATATACCCCACAACTGCTTGCGGGCGCATGGGTAGGTTGTGACGACCGCTTTCTACATATAAGAAATGGCTGGACATACGGTGGTAATGAAATGGCAATGCCTGAGTTTGCTTTTTTTATGCAAAAAGTTTATGCTGATAAAAAATTGGGTATTGACCCAAAGGCCGAATTTCAAAAGCCGGCAGAATTAAATAATGATCCTATTTATGCAGATCAAAATTTTTCTACTATTGTAAAAAAGGGAGAAGGAAACGACTTTACAGAAGATCAGGGAAATGGTGATGCCGGTGATTATACTGATCAGAATATTCCTGTAGAATCAGAATTTAAAAAAGATCAGTTTAAAGATAAAAAAGATGATGAGAAAAAAATTATTGGCCCCGTTAATATGGCTGACGATTTTAAAAAGGAATCCCCCCCGGTTAAAGAGCCAGCCAAAGATGTAATAGAAAAACAACCAAAAGCTGTAATGGATAAACCTGTTGATAAGAAGAATGTAAAAGCAGCCGATGATAAATCCAAAAAAAATAATTCCAAAGGTGATAAATCGAACACCGATTATTAACCTGGAATAATAAATTTATTTCCATCCATTATAAAATGCGCAAACTGTATTCATAAGACATATATCGCATTTGGGTTGAGGGCGACATATCTCTCTCCCAAGAAATGACATAGCCATTCCGGCATCCCACTCTTTTTGCGGCAATATTTCCATAATTTGCTTTTCAATTTTTTTTGGATCGGCGCCGGATGCAATGCCCAATCTCGGCGCAACACGAACCACATGAAGATCAACAATTACTCCTTCGGGGCTTTTACCGGCTTCCCGCATAATTACGTTTGCAGATTTTCTGCCTATGCCCGGTAGTGCAGTAAGTTCATCTATCGTGAGTGGAATTTTATTATCTTTTTTTACCTTTTGAGACATCTCCATTAGCCACTTGGTTTTATTGGCAAAATTTCTCACTTTACCAATGTATGGAAATAATACTTCTGATGTTGCTTTTGATAAGGCGGTCATATCAGGGAAGGCTTCAAAAAATTTGGGAGCAATTTCATTAATGTGCCTGTCCGAATCCTGCGCAGATAAGACTACCATAGTTACCAATTGATATACATTTTGATAGTTAAGCGGGTGTTTCGTCTTTTGATATTTTTTGAGCAAAGGTTTAATAGCTTCGGGCCAATCTATTTTGTGTGCCATAATAAAAATTTGAAATAAATCTACTATAAAAATTATTATCTGAAACGTTACATAAAAATCAATCTTGGCTAGTGTTATGTTAATTATAGGCTGTAGTGTATCCCACAAAGACACAGAGATCACAAAGTATTTCATTTTGTGTTCTTAGTAGCCTTGTGGGAATACCATTGTTACATAATAAATTTAACATGACACTATTTCATATTTGCCACGATGTTATTTTGAATAAAAAATATTTTAATTAATTCAATTATCTTCGCGCAACCAAATTTTCGTATAAACCTCATGAAGGTTTTAATAAAAGACGCGACGATACTTTCTCCAGCTTCTCCATTCCACGGACAATCAAAAGATATTTTAATCGAAAATGGCATTATTTCAGCACTTGGAAATAATTTAAATACCAGTGAAGCCCGGATTATTAAAACAGGAGGCTTGCATGTCTCATGCGGATGGATGGATTGTTTTGCTAATTTTTGTGATCCTGGCCATGAATATAAAGAAACGCTGGAAACCGGTGCTATGGCCGCCGCTGCAGGTGGTTTTACGCAAGTAATGCTTATTCCAAACACACAGCCGGTTGTGCATAATAAGAGCCAGGTAGAATATATAATTCAAAAGAGCAGACAGTTACCCGTAAGAATATTTCCGATAGGTTCAATAACAAAAAATGCAGAAGGCAAAGAACTTGCGGAAATGTATGACATGTATAACTCTGGTGCCATAGCATTTTCTGATGGATTGTTACCCATTCAGTCATCTGGTATGTTACAAAAATCTTTGGAATACTTACTTGCGATTGATGCGACTATTATCCAGTTGCCTGATGATAAAAGTATTGGTTCAGGCGGGCTAATGAATGAAGGGATTGTTTCAACCAGGCTAGGGCTGCAGGGTAAACCTGCGATTGCAGAAGAAATAATAATAGCCCGTGATATAGAGCTTGCAAAATATACAGGATCGAAAATTCACTTTACAGGGGCATCTACGAAAAAATCAATTGAATTGGTTGCCGCTGCTAAAAAAGAAAAAATTAAAGTGAGCTGTTCAGTTACGCCTTATCATTTATTTTTTTGTGAGGATGACCTGCTCACTTACGATACCAATCTTAAAGTAAATCCTCCATTGCGAACAAAAGAAGATCGGGATGCATTAAAAGAAGGCATTAAAAATGGTATAGTAGATTTTATCGCTTCTCACCATCAGCCACAGGATTGGGATCATAAAGTGTGTGAATTTGAATATGCCAGGGATGGAATGGAAGGTCTTGAAAGCGTTTACGGGGTGGCTCGTATCTGCGGAATAACTCCAGGTGATTTTGTAAAAATGCAAACAGAAAATATTAGGAACATCTTCAATTTACCGGTTCCTGTAATTAATAAAAATGAACCAGCCAACCTTACTTTATTTACTATCGATGAAGAATATACTTTTGAAGAAAAAAATATTTATTCTAAATGTAAAAACAATGCCTTTATTGGTAAAACACTCAAAGGCAAAGTGATTGGGATTATTAATGGAGACAAAGTATTTTTGCCTTGAATGAGTTCATTTGAAAAAAATATAAATTATGGAACAAACAGTTACAACTACTACAACGAAAGGTATAATAATTGGACTCATACTCATAGTGATAGCAATAGCCACTTATTTTGCCAGTGTCGATATGAATGGTCCGACAAAATGGATAAGCAATGTTATTTTCGTCATTGGTATTATTTGGGCCGTAAATAATTATGGTAAACAGATAAATTATAATGCCACATTTGGTAATTATTTTGCTCATGGTTTTAAAGTAACCGCTGTAGTAACGGCGATAATGATTTTATATCTTGTCATTTTTATAACCGTATTCCCTGAATTTAAAGACAAGGCGATGGATGAGGCTCGGGCGCAAATGGAAAAAGGAGGGAAAATGTCCTCCGAACAAATCACCCAGGCAATAACAATAACGAAAAAATTCTTCATGGTATTTGCTATCGGTGGTACACTTATCGGCTATCTTATTTTTGGTGCCCTCGCTGCATTAATTGGTGCTGCGATTACAAAAAAAGAACCCAATACAATGCAGGGAGCCCCTAATCAAACACTGCAGTAAATGGATATTTCTGTAGTTATTCCTCTTATTAATGAAGCTGAATCTTTACCCGAGCTTGAGGCATGGATCAGGAATGTAATGCAGCAACATTTTTTTAGTTACGAAATCATAATGATTGATGATGGAAGCACAGATAATTCGTGGAAGATAATCCAGGAGCTTCGCGAAAAAAATCACTTTATAAAAGGAATTAAATTTCAAAGGAACTACGGAAAAAGCGCTGCACTAAATGAAGGTTTCAAACTAGCGACGGGAGAAGTAGTAATAACTATGGATGCCGATCTACAGGATAGTCCGGATGAAATTCCTGAACTCCGTAAGATGATACTTGTGGATGGCTTTGACATAGTGAGTGGCTGGAAGAAAAAAAGATACGACAACAAGCTTTCAAAAAATATTCCATCTAAATTATTCAATGCAGCAACGAGAAAAGTAAGCGGAATTTACCTCCACGATTTTAATTGTGGGTTAAAAGCATACAAAAATAAAGTAGTGAAGTGTATAGAGGTTTATGGGGAAATGCATCGTTACATTCCTTTGCTGGCCAAGTGGGCCGGCTTTAAAAAATTTGGAGAAAAAGTGGTTGAGCACAGGCCAAGAAAGTATGGTGTTACCAAGTTTGGACTTAACCGTTTTGTAAATGGTTTCCTGGATTTAATGTCAATAATTTTTGTAGGAAAATTTAGAAAAAATCCAATGCATTTTTTTGGATTGTGGGGTACCGTTTCATTTTCTTTCGGATTGATAGTCTTTATCTATCTCACCATCACAAAATTTTTTTTCGACAAAACAGGCTTAACTCAAAGGCCACTATTCTTCTTTGCAATACTTGCTATGATTATTGGAACACAACTTTTTCTTGCAGGTTTCCTGGGAGAGCTGGTATCCAGGAACGGTGCGGAGAGAAATAATTATTTGATAGAAGAAAAGTTAATTAGCTAAGTATATAATTCATTTATATTAGTGATCAATCTTTCATATTATTTTGCCAGATAAGAATGTAAAATCTATTATCATCATCGGCCCAGCACATCCATTGCGTGGTGGGTTGGCATCATACGATGAACGCCTGGCTAAAGAATTTATCGACCAGGGATATAATACAACTATTTATACTTTTTCATACCAGTATCCATCGTTTCTTTTTCCAGGCACGACCCAATATTCCAATGAGCCGCCACCTGAGAATATTCCCATTAAAGTAAAAATAAATTCAGTAAATCCCTTGAACTGGATGGCTATTGGCAATGAATTAAGAAACATCAGCCCTGATATTATTATAGTAAGATATTGGCTGCCATTCATGGGGCCGTGTCTCGGTACAATTCTCAGGAGGGTAAAGAAAAATAAACACACAAAAGTTGTTTGTATTGCAGACAATATTTTTCCGCATGAAAAAAGAATTGCTGATGTCCCATTCACAAAATATTTTTTGAAACCGGTTGATGCATTTATTACAATGAGCGAAAAAGTTCTTGCCGATCTTAAACAATTTGCAGGAAATAAACCTGCACAATTTGTACCGCATCCTTTATATGATAATTTCGGAGAAATTATTAGTAGGGAAGAAGCAAGACAAAAGTTAAGTATAAATCTAAACGATAAAGTGATTTTGTTTTTTGGCTTTATTAGAAAATATAAAGGCCTGGATGTTTTACTGGAGGCAATGAAATTATTAAAACAGGATTCGTCTACACAAAATATCAGGCTATTGATCGCCGGTGAATTTTATGAAGATGAAAAAAATTATCATGAACTATTAAATGACCCGGTTATAAAAGATAATCTTATTATACATACGCAATTTATTTCAGATAGCATGGTAAAATATTACCTCTGTGCAGCAGATTGTGTTGTACAACCCTACAGGCATGCAACACAGAGCGGTGTTACTCCCCTCGCCTATCATTTTGAAACCCCCATGATTGTTACAAATGTCGGAGGACTTCCTTCTTTGGTTCCTGATAAAAAAGTAGGTTTAATAGCGGAGCCAAACCCTAAAAGCATTGCACAAAAAATCAAAGAATATTTTGAATTGGGCGAAGAATATTTTTTGCCTTATTTGCGTGAAGAGAAAAAAAAATATAGCTGGGATGGTATGGTTCGTGAAATTCTCACATTAGTGACATAAATTTTTGTGTGTATTTTCGCCGCTGATTAAGTGAACTTATTTACTTACCACAATTATTAAGATTGCTGAAGGACCATTTTAAATTTACCGGTTAATAATTCCCAAATAATTTCTTTAAACAATCAGTTCTAAATGATCTACCGCAGTAAAGCTCCATTACGTATAGGCCTGGCCGGTGGTGGCACAGATGTAAGCCCTTACAGTGATAAATATGGTGGTGCGATTTTAAACGCTACTGTATCTCTTTTCGCTTATGCCAATATAGAACCCATTGAAGAAAATGCGATTATCGTTCAGGCGCTTGACAGGAAAGAAGAACAAAGATTTGAATGGGCTGCAATATTACCAATCGATGGAAAGCTTGATTTATTAAAAGGAGTTTACAATCGCATACATAAAGATTTTGGGCTACCCTTAACCGGGTTTCGATTGTCAACATTTGTTGACGCACCTGCAGGTTCAGGGCTTGGAACATCTTCAACTCTCGTGGTTGCCATCATTGGAGCTTTTGTTGAATGGCTAAAACTTCCTTTAGGAGACTATGATATTGCCCATTATGCATACCAGATAGAAAGAGAAGATCTGAAACTGACCGGCGGAAAACAAGACCAGTATGCGGCAATGTTCGGTGGAGTGAATTTCATGGAATTTTATGAAGATGATAAGGTGATTGTAAACCCGCTAAGAATTAAATCCCAATATCTTCATGAACTGGAAAACAACCTGGTTCTATATTTTACAGCGACCAGCAGGGAAAGTGCCTCAATTATAAATGAGCAGGTAAAAAATGTGAATGACAACAACAAGAAAAGTATTGAAGCTATGCACCAGTTAAAGGAGCAGGCACGTATGATGAAGGAAGCCCTATTAAAAGGGCGCCTACATGAATTTGGGCAGATTCTTGATTTTGGATTCCAGCAAAAGCGAAGAATGGCACTCAATATAAGTAATACTCTTATCGAAGAAATTTATGAGGCTGCAAAAAAAGCCGGGGCGACAGGTGGCAAAATAAGTGGTGCCGGCGGAGGTGGATTCATGATTTTTTATTGCCCCGGAAATTCGCGCCATTCAGTTATAGAAGCATTGAATAAATTTGGAGGTGAAGTAAAAAGCTACACCTTTATCAAGCACGGATTACAAACCTGGTGTGCATAATAAATTCAACCAAATGGAAAAAATAAAAAACATAATTCAATCATCTATTGATGTAAAGACACAAATTCTTGCTGATGAAAAATTAATGCAGACAGTGATGGATTGTGTAAACATTATGGTAAGCGCTTTTGAGAAAGGTAACAAAGTTTTATTCTGTGGAAATGGCGGTAGTGCATCAGATGCCCAACACCTCGCAGCAGAATTTAGTGGAAGGTTTTATACTGACAGGGAGGCGCTCCCTGCAGAGGCTTTGCATTGCAACACTTCTTATATGACGGCCGTGGCAAACGATTACAGCTATGATGTTATTTATTCGAGATTAATAAAAGGGATTGGTAATCCCGGTGATGTGCTTGTAGGATTAAGCACTTCAGGCAATAGTAAAAATATTGTCAATGCATTCGAAGTAGCTAAAGAAAAACAAATGATAACTATTGCTTTCACTGGATCTTCTGGCGGTAAATTAAAAAAACATTCCGATCATCTTATTAATATTCCTTCGGATGATACACCGCGGATACAGGAAAGCCATATAACTATTGGCCACATCATTTGCCAGATGGTAGAAGAAATTTATTTTGCAGATACCAATGATTAATGAAGCTATTATTCTTGCCGGTGGCCTGGGTACGAGGTTGCGAAGTGTTGTACCCGATCAGCCGAAATGTATGGCACCTGTAAACGGAAAGCCCTTTCTTTTCTACATTATCAATTATTTGCAAAAAAATGATATTAAAAAATTCATATTCAGTGTGGGCTACATGCATGAAGCAATTGAAAATTACCTGCAAAAAAGCTACCCTTCTTTAAATTATAAAATGTCTGTTGAGACAGAACCGTTAGGAACAGGAGGCGGTATAAAATTAGCAATTGAAAAAGCCACTCAATCCAATGTTCTTGTATGTAATGGTGATACGCTTTTTAAAATTGACCTGCAAAAACTAAGTAATTTCCATAATGAAAAAAATGCAGATTGTTCGTTGTGTTTAAAGCCAATGAAAAATTTTGACAGGTATGGAGTGGTTGCTTTAAATGATGACGGCTCAGTACAATCTTTTAAAGAAAAAAAATTATATGATCAAGGCTTGATAAACGGAGGTGTTTACGCATTGAATTTGGAACGTTTTAAAAAAGAAACCTTTCCGGTTAAATTTTCATTTGAAAAAGATTACCTGGAAAAAAATACGCAATCATCAACAGATGACAAAACGAAATTATTTGGTTTGATACAGGATAAATATTTTATAGATATTGGAATTCCTGAAGATTATGAAAGAGCACAAGTTGAATTAAGAATTAACAATTAACAATTAAGAATTATAAGCTGACAGAATTTTCACCATGTTCGATTTAAAAAAAATAGATAAAACCTGGACATTATTTCTCGACCGTGACGGCGTTATAAACGATGAAAAATATTTGGATTACATACACACATGGGAAGAATTTAAATTTTATGAAGGCGTAAAAGAAGCCGTGAAAATTTTTAGCCTAAAATTTGGAAAGATTTTTATTGTAACCAATCAAAGGGGAGTAGGGAAAGGGCTAACGAAAATTGAGGAGCTGGAAAACATTCATAAAAATATGATGAAAGAATTAGTGGATGCAGGCGGGCGGATTGATAGAATATATTTTTGCACTGATATGGAAAGCCCAAACCGAAAACCCAATCCCGGCATGGGTTTACAGGCTAAAAAAGATTTTCCTGAAGTGGATTTTTCTAAAAGCATTATGATTGGTAACACGCTAAGCGACATGAAATTTGGCAGAAATCTTAATGTTGCAGCAAATATTTTTTTGCCAACTACCCGAAAGGATGTGGATTTAAAACATGAAGACATTGACCTTGTTTTTCCAGACCTGCTTTATGTTGCGAACGCTTTATAGCTTAGTTAAAACTTATACGATTTATGATAATATCCGTTAAATTCTGTTTTCTTTGCTCAAACAATTTTAATGAATAAAATCCGTCCGTTTCTTCTTGGCTTTTTATTAACCGGCAATACCATTTTTGCGCAGCATATAACTTTTGTTGATAAAAAAATTCTTGAAAAAAAAGAAGACTCTCTTAAAACTTTTGCTCTTGAAATTATACAGGGAAAAAATGCCGCTGACAGGCTAAATGCTGACAGTCAGTTTACTAAAATGTTTGTACGTGCTCTTAAGATCAACAATTCTTTTTATTATCCTTTCGATTCTCTTTTAACGATTTCAAGATTAATTCCGGAAGACAGTTCCTTTAAAATATTTACCTGGCAGATGGTAGTTAATGAATATGTTACCCGCCAGCATGGAGCCATACAGATGAGAACCACTGATGGATCTTTACAGTTATTTCCACTTATTGATAAATCTGCTGTCACTATAGATAAAGAAGATACCATAGGCAATAATTTTGGATGGATGGGCGCAGTATATTATAAATTAATAGAAAAAAAAGCTTTTGGAAAAAATTATTATACGCTTCTTGGCTATGATGAAAATAATATCAACAGCAATAAAAAAGTTATTGAGATTCTTTCATTCAAAGATGATGAGCCAATTTTTGGTGGGGCTAACTTTAGTTTCCAGGATAACAGTGTTATCAAAAAATCAATGGCCAGATACGTGATGGAATATAAGAAAAATTCAAGCCCAAGATTAACTTACGATCCTGACCAGGATATGATAATTTATGAACATTTAATTTCTGAAACAGGCGAACCAAATAAAAAATATAGTTATATCCCCGATGGCGATTATGAAGGCTTAAAATGGATGGATGGAAAATGGGTACACATTCAAAAAGTATTTACACAAACAACAACTGAAGGGCAGGAGCCAGTACCACAGCCGGTTTTAAATGCCGAAGGTAAGTTTGATGAATCAAAACTAAGCAGCAGGATGCCTGCAGACCAGGGGAACGATGACAGTACAAGTGCCGGACAAAGAGTACCCAAAAATAATACCCCGGTAAAAAAGACTCCGAAGAAAAGGTAGGGACATCACATGTGATGTCCCTACGGGTGTAATGAATCACCATTCCAATTCTTTGGATTATTAATAATATAATTTTTTATTTTTTCATATGATTTTGCATTTCGTATTATATGATCATGAAATCTTGCCTGCCATTCAAAATAGTCATGTGTATTCGCATTACACCATCGTTTTACAGAGGCCTTAAATTGCTGAATAATCACGGAAACAGAACCTTTAACTGGTTTTGAAAATTCGTTTCGTTGTAGGGACATCACATGTGATGTCCCTACATGTGATGTCCCTGCGTTGTCTAACGCCAAAATACAATGTATATGATTTGGCATCACAATAAATTCATCCAATTGTGCATGCGAAAAATGACCAGGTATTTCCTGTAAATATTTATTGGCGACTGCCCCAATTTCATTCAGAATCATTTCATCATTTTCAATTTTTCCGAAAAAACATTCCCTGTTGTGCGTGCAAATAGTGATAAAATATTCACCGCCTGATGAATAATCATGATTTGGTAACCTGATATGTTTTCTGTCTTTGTTCATTTATTTTATAAGACATCATTTATAAATACTACAAGGTCATCATACGAGATGTAACAAAGGTAAATTTTTACGTTTTCAATTGTGTTTTAGTCTGGCAGGCAAAATGATCAGGAAATTGCCGTTACGTTGTAGGGACATCACATGTGATGTCCAATGTAAAATGTTCACGTAATTTGTGGGACATCATATATGATGTCCCTACGGGTGTAATAAATATAAATGAAGAATGTTCGAAATGGGGCAAGATTCTACCGTAATGGCATAAATGCTTTTGGAATGTTGAGACACTTTTCAGGATAGCAGGCGTGAATACATAATCCCGCTGGTCGGGAGACCAGGCGTGGCGTTACATGTTTTGTGATTTAAGAGAGACTAAAGTGAAACACCTACATTGGCATACAATTCTTTTCTTTCTTACACAACGCTCGGTATTTGTACCGTGTCGGAATTTATGGTGTAATGTTTTTCTCATGAACAGATTGCACCGCATATTTTATTGGATAAAAAAATTTTCAGAAACAAATTCTGCAAGCTGGTGTATTCCGGATTTATTTATTATTCTTACGCTTAATTAATTACTTTAAACTAAATCTAATGAGACGAACATTTTTGTGTTGTATTATGCTGACATATTTTATTGTTGGTTGCCATTCCCAGCAATCTTTAAAAGAAAAACAAGACCAGCTGACAACCGGCAAAATTGATGATACTTTTAAATACAGTTGTAAAGAGGTTGGCTGGGAAACCTCACTGCCCAAAGATTGGAACCTGTTAACGAAAGAAGAAACAGAAAAGATGAATGCAAAAGGGAAAAAGGCTATGGAAGAATCAACGGGTAACACAATAGATGTATCGGGGCTCACAGAGTTAGTGAACTTAAAGAAAGACCTGTTTAATTCCTTTCTTTCCACCATTGAAAAATATGACATAAGCACAGGTAGTTATGACGACCATAACACTGAGATAGACAAGCTTATCAACGATACATATAATGCGAAGAATATTAAGTTTGATACTAAAACTGGAAATGAGAAAATAGACAATGTGGTTTTTCATACATTGGAAATAACACTTTATAAACCCGGCAGTAAGGAAGTTTTATTAAACCAAAAGATGTACAATACCCTGTTGAACGGTTATGATTTTGCAATGACCATTAATTACAATAATGAAGGCGACAGGCAAACACTTATGAAGATTGTGAACGGCTCAAGATTTTTGTAAATAATTCAAAAATGATCATTATGTTTTTTTGGTAATCAGGCGCAGAGGATTAGACATTACAATAGCTGTCTCCACGCCATTTTTGGTCTTGTGACCAACAACAAAATAATCCTGCTGGTCGGGTGACAAGGCGTGGGCGTTACAAGCTTTGCGATTTAACAGTGGCGAAAGTTGACACCTGCATTGACATGCATCATGATTCGGTAACCTGATATGTTTTCTGTCTTTATTCATTTATCTTATAAGACATCATTTATAAATGCTACAAGGCAATAATACGAGACGTAACAAAGGTAAATTTTACGTTTTCAATTATTGTTTTAGTCTGGCCGGCAAAATGATCAGGAAATTGCGGTTACGTTGTAGTAGGGCCATCACATGTGATGTCCAATGTAAAATGTTCACCTAATTTGTGGGACATCATATATGATGTCCCTACAAGTGTAATAAATATAAATAAAGAATGTCCGGAATGGAGGCATGATTCTACCGTAATGGCATAAATGCTTTTGCAATATTGAGACACTTTTCAGGATAGTAGGCGTGAATACATAATCCCGCTGGTCGGGAGACCAGGCGGGGCGTTACATGTTTTGTGATTTAAGAGAGGCGTAAGTGGAATACCTACGCTGGCATGAGATTTTACCCCCGCCTTGGTTCGTGTCCCACGAACCATAATATATTTATATCAAAGCACGGCCCATAACATTTTTGTTTTTACTCACTCAGAAATTCTAAATTTAGACAAAGTAAAAAATATGAACCTGAAAGAATTTATTGATAAAAAGTCAAAGAACGATAACCCAGTGGGCGATCTATGTGGTGATATTCTACGTGTAAATAGAAGAAAAGAATATGACTGGTCTAAGAGTGACGACGAAATATTGTCTTCAATTAAATTTGATGTTTCAATGGGACCCGGAGGGCAATCAGTTATGTCTGCATTCGAAAGTTTTAAGAAGGCGTTCGAAAAACAAAAAGAAAAGTAACAGGGGATTCATTATCTCTCCAAATTTTTGCACCATAAATCTGCTATCGATGGTTGAAGGCCATTGTAAATTTGTTTATAAGTAATTATTAACTTAAAACAAAAAAACTATGACCAGAGATGCAAATATTTTTTATTGGAGAAATACAGATTGGAAACCATTAGAATTTTTATTTAAAACGCATGAAGACTGCACCCTTCAAAACAAGGTGGCGATATATCAAACCTTTAATAGCTTAGTTCCGTATACAATAGTTAGTATTTCAGAAAAGGTTGACAAAATAATAATAAGGCTCGGTGGAGAACCTATCTTAGAAAACGACTACTTAATTTTGGTTCTTACGAAAAGTAATAAAGATCCATTATTTGGAGATAAAAATTTAATGCACTTCTTGAACTGGCCGCTTAAAAAAAATGTTTTCAACAAAATTTTATTATCATAATTAATAACAGTCTTAAAAGTGTCACTATCCTGAGTTTTGTAGCTTTGGATTAATAAACCGCTATTCCAACAGTATTCAAAACTTATAAAATGTAGCTCTAAACGCCCTGAGTTGCAAACTAACGGCAACCGTTATTTTATTATTTAATGTTGTTACGATTCGCAAAATTCGGTTTGGTGTACTTTAGCTATTACTAAGGGTAGCAAGAGGGATTCAGAATGAACTCAATTCTTTATTTATTTTTTCTTAATGTCCGAAATGACCATCGAATGAGTATATAAGTTAATCTTACGGGATAAAGTATGGATAGCAATATAATTGCACATATTCTCGTAAAGCCGTCTGATAAGTTATTGTCAATAAAACTTGTTTGGATAGCTTGTTTATCCTTTTCAAGTTGGATTTGAGATTTACTCAAAAGTTTTATTTGCTCTAATATCGTTTTATCTTCAAATTTCGCCCTGAAGTCTTTCATGTATTTTCTTCCTTCTTCATCAGTAGCTCCTTGTTCAAACATTTTTGTCAAATTAAATACAAGTTGCTTTCTATGAACTTCAGGAAGTGCATGTTGGTTTAAAGAATCTAATTTTGAATTATTCGTAGTAATATTATGTGCAATCTCGTCTTGCTTATTGTGCAAATATTTATTTCTTAATTCGACAACTCCCCATGTGATCACTATACAAAGCACTAATGTGAATAAGTAAATAACTTCCTTTGCAATAATTTTTTTTCTGTCAATGTTCATGTCTACGATAGTGTCTTAATTACCCATTATTGGCGAAAGGTCTGCTTGTGCGGTTATCATTACGAGCTAAATTTAATTCCACTAAACTTTTCTCGCAATTATTTTTGTAAAATAAGCACAGATGGACGCTAAAATAAGGTTAATCCGCGTCAATCAATGTCCCCGAAGAACCAACTGTACAAGTGAGTGACACAACAAAGATGCCCAATGAACCTCAGCCCGTAACCAAAACATTTTCTACTCTTCCTCTTCACCAAACATCTCACCTTTATTCAATTCAGGTAAAATATTTTTTACCTGTTCCTATATAGTAACTTTAAAGATGTTAGACGTTGGTTTAATAAATGCATCACATAATCACTCTCGCAATTCCGGTCAAAATGCAGCGATATTATTTATACAAAAGGTTGCTTACTCCTTCATTTGTTGTTTTAACTCCTGGAGTTTTTCGGCAGCCAGTTTTTCTGCTTTCTCCATCGTGGAAGTCAATTTTTTCGGAGCGTTGAAGCGATAGCCGATGAAAAAAGATCCTGTATTTTTTTCCTGAAGAGTTACATTGTTTGCATCGGACTGGCTGTATCCATGGGCACCAGTCATCATTTGTATGCCCGTGAAAAAGCGGCGGGAGTCATAGCCAAATGTCAGGGTGGTTTCTAATTGATAAACAGCTCCGTGATATTTAGTTCTCGAATTCCCGGACGGCTCTCTCGTCAAAAGCTTTGTTCTGCTCAAACCTATGCCAGGATTGATTCCTGCGGAAGCATACAAATTTGATGTAGTGACAAAGGTGTAATAATAGCCAGGTGAAAAGACGACCTCTAATGTCTTTGATTTCTGTGAGCTGTTTTGGCCGGTCAATGGCGTGTGATCATTGATGATATAATGTTGGTAGGATAAAGATGGCAAAAAGGTACCCGCACTTTTCAACTGCTTCTCTGTTTGCGAATTGATGGCGTTGAAAGAAAAATTATCATTGAATTTGTAAGCAGTTTGGCCGGAAAGGCTTCTAAAAACGAGGCCAGGGAATTGTATATAAGGCTCCCCCATTTTCCAGGATGGATTGAATTGATTTGTATTATCAAGATAATATCCTTTTACCCTTGAGTAGTTTACTTTTTGAATAATATGATTAAAGTTGGAGCTGAATCCAAAGCCGAAAGATTTCGTCTCACCTTTTATTTTGTTATCAACATTCTCGCTGAAAACCTTTGGTGCGAAGGTCAGGCTGAAGGCAAGCCAGCGATAGCTAATGCCTGCGTTTAACTTCGTTTTATTGTTAGATCTGATTTTGTACTGGCTTTTGTTCACTATATCAAACCCATCCTCCTTGCTGCCTAATGACATTTTGTAGGTAAGCAGTTCTTTATAGTTCTCAATATATTCTTTGGCAATTGAGTCCTTATCCCTGACAGCACGGGTTTGTGCAAATGAAGTTTGAATGACTCCGTGCAAGAGCAGAATAATAACAATTATGTAAACTATCTTTTTTCGCCACATTTTGCCAAAATAGGAAAATCTATGATAACGAATAATATTATAACAATTCATTTTCCCCAGGAAGTTATTGGCACCACCCTGACGATGTTCGCAGCACATAATAGGATTGACGTCAATAGTCTTTTATAGTCGCTCCAACAAAGAAGATATTCAACTGGAATTAAGAAGGAAGAAGTTCTGCAGTTTCCTTTTTTCAATTATCCTTTAATTTATAAAAAACTGTTAGCAGGGATGCCAACTGCAGCGATAGAAAAGGGCAAGTTATTTTTTTCTAACTCTATTCATCCAATTTCAACACCGCTAAAAAAGCTTCCTGCGGAACTTCAACATTTCCAATTTGCTTCATTCTTTTTTTACCTTCTTTTTGTTTCTCTAAAAGTTTTCTCTTCCTGCTTATATCACCGCCATAGCATTTTGCGGTAACATCTTTACGCATGGCGCTTATATTTTCGCGGGCTACAATCTTGGCTCCTATAGCGGCTTGTATGGCAATTTGGAATTGCTGGCGGGGTACAAGGTCTTTCAATTTTTCACAAAGCTTTCTGCCAAATTCATGGGAGCGTATGCGATGTATCAATGAACTAAGTGCATCAACTTTTTCACCATTCAATAAAATATCCATCTTTACAATATCGCTTTCACGGTAGCCAAATGGATGATAATCGAATGAAGCATAACCACGCGTGACACTTTTAAGCCTGTCATAAAAATCAAAGACAATTTCAGTAAGTGGCATTTCAAAACTAAGTTCCACTCTTGTGGGAGTTAAGTATCCCTGGTTAGTAAGTAAGCCACGCTTGCCAATACACAAAGTCATAATGTTGCCAATATACTCAGGCTTTGTAATTATCTGGGCCTTAATAAAAGGTTCTTCTATTTTTTCAATCCTGCTGGGGTCAGGCATTTGGGTAGGATTGTTTACAATTATTTTTTCACCCTTTGTTGTGTACGCGATAAAGCTTACGTTAGGTACCGTGGTAATTACTGTTTGGTTAAATTCTCTTTCAAGCCGCTCCTGTATTATTTCCATATGAAGCATTCCAAGAAAACCACAACGAAATCCAAAGCCCAACGCCTGGGAAGTTTCCAATTCAAAAGTAAGTGATGCATCATTGAGCTGCAGCTTTTCCATACAATCTCTTAACTCTTCAAATTCATCAGTATTAACGGGAAAGATTCCGGCAAATACCATTGGCTTCACTTCTTCAAAACCTTTTATGGATTCGTTGCTGGGGTTGATAATGGTAGTAATAGTATCGCCCACTTTTACTTCTTTGGCATTTTTGATTCCTGTAATAATATATCCTACATCCCCCGCTTTCACTTCAGGTTTTGGCAGAAGGCCAATCTTTAAAATCCCAACTTCATCTGCTACATATTCTTTACCTGTATTTGAAAATTTAATTCTCTCCCCTTTTCTAAGTATTCCATTAAAGATGCGATAGTAAACAATAATGCCCCTGAAACTATTGAAAACACTATCGAATATTAATGCTTGTAAAGGAGCGTCATAATCTCCGCCGGGTGCAGGAATTCGTTTAATGATGGCAGTTAGTATCGCTTCAATCCCGATCCCGGTTTTGGCGCTTGCATGTAATATATCTTCCTGTTTACATCCTATCAATTCTATCATCTGGTCTTCTACTTCAGGTATCATCGCTCCATCCATATCGATTTTATTAATAACCGGGATGATCTCAAGATCGTTGTCAATAGCTAGGTATAAATTGGAAATCGTTTGTGCCTGTATACCTTGTGTGGCATCTACCAAAAGCAAAGCTCCCTCACACGCCGCCAATGCACGGCTCACTTCGTAACTAAAATCAACATGGCCGGGTGTATCAATTAAATTGAGCACATAATCTACTCCATCAGCATTATAATTTATTTGAATTGCATGGCTTTTAATTGTAATTCCTTTTTCCCGTTCGAGGTCCATATCGTCCAGAACCTGCGCTTGCATCTCACGGTCAGTGATAGTATGTGTGAATTCAAGTAATCTATCTGCGAGTGTGCTTTTACCATGATCAATATGCGCAATTATGCAAAAATTTCTAATGTTCTTCATATTCCCGGAAATATTTTATTAAAACGCTGCAAAGGTAATGTAATGAGGTAAGGAATACGTTAGGGATATCCTATAGTGGTTAATATGAAAAAGAATGCGAAATGAAAAACAAGCATGCTTTCTGTTTAAAAAAAACATTCAGGAATATGTTGCGGCCATTAAATACCTCCAGTCAAAATTACCTTCTTCCAAAGCATCCTTAGGTTGAATGGCAGCAGATAAAACGTTTGGATTTAATATATTTTTAGCGACCAGTTTTTTCTTTGCTTCATGAATTCGTTCCTGGATCAAAGGATTATGCATCCACAATTTTTGTGGAGTTTCAAAACCAATCTTATCTTTTCTCCAGGCAATTTCAGCTGGCAGAATGGATTCCATACTCTTACGCAATATAATCTTGGTAAAGCCTTTTTGAATTTTAAAATGCGTGGGCAAAGAGAAAATAAATTCTACCAATTGATGATTTAAGAAAGGTAAGCGGACTTCAATTCCATGAGCCATAGAATTCCTGTCAGCATATCGCAGCAATTCTTCAAGGCCCATTTGAAATGTATTGAAGTGAAGGATATCATTCAATTTTCTTACAACCGGCTTGAATAAAAAAGTTTGATCAAAATTACTTTGCAGATAATCTTTATTTATAAATGGATGATTTTTCTGCTTTGCAGATACTCTTTTGGTAAGCATTTTACCCGCTAGTTTAGGAAGGAAAGCTGCCAGGTAATTTTTATAATTCCATCCCCTGCTGGCGCCCGGATCACTGATACTTTTTCTTTCTATTGCTGAACTTCTAATTCCTTTCGTTACCAACAATTCCTGCCAATACCAATGATAATATTTTGTATATCCGGCAAGAATTTCATCCGATCCCTGTCCATCCAATAATACTTTCACATCATGATCACGGGCCATTTCAAACACTTTATATTGAGCCATCATTGCTGAACTCTGAAAAGGTTCTTCCTGGTAATAACAAATATCTTCGAATGAATTCAACAGTTCATCAATACCAGGCGACACCTGGTAATTTTTAAAATGTAATTTTTGTGAAAGAAGATTAATATATTTTGATTCATCATTTTCAAAACCTTTAAATACTGCAGAAAATGTTTTAAGGTCTTCTAAATTGTAACCCGGTAAATCATTAGTAAAATATTTAAGAATGGTCCCTACAATTGAAGAACTGTCGAGGCCGCCACTCAAACTAGTTCCAATAGATACATCGCTTCGCAATCTTTTTTTTACTGATGAATTAAATAATTCTGAAAACTGCTCTATGCATTCTTCCATTTTTAGATCTGCAATTTTTTTGCTTTTATCAATTGCCCAGTATCTTACTATGTCAAATTGCTTTATTTGAAAATTATATTTTAAAAAATGTGCCGCAGGTAATTTTTTAATATTGGAATAAAAAGTAGCAAAGGCATTGAGAGGATTTTGTGTGAATCCAAGCGTAATAAAATTAAGCAACATGCTATCATCCATATTTTTTGGCAACCCTGCAGCCCACAAAGCCTTTATCTCAGAAGCAAAATATAAAGTATGGTCCTGATCATTAAAAGAATAAAAAAATGGCTTCTCGCCAAAGCGATCACGGGCAGCAAATAAAATTTGCTCTTCCTCATCCCATATTGCAAATGCGAACATGCCATCAAAATAATTGACACAATGCTCTTTATAACAATGATACATGATGAGAATAATTTCAGTATCCGTTTTACTTTCGAAAGAAAAACCTTTTTTTGTCAACTCTTTTTTTAGCTCTGTGAAATTGTAAATCTCCCCGTTATAAATAATTGTATAACGCCCCATGAAATGCATAGGCTGCTTTCCATTTTCGGTTAAATCCAAAATTGATAAACGTGTGTGTCCAAACCCGGCAACATTTGCAGGGCTTATCCAATGTCCACTTCCATCAGGCCCGCGATGAGACAGGCTTTGCATCATTTTTTCTATAACCCTTTTATCAACTAACGAGCTATTTGAAGATATAATACCTGCAATTCCGCACATAAAACAAATATCATAATAAATTGCAGAACGCTTATGATTTTTAGGATAAAGAAGCATAGTCTTTATTAAGCGAACCTGATTCAGTTAAGCTTTACGTGCTTATCATCATACTGCCGGCAACCTGTTCTTCGTTATAGAAACGGTATCTTTGCAAATAGAACTAAACAATACTATGAAGGCAGAATATTTGTTATACAAAGTTTTAAATACTGATCCGAATCAATTTGTAAAACGCTTACAAAGCGGTTATAAACATTACGTTCTCGATTATCCCACAACTATTGTTCTGCAAACGGTAGCCGCATGCAATCTTCCCTGTACTCATTGCTTTATTAACAACTTTGGAAAAGAAGTAGTTGACGGGAAAAAAAATATCATGAAACCCGACATGTTTTACCAGATATTAAACCGTATCGAACATGTAATTAAAAAAGCTGAATATTTTGGCTTTTCTTCTTTCGAAGCCCTGATGAATAAGCACCTGTTTGAAATGATGGAGGCCGTGCTTAGAATAAATCCAAAAATAAAATTTCCATTTCTTTCAAACTCAATGTTAATGACAGAAGGTGTCATTGAAAAATTAAAAAAGCTTCCAATTACTGAAATCAATATTTCCCTTGATGGCCTGCACAAGGCCACAGTTGAGGCTTTTAAGACGGGCGTTGATCATAGCAAAATTATTAATGCAATAGAAGAATTAAAGAAGCATGGGATGATAGATCTTGTGGCGGTCACTTTTGTTGCACATAAAAATAATATTGAGGAGTTACCTGAATATGTAAATTTTGTAAACTCTCTTGGTGTTAAAACGATCTATCTAAACAACCTGATGTCTTTTACCGGGTTGCATAAAGAAATGTATTTATATACTGAACAAGGAAATGAACGGGCACAACAACTTTTTGATGAAGCAATAGTAAATGTAAAGAAGAATAACCAACAGATATGGCTGCCAAAACTTAAACCTAAAGTAAGTGGCTGTACACAACCTGAGGTTTTATTTATTAATAGTAATGGTGATGTAGCACCATGTGATTATCTCGCTGTGTCAACTCCCTTTGAATATTTTGGAAGTTACAAGATTTCAAAGCCTGTTATTTTTGGTAATGTTCTTAAGGATGATGTTCTTCAAATTTATCGCTCATCCCAGGCAGAGGCATTTAGAAAGACACATAGAAAAGGTGAATTACCTACAGAATGCGACCACTGCATAGATGGATACGGGCTTATGTGCAGCAAAAGAATCCGATATAAATAATTTATGATTGAGGAAGGAAAAAGCTACTACCCTTCACTTACCGGCATAAGGGCTATTGCAGCATGGTTTGTATTTATACATCACTTCAATTTTTTTTCAGTAAAATATTTCGGGAAATACATTCATAATTTCTTCGCTGAATTTCATATTGGTGTTACTATTTTTTTTGTACTCAGCGGGCTGCTTATTACACTCAGGTATTACGACAGCTCTATAAATTCGGGTACTGCATTTTACAATTACATGGTGAAGCGGTTTGCAAGAATATACCCTGTATTTTTTTTAGTATTGGTTATAAATTTTTTATGGTTCCTTTCCAGGCATGTTTATACGAATTCATTCTATGGCGGCTGGGTTTATTTTATCGGAAGTGCAACATTTATAAGGGGTTTTTTTGACAACCTCGTTAATGCGCCAGTTCCTCAAAGCTGGTCACTCACGGTAGAAGAATGTTTTTATTTGTCCTGTCCCGTTATTTTTCTTTTGGTTAGAAAAAAAATATTTAACCTATTTCTCATACCTGCAATTCTAATTGTGACCGGCGTATTACTTACTTTATATTTTATCCGTCATCCCTTTCATGGGTTATTGAATGATTTCCATTTTTTATTCAACTTTACTTTCTTCGGCAGATGTATTGAGTTTTTCACAGGTATTGCTTTGGCATTGACTTTCAAAAAAAAGAATTTAGAAAAAACAAATTCTTTAAAATTCACACTTTCGGGAATAGTAATAATATTTTTTTGTATAATTGGGTTATCCCTGCTTCATACTAATGAGCATTATGGCGATTACACACTGGGTGGTATTATCATAAACAACCTGGTGTTACCAGTTGCCGGCATTTCATTATTATTCTGGGGTTTATTGACTGAAGTAAATTTCATTACAAAAATTCTTTCCTCGGCATTTATGATATTGTTTGGAAAAAGTTCTTATATTTTTTACCTGGTGCATGTGGGCTTCTTTGCGCTATTCTTTTATAATTCTATTAGCCAGAATCCCCTGCTTCTTTTTATTTTCCTAAATATTATTTCGGTATTGATATATAAAACATTTGAACATCCGGTTAATAAATGGCTAAGAAAAAAATTATTAATAAAAAATATTTCTTCTAGCGAAAGCTCCTAAGTAGTAATATATCTGCGGCTTTAAAAATAAAAATATCTTTAATTGAGGCAGAAGTTTTTTTCATAAAATAATAAAGTAGAATCAGCATCCCAATCAGATTCGAAACCGAAAAAATTATTGCTGCGGCGATATAGCCAAAAACAGGAACAAGCAAATAATCACCTGACACAAGGATTAATAATGTAACCAGATTAGAAATTAAAATTATTTTCTGACTGTTTTTTCCTTCAAAATAAGAAATAAAAATAATACTGAGTGTGAGGCAATAAACGCCGGTGAACGTTCCTAAAATTCCGGGAAATATAAGATGAAAGCCATCTCCCAACATCCATACAAAAATGTAATTGCCAGATAATAAAAGGATAACCAATGCTACCAGGAACAAGAGAGTTAGCATCCTGCAAAAGAAAGAAATCTTACCAGCTATATTTTCTTTTGAATGCACTGTAAATGGAAATATTACTCCTCCAAATAATGTCGGTACGATCAGTAACATCTGCCCGATTCTTGCTACCTGCAAATAATTTCCCAGCGATATTTTATCACAGAATTTTTCTACAAAGTAAAAGTCTGCCCTCAGCACAAGAAACATAAGTACGGTTCCGCAAAAATTAAAGGCCGAATATTTAACTATAGCCGGGAACCTTACATTTGTTTGAAGAGTTTTAAAACTTTCTTTATTAGTAAAATAAAAATAGCTGGCAAGCAATATAATTTGCAAAAACAAAAAGCAGCTCATTATCATAAGTATGGCATCATTTAAATTTGCAGCCCATCCATTTAGCCAGTCATTATTTTTAGAGAAATAAATTATTAAGAAAAAAAAGGTTTGAAAAAAATTAAAAAGAAACCCAATTACATTTATGCTAACATACATAAGCTTTGCCTGGTAAAAAGCAGTAACATAATACATCAATGTATTTCCTGCTACATAAATTATGCACCACGCTAATGTGTAAGAGCTAGCTTCTTTTATAAAATATTTTAAAATAAACCAACCAATTATTACCTGTAAGAGTGAAATGAAAATAATGAATCGTGCAACCCGCCCTGTAAGTTCAGGGAACTTAGAAGTATAATAAACTATGCCGTTTTCTAAACCAAAACGTAAGATGGTACTTATTAAGATGAAAACAGCGAGTGAATAAAAAAAATCACCACTAGCTTTTACGCCTAATAATCTTGCTATAAGAATATTACTTACAAACGTAAAAATCATTGTAAGAACCTTCCAGCCCGTGTTATGCAACAATGCGTACTTTAGCTTCATCTGGATTAATTAAACCAACCATCTATAAGAACAAGCTGAAAATAAATGATAAGTCGGTTATCAAAAATTTTATTTTTTAATCAAATACTGATTTTATTAATAAGGCATCTGAATCACTAAACTAACTATACATTCAAATTATATTTAAATCAAATCGAAAAACAAAAATGAGGAACGGTAATTTTCTTTTATATTTTTACGGCATAATTTCTTAAAAAAAGGCTTTCGAAATTGGTTCAATAAAAGCTATGGCAAAAATCCGTAAAATAAATACAAAACTTAAGGCCGAAATAAATACTGGTTTTGGCAACAATCCCTCAAGCTATGGAGGAAGATTTTTAAACAAAGATGGGAGAGCTAATATTGAAAAAAGAGGGCTTGGGTTTCTCGAAAGTATAAGCTGGTATCACACAATGCTCATAATACCACGCTGGAAATTTTTTACAATTATTTTACTCTTTTATTTATGCATTAACCTGGTTTTTGCTACTTTATATTTTATTATAGGCGTAGATACCCTTGGAGAAATTCCATCTCCATCTGAACTTACTAATTTTGCAGAATCCTTTTTTTTCAGTACGCAAACCTTTACTACAGTAGGGTATGGGCGTATAAGCCCTATTGGATTTTTATCGAGTTCTATAGCTGCCTTTGAAGCTCTTATAGGACTATTAAGTTTCGCCCTGGCTACAGGCCTTTTATTTGGAAGATTTGCAAAACCGGTAGCTTATTTGCGCTTTAGTCACAACGCATTAATATCGCCATATAAAGATATTAATGCATTAATGCTTAGACTTGCCCCATTTAAAAATACCAATCTCGTGGATGCAACGGCTAATATAACACTAGGAATGACAATTGAAGAGAATGGCGTTAGTATGAACAGGTTCTATCAACTGGAACTTGAATTTAGTACTGTTAATGCACTTACTTTAAGCTGGACATTGGTGCATCCTATCACCGAAAAAAGCCCTCTGTATCATTTCTCAAAAAATGATTTTGAAAATACGAAAGGTGAAATATTGGTTTTTATAAAAGCCTTTGATGATATGTTTTCAAATACTGTTGTTGCAAGGACTTCTTATGTGTTTGGTGAAATTCACTATGGAGCTAAGTTTGAACCAATGTATGAAAGAGCGGATACCGGTGATAAAACAATTATTTACCTTGACAAATTAAATGTTTTTAAACCTGTCGTTTTAAATTCCACAAACGAAGTAGCTGAAGAAGAAGTAATATCTAAAAGTGATGCAAATTAAAAAGCACTTTACTAATGTAAAATGCCTTCATTTAAAATGATTCGTAATTATTTTTTTACAACCTTGTTTTTAGTATACCGCATATCAGGAGTGCCATCTTTTTTTACAGGTCCAATAACCGTTGTCTTTTTAGCAACTACTTTATTTTCTTTGAGTCTCATGTCCGGTGTACCATCTTTTTTCAATGTTGACTTTGTAGTGCTTTTTTGAATACCTACTGCAGCCGGGGTACCCTTGGTGGTAGTTACTTTGGTAGTTGTTGCCGTTACCGCCGATGACGCTTTTGTTACCTTATTTTTTTCTTTTGTTTGTGCGCCGGCCATTCCGACACTAGCTGCCATAAGAAATACTGCAATGATAATTTTTTTCATACTTTATATTTTTTAGAATTTGAAATACAAAGTAAAATGAGATTTGATAAGTATAAAAATTGATACTGTTAATTAAACAGGTGTCTTGAAATTATTACAATCTCATGATATAGCTTTTAAGCTCGTTATTATTTCTCCAAAATCTTTTGCAATGAGCGACGCACCTCCAACAAGCCCGCCATCTACATCTTCCTTTTCAAATATTTCTTTTGCATTACTTGCTTTCACACTTCCCCCATAAAGAATAGAAATGCTTTTAGAAAGGTCTTCACCATATTTTTTAGCGATGACTTTACGGATATGAGCATGCATTTCCTGCGCCTGTTCAGCAGAAGCTGTTCTGCCCGTTCCGATCGCCCAGATAGGTTCATAAGCAATTACAAAATTCTCGAGCATTTTGGTTGTCAAATGAAAAAGGCTTTCCTGTACCTGCGCTTCTACATAATTATTTTGGCCTTCAACTTCTCTTATACTCAAAGGTTCTCCGCAACAAAAAATTGGTTTTGTCCCGTTACTTAAACATATATCCACTTTTTGTGCAAGCATTTTATTATCCTCGCTAAAAATTTCTCTCCGCTCACTGTGGCCAATAATTACATAATCAATTTCCATAGACTTAAGCATTGCCGCACTGACTTCGCCGGTAAAAGCACCGGCGGGTTGCGTGTAGCAATTTTGTGCTGCTACAAAAAAGCCTTTTGTATTTTTTAATTTTTCTTTCGCCAAAAAAAGATAAGGAAATGGGACAGCGATTACGGCTTCGCATCCAGGTGATATAATAATTTCCTTCTTAATAATTTCATCAAGAAACTCACCGGCCTGATGTATGGTTAAATTCATTTTCCAGTTTGCAGCAGCAATTTGTTTTCTCATTTTTGTTGTTTTAGTTCATAAAAATTTTTCAAAGAATCAATTTCAGTTTGGGTTATTTCAAATCCTTTTAATTTTTTCCAATTATTAATATCATTAATTGCTTTCTCAAAAATATAGGTATCATTACCCCAGGTAAAATCCTTAATATATTTTGGAGGAAAAGAATTTCCAAAGATGTTACAACTTATTCCTGCAACTGTTCCGGTATTAAAAGATGTATTGATAGCGCAACGGCTATAATCTCCCATCAATAATCCACACCTGGTTCCTGAATTTACAAAACAATTATCTTCATTACTCCACACTTTTACAATGCCCGCTGTATTTTTTAAATTAGAATTACTTGTGCCGGCTCCAAGATTACACCACTCGCCTATTACCGAATCACCAAGATAACCATCGTGGGATTTATTACTGTAGCCCATTAAAATAGAGTTTTTTATTTCCCCACCACCAATACAGCCTGGCCCAATAGTAGTTGCTCCATAAATTTTTGTTCCCATTTTGAGTTTACTTCCCTCTCCTAAAGCGAAGGGCCCGCGGATCATGCAACCTTCAAGTATTTCAGCGTTCCTCCCAATATATATGGGCCCCGCCTGTGCATTCAAAATGGAAAAATTAATTTCTGCTCCCGGCTCTACAAAAATATTTTCAATGCTTACAATCTTATTTCCCGGACTTATTTCTTCGGAGTCCTTTCCTGATGTTATCATTTCAAAATCTTCCCTTATTGCCCAGTCATTATATTCAAAAATCTCCCACGGATGCCTGAGCACTTTGCAATCATCTGTAGTCAATTCTTTATTATTTTCAGATTGAATCCGCTCCAGGAAATTTGCAGATGGAATTAAATTAGCTGGAATTTTTAAATAAGACTCTTCATAAATATTATCAGGTAACTGAGAGCTCAGAATAATTTTTCCCGGGAAAGCTAATTGCCATTTTTCATAAATCGTGAGAATACCTATTCTTATATGTACCAAAGACCTGGTGGCAGTAAAAGGATACAAAGAATTATTATAAGGAATATCGTCCAGTAAAATATCCATTCGCTAAACTACTTATTTATGAACAGGCGGAAAATAAAAATCCCCCATTGAAGGGGGAATTATTAAAAGAATATAAACAATTACTTATCTCTTTTTTCGTAACGCCTTTTAAATTTATCAATACGACCGGCAGTATCAACCAGCATATTTTTACCTGTATAGAAAGGATGAGATGTATTTGATATTTCCAGCTTTATCACCGGGTACTCTTTACCATCTTCCCATTGAACCGTTTCTCTTGAGGCTGCAGTTGAGCGGCTTAAAAACATATGGCCATTACTCATATCCCGAAAAACTACGAACCTGTAATTAGAGGGGTGAAGATCTTTTTTCATAATTATAATTTTTATTACATGCCTGCCTGTCGGCAGACAGGAATTTAGCCATGCATTTTTAAGGTTGCAAATGTAAGGCTTTTATAAATATGAGCAAAACCTAAAAAGTTCTAATTTTTCATATTGATGTATTGCAGTGCCAGCCCAAGATCCCAGCCCTTTGATGCCTGGATAACTCCCTGGAGATCGTCAATTTTTTTGGCAGTGATACGTATTATATCATCCATTATAGAAGCCTGAACTTTAAATCCCGAATCCTTTATAAGTTTTACGATTTTCTTTGCATCTTCCTGGCTAATACCATTACGAACAGGAATTTCCTTTTTCATCACCTTCCCGCTTTGGAAAGGCTCCTTTTTCAGATCATATATTTCGGCAGCTAAACCCTGTTTCATACTCCTGCTTATAAGCACATCAATAACCTGGTTCAATTTCATTTCACTTTCTGCTTCCATATTTAGTTTAAACTCTTTTTTATTGAGATCAATTACTACATGGCTTCCCTTGAAATCAAACCGGTTTTTAATTTCTTTTTCAACAGTGTTCACAGCATTGTCGAGTGTTTGCAAATCCACTTTACTTACCAGGTCAAATGATGGCATAACAATTCTTTTTAGGTTAAGAAGATTGCAAATATAAATTGAAATACCAGTATTATAAATTGCTGAAATTGTGAGAAATCATTTCCCACATTATTCTTATTATCTTGTACACAATTCAGAATATTAGTTATGAAGCTATCTGTTATTAAAAATTCATTTCAAAAACTGATAATCAAATCTTTTGCAATTTTTATTTTGCAAAGTATAATCAACTTACAGTTATTTGGGCAGGAACTGCCTTCTATCCAAACTGACAGGCCGGACCAAACTGAATCTCCATTTACAGTACCAAAAAAACATTTTCAAATAGAAACAGGAGTTTCGTTTGAAAGAATAGATGGAGAAAACAAATTGTACACATATCCAACTATATTAGTGAAATACGGTATAAACGAAAACTTTGAACTTAGGCTAATACCAGAATATGTAACATCACATACTCAAAGTACAAAGTATTCAGGGATTACTCCTGTTACAGTAGGATTTAAAGTTAGGCTTGCAGAAGAAAAAGGAATTCTCCCCATGCTTTCATTTTTGGGTCATCTAAGCATTCCTTCCCTTGCATCAAAAAATTTTAAGGCTACCTGGTATGCGCCATCATTCAGGCTTTCTATGCAACATACGCTTTCTCAAAAAATATCTCTCGGGTATAATCTAGGAGCTGAATGGAACGGGGAAACGCCGGAACCGGCATTTATTTATACACTTACAACCGGGTATTCAATATCTGAAAGATTAAGCTCCTATATAGAATGCTATGGCTTTTTGATTCAAAAGTCAACAGGGGATCATCGGGTGGATGGAGGACTAAGTTATCTTTTGAAAAAAAATATGATGCTCGATATTTCAGGAGGTGTTGGTTTAAATAAATATGCTCCCAGGTGGTATGTGGCACTTGGCTTTTCAATCAGGTTAAAAGATTAATAAGCCTGGATTATAAATGAGAAAGAACATTTGTGAGATTAAGTAATAATCCGGAATAACAACCGAACTATGGAAGATATTTATCTAACTTATTAGGGATTAAATATAATACCGGCGTAATAAAGTAAATAAAAATACTTACCAACGGAAAGAAAAAAGAAAACGCAATAGCAATAGAGTATAATATTGGGGAAATTAAAAATAATTTTTTTGCCTCTTCTTTTACTTCCTGTGGTAGCACCCTTGCATGTAGTGAGGGCCTGTGTATACCATAGCTCCATTGTGCGTATAAAGCGAGGTTGCACGTACTCAGGTTTAACCCATACATAAGTATTGCGTACCATTGCAAAGTATTCGCAGCCAAAAACCTTGTACTAAAAGGAACTAAACACACAACCATATAAAACAAAACCCCAAGAAAAATAAAATACCGGTTTGTTTGTGAAATATATTCAAACACCATCCGGTGGCCAAACCACATAATTCCCAAAATAATAAAGCTTATAAAAAAACAAAATAGTTCCAGCCTGCTTTGGTATAAAGCATGTAATAAATCGTTAAGCGAATTCCCGTTTACAGATGGTAATTTAAGCTCAATTACCAGGATGGTCATAGCGACACTAAAAATTCCATCACCAAGGCCTTCAAGTCTTCCTGATGACATGCGCAGTTTTTCCTTGTCTATATTCATTTTCCTAAAACTAAAAATTGTAAAAGGATTTTAAAAGAAATTTTGGGGTTTTTATGTAAGAATAATTGCCAAACAATTAAAATAATTACTGTAATGAATTCATGAACACAAACAATCATCCTGACATGCAAAAAAAAATCCCCACATTATCGCGGGGAAGTTTAGCAAGGGTGGATGATGGGGCTCGAACCCACGACCCTCAGAATCACAATCTGATGCTCTAACCAACTGAGCTACAACCACCATTTTATTGCCGCAAAAATAATTAAAAAATCAAACTAAATACAAACCATTTTGTTTCAACTTGTTTCAAAACCCCTATGACAGCCGTCCTAAAGGCAAGTCCCAAACAAATGTTGGCAATCATTATTTTCGGCATATATAATGGTTATCCATCAATAACGAAATTGGATTTTTAAAAAAAGATAAAATTAAAGCAGGTTTTAAAAAAAGTTATCGTCTAATGCAATACCGTTTATGTATAATCAAAAAATTAGTTAGAAATTCCGTCTTTCATTTGCATTTTTATAAATCGATTCGGTCTTAATAATCAACATCAATACAAATAACCATCTCAAGACTTTTACGATGAAAAAAATTTACCTGGTTCTTTTTGCCTTTTGTATTACAGGAACTTTGTTGGCACAATTTCCTGCGGGAGGGAGCCGTGGAGGCCAAAGTATGAACCTTGGCCATTTTTATGGAAAAGTGTTAGATGGAAATACGGGTAAGCCTCTTGAAGCGGTTTCTATACAACTTACTCAAAATAAAATGGATACTGCTACCAAAAAACGCAGGGATTACGTTGTGGCTGCCATGCTTACAAATAAGAAAGGGGAATTTAGTATTGATAAGTTGCCGGTAATTGCCAGCTACCAGATTTCAATAACTGCAGTTGGTTACAAGCCCTATGATGAAAAAGTTGCGTTCAATCTTAAAATGAATGGTGGAGATATGAGCCAGATGCTGAGTGCAGTAGATAAAGATCTTGGAAATATTAAAATGCTTCCTGATGCCAAGCAACTTGAGGGGGTAATAGTAACTGCTGATAAAAGCATGTTGCAAATGAATATCGACCGTAAAGTTTTTAATGTAGACAAAAGCCTGACGAGTGTCGGCGGTACCGCTGTAGATGTGATGAAAAACGTGCCATCAGTGAATGTAGATATTGATGGGAATGTAACGCTTCGCAATGCTACTCCTCAAATATTTATAGATGGCAGGCCTACCACTTTAACGCTTGAACAAATACCGGCAGACGAAATCGAAAGTGTTGAAATTATTACCAACCCTTCAGCTAAGTTTGATGCATCGGGAGGCGGTTCGGGCATTTTAAATATTGTTCTTAAGAAAAACAGGAAAGCCGGCTACAATGGAAATCTAAGAGCAAATTTTGATTCGCGGTTTCGGTTTGGCCTGGGAGCAGATGTAAATATTAAACAAGGCAAGATTAATTTCTTTGCAAATACCATGTATAATCAGCGTAAGTCTATAAGCACACAAAGCACAAAGCGTGTTGATTATATTAATGGTATTACTGCCACACTTTTCCAAAAAGACAAACCGGAAAATACCGGGCATTTCGCATTTGGACGAGCAGGCTTTGATTATTTTCCTGACAACCGTAATACCATAACTATTGCAGGAGTAATTGCAAGTGGAAAGTTTAATAATATTGATCTTCTCGATATAAGAAGAGATAGTAATTATATAACCTACTCTAACAACGACAGAGGGATAAGAAATACAAATGGAGGCTTTACATTTAATAATTACGGAAGCACATTTAGCTACAAGCATAATTTTGCGAAGCCTAATAAAGATATTACTGCAGATGTAAATTATAACTACAGTAAAAACGCAAATCACAGTGATTTTTCCACTCAGTATTTTAATAACGATAACTCCGTCAAAACTCCGCTACTTCAACAAAAAATTACCGGCGCCGGCACAACAAAATATTTTACAGCACAAACAGATTATTCTGATCCTATTACAGATAAAACCAAGCTGGAAGGAGGCCTTAGAGGATCTGTAAGAAATTACAGCAGTTCTAATCAAAACTTTTTTTACAATCCATTAGCGGGTAAATATGAATCGATACCGGGCATTGACAGCAAATACGAATTCAAAGACCAGGTGTATGCTGCTTATGCAACGTTCTCCCAGAAACTAAATAATTTTACTTACCAGTTAGGTGGCCGTATTGAAAGTTCTAAATACTCAGGAATGCTTATTGATTCAAATAAGGTATTTAAAAATTCATACCCTTTTAGTTTTTTTCCAAGTGTATTCTTAACACAAAAACTTAATGACAAGCAGAATCTGCAGCTAAATTATTCACGTAAAATTAACCGGCCCAATTTCTTTCAATTGATCCCGTATTATGATTATTCTGATTCACTTAACATAAGCCGTGGCAATCCTGATCTTGTGCCTGAATTCACCAACCTGTTTGAATTGTCGTACGATGTAAATTTTAAAAATGGAAATAATATTATAACAACAGCTTATTATCGCCAAACAAATAACCTGATCACACGTTTTCAATATAGAGATAGAAATCCCAATATAGCAAAGAACGATTCAATTTTTATTACATCATTCGCCAATGCAAATAGTTCAAGCGCATATGGGCTTGAAGTAACAGCTTCCAATAAAATTGCTGACTGGTGGAACTTAACTTCCAATGTGAATATTTATAATTCAACAATAAACGGAAACAATCTTGAAAGTGATCTAAACAATCAAAAAGTAAGCTGGTTTGGAAAACTCAACAATACTTTTAAATTACCTAAAAATATTTCTATTCAACTAACGGGAGATTATACCAGTAAAACTATTTTGCCTCCAAACAGAAGTGGCGGCGGTGGTGGCGGAAGATTTTTTGGTGGTGGAAAT